>NZ_MAOI01000078.1 GCF_001884235.1 Bacillus paramycoides | reverse complement strand
CTAGCATCGGCTCGTATTTTTCCAGCCAAAAATCTACTTGCGGCTTGCCGAGATTCACATCGGCAAACACCTCGTTCCAATGTTCAGCTTCTGAACGTCTCGTCATGGTCAGAACCTCACTTTCTGCGGAGAAGAGCGTAATAATTAGATGCTTGCTATCATTTTGACAAAAGGAACGCTTCCTTTCTAGATCGCACATACCTGTCCGTTAGCTTAATGCCTCCCGGTCAGTCTAAGACTTTATTTCCTTAAAGGGGTCACACCACACATCCATCAACTTAAGGTATATTTTTATATAAAACGTGGTCTTTTCACGTAGTATTTTATTATCGTTTATAGAT
>NZ_MAOI01000077.1 GCF_001884235.1 Bacillus paramycoides | reverse complement strand
GTGGGATGCAAGTATCGTTTTTGCGTAGCAAAACATGGTATACTTTATTCATAGTCATGCAAAAGACTTTAAAACGATTGTTCTCTGAAAACAGAATACATATGAGGTTGGGGTAGCAAATTCTTCTACTCCGTAAAATGTATTAAGTCGTCATGCAAAAGACGTAAAAACATTTGAGAACCAACAATCTGTACGGTATGGTCACAGTACCGTAGCCCACGAACCTATATGGTCTGTTGTGGGAGTGGTGATGGCACACCGCAATCTTGCACGTCAGCGATACCAGAAATGGACTTCGCCTTTGGTAGCAAGAATCCC
>NZ_MAOI01000076.1 GCF_001884235.1 Bacillus paramycoides | reverse complement strand
TGCTGACGACCCAGTACCTGGAGGAAGCCGAACAACTGGCGGACCGTATCGCCATCCTGCATGGCGGAAAAATTATTACGACTGGTACTCTTACTGAACTGAAAGAGATGTTCCCACCAGCAAAAGTGGAGTATATCGAGAAGCAGCCGACGTTGGAGGAAATTTTCCTTGCGATTATCGGTAAAAAGGAGGAGATGTAAATGAAAAGCAAGACAGGGGTATTATTAGGACGGTTAATGCGAAACATCATGCGCAGTCCAGATACGATTATTACGGTAGCAATTACACCAATTATGATGATGCTGTTGTTTGTTTACGTATTTGGTGGTGCCATAGAGACAGGAACAGATAACTACGTCAATTATTTATTACCGGGAATCTTGCTGATGGCTATCGCATCCGGTGTCGCTTACACTTCCGTGCGGTTGTTTACGGATGTAAAGAGCGGGCTGATGGCACGTTTCATTACTATGCCCATCAAGCGTTCGTCTGTATTGTGGGCTCACGTATTAACTTCACTTGTTGCTAATGTGCTTACTATCGTAGTGGTTATCCTTGTTGCGCTTTTAATGGGCTTCCGTTCCAGTGCTAATATTTTGGATTGGCTCGCGGTAGCTGGAATACTCGGGATGTTTACGCTGGCGCTGACATGGTTGGCTGTCATTCCCGGATTGACAGCGAAGTCTATGGAAGGGGCGACAGCCTACTCGTACCCGCTAATTTTTCTACCATTTATCAGTTCGGCCTTTGTTCCTACCGAAACTATGCCAAAAATTGTTCGTGCGTTCGCTGAGAACCAGCCCGTGACTTCAATCGTGAATGCGATTCGTGCCCTCTTGTATGAAGGGTCTGTTAACAACGATATCTGGATCGCGCTTGCTTGGTGCGTCGGCATCATGGTCATCGCTTACTTCTTCGCCAATAAAGCATTTAAACGTCAGTTAGGGTAAGTACACCATCGGTTCGGTGTCTCGTGACAACTAAATTTTCAGAAATAAAATATATGTTTGGAAAAGTGGATTAAAATCGCATTAATCTTAGTTATTGCTATAGTTGTTGGTATTTTTACTGGTTACACAGTTGGTACGTATGTAGGTTCAGACGTTGAAAAAAAGCAGACTGAGAGAGTTGAAGGGGAAGAAATAATATTTTGAACTCAATTCTAATCGTCATATAATTAATGCAATTTTTATATGTGAAAAGCCCACCTATTTCCGTAGGTGGGCTTTATCTTTATTACACAATACAAAAGTATACTCTCTTTTTTTCATAAACTTTATGTAATTATGCATATTTAGATAAAACTACACTTAATAAATATTACATATTGTAAAAGATATCCTGTGGAGTTATTCTTTTAAAAGGCGTAACATGTCAATCGTTATAGAAGTTGTGGTGGCTCCTTTGGGGGAGAAGTTCCTTTTTTCTGAAAAATGAATATAAATTCATTATATATAATAAATATTCGTAAAAATATTTTTATGTTTTCTTAATTTATTTCTTTACATCTGCATTGATCATTTAGTATAACAGTTTTTACGTCTAAAATAAGGTGCTTCAACAAAGGAGAATATAAGTATCTTTATAACGAGTTCCTAATATAATCAATGTGTTAACAAAAAGAAATCTGTATTATTTTTGCTTTTCTACCGACTAATACAGCTTCAAACGATGGACACAATTGCTACATACCACTTGGAATTAATTATCTATTCATAATTCTGATTATTCAATCTTTCTAAAAATAAAAAAACATTAGACTCGTAAATATTAACGTTATAATGAGGGCGTCGAGAGGTAATCTATTACCGACGGAGAAAATATCAAACATTTTAAAATTGGACAGACTGACACGATTACTTTAAGAAAGGTGTGTGCTTAGAAGGGGGATTTATTCAAAATAGTTCAGCAACAGTGGACATCGCATTAGCTAGCGTAAATAATATCAAAGCTACTGGCGAAGTTATTGAAGCGATGTATAGGGTTGATTGGAGGATAAATGCCTCGCAAATTAAGAGAGACAGACAGGTTTAGGTGGAATCGATTACAATGTAGAAAATTTTGTAAGCGATTCATTTTTCAAAAATGTTCTATATTCCTAAGCCTAAAAAGAGACGTAAGAATAGGATACAAGGGGGAATAATTATATGAATGGGAATACTGCAAAAAATATAGAATTTCAAGCTGAAAATACTGCAGTAAAAAATGAGGAATATCTAGATCCTAAAAAGTGGCATAAACAAGATACTACCTGGGCATTGAGCCTTTTTGGAACAGCAATTGGAGCAGGAGTACTCTTTTTACCTATTAATGCAGGTTCAGGTGGTTTATTATCATTACTGTTAATTACCATACTTGCATATCCTGTTATGTATTATTCACATAGGGCGCTTGCTAAAATGATATACGCTTCAAATTCTGCTGATGAGGGGATTACAGGCACGATAAGAGAGTATTTCGGAAATAAGGCAAGTATCATTTTTAACATAGTATATTTCGTCTCAATTTATACGATTGTGTTGATGTATTCGGTTGCACTTACAAATACTGCGAGTAGTTTTATCGTGCATCAATTGCACATGCC
>NZ_MAOI01000075.1 GCF_001884235.1 Bacillus paramycoides | reverse complement strand
AAGATATCACTGTAAAGATAATGAGCATGCTAGTATATCCTTTCATAGCTTCTCTACTTTTTATCGCAATATCTTTAATTCCACAGTGGAATACGTCAATGCTTAGTTTTTCAAGTGTTTCTACTGCTTCAACAGGAACAGGATATTTTGGAACGATATGGATGATACTACCAATCATAGTGTTCTCGTTTAATCATTCTCCTATGATTTCGTCATTCGTTATGAAACAGAGAGCTACGTATGGAATAGAAGCTACTGATGCCAAGTGTGCTCAAATACAAAAAGTTTGTTATATCATGACATTCGTTGTTGTTATGTTCTTTGTTTGGAGCAGTACTTTAAGTTTGACTCCAGATGATCTTAAGATGGCAAAAGAACAGAACTTGTCAATCCTATCCTATCTTGCTAATGAGCTTAATTCGCCTGTAATCACTATTGCAGCTCCTATCATTGCGTTTGTGGCTATTACAAAGTCTTTCCTTGGCCACTATATAGGAGCGTATGAGGTAATGCGTGACATGATTATCAAGTCCGGTAAAAAACGTGGGAAAGATATAGGAGAAAAAACAGTTAAGACAATGATTCTTACTTTTGTCGTATTAACATGCTGGTATGTTGCTTATGCAAATCCAAGTATTCTTGGAATCATTGATGCCCTTAGCGGTCCGTTAGTTGCTGCTATTTTATGTATATTACCAATGTATGCGATCCGTAAAGTACCAGTACTAGCTAAATACAGAGGGAAAATGAGCAATGTATTTGTCATTGTTATAGGTATACTTACTGTCCTAGCAAGTATTAAGTCATTATTCTAATTCACTATTGTTGGTTCTAGTCCAAAAATAGTGGGATATGAAAAAAGAACGAAAAAGATGATGGATAAGATAAATCCACATTCGAAACTTAAACAAGCTATTTAATGAGGGTTAAACTCTAATATAAAAAGACATGAACTAAGATTAGTTCATGTCTTTTTTGTGTTGGCGTTATTCCTAGAAGAGCGTTTAAAGCAGCGGTAGCGAATAAAATGTTTTTATTAAGTATTTGGATTGAAGTAACTGGAAACTAGGTGAACTCAATATTATTTTTGGTTTAACTGGTCACTGCTTATGGACAGTATAAACATAATCTCTCTTGTAAACCTTCAAACACTTCTTCAGGCACTTCCTTGATTTTGATATCTTTACCTAGGAAAAGTAGCCAATTTGTTATTTCCGTTAATTCATCGAGATTGTTAACGTTGATAAACGTCTTTAGAATGGCTGTGGATTGATAAGGGTTTGTATAAGAAATAGAAACTTTTAAAGGATGGTATTTTTTGAACTGGGCAATCGCTTTTGGACCAAGTTCAAGTACAAGGTTGATTGCTTCGTCTTTCTTACTTAGTTTTTCTAAAATCTTTTTCTTACTTAATCTCTTTTTCGTCTTATAGGGCTCGACATTAATGAAATGATCGACAGGGAGCATCTTCTTTTTTTCTTCCTTTAAATCAAAGCCTTCAATTATCCAATGGCTTTTTTCTTGATAAAGGTGTAGTAGATAAATTGGATAAGACTTGATCACATTCTCTTCTTTTAGGGTAATCAATAAATGTCTATCCAAAAGAAGGATTTGGATGAGTTTTTCTAACATAGGGTGGGGGAGGTCAGAAAGCTCAAGTAGGTCGGGATTGTGGGGATTAGTCCCTTCAAAAAGCAAGATTTGATTTAAAAGAACAAGGTCATCCTGCTGGATTTCTGAGATGAGTCCCAGTAGTTTTTCGGCTAAAGATTGACGACTCTTTAGATAGGGGAGTTGTTGATTTCTTGTAGCCATAAAGGCAATAAAAAGAGCTTTAACCTCATTATCAGTAAAGCGAACAACGGGCAGGATAGAGTTATGCATAACAAAATATCCCCCAGCCCTTCCAACTTCAGCGACAAGTGGCATTCCCATGGCTTCAATTTCTCTAATGTCTCTAATAGCTGTCGATCGTGAGATGTTAAATTCTTGTATAATTTCAGAAATAGTAAAGTGGGAGCGGTTATTAATATACCGCATGATTGTACTAATCCGTTCAACTTTTTTCATTTTGGTCTCCTAAACAGTATCATTTTTTGACATGATTTAAGGATATTATAAACTTATCAGATGAAAAGAGAAATCGTTTGATTAATTAAAAAAGAGGAAGGTTTTAAATATGGGAAATTATACTTTAGAAGAAAAAGATAGCTTTATCGTGTTAGGTATTGGAACTGAACTTAAGAGCCACTACACAGACTTTGCAGGCATAAACAAGGAAAAGGCAGACTTTTGGTTGGTCGTCGAACAAGATGGAAGGTTGGACACTTTAAAAGCTTTAGCCACAAATGATTACATTTTTGCTGTTAGTGAAGCGGTAAATAACAAGATGATGTATTATGCTGGTGTCATGACAGAGGAAACGATACAAGAAGAATCTAGAGTTATCCAGTTTCCTAGGGGAGAATACTTAGTAGTGAAAGGGGAAGGCAAGACAGCTGAGGAGCTAAGTAATAAGCTTACTGGTATTGCATTTGGTCAAGTCTTACGAGAAGCAAAGGATTTTGCCTATGTTGGTGGGCCAAATGCAACAGTTGAGATGGGGCAGCGAAATGGCTTAGTATTTGGTGAAATGTGGATTCCGGTTGTTAGGAAGTAAAGAGTTAAAAGGAGAGATAGAATTGTCCAACGTCGTTGATTTTAAAAATGTAACTACAGCTGGCTTAGAGTCTTCACCTGTAGCAGAAGCGCTTGCTGGTTTACGTGCCCATGAGGCCCGTTACTTTATGAACAAATACAAGTATGAATTTACGGTTGTCCCAGCTAGTAAAAGTAAGGAGAATCTTGATTATGTGAACCGCATTTTGAAAGAAGAGCGTAATATTGAGTTTGCGGCGAAACCTATAGAAACATCTTGTTTTCAAGTGGAAAATATTAAATTTACCTACGTCTTTTATGAGGATGGTCTTGCAGTCAACGTCATGTATACATTGGATAACCCGAAGAAGCGGGCTGTCGGATTTAAGCTTTCTGAAGGAATGGAGATACCAACGGAGTTAGCAGAGAAGTTTAAGTTTGCTAGGCAGAAGTCTAAATTAGCTGGAACAATTAGGGGTTCGTTTTTTGTAATAAAAGGAGAATATAGTGTAAGTTGAAGAACCTAGTCGTTTGTTTTATTTTAACAGGCGCGATTATGGAAGGTGTGGCTAACGATCTTGAATTGTTAGCTTTTTTTATATTGTTCAAAATAGGGTGCAGTGTTATTAAGCTAAGTGCATGCAAGATTTTATACAGACCTCAGCTAATCCAGTAACAAATAAGAACCGAATGTATAAAAATGAACAAAGTCATAGAAAGAGAAAGAGGCAGGGATCTGCCTTTTCTTTGCTACCGATAATAGTACGTAATGTTAATCTTTTCTCTCCACACTCGTGATAAAATGAACGATAAGAAATTTATGTAAGATAAAAGGGGGGAAGATACATGGTCAGTTTTAGTACTTTGCTAGCTTTTGCACTTGTTTCACTTAGCATGGTTTGTTCACCTGGGCCTAACATGATTTATCTCATTTCTCGCTCGATTACGCAGGGGCGTATGGCAGGATTCATTTCTCTTTTGGGTATCATGCTTGGCTTCATAATCTATATAATCGCAACAATGTTCGGACTTACAGCTCTTTTCCTTGCTGTTCCCGCTGTCTATGAAGCAGTCAAGTGGGCAGGTGCCGCTTACTTGCTCTGGCTCGCCTGGAATTCGATTAAGCCTGGTGCTACATCTATTATGGAACCTCGTACTATTTCTATTGAGCCACCACGGAAATTATTTCTAATGGGACTCATGACTAATCTTCTGAATCCCAAGATTGCTATTTTGTATGTATCACTTTTACCTCAATTTGAAGATCCTGAGAAGGGATCGTTACTTCTACAAGGTGCAGTTTTGGGCTTTACGCAAATAACGGTTAGCTTTATCGTCAATCTCCTAATTGTGTTTACAGCAAGTAGAGTTGCCAAGTGGTTTGGCACACGCCCAACGTGGCTGCGAGTGCAGCGTTGGCTTATGGCAAGCGTCTTGACAGGTCTTGCGGTACGTCTTGCTTTTGAACGTCGTCAGTAAGAGCATCCCTAAAAAAATTGACTACCTTTTTAAAACGATTGTAAGGGAAACAAAAATTATGTCAAAAGTAAAGCCAGCCTACTGTATGGTTTTACTTTTGACTAGCGTTTTCGTATAATATAATATCCCTCAATACTCTCTAAAGTTACACAATCCCATCCATTAATATGATTGGAAACCCAGTTTCTCAGTCAGGTATAGATTCAAAAAGTTCTCTTCGATTCTCCTATGGTCGATATCGCTCAGCTATATTAAAGTGAAGAAAGGTTATGATGGTTTATATCGAGAGAGTGGAGAATCGGCAATTTCATGGTAAACAAAGGTTTGTTCTAATGTTATTTAGGTCAATCGGATTCCTTCAAATGCATTCATCACTAAATGATGGACATAGGAATCATCCAACTTTTCACCGGTTACTAGCAATCGATAGAAAATGGGTCCGTAAATTAGATCAATGCTTAATTCAACATCGAGGTTTTCTTTCAATTCTCCTCTTTGAATTCCCTTCTCCAGAAGTTGCTTTGCTTGCAGTCGACGGGGCTGGAAATATCGAGTACGATATTCCTCTGCCAGTTTTGAATCAAATTGTCCTTCGCCTACTAACTCATTAATAATGGTCCCTTCCCGACTTGTCAAAAAACTTGCTAAACTCGTGGCGTGTATTACGATATCATTAAATGACGAGCCTGTATCAGGTATAGGCAATCTGGCTGCGGCAGCGGAAAGGAAACCATCCATTACCACAGCAGCCTTATTAGGCCACCATTTATAAATCGTAGCTTTGCTAACTTTAGCACGATCTGCAATTTTATCGACTGTGACTGCTTTAAAACCGTTTTCCAGCAATAACTCATAGGATGCGGAAAGGATAGACCTTTGGGTTTCGATATTACGTGGTCGTCCTCTTTTTCCTTGCACATTAATCATTCCTTTCAAGAACATAAACTATACGTTTAGTATACTTAATATGAATAAAAAGTAAAATAGGTCATTTACAAAACTGAACGTTTAGTATATTATTTTTGTTAATTAATAAACTAAACGTTCAGTTTATTAATTAACAAGGAGTTATGTGATGGTAAACGATGCAGCGAAGTCCAAAGCTTCGTTACATCGTTTACTAAAAAATACTTAGAAAAAGGGAGTGAAAGAGTGGGGAAATTGAACCTTTTAAAAGAAGAATTGAAAGTGGTTCAATTTCAACTTAGTACAATGACCGATAATATCGCAGAAGCTTTTGCCAAGATGATTTAGTAATTTCGAAATAAAAGTATAGGAGGAGTTAGTTATGTCTAATTTTAAAAATCAAGCAATTAATAAGGAAATTTCAGGGGGGTTAACCATTCTTCTAGCAATTGCATGTGGTATCATTGTGGCTAATCTTTATTATGCACAGCCTTTGATTGGGGTAATTAGTAATGTAATAGGGCTTTCTAATAGCAGCGCTGGCTTAATTGTTACGCTAACCCAGATTGGATATGTTGTCGGCTTACTATTTCTTGTACCTTTGGGGGATATTGTTGAGAATCGAAAGTTGATAGTTATATTGTTATTTCTAAGTGCAGTTGCCCTAACTGCCACTGTTTTTGCAAAGCATGGAATCTTGTTCTTAGTAGCTTCATTCTTTATCGGATTGGGATCGGTCGCGGCTCAAGTGCTCGTACCTTTTGCATCATACCTTTCATCGGAAGAGGCACGCGGTCGCGTAGTTGGCAATGTCATGAGTGGTCTGTTATTAGGTATTATGCTTTCACGTCCGATATCAAGTCTAGTAGCTGATATCTGGGGGTGGAATGCAATATTTGCTTTGTCTGCTACCGTAATCGTTGTCTTGGCGATTATATTATCAAAATTACTTCCTACTAGGAAACCAACGACAAGAACAAACTATATCGCCTTACTTAGTTCAATGTGGCAACTGCTGCGAATTACTCCAATCTTACGTCGTCGCGCAATTTATCATGCGTGTGTATTTGGGACTTTCAGTTTATTCTGGACCACTGTTCCGTTATTATTGTCTAGTCCTACTTTTTATTTTTCTCAGACAGCTATAGCACTATATGCACTTGTCGGAATTACAGGGGCAATAGCTGCACCGATAGGTGGTCGCTTAGCTGATCTTGGATGGACACGACCCGCCACTGGGATAGCTCTCACTGTTGTCATCGTAGCTTTATTATTACCACTCATTATTCAAAGTAGTTCGCCTATCGGAATAGCTATTCTAGTAATTGCAGCTATTCTACTAGACATGGGAGTATCAGCAAACCTTGTGCTAAGTCAACGTTTGATTTTCTCTTTGGAGCCAGAAATTCGTAGTCGCTTAAATGGATTATTCATGGCTATTTTCTTTTTGGGTGGTGCTGTTGGATCCTCTATAGGAGGATGGGCATACGCCTCAGGTGGATGGAGTGCAGCATTATGGGTGGGAATCGCTTTTCCGACCATAGCACTGCTTTATTTCGCCACTGAGAAATAGTTCTATAATCAAATTTAAACAGTCAGGATTCGTCTGACTGCTTATTCATTGGTATGTCCGAGCTTTAGAGATTAATTACGATTGTTTTGAGGTTTTAGCGCCAGAGCCAGATTTTTTGTCACTATCGCTGAAAGGGGACCAAACTCACCATGTAAAATGTGTCTGAACTCTAGTTAGACTATGATAAAAAAGAGCTTGTGGTAGAAAACAAGCTCTCATTAAAAGAAATAACGTAATTGAGATATCTATATATTAACAATTGGTTTATTACGATTCAACATGTCTCATATTGAGAAATAAATTATAAGCGGTTTAATAAAACTAAAGTGAATTATTGACATAATATTTCGACGATAATATAATAAATCTCGAATCCAAGATAATTTGCAAAAGATTGGTAATTATGATCATGATTTATGATGAGAACTTATCTTGAAAGTTATTTTTGGTATTACCAAGGGCAGTATAATCAATCACAAAGCGTATTGAAGAAAATATAAAAAGTTATGAACTTATTCCAACTGAATTTGCAGTTCCTGAGTTACTTACTATACAGTAAAGGCGATTAGCCTATAAAAAAATTGGAGAAAAACTATTACTTGCAAGTAGCAGTATTACGTATGTAGTTGTGATGTTGGAAAAGAAGAGGTTCTTAATAAGAAAACTATGTCCTAAAGACCGCTGTGTCACGTATGCGTCAATTACTTCAGAAGACATTGAATTGATGGATACTATTTTCCCTCAGCATAAAGAGGCGATTAGGTAAATATTTGGTGGTTTAGGCTTTGGTGAGAAAAAAGTGGTAATTGAACAGTTGAGAAAATTAGGATATTACGTGCGAGAACTATAAATTTTCAGACATATATCTCGAACTAGTAATATCCTAATTAAATATAAATTAAATAAATAAGGGGAGGGAAATCAATAAATGTAGTCATTTAATGGTATCCAAAATAAAGAAATCATGGGATTACAATTCATATAAACAGGAAAGATAGTTGTTAAGCCAATGCATACATAGTGTTCTTTTAAGTGTGAATCCTTCATAAAAAGGAGAGTGGATATCAAGAATGGAATTACGTCATTTAGAGTATTTTATTCAAGTTTGTAATAATGGTAGTTTTACTAAAGCTGCGGAAGTTCTAGGTATTTCTCAGCCAACTTTAAGTCAACAAATACGTGTGTTAGAAGGTGAACTTGATACACCTTTATTTCATCGAGTTGGAAGAGGTATCAAAATTACAGAAGCAGGTAAGTTGCTATTTGATAAAGGGAGATTTATCATGCAACAATTTGATGAGGTCTATAATGAAATTTTTGAATTAAAGGGTGTAAAAAGAGGTGTGATTACTATAGGAGGTTTATTAGAAGATCTCACTTATTTAACACCTTATATTATGAAGTTTCAACAACATTATCCCAACATCGTAGTAAAAATTATAGAATCAGAAGTTGCTGTAAATCAAATCATTGACAAAAATATTGATATAGGGATCACACGTAGTGCTCAAATCCCAGACACATTAACAAGCACCCTTTTGTATAGCGAAGAGCTCGTCCTTGTAATTCCAAAAAATCATCCTTTGAATGAAAAATCACTTGTTTCTTTTCGAGAATTAGCAGGGCTGAGTAGAATAATGGTTTCATGTAGTTGTCGTGAATCAATTAAGATATATTGTGAAAGTTTAGGGTTATCTTTATCTGAAGCAAATATAGAAACAAAATCTTCTATTTCTCTATTGAGCCTTGTATGCAATGGACATGGGGTTGCCATAATACCACTCTCACTGGTTGATTTTGTTAATAATGATTCCTTGAGCATAGTTCGTATTGTTGATCCAACACCAAGTCAAGATATTAATCTTATTCACTTTGATGATAAATTTTTAAGTTTTGCAGCACGTATCTTTATGCAGAAGTTAAATGTTCCTGAAAAAGTATCAGTATAATAGAAACATTAATGATTCTAGTACGAAAAAATCAGAAAAATCGAAAGTAATCTATAAATCTTGGGATGAGACCTACATTAAAGTCAAAGGCAGTGGATTTAATGTCAAATGTAAAAGTTATCAACACATATATATATAAACCAGTATTATAGTTTGATACTGGTTTATTTGATGCTTTTATTTATGTAGTTGTTAATTTAGCATAGATGATAAAAAATAGAGTTAATTGTCCTATTATCACAATATTTGGTACTACTACAATCAAATTTATAACAAAAAAGATTGCTAAAATCCCTAAAAACAAGCATAAATGATAAATTTTCAAACGGTGTTGTTCAAACCTGTATTGATGAAAAACAATTGTAGTTGACAGGAAATAGAGCAATACAGAACCAAAAACAAAATATAGGATAAAAGAATAATAGACCTCATGTAAAAATAATAGTCTAATGGATGCTGCAACCATACTCAAAGACATTAAAATAAACAGATGACCGTAAATTATAATTTGACCGGAAGTTTGTCTAGACTTGTCGAGTTTCTTCTCCATGTTATCGAAATATTGCCACCACATCGAAATAATGAGGATAAATGAAATGATCGCAAAGCTTATTGAATCCCAATTTCCTTGTTTAGGTTGAATGACCACAAGAGTGCTTATAAGAGCTTCCCCAAAGAGAATAATGGAAAATAGACCAAATCTCTCTAACAAGTGAGCTGTATTTGTCGGAACCTTTTCTAAACACTTTCTTCCAAGCAGTGGGACAATAATATCGATAAGAATTCCTAAATACAACGCAGCATATCGAATCCAAGAATCAAAAAAGACGGATAATAATGAAATACCGATTCCAATCCAAAAATATCTTCCTAAAAAGAGTGCTGCTTTTTTTCGAGCTCCCTCTTCTATACGCTGGACAACAAGATATTGGATTGCAGTCACGGCCCTTAATCCAATATAGCCAATTAAAAAAGAAAGATAATAAGGATCAAAATCAGCTGATAAGCTTGATGTCATTATTAGGACAAAAAACATTTGCAGGATCAAAAAGATTCGTTGATGAAATAAATCTTTTCCAAACCGGTTAACAAAGATGGTTTGCCCTACCCAAGACCACCAGATCGGAATAAAAATTAAGACAAACTTTACTAAATACTCTGCATGGATATGACCATCCTCAACATGAAGTAAAACATGAGTCGCAGCCGTCACCGCCGCCACAAATAACAAATCATAAAAGAGTTCTAACCAGGTCACTTTCTTTTCTTCCATTTCTGCACTCCCTTCTTATAGTTAATAGTACGCTAGAAATATGTGGTGATTGAAAGAAGGAATAATATAGAAAATAGGTAAGTCTTTTTTATTAAATATTACTCCAATTTTAATAAAACAAGAGAAAACAAATCCTTCAGGTTTCTTATTTGCATTCCTTGGTATAAAATAGGAGATTAAGATAGCGGATATAAAAAGGGCAGGCTTTGCAAGGAGAGAAGTCTGCCAAAAACAAGTCAAGTTAATCAATCAACTCTTCGGTCTTACCGCATAGTAATAGATTACGTTAGGGATACACTGCTATTTCGAATCTACATATTATTTGCACCAGAGCCCATATTACCATTATGATCTTAATACCATTACTATTTGGCTCCGTCTTCGGCCCCAAACCCTTATTGTAGAAAGAAAACCACCGACATTATACCGGTGGTTCGGACTTAGAAAGCAAAGCAAGTACAACCAATACCCCATTTAGTTCCATCTTTTCCTATTACGGTATGAGTGTGTTGATGGAGAGGGTTACTGCAACTATGTAATTTGTGATCATGGGTATCGTGAGAAAGTATATTGTGGGCTAGGTTAGCACCACCATAACCATAAACTCCCGTCGGTGCCCAATCAGGTGATGCTGGCGGCAATTCAGGTGATAAATTTTTAAATTCATCATTTCCATAAACAACCTGCCCACCCATAATGGTGAGTAATGATTCAAGGTCTTTGATTTCTTCTTCTGGTACAGTAAAGTAGTCAGCAGATAATACAGCAATATCAGCAAACTGACCTACTGCAAGGGTTCCCTTTTTACCTTCGTCACCAGAGAACCACGCACTTCCTTTGGAATATAGTTCCAGGGCTACTTTTCTGTCAAGTTTATTTTTTTCATCGTATATCGAAAGACCACCAATAGTTTTTCCGGCAACCATCCAGTAAAGAGCAACCCAAGGGTTATAGCTGGAAACCCTGGTTGCATCACTACCGGCGCCAACAGGTATACCCAGGTCTAGCATACGATAAATCGGAGGAGTTCGCTTTGCAGCTTCCTTTCCGTATAAATCAACAAAGTATTCACCTTGGAAAGCCATGCGGTCTTGGATGGCAATACCCCCATTTAAAGCCTTAACACGTTCCATGCTACGATCCGAGATTGTTTCTGCATGGTCAAACCACCAGCGTAGACCATTAAAAGGAATTTCTCTGTTGACTTCCTCAAAAACATTTAAGAAACGTGTTATTGACTCGTCATAAGTTGCATGTAAACGGAATGGCCAACGGTTTTCCACCAATAGAGAAATTACTTTCTTTAAGTCAGCTTCCATCATCGTAGCTAGTTCGGGCCTCGGCATTTGAAATTTTTCAAAATCGGCTGCAGAGAATACTAACATTTCTCCGGCACCATTCATTTTATACTTATCATTTCCTTGACCCGGAGAAACAATTTTTGCCCATGAAGCAAAGTCTTCATATTCATGATTTGGATTTTGCGTAAATAGATTATACGCAATACGTAAAGTTAATTGTTCCTTCTCGGCTAAATGTTCAACAACTTTGTAATCATCAGGATAATTTTGGAACCCACCACCTGCGTCAATGGCACTTGTAATACCTAATCTATTTAATTCGCGCATAAAATGGCGAGTTGAGTTAATCTGGTCATCAAAATTAAGTATTGGAGCTCTACCCAAACTTGAATAAAGAATAGAAGCGTTAGGATTGGCAATTAAAAGCCCCGTTGGATTACCTCGTTTATCCCGCTCAATTAAACAGCCTGGAGGGTCTGGGGTATCTTTTGTGTATCCCAGTGCACGCAGCCCTGCACGATTTACCAGTGCTCTATCGTAAAGATGTAGCACAAAGACAGGCGTGTCTTCAGAAACAGCATTAATCTCTTCCAAAGTTGGCATCCGTCTCTCTTTAAATTGAAATTCAGACCAACCTCCAACTACTCTTACCCACTGAGGAGCAGGTGTACGCCTTGCTTGCTCTCTGAGCATTTCCAGAGCAATAGCAAGTGATGGCACACCTTCCCAGCGCAATTCCATATTATAATGAAGACCTCCACGAATGACGTGTATATGAGAGTCATTCAAGCCCGGAATAGCTCTCTTTCTTTTAAGGTCTATTTTTTTGGTTTTTTCTGTGGCACTATCAAGAAGCTCATCTCCACCTACTGCAGTGACTAAACCATCAGTTATGGCGATAGCCGATACCTCAGGGTGAGATGGGTCAAGGGTAGTGATTTTTCCGTTATATAAGATCATATCCGGTAAATTCATGTTCACACCTCATCTACTTCCTATTATTATGTAACCATGGATGAAATGTTTTACCGAGAATCGGCATGACTACCCATGATAGTAAGGACACTATACATACAGAAACAAAAAGAGCTGACATAATAGGATTCATATTTTTTATAATAGGTCCTATCACTTTAGGAACCAACATGCTAAGAGGCCATACACCCAGAAGGGTAACAATAGACATTTTCCATTTTGGCGGTGGAACTGGCGTTTTCGGAGTAACAAACCAATAAGCCAAACTGCTTTCAGTTTTGTAAGTTGGATTAGTGGCTTGAAATTGTTCTGCCTTTTTTAACAATTCTCGACGAATATCTGATTCTTGCCAAGTACGTAGATGCTCATACGTATCAAAGCGAAAAATAACAGTATACTCCCTGGATCCGTTATTGGGGACTATTAGATTTACGCCTAAATGCCCTGGAAATTTAGTAGCGGCAGCTTCGATTTCATGTCTCCATGTTTCAAACTGTTTTTCTCTACCTTCTTGAATTTCCCATATAACAATCGTTGTTACTGGACCGCCAGCATCCATCGTGTTCACTGTATGAGTTTCTCTGCCAGCTACTCTTTCTTGGTTCATATTTTCCTGCTTGGAAGCGCGCCATGCACCATAGTATATGCGTATTCTACGCCTTGACCATAAGCGCCAGTGTGTTCTTTCACAATTTCCATAACAGCATCATAAGTGTCTTTGTGTGCCCAGTCACGTTGGTATTCAAGTAAAACTTGAATTGCTGTCACTGGAATTGCACCAGCTTGTTCTACACGACGCATAGCAGCGTTATGTGCTGTCAAACTAGTACCACCTGAAGCATCATCAACTGCATAAACCTCATAGCCAGCTTTAATTGCTTCAAGCACAGGGAATGCAAGGCAAACTTCAGTCCAAAGTGCTGCAAATATTAATTTCTTTCTACCCGTTGCTTTAACTGCCTCAACAAATTTTGGATCTTCCCAAGAGTTCATTGAACTACGTTCTATAATTTCATGGTTTGGGAATATGTCAAGAATTTGTGGCCAAAAATAACCAGAAAAGCTGCGTGTTTCAACTGTAGTAAGAATAGTAGGTACGTTAAAAGTTTTTGCTGATTTAGCAAGCAGCATAACGTTATTCATCAATGTTTGTCTGTCAATACTTGCAACTCCAAAAGTCATTTGAGGCTGAAAATCGATCAAAATTAATGCACTGTTCTCAGGATTTAACAATTCTAAATTACTCATAATAAAACGCTCCTTTTTTAATTGTTTCAAATTAAGTTCTTGAAAATAATTTATTTTCTGTTAATTTAAACTGTAATCGTAAAAATAAAAGCTTTGTTATACTGTTTAATTTAAAAGAGATTGCTGATTAATTCAGCGCTAAATTTATACTATCCACTTTAAAAAAAGTGATTTATAGCTATTTCTTAGGAATAAATTTATGCATTTTGTTTACTAAGATCTCGCTGAGCGCCCCTATAGCTTCCAATTATATTTTGATAACCTGGAAGATTACTAGCAAGCAAATTGCCAAAACCTTCGACATCGTTGCGCCAATCGCGTTGTAATTCGCACGCTACGCTAAACCAGTTCATAAGTTGTACGCCACTATGTGCCATACGCGTATTGGCAGCATCTGCAACTTGTTTACTGAAAGTTCCTGAAGCATCGGTAACAGCAAATACTTCATATCCAGCTTTTATAGCGGAAAGTGCCGGGAAAGCAACGCAAACATCCGTAACTACGCCCGCGATGATAAGTTGTTTTTTTCCAGTTTCTTCGATTGCTTTTACAAAATCATCATTATCCCATGCGTTAATTTGTCCAGGTCGAGCTATTTTTGGTGCGTGAGGAAAGAGATCAACCAATTCTTGCATTAAAGGTCCGTTAGGTCCGTTTTCAAAGCTTGTTGTTAAAATAACTGGTAAATCAAAAAACTTAGCAGTGTGAGCAAGAGCTAAAACATTGTTCTTGAATTCATCAACACCATAGTCACGTACTAGTCCGGACATAAGACCAGTTTGATGATCTACTAAAAGAACGACAGCATCATCTTTGTTAATACGAGAATAGAGATCAGCCATTATGTATTCCTCTTTTCGTTATATTAGTTATAGCAGCATTCACAGAACATGAAGCGCTATACAAATTTATAGTATTTGAAAACCAATTCATTAATCAATTCTAAATTATCTATAATTTGTATAGGTGGTAACTATAGTTATTTTTACCATAAAATTGATTGGTTTTACCTATACATCCTATAGATAGAACAATATTGATAGTCACCTATTTTTGTTATTAGAATTGAATATGAGGAATGTTCAGCAATTATTTCATGATGAAAAAGGTATTAGATGGAGAATTGTTACAAAAACAGAAAATGAATTCATCGGAACAATAGAGTTTCATGCTTAGAGTCCACAACATAAACGTGCATAAATAGGTTACGAGATTCATTTGGATTATTGAAGAAAAGGAAATATATCAAAATAATTTTTGGAGGTAGAAGAATGGCAAAAATTACTGTAGGAACCGAAAATCAAACACCTATTGAGTTATATTATGAGGATCATGGTACAGGGAAGCCGGTAGTACTAATTCACGGTTGGCCATTAAGCGGTCGATCATGGGAATACCAAGTTCCTGCTCTCGTTGAGGCTGGATACAGAGTCATAACTTATGACCGTCGAGGGTTCGGAAAATCTTCTCAGCCATGGAACGGTTATGACTATGATACGTTTGCTACTGATTTACATCTGTTACTAGAGCATATGGATCTCCAAGATGTCACACTGGTCGGATTTTCAATGGGGGGTGGAGAAGTAGCTCGCTATATCGGAAACTATGGAACAAATAGAGTAGAAAAGGCTGTATTTGCAGGAGCTGTACCACCATTTCTTTACAAGTCAGTAGATCATCCTGAGGGAGTATTAGATGATGCAGCAATTCAAGGATTTGAAAATGGAGTAAAAAATGATCGTCTAGCATTTCTTGATGAGTTTACGAGAGGATTTTTTGCTGCTGGAGATCGAACTGACTTAGTCAGTGAACCATTCCGACTTTACAATAGGGATATTGCAGCGGGTGCATCGCCTAAAGGAACACTAGATTGTATTGCTGCTTTCAGCAAAACGGACTTCAGAGGAGATTTAGCCAAGTTTAATATACCTACCCTTGTTATTCATGGTGATTCAGATGCAACTGTTCCATTTGAATATAGTGGGAAGCTAACACATGAAGCAATTCCTAATTCTAAGGTAGCTTTAATAAAGGGTGGTCCACATGGGTTAAATGCAACACATGCCAAAGAATTTAATGAAGCACTGCTATCATTTCTAAAGGACTGATTACAAATGAATAGATGTTAACTGATAGTAGAGGGGCATTTTACCTTCTCTGAAAAGGTTGTTAGTAAGCGATTAGTTACACTCTTAAATATCCAACTTTTATCATAGTAAAGAAAAAACGTTATCTTTTTATATTGTTGCAAGAAAAGATAACGTTTTTTTATTTAAAAATAATGCAACAATTACGATGTTTGGCGGTCTGAACAACCTTATCATGGTACGCAGCTTCTTACTCTATAGCATTTTGGGAATGGTTTTTGGTTGGGTGTACCAGAATCTAGGATTACAATATGCGATGATTGTACACGCTTTGGGACAGGGTATTCATCATGTTATTTTGGTATACTTCCCACTTTAGTAATAATAAAGGGTTAATACAGGCATCATATCATATGTAAACATAGCATGCACATTTAATAGAAGAGGTAAAAAAAACGCTATTCTTCCTGTATATTTCTACAGAGAGAATAACGTTTTTTCGTTTTGGGGGCACTATGAAATTCAAACTTAATAGCGATGTGGCTACCTCCTTATAAACAAAAGAAATCCCTCTAAACGAATTAGAAGGGTTTCTTTTGTGTTCAGTTTATATACATTCCATGTAGAATCATTGAGATACACTAATCCACTACAATTTAAGTTGTTTTTTAACTTCAGTTTCTATAATACATCCTAATAAATGTTAATATATGTAATGTGTAATAGATATTTTCTTTATAAAATAAGGGGGAATATTATGACTGAAACAAACGAATCTTCAGGAGTCAATCTAGAAAAAGATGTGAAGTTTTCTATTATAATCCCTGCACACAATGAAGAAAAGTACATTAGAAAATGTTTAGATTCAATTGCAAAGGCATCAGAGGCATATAAAGATCAAACTGAAGTCATAGTTGTTTTAAATCGTTGCACAGATAAAACAGAGGAAATAGCAAAATCTTATAACTGTATTACATTAAAAAATAATGATAAAAACTTATCTAAAATCCGAAATGAAGGGGCTAAAATAGCTAGTGGAGAAATAATTATTACTATAGACGCTGATACCCAAATGACAGAGTCTATGTTGTCTAATGTAGATAAATATTTAGCTTCAGGTAAATACATTGGTGGTGGGGTAACTGGGAAGTTTGAAAGAATATCTTTAGGAATATTCCTTTCCGCAATGTTAATAATAATCCCCTTACTTTTTAAATATGGAGCTATATCTGTAGGGGTTTTTTGGTGCTATAAAAAAGACTTTATGGCAATCAACGGATTTAATGAAAATATGCTTATGGCAGAAGATGCAGATTTCGCTAAACGGTTAAAAGAATTGGGAAAGCAACATAATAAGAAATTCGGTACAATTAAAAATGGAATGATAACTTCATGCAGAAGATTTGATAAATATGGAGACTGGGCTTTACTTAAAAATCCAAAAGTAATCTTAGCCTATCTAAAAGGAAATGATAAAAAATACGCAGATAAAACCTATTATGATAACCAAGAAAGATAACAATGGAGAAAATCGGCAGGGAATAGTGAGAACAGCTGATACTATTTTAGATACATTGAGAAACCAACTTGTACGGTTTTAGTGGATGGGTGGCCGATAAAATCTTGTATCATGTTTGCAATAGAAGTAACAGAAAAAAGGATAACTACAATTAAAGGCTTATATGATTAACCTTAGTTATAAAAAATTAATAAATATAACAAGAAAACCATCAATTTGATTAATCTTTTTTCAAATTGATGGTTTTTATTTTTGAAATAAATAGCTATTTTATAAAAAATGTTTTTTTGACCCCCATAAATTTTTTTGTTCCTTCGAATATATATAGTAAAGAAAGAAAATGGAAGAAAAATGATTATGAAAAAACACGATTAAAAAGCAATTTTACATAAGAAACATTAGAAAAAAGCGACAGAAGACTTAGGAAAGTAAGATAAGCTTTTGGCAAAGAAGAAAAAGAAGCACTGAAAGTAAAAGTACACATCGAAAGAAGCATTAATAAAATTGCTAGATCAAACGGGGAATCCGAAAGCAAAAGCTGAAATTACCAAAAATATAGAGAAGAGTTATTCAAAGATTGCAGCTAAAATAGAAAAAGAGCAAGCAAAACAAGCGGACGCTATTGCGAAAGAGAATAAGAAGGTAAATCAAAATACAAACTTAACTCTAGCACAAACAGAAAAGAATAATCATTAAGAAAACGGTGAAAAAAATCACCCTCGAAAAATATGAGCAACAGAAATAAGACAAGCCAAAAGAAAAGTACTAAGAAAATGTGCTTGAATGGTCACTTATTTAGTGACTATTTTGCTATTTGAAGCAGAAGGAGGCAGGGAGATTACTAGTGTTGAGTTTAGTAATGAGGATCTTAAAAAAAACGAAAATAGAAGATATCGTATATAACATACAAAACAACGGAGGAGATAAGGAAGCTTTTATCGTACAGTATCAGCCTTTTATTAGAAAATCAATTTCGTCTGTCTGCCGCCGATATATTACAGAACAGGATGATGAATATAGCATTGGATTGTTTGCGTTTAACCAAGCAATTGAACAGTATTCATATAAAAAAGGAAAATCTTTTCTAGCGTTTGCTGATCTTCTTATAAAAAGAGATGTAATTGACTATATACGCAAGGAGTCTAAGCATAATCTTGTCTTTTTAAAAGAAGATGAGCAAGAGGAAATGTTAGAAATGCAAGTATCGCTTACGGAGTATATGAAAGAGATGGAAAATAGTAACCGTAAGGAGGAAATTCTTCATTTTCAAAGTGTGCTAGCTGAGTTTAAAATCACATTTTCAGAGCTTGCTAAGGAATCTCCTAAGCATCGTGATACGCGTGAGCACTTAATAGAAATTGTAAAGATTATTATAAAAGATGAGAAAATGATGGAAGAGCTGTTCCGAAAGAAAAAGTTACCGCTTAAACATATTGAACCGCGTGTTAGGGTAAGTCGTAAAACGTTAGAGCGGCATAGAAAATACATTATTGCAATGTGTATTATCTTTGCAAACAACTATACATATATTCTTGATTATATAAGAGGGGTAGCATGATGAATAAAGGAATTGTGATGGATATAAAAAAACATAGCCTAGTTGTTTTAACTCCAAATGGAGAATTTATTTCGTTTAAAAGAAAAGCGCACTCTTACATGATTGGAGAGGAAATCTCGTTTAACGAACAAGAACAAAGAGCACCGCATTTTTCAATCCCTTCTTTCTTAAAGCCTGCATCATTACTTGTTGCTTGTTTTCTATGTGTGTTGCTGTTTTTCTACAACCAACCTGAAGAAAAAGTATTTGCTTATGTCTCAGTTGATATAAATCCAAGTTTAGAGGTGAGCGTAACAAAGGATCTTCGTGTTATAGATTTGCGAGCTTGTAATGATGATGGAAGGCGTATTTTAAATGAAATGAAGCGATGGGAAAATAAACACCTGCAAGACGTAATACGTACTATTATAAAGAAGAGTCAAGAGGATAAGTACTTAACGAATGATAAGCAAGTTATGCTAACAGCTGTTACAAAGGACAAGTCGCTAGAACCACAATTGGAAAAGGCTATGCAAGAATTAAAGAAAGAGTATGAGATAAAACATATTACAGTCGTATATCAAACCAGTACGATGCAAATGCGAGAGAATGCCAAGAAAGCAGGGGTTGGCACAGGTGTTTATATAAAACAAGAGAATGAGAAGCGGAAATCACTTACTCCTCCTGCGCCGCCGTCTAATCAAGAGGAGCGCGATGAGGAGATACATTCGCAACAAAAGTCATCTCCTGATACATCATCGAATTCGTCACCTGTAAAAGAAGAAGGATACGAGAAGCAAAAGTATATAGAACAAAAGCAATCCAAGGAACAGCAACCTAAGCAAATAAAAGAAAATAATAGATATCAGGAAGAAAACAACGGTAGAGGGTCTCAGCAAGGAAGTAATGGAAACCAGCAAGAAAACAACGGTAGAGGGTCTCAGCAAGGAAATAATGGAAACCAGCAAGAGAACAACGGAAGAGGATCTCAGCAAGGAAGTAATGGAAACCAGCAAGAAAACAACGGTAGAGGGTCTCAGCAAGGAAATAATGGAAACCAGCAAGAGAACAACGGAAGAGGATTTCAGCAAGGAAATAATGGAAACCAGCAAGAGAACAACGGAAGAGGATCTCAGCAAGGAAATAATGGACATCAGCAAGAGAACAACGGTAGAGGATCTCAGCAAGGAAATAATGGACATCAGCAAGAGAACAATGGTAGGGGATCTCAGCAAGGAAATAATGGACATCAGCAAGAGAACAATGGTAGGGGATCTCAGCAAGGAAATAATGGACATCAGCAAGAGAACAACGGTAGGGGATCTCAGCAAGGAAATAATGGACATCAGCAAGAGAACAATGGAAGAGGATCTCAGCAAGGAAATAATGGACATCAGCAAGAGAACAACGGTAGGGGATATAAACAAGAAAATAATGAGAATCAGCAAGGAAATAAAGGTAATATAAACGAAAATAACGGGTCTGAAAATGAGGACGAAAACATTCCTGCCACATAACATCAAGGGAATGGAAAGAAGAATCCATAAAATGTTGAAGATGGGGATTCGTTTAATTTCAAAGCTAAAAGGAATTTATTATTCTATATTCCTATTAAGCTATTTTCGTATCCTATTAATATAGTTTGCGTTTGTACTTAGAATAAGGCGAAAAGGAGTATGTAGAAGATATAATGGAGAAAAAAATTCAACAAGAGAAAGATAAATCAAAACCTGTTTTTTATGATCCTAAAGGAAGAAGAAAAATAGCTTTTAGTTGGTTTCTATGTATCTCAATAGTTAGCATAAGTATTGTATTTTATTTTTTCTTTCAAAGTATTTTTTCAACACCAGAAATTCCAAATATGAATCCTACTGTAAAAGAGGATACTAAACTTGTACCTATTAATCAAAAACTTAGCGACCAGCAGTTAAAGAAAGAAGAATTCAAACCTAATACCGAAATGAAAAACGATGAAAGTTCGGTGAATTCAACGAACGATAGCAAACAACCTAAAGAAGTTTATGGTTTTTATGTAAACTGGGATGAAAATAGTACAGCTTCTTTAAAAGAAAATATCGATTCATTAACCACGTTAGTACCGGAATGGTATCACTTAAAAGCAGACTTAACAATTAGTAGTGAGATAAAAACTGAGATTGTAAAGTTAGCAGAAAAAAATAAAGTGAAAATTATGCCTTTACTTACTAACTATACAGAGGAAGCTTCTGGTCCTGATGGTGGGCTTATTCATAAGTTATTGAATTCCCCAGATGGTGTAAAGACAAAGTTTATTAATGATTTAGTAAAGCAAGTTGAAAAGAATCAATTTTCGGGTATTAATATTGACTTTGAGGCAATACCTGAGGGCGATAGAGAAAACTTAACAAATTTCATGAAAGAACTTACTACGGTCTTTCATAAACATCATTTGCTCGTTACGCAAGATGTCCCTGCTAATGATAAAGCTTTTGATTATGGTGCGTTAGCCAAAGTGATAGATCGAATGATTGTAATGATGTATGACGAGCACTATGGAGCAGGGGCACCAGGACCAATTGCTTCAAATAAATGGTTCGAACATACGCTTAATGAACTAAATATTCCGTCTGAGAAACTTATAGTCGCTTTCGGTAACTATGGATATGATTGGAAAGTAAATAGTAAAGAACCTGCGAAGCCTTTAACTTTCTCAGAAGTTATGACAATGGCTCATGATTCAAATATAAAAATTCAATGGGATAAGATTAGTGGAAACCCTTATTTTAGGTATAAAACAGAGGGGAAAGAACATAATGCTTGGTTCTTAGATGGTGTTACTCTTTATAATCAAGTGAAAATCGCAATGAACAACAATGCAAAGGGGTTTGCATTATGGAGATTAGGAGCAGAAGATCCTACTATATGGAAAGTGTTAAAAAATCCTATTGAGGTACAAAATAATCATGATGCATTACATAAAATCGCTAGTTTGGATGAAGTGAATTATTCTGGACAAGGTGAAATTTTACAGATTGAGAATGAAAGAAAAAATGGATTGAGAGATTATAAAGTAGATAAAAATGGTTATCTTACAGATGAAGTATATCAATCACTACCATCTGCATACGAAGTGCAACGTTATGGAAAACCAAAAGGAAAACAAGTAGTATTAACATTTGATGATGGACCAGATCCTAAATACACACCGGAAATTCTAGATATATTAAAAGAGAATAAAATAAAAGCAGCCTTTTTTATACTTGGTGAAAACGCTCAGCTAAATGCTAGTATTGTAAAAAGAATATACGATGAAGGGCATGAAATTGGTAATCACACCTTCAAGCATCCTAACGTAGCTAATACGTCTTTACTACGAACAAAAGTAGAACTGAATACGACACAACGTTTAATTCAGGAAATAACTGGACATTCTACTGTTTTATTTAGGCCGCCATATGAAGCGGATGCTAATCCAGATTCATCAAATGAAATAATGCCTATTTTGCGTGCGCAAAATATGAACTATACAATGGTGGCAGAAAAAGTTGATCCTGAGGACTGGGCAATGCCATCAACCAATGAATTGGTAAAGCGTGCTCTTAACCCCATTTATAAGGGAGAGGGAAATGTTATTCTTCTTCATGATGCAGGAGGGAATCGTACCCATACGGTAGAGGCGCTACCGATTATTATTAAAGACCTTAAAAAGCATGGATATAGTTTTGTAACAATTTCAGATTTAATGAATAAAGAACGAGATGAAGTTATGCCTCCTGTTTCTTCTGAGGGTAAGCAATATTTACTTTACAATAAAGCTATCTTTTCAGGAATGGGATATGCAAAGCATATATTAACAACTATTTTTTATATTGCTATTGGATTAGGTATTTTCCGATTCCTATTTTTAATATATTTTGCATTCAAGCAGAAAAAGAAAGTAAGCGCTCGCTTATTTACTAATTCTTCTTATCAACCTTTCGTTAGTGTTGTCATAGCAGCATATAATGAAGAAAAGGTGATAGCCAAGACGATTCGCTCAATTTTGGATAGTGATTATAGAGAGTTTGAAGTTATTGTTGTGGATGACGGATCGAAAGATGGTACGTCAAAAGTAATTCAAGAAACATTTTATAAACACCCTAAAGTTCGTTTAATTCAGAAAGAAAACGGTGGGAAATCATCCGCAATGAACTTAGGATTTCAACAATCACGTGGAGAAATCATTGTCACTTTAGATGCGGATACTATTATTGCGCAAGACGCTATTTCTCTAATGATTAGACACTTTGAAAATCATAACGTAGCGGCAGTTTCAGGGAATGTTAAAGTTGGAAATAGACGGAATTTATTGACTACTTGGCAACATGTTGAGTATATTACAGGATTTAATTTAGAACGCAGAGCTTTTGATGAGTTAAATTGTATTACAGTAGTTCCTGGAGCTATTGGAGCATGGCGTAAAAAGAATGTAGTTGAATCTGGATATTTAAGCGAAAATACATTAGCAGAAGATACGGATCTTACTATTACGTTTTTATGTGAAGGACATAGAATTGTATATGAAGAAAAAGCATATGCTTTTACGGAATCACCTGAAGATGTGAAAAGTCTTATTAAACAGCGATATCGTTGGTCATATGGTACACTTCAATGTCTTTGGAAACATCGAAAAGCATTGTTTAATACAAAGCATAAAACATTAGGATTTATTGCGTTGCCTAATATGTGGTTGTTCCAATATGTTCTGCAATTCATTGCTCCTTTAGCAGATATATTAATGATTATGGGGATTTTTGGTAGCAATCCGCTCAAAGTGTTAGGATTTTATCTTGTATTCTTTGTCATAGATCTTCTTGCTTCACTATTTGCATTTAAATTAGAGAAAGAGAACCCTAAACCATTAGTATGGTTAATTTTACAACGCTTTATTTATCGTCAATTTATGACTTATGTTGTCATTAAATCTATATTCTCATCGATTCGAGGAGTAGCAGTAGGATGGAATAAACTGAAGAGAATGGGGAGTGTTAAACATTCTCCAGAACATAAGGAGGCATCATAAGAGAGCAGATTATCTGCTCTCTTTGTCATTGATTTTAGTTAGTTGAATCTAGAGTAGATGTAACATAAAACCTTCTGCTCCCATAACGAAATTTCTATTCATTACTGATTATTGATAGTGAGACATTATGCTAAGGCCCCCCTTTAGTTTCGGACTAAAGATTTTTTTATAGTTTTTTTAAAAATGACGGACACAAAATCGTGTATCCTTTCGAATTATATATATGGATATCATTAATGTTTATATAAAAGGGGAGAAAAAATATGAAAGAAACAAAAGAAATGTATGAAGAAATCTCTGAAGTATTAAAGGTATTGGCGCATCCTGTCCGTTTATCCTTAGTAAAAATAATGCTTGCAAAAGGCCCTACTAATGTAACGACAATGTATGGGGATTTACAAATGCCCCAAAGTACAATTAGTCAACATTTATCCAAATTAAAAGCTGCTAAAATGATTACAGGTACTCGGAAAGGATTAGAAATTTATTATGAGGTAACGGACAATCGTACAAAATCAATATTATCATGTTTAGTTTAAATGCTGACTTACTAGATTTCAAAGTAACAAATTATATAACTATCCATAGCACTAATTATGCAAATAGCACAGTCGTCCTGTTGAACAGTTTTTCTGTTTTTCTTAGCGTGAAGCTAGCAAAATTAAACTATTTCAAAATGAAAAAACGCTATTCTTTCTGTAGAATCATAGGAAAGAATAGCGTTTTTTCATTTTAAGGAGTATCTTTTATATTAGCTTGATAGCGATATGGTATTATCTCTAAAATACAAAAATATTGATTTTGCTTTCATTTTCTTAGCTGCATTGGGTATATGCTTTAACATGATTTCGACAAGTGTTTTTATATATTGATTTTTCAATTATTTCACCTCTATTAATAGTTTCACAGTATCGTTGTAATTAATCTGCTTTTCTAACAAACTAATAATAAAATATAAACATCACTTTCCGTAATTATTGATATTTATTTGATTATTACATATATTATAACATTTCTCCTTATTCTGTTGGTAAAATGGCCTTCATATTCACTAAGCTATCTATTCTGTATGTACAAAATTTATGAAACCTCAATTGGCAGCAATAAAATTCATCAAGTTGATGATAATGAGGAGTAACAAATGACCTGGCAAGTGGAACTCATATTTTTGGATAGAGAGCATTATATGTTTTTGATATATTAATAGTTAGGGAACATAAATAAGGGGTGAAGATATAAAAATGGAATTATTTGATTACTATAAGCGAAAAGGGAAGTTTAAACTGCTAATTGGAACGGGTATTTTTATTCTTGCTTTATGCGCTGTATATGACGATTGGGGACATGTTAATTGGGGGCAGATTATCTTTATTGTTATCGCTTCTTCTATCTTTTTTGGAATTGGATTTTGGCAGTTAAGAAAAGGAAATTTGATACAAAAGAATACTATAAGAAGTAATGCAACGTTTTGGGATGTTGATACTTTTGTCGTATTAGAATTACCTAAACGGAACAAGCAATTTGGTTTATATCATCCTGATGGTGAATATATGGCAGGAACAAAGATTGTTTCATCTAACATTCTTTTTTCAGTGATACCTTTTTTACATAATAAAGATGTTTACGGATTAGAAACGAGTAGTGGGGAAATTATAGCATATTTTCATACTGAAGTGGATGGATTTGATTGGGTAATCTATGATTCGAATTATCACCAGATTGGTATGTTTAAAGAAAAAATGATACAAGGATTTACTATGATACGTGGTACTTTGATGACTGATAAAGCTACAAAACTGTCAGATGTAGAAGTTGAGTTTGATTTTATTCAAAGTACTCTCCGTACAATAGATGGACGTACATTAGCGATCGGTAAGCAAGGATATATGCCTATAGAATGGAGTGAAAGGTTTATGGGTTTAAATGTACCGACTATTACATTAGGTTCTAATGCGTCTAATAATGAAAAAATTCTCGGTTTAGGGGTGCTCCTTTATAGCTTACGTACAATTGATATTAGAAAAAGTAGAGCGAGCGTTTAATGAGGAAAATGTAGTATTTATAGACGAAGCCTTATAAAAATTTCATCTTTTAATTATTTTTTGGGGTTGCTATCTTCTTAGCTTGGTGGATGTGGGGGTACATCCACAGTCCAGCAACTTAAGAAAACAAGTTACCCCAAAAAACGATAAATATACAAGTTTTCCATTTTGGGGGATTTACAACTTTAGGTTAATGGCATGTTACAGTACTCTATTATAAAGTTTCAGAAGAATTCTTGTCATAAAAAGATGTAATAAAGTTTGGAAAGTTCTTTTATTCATTTAATCTTTTGATCTGATGATCTTTTCCCCATTCAAATAGTTCATCCATAATTTGCATTAAAGATTTTCCATATTCGCTTATTGTGTACTCAACCTTTGGTGGTACTTCTTGATATACAGTACGATGGATAATTCCATCAGCTTCAAGTTGCCGAAGTTGTTGTGTAAGAACTTTTTGCGTAATGTTTGGGATTTCTCGTTTTATTTCATTCGTTCGCATTTTTCCATCCATCAAAACACATAATATATGAACTTTCCATTTTCCACCGATTACTTCGAGTGTCGTTGCGATTGGACAATCATCATTTTGATTCATATAACACCTCCAAAGGTACTTTAAGGTTCCTATAGCACTTGAAAGTACGTACTTTCCAATTATATGTGACTCATTCATACTAATACTAAAGGGTTTGAATTATTTATAAGGGGGAAGAAAATATATGAAAACACTTGTAATTGTAGCACATCCTGATATTGAAAAGTCTCGAATTAATAAAAGATGGGTAGAAGAACTTGAGAAATATTCGGATGAAATAACGGTACATGAACTATATAAAGTGGCACCAAATTGGGAGTTTAATGTTGAAGAAGAACAAAAGTTGTTAGTAGAACACGATCGATTTATATTTCAATTTCCGCTCTACTGGTATAGCTCACCACCATTATTAAAAAAATGGTTCGATGATGTATTAACATATGGATTTGCTTACGGATCTAAAGGGGATAAAGTGAAGGGGAAAGAGTTTGGTGTAGCTATTTCTATAGGTGGATTAGAAAAAGACTATAAAAATAGCGGAATTACGATGGATGAGTTGACGAAACCATTTCACGCGACATGCTTATATACAGGAATGGAATTTATACCATCATTTTATTTATATGGTGCGGAATATAAACTAAGTGATGAAGAAATTAATAAAAGTGCACCTGAGTATGCGCAATATGTGATGAATAAGGAGTATTCTAATATATAAGGGGAACTAGCCATTTACTTGTTAAGTAGATGGCTATTTTTTATTTGTTTTATATTCACTAAGTGTAATCTTTAGTGTATTAATAATTAATTTGGTAAAATAAAAAACCTAACATATATAAAGGGGAGTTTCACTTGAGAACGATGCGACAATTATTACAAAAAAGAGCAATGCAATCACCTAATTTGGAAGCGCTTGTAGGGGGAGAGAAAAAATATTCGTTTCAGCAATATAATGAACGAGTAAATCAGCTTGCACATTACTTGTTACATAACGGTGTGCAGAGAGGGGATCGCATAGGGATCTTATGCAAAAATAATCACCCGTTTCCAAGCGTTATGATGGCGAGCTTAAAAGTTGGAGCGGTATTTATTCCATTAAATCATCAGCTTACTGCTTATGAATTAGAAACGATTGTAAAAGAAGCGAAATTAAAAGTATTAGTTATTGATGATAAATTTAGTGAAGTTATATTAAAGATTGATGCAGTTAAAGAAATTCCTTATGTAATTGAAACGACAGAAGAAGGCTTTGGCTCATTTGAATTAAAATTACAAGGTCAGTCAATAACAGAGCCGAATGTGGAAGTTCATGAAGATGATGATGCCATTTACTTATTTACTTCAGGAACGACTGGACAGGCAAAAGCATGTGTAATTGGTCATAAAAACTTACACCAGTATTTTACTGAGATTGCGGGGCAAAGAGAAATTCCAGCAGGTGAACGCTTTTTATCAGTGCACCCATTGTTTCATATGAGTGGCGTGCTTTCTATTTTAAATTGTATTTATCATGGCATTACGATGATCTTCTTAGCTGATTCGAATCCTACTCTTATTTGGGATAAGATTGAAGAAGAGAAAGTTACTACGATGCTTGCGTTCCCAGCTGTTTATAGTTATATGCTTGATGAACTTAATAAAAAAGAGCGTAACATTTCGACTTTGAAAGTAGCACAAAGCGGTGGTACAAAAGTACCAGAAACGCTCATTCAAAAATATATGGAAAAAGGAATATATATGGTGCAAGGCTACGGTAGTACAGAAGGTTGGGTAGTAACCTCATGGCATCCAAATATGGGAAAAGAAAAAATGTCTTCTGTAGGGAAAACACTTAAACATGTAGAGTTAAAAATTGTTCATCCAGAAACGGGTGATGAATTAGCAACGAATGAAATTGGAGAGATCCACGTAAGAAGTCCTTACATGTTTAAAGGATATTGGAACAACGAAAAGGCGACAGAGAAGGTAGTGAAAGATAATTGGTTTAACATGGGTGATGCCGGTATGATAGATGATGATGGATTCCTACATATTATGGGAAGATATAAAGATGTTATCGTGCACGGTGGTGACAATGTATATCCAGATCAAGTAGAGGATGTAATTCATGAAATAAATGGTGTTCTAGAAGTTGCAGTAGTTGGAGTCCCAAATGACTTTTGGGGGGAGATTCCAACAGCTTACACTGTAAAAGACATTAAAACATCTTTAACAGAAGAAGAAATTATTCAACATTGTAAAAGAAAACTAGCAAATTATAAAATACCAGAAGTTGTATTTATGGACGAATTACCGAAAAACGCTTTAGGGAAAGTGTTGAAGAGGGAATTAAGAGGAATTGTACTTGTAAAATAAAAAATGATTAAACGATGAGGAATCCAGTTATGTACAAAGCATAACTGGATTTTTGTGTATAAAGAACATAATAATTTACTAGATTTTGTATTTTGTGTAAGATGATAAAGAATATTCAATTAATAATTGAGGGAAGAGATATAAATGAAGCTGCCACTATTACAAGTAGAGACAGAGAGACTTATTATTCGTCCATTTCAAAAAGAGGATTATGAAAGTTGGTTAGATGGATTCAATAAGAGGTTACCATCTCAATATAAATACGATGATGGCTATCATGACATGTCATCTTCAACAAAAGAATGGTTCACGGAGTGGATAAGAGGATTTGATGAGGCGGCACGACGGGATGAAATGTACGTTCTAGGTATTTTTCAGAAAGAAGATGGCGCCAATATTGGAAAGCTAGAACTTATAAAAATTTTACGTATGGACTATCAATGGGCAATGATGGGCTACTCTATTCATAATCAATATTGGAAAAATGGATACGGAGTAGAAAGTGTAAAAGCTGCACTACCGTTATTTTTTAATAGTCTTCAATTTCATAGAATCGAATTACATATAAATCTTGATAATGAGCCATCCGTTCGTCTTGCAGAAAGAGCAGGATTTTCCTTTGAATGTAAGAGAAAGGCTTTTTCTCTTGAAAATGGTAAGTGGGCAGATTTTCTTATTTATTATAAAAATAAGGAGATGGATATATGAGAGTCCTTATTACAGGTGGAAATCGTGGATTAGGGTTACAGCTAGTAAAAGTATTTCTGAAAAATGGTTGTTCCATCAAAAATGATGAATTTCCATCGGTATTAAAAGAAATACCAAATGTCTCTATTCATCCACTTTGCATAGAAACATATGATGCAGAAGCAAAAATGCACGGTCGTCATTTTTCATCACCTTATTCTGGAACAATTGAAGATCCAGTGACAGGAACGGCTTCAGGTGTAATGGGAGCCTATTATGTGACGTATTTGGAGAAAGAGTTTGATCATGAATTGGAGTTAATTGTTGAGCAGGGACAGGAAATAAATAAAGATGGTCGTGTAACGGTTTATGTAACGAAAGATGTAGAAAATGAGAAGTTACAAATAGATATTGCTGGAACTGCTGTGTATGTGAAGGAGTTTGAAGTTTCAATTTAAAAGAGAAAAGCCGGTCGTATAGCCGGCTTCCTTATCTGTTCAATACTTCAATATACGAAGCGTCTCCTGTTGTTCTTAAAGTAGAGCGGAAATTGTTATTTTCTAATGTTTCAGCGACTTGTTTTAATTGCTGTGCATCATCATGGTGAATGAGTAAACTATCTGCACCACTTTCTTCTATATGAATATGTTCGACATTTCCAATCGCTTCATGTATAGCTTTTAAAAATTCTGGTTTCATAATGTCCTCCTATATGTATGTAACGTTGTTATTTAGTATTTCCTTATTTATGAAATATAAAAGTAAATGAAAGGAGAAATGAAAATGAATATAACGCAGTTTAATGAACATATTACATCACTTTTTGAAGAACACCTTAATAAATACGGTGATGATGAGTATGGTTTTACTCACATAAGTAAAGAGGAATTTCACAAAATAGGTTACACAACAAATTTGACGCTAGAAACAATTGAAGAAGCATACAGAAATGGTGTCGATATGATACTTACACATCATGCACCGTGGAGATTTTTATTCGGTATGGAAGAGGCTTGTATTCAGAAATTAAAACAATATGAAATGAATCATTTTTGGATTCATTTGCCGTTAGATTTCGTAAAGTTTGGCACGTGTACGTCGTTGTTTAAAGAAATTGGGATAGATACAATACTGGAATATTCCACCTATGAGGAAGAAGAGCTACCGGGAATAGGAGAATATGAAGAAGCGATTCCATTTTCAAACTTAGTTGAAAAACTTGAAGAGAAAATGGAAGAGAGTGTGAAGAGTTGGGAAAATCACGATAGACCAGTGAAACGAATTGCGATTTTAACGGGTGCAGGGAACAATACAAATCTTATTGAGCGTGCACTAGCAAAAGGCTGTGATACGTACATAACAGGAGAAAAAACATTATATACAGTGCAACATGCGAAATTTAAGGGGATTAATTTAATTGTAGGTAGTCACACATTTACAGAAGTATTTGGTGTAGAAAGTTTAGCTCGCAAATTAAAAGAAAGAGATTGTGCAATAGAAATTACGAGATTAAATGAAGAGCATTTGGAGTGAGGAAAATGGTAACTATATACGCAAATTATGGGGAATCAAAAGTGAAGTTAACGTGGAAAAAAGATGGTATATTGCCAGAATACAATAGAATTACGAGTGTTCACGGTTTTTGTTTTCATAATAATATGGTTTTATTAATAGACCATGAGCAGCGTGGTTGGGACTTTCCTGGTGGACATATAGAGGAAGGGGAGCTACCAGAAGAATGTTTTAAAAGAGAAGCGTGGGAAGAAGGGTATGTAAAAGGAGAATGCACTTTACTTGGATATATTATCGTTGATCATAGTGATAATCCAAATTGGAATGCAGATAGCCCGTATCCGAAAGTAGGATATCAGCCGTTCTATCGAATGGATATAACCGAAGTATATGAGTTTAATGGTGAATATGAGTCCGATAACAGGATGTTTATTAGAGTTGAAGAAGTCGCATCGCTTTATCATAAATGGAATGAATTATGTGATGAAATATTGAAAGAGGCAGTCTTAATAAAATAAAAATCAATCTTTGTTATATTAAGATTTTAGGAGGTTTTTCTTTATATTTGTCAAATAATAGTAAGGGTGTCTTTTGAATTGAGGGCATCTTCGGAATTAAGGGTGGGAGAAATGGACATTTCAATAATCGTTGAACAACTAGTTAATGAGAAGGTTATTTCACATTATCCGAAAAGTATTAAAGTGTTGAACGGAGGAACGACAAGTGCAGTATATTTGTTGGGCGGAAAATATGTTGTAAAGTTGAATAAATCGGAAGTGATACGTGAAGAAGCTGATTTTCTTTCTTTTTATGAAGGGAATACTTTATTTTCAAAGCTTTTGTATAAGGAACCTTTAAATAGATATATTGTGTATTCCTTTCTTGTAGGGACTACTTCGTGCGAACTTGGGCATAAGAGGAGCACACTTTGTACACTTGTAAAAGAAGTAATTAATACGTATGAAATAGTTCCAAAGGTAGATGGATGGGGATGGAAAGATAGTCTGGTTCAATCTTGGACAGAGTTTTTATTAACAAATGTAATGGAAGCTCGTGAAAATTTGAGGCAGTACATAAGTGATGAAGAACATCAGCTTGTTCTTACACTTGTAAATAGTCCAAAAAGAGGTACTGGAATAGATAGGCCGTTTTTATTACATGGTGATCTTGGATTCCATAACTTTATATTTCGAGATAATAAGTTATATGGTGTGATAGATCCTTTACCAGTCTTAGGAAATCCTATATACGATTTAATATACGCGTTTTGTTCGACTCCGGAAGATTTAACGAAAGAAACAATTCAATATGTGATGAAACAATGTGTATTTCATAAAAGAGATAAGGAATTATACGAAGAAATAATAATAGGTTTATTTTTGCGTATAGATACGTGTTTAAGGCACCACCCGAAAGATTTAGAAGATTACTTAGTAGCTTGGCGTTATTGGATGAATGAGATTTAGTATATCAATTATCAGCTTAATAAAACTTTAGGGATAGGAGAATAACTATGAAAAATTTCGTTTGTACAACGTGTGGCGTTCAGTATGCAGCGAGTGTAGAGGAACCGGTAAGTTGTCTTATTTGTGATGAGGAGAGACAATATATTAATCCGAAAGGGCAGTCTTGGACGACTTTAGAAAACTTGCAAACTAGTGATACATATAAAAATGAAATTATAGAAGAAGAAAATGGGCTTTATAGTATTACGACAAAACCAGAATTTGCGATCGGTCAAACGGGATATGTAGTAAAAACGGAATCGTATCGTTTACTATGGGATTGTATTACTTATTTAGATGAAACGACAATTGAGAAGATAAAAGAGTGGGGCGGATTAGATGCGATTGCACTATCTCATCCGCATTATTATTCAACCCAAGTAGAATGGGCAGAAACATTCGATGTACCAATTTATATACACGAAGACGATAAAGAGTGGGTTATGCGCCCGAGTAGTCGTATTATTTATTGGTCTGGCGAGTCTTTACAATTAGCGGATGGAATAACTGTACATCGTCTCGGAGGACATTTTAGTGGTGGTTCTGTATTACATTGGAAAGAAGGAAATGATGGGAAAGGTATTTTACTAACAGGTGATATTATTCAAGTTGTAGCGGATCAGCAGTGGGTGAGCTTCATGTATAGCTATCCAAACTTAATTCCATTACCGGCGAGAAAAATTGAGGAAATGGCGAATCGAGTGAAACCGTTACAATTTAATCGTCTATATAATGCTTTTCACCGAGTAGTAAAAGAAAATGCAAATGAGGCAGTTGAACGTTCTGCGGAAAGATATATTAAAGCGATAGAAGGAAAGCTATTTCATACGTAAAGGAGTGCTAGATTAATGAAAACGTTAGTATGCTTTGGTGATAGTATTACAGCTGATGAAATATTTTTCGATGGAACGCCGAGATTAACACCACGTTTGCAAGAGGTGTTTCCTAATTTGAAGGTAGTTAATGCGGGTATTCCAGGGGATAATACATTTGATGCGTTAAAACGTATTGAAGAGGATGTATTATCATATAAACCAGACTTTGTAACAATTTTTCTAGGTACGAATGATGCAGTCTCTTTTGCTCAAGTGCCATTACAAGCATACAAAGAAAACTTAGAGAAGATTGTGGATCAGATTTCATCAGAAAAAGTACTACTCATTAGTCCTGCACCAGTTGATGAAGAAAGACAGTATAATAGAACAAACAAAATACTCGGTCAGTATGCAGAAGTAGTAGAGGAAGTGGCGAAAGAAACAGGAAGTCATTTTCTAAATTTGTATGCTGAAATGATTCAAGAATCGAATTATAAAAGCTTCGTAGAAGATGATGAAAAAGATGGATTACACTTTGGACCGGAAGGTTATGAGTATTTAGCGAAGTTAATTGGTGAAAAGTTAAAAGGGATTTTATAAAAAGCAAAGCGATATCGCTTTGCTTTTTACGGTTTCTTTTTAAAGGAATCAATCTAGAAATACTTGTTGCAATGCCTTCAGACCATCGTTGTAGATTCCATGAAACAGATTAATTGCCTCTTCATTACTAACCCCTACAGGAGTGAAATTACCAGACCACTCTACTAACGATGTGTTACTTTCAGTACCTTCTTTAACCTGGATCGTGGATTGATAATTAGTGACTGGGAATGGTGCATTCATAATTGAATACGTGTAGTAGCGCTCCTTATCATTGAATACTTCTAAGCGCTCTATAATCGTATCACCATCTGGATTAGCTAGATGACGTACACGACCGCCTTCAGTTACTTTACTGCTAGGTATATAAGGTAACCAGTCTGGAAGGGAGTTGAAACCTCCAATTAATTGCCATACTTGTTCAGGTGAAGCAAAAATTGTCATAGATGTAGTAGTATGTGCCATATCCATTACGCTCCTTTTATCTCGCTATTTGCGGGTAATAAGACTCTCACCTCAAAATTCAGCGAATATGAGGTGGGGAGTCGGTCTGCCCGTAAAATCCCCACTGATTAAAGTTTCACTTTATTTCACGTTGATTGGCAGTGGTGCATTAGGTGCTACTAGTTTTTGTTCGCGCATTTCTTCCCAGAATGCTGCTGGAATCACTGTGTTCAATGCAGCTTGGTCTTCTGCAATTCGTTCAGGTTTACTTGCACCAGGAACAACAGCAGCAACTGCTGGATTAGCTAGTGAAAATTGCAATGCAGCAGCCTTGATGCTGATTTCGTGACGGTCTGTAAGAGCTTTGATTTTCTCAACTTTTGCAATAATTTCTGGTGACGCTTTTTGGTATTCGAAGTGAGTACCTCCAGCAAGAACACCTGAGCTATATGGGCCGCCAACAACAATATCCATATTATGCTTTACAGCTGCAGGCATTACTCGTTGTAAGGCACGCTCGTGGTCTAATAATGAATAACGACCAGCTAACAAGGATATATTTGGCTTCGCTTCTTCCAAATCAAGCATAAGTTCAATTGATTCTACTTTGTTTACTCCAAGTCCCCAACCTTTAATGACTCCTTCTTCACGTAAACGTGTTAGCGTACGGAATGCTCCTGTTCGAGCCGTTTCAAATTGTGAAATCCACTCGTCGCCATAAAAGTCTTGTGCTAAATCATGAATAAAAACAAAGTCTAGACGATCCGTTTTTAAACGTTTCAAACTTTGCTCAATAGAGCGAAGGGTTGCATCTGCGCTATAGTCATTGATCATTTTATTTTTACGACCAAATTCGAAAAGTCCGCCTTTTTCACCTAAATCACGTGCAGATGGATCTTCAAGTTCATCTGAAATAGTTCGACCTACTTTTGTACTTAAAAAGTAATCATCCCGATTTCTTTTCGACAGTGCTTCACCAAGACGAATCTCCGCTAAGCCAGATCCATAAAGTGGAGCTGTATCAAAATAACGAACGCCATTTTCCCAAGCAGCATCCACTGTAGCGATTGCTTCTTCTTCTGGGATATTACGGTACATATTACCTAGTGGTGCTGTACCAAAACCAATTTTTTCTTGTAGTAAATTACTCATTAAAGATATCCTCCTAAAATTTATTTAAAAATTGATTAATCAGTGTGAATGGATGTGAAAATCAAAAACTGATCAAATCAATACATGTCATTTCATCGCCTGATAAAATGCATTATAAAAGTATTGAAACAGTTAAAAAAGTACGCACTTTAAAGTACGATGGGTACTTAAAGGTAACATAGGTAATTTCTAATACTGTATTGCTCACTCAACTCTTACATATGCTATTATGAAATGTATTTTACATAATAAAAAGTACGTACTTTAAAGTGTTATAGATACTAAAAAGTAATACAGGTACTTTTTAGTGCCGTACTACTCATTTACTGTTTACGTATGCTATTATGAAACATGTTTAACACAATAAAAAGTACGTACTTTAAGGTGCTATAGATACTTAAAAGTAATATTTAAACTTTTGGCTGAATTGTTTTATGAAATTATTAAAGGAGATTTTATATGAAAACATACAATATTCCTGTGGAGGCAACTTTAGAGGTTATCGGTGGAAAGTGGAAAGTAGAAAGTAGTTATACTGTGTCATTTAAAGAAAGGCAAAAAGAGAACGTGTGAATTAAAACAATTAATGTCTGGTATTACACAAAAGATGTTAACACAACAATTACGTGAACTAGAAGAAGATGGTGTAATCCATAGAGAAGTGTATAACCAAGTACCACCAAAAGTAGAATATTCTTTAACTGATTACGGTCGTTCTTTAGATTCTATACTCGATTCCCTTTGTAATTGGGGAGAATACCATCTCGAGAAGAATGGGAACACGTCCATGCTTATTACAGCAGCCGAATAATAAAAAAGGAAAAAACGAACAGAAATATGTTCGTTTTTTCTTTTTGTTTTGCAATGTCTATAGAAGGAGATTTTATAAATGCGTTTTTAAGTGGCATAATTACTTTTCGGTAATATAGGTACTTTTTTGTACTGTAGGAACTAAAATGTACCGTATAGAAAATTATTTAGTTTTACGCAACAATAGATAAGGAATTTATAAAAAAGGAGAGGAGATTGCGTGAAACAATATAATATACCTATAGAAGCAACTTTAGAAATAATCGGTGGGAAGTGGAAGGTCGTCATTTTATGTCACTTAACTAAAGGAACGAAGCGAACGAGCGAGTTACAACGGCTGATTCCTGAAATTTCTGTTAGAATGTTGACGCAGCAACTACGTGAGCTGGAAGAAGACGGTGTGATTACACGTAAAATTTACAAACAAATTCCCCCTCGAGTAGAATATTCCCTAACTGATTATGGGTGGTCTTTACAAAATGTATTAAATTTATTAACCGCATGGGGAGAACGATGCATAGATAGAAAAAACAATAAAGTTAAGTGAAATCTCTATATGTAATACTGAAAACACCACCTAATGACGAGGTGGTGTTTTTCAGTTAATAAACTACTAAACGACGGTGGGATTTCTCTTCTTCATTGTATTACTTCGCCAACTAATGGTGGGGCTACTAATGGTTGGATTGAAAAATATATATTCCCTGGTGGATATGTTCCTGCTGTTAACGAATTAATCACGAACATGACAAACGAACAATTTTTCATTGTTGATGTTGAAAGCTTACGTAGACATTACGGTAAAACATTACAGCATTGGGCTCGAAATTTTGAAAACGTACTGGAGGAAGTTCACAAAACGAAAGATGAACGATTCATTCGTATGTGGCGCTTATATTTAAATGCATGTGCAGCTTCATTCTTTACAGGTAATATTGATTTACATCAATTTGTATTTACAAAAGGCATTAATGATACAATTCCTATGACACGTTCTTATATGTATGAATAAGAGCATGTAATCTAATAGCTCTTTACTCATCAAGTTTAAATAAAATGATGGTAGGACATAAGTCCATAACTTAAAGTCGAGATAGAAATCAGAAAATGATTTCTATCTCGACTTTTTTATTTAATATTTTAGATGCTTTTCAGCATGTTGAAAATATAAATTGCTTTTGCGATTTCTCGTGGAATGGGATTTCTATAACTATAAGAGCTATGGAGAATAAAACTGAAAAAGTATGTAATGAAATGAGCATGTCAAAAGGTTCATTTAATATATAACTTTAAAAACAAAACTATATACTTTTGATTGTAAAAATATATAATAAATATAGGGACGAAAATTTATGAGCAAGGAAGTTGAAGAACATGACATTAACAATGGGCTTTATTGGATTTGGAAAATCAGCGAACCGTTATCACCTACCTTATGTAAAAACACGTAAAAATATAAAAGTAAAAATGATTTTTGCACGCCAAATTAATGAAGAATTAGCGGCTCCATATGAGGAAAAAGGTGTTTACTTCACTACTGATTTGGACGAATTGTTGAATGACAAAGAAATTCAAGTGGTGACGATCTGCACGCCAGCGCATACGCACTACGAATTGGCGAAAAAAGTTATACTTGCTGAGAAATCAGTTATCGTTGAAAAACCATTTTGCGATACAGTTGAACATGCTAAAGAATTATTAGCTTTAGGCCGAGAAAAAGGTGTGGTAGTTATGCCTTACCAAAACCGCCGTTTTGATGGTGATTTCTTAGCTATGAAGCAAGTTGTTGAACAAGGATTCCTCGGTGATATTGTTGAGGTTGAATCACATATTGATTATTTCCGTCCTGGTTCAATCACTCACGAAGGTCCAAAAGAAGAAGGTTCATTTTACAGTTTAGGTATTCATACGATGGACCGCATGATTTCACTATTCGGCCGTCCGGATACGGTGACATACGATATTCGTAATAATGAAGTGGAAGGTGCGGTTGATAACTATTTCGATGTTGGTCTACATTACGGAAATCAACTGAAAATTAAATTGAAAACCAATCATGTTGTAGCGAAAGATTATCCACGCTTTATCGTTCATGGAACAAATGGATCATTTATTAAATACGGTGAAGATCAGCAGGAAAATGATCTGAAGGCGGGTATTATGCCTGAGAGTGCAGGATTTGGTGAAGATTCACCGATGTACTATGGAGTTGCTAAATATCGTAACGCAAACGGTGACTGGATTGAAAAACAAATTAAAACGCCGCTTGGTGATTACGGTCGTTTCTATGATGCAGCGTACGAAACAATCGTAAATGGTGCAACAAAACTTGTGAAAGACGAAGAAGCGATAACTAATATTGAAATCTTGGAAAACGGATTTGCTGTACCATCACCTTCAGTTTACAAACTTGAAGCTTTAAATTGGAACGAATAGAAGGTAGTTAAGTATAAAAGGAGGTAGGGAAGTGGCAAGTGGATCAACTCAAGTAAAATACCTCGGCATTTATCAAAAAATTAAACAGCAAATTTTAGACGGTGAATATAAAATCAACGGAAAAATTCCGAGTAGCCCCGTCCTTGCTGAAGCATTTGGCGTTTCAGCCCTTACTATAAAAAAAGCGCTGGATCTGTTAGTTAGAGACGGCTACATCATCCGCCGGCGCGGAAGTGGAACGGTGGTTCAAGACTGGCGTCAGCAGGAAAAGGCACGAATGATTCAAACCTTAACAGGTACAAAAGCTGTTTACGGCAGTGAGGTAGAAAGTAAACTCATCGAGTTTACGATTGTCGGTGCCGATGAAATAATTGCTGAAAAATTAGGGGTTTCAGTCGGTGATTTCGTCTATAAAATCATCCGCCTCCGCATCATCCATAGTATTCCGACGATTATGGAGCATACATGGATGCCTATTTCGGTCATCCCAGGTGTTGAAGCTTCGGTTTTAGAGGAGTCGATATACTCGCACGTTCAAAATAAACTTGGTCTTGAAGTGGGGACATCCGTTGTTAGGGTCAAAGGAATTCGACCAGATGATAGGGAAAAACAGTTTATGAACTTAACAAATCAGGATTTCCTAATGCGAGTCGAACAAGTGGCCTACTTGACGGATGGACGAACATTCGAATATTCTTACGCCGATCATCTGCCAGAAACCTTTGAATTTGAAACAGTGATTACGGCAAAAAGTTATAAAGAGTCATAAAAAACGGTTGAGGCAAGTATTGTCTCAACCGTTTTTTTTATGTCTTCATAGAATTTACACATATAGTAGGAACAGTTATTATTCATCGGCTGTAATAAGCATGGACGTGTTCCCGTTTTTTTCAAGATGAACTTCTCCCCAAGTGCAGAGGGAATCTAGTATTGCTCCTAAAGACCAACCATAATCAGTTAAAGAATACTCTACTTTCGGTGGTACTTGGTTATATACTTTTCTTTGGATTACATCGTCTTCTTCTAGTTCACGTAATTGCTGTGTTAGCATTTTTTGTGTAATACCAGGCATTAAACGTTTTAATTCACTCGTTCTTTTTGTTCCTTTCTTTAAATGACAAAGAATAACAACTTTCCACTTTCCACCAATAACTTCTAAAGTCGCCTCTACAGGAATATTGTATGTCTTCATAAAAAACCCTCCTTTGATGAATTTAGATTCCAGTTTTGGGGCTAAATACGTTTTGGTACTAAAAATATTCCTTTTTAGTGCCTATAACACTTTAAAGTGCGTACTATTTATTGTGCTAAATATAGTTCATAATAACTCATATAAGAGGGAAGTGAGCAGAACTGTACTAGAAAGTTCATATGTTACTTTTTAGTACCTATAATACTTTAAAGTGCGTACTTTTTATTATGCTAAATATATTCCATAATAGCACATGTAAGCAAGAAATGAATAAAATGTACTTTAAAGTACATTTGGAATGGGTCCAATTGAATTAGTTTGCATCAACTTTATGAGGAAAGTCACACAAAAGAAAACTATTTGTTATGTCGATAGAATAAATCCAACATTTAACAGTTGATTAATAGAACTGTAAAGTTTAAATTTACAGTATGGTTTTTGGAAGTGAATTGTGTGAGGTATAGGCATATTGCCACCGTCTGTAAAATGTAGTTACAGTAATTTTATTAAAGTATCATTTTAAAAAGAAATGGATAGTTAAGATAAATTAAATATTGCCGAATAAATAATATTACGTGAATTTGATTCTAAACTGTAATTTTTTTTAATACATTTCAATAACCCATACTTGAAATAATTGTGTATTTGATACAAAACATTAAAGGAGTGTTTAAAATATGGTAATTCTATATACGACAGCAAGCTGTGGTTCATGCCGAAAAGCAAAAGCATGGCTCGAGGAACATCAAATTGATTATATTGAAAAAAACATCGTATCAAATTCTATGACAGTCGATGAACTTAAATCGATTCTTCGTTTAACTGAAGATGGTGCTACTGAAATTATTTCAACTAGATCTAAAACTTTTCAGGAATTAAATATAAATATCGAGGCACTTTCGCTTAATGAATTTTATAAATTAATAATTGAGTACCCTCAAATGTTACGTCGGCCAATTATGCTTGACGAAAAAAGATTACAGATTGGTTTTAACGAGGAAGAAATTCGCAAATTTTTACCACGTAGCGTTCGGACATTTTTGAACATTGAATTGCAAAAATTGGCTAATTAATAAGTAATATTTTGTAAGGAAAAGTTTTTTTGAGAGGAGGAAACAGGAGATGATTGAAGTATTTGTTACAGTTAATTATAAAAATAGAAATTACCAAACAAATGTTATTGTGAGTAAAGATACGATATGGACAAAAATTAAACAGTTGGCAGAAGAACAAGTCAAGAAACAATGGAATCTTTAAATTTATTTTCAGACTTAAAAAGCATAAATGATAAAAGATAAAAGATAGTTCAAAAAGCTAAATGAAACTAATAGACATTGGTGAGCTCGTATAGAATATAATGGAATTTATTTCTTCAGGGTAAGAATTATATATATATCTTAACGTTTGACAAACCTATCTGTAATATTTATAGTTACAGTATGTTGAAAAGTGATTAGCAATTTATATCGTAGGAGGAAGACCATGAACAGTGACTTTACCTTGGCCATTCACAGTTTAACTTATCTAGCTCTACAGCCAGATCGGATGTCAACAAGTAATGCTATTTCAGAAAGTGCAGGTGTTCACCCAGTACGCATTCGCAAAGTGCTAAGTTTGTTAAAAAAACATAAGTTTATACAATCAAAAGAGGGGATTGGTGGAGGATTTATTTTCGCTCAAGATTTAAGTGAAGTTAACCTTTGGCATATTTATCAAATAACCTCAGAAGGTGCTTTGCAACCTAAATGTCCAGAATCGAACGATCAGTGTATTGTAGGTTCGAATATGCGAAAAGTCCTTTTTACTATTTTCTTAGGCGCTGAAGAACATCTAGGTGAATATTTAAAGAACTATACAATGAAAGAAGTAGTTGATCTTATCAATCAAGAACGATAAACGGCTTAATTGTTATATAGCCGTGGAGTTCTAATGTCTAAATGTAATGAAAAACATTACAGTTTGATTTATTTTATATATCTTGTTTACTGTTATTTAAAAATGGAGAACTATTCTTATTGTTTTAATACTAAAATCATTTGTAAGAAGGTGAAAAAGTATGATGTCAAATAATAATCCTGTTTTAAAAGTAGGAGATTGGGTTCGAGGAATATCAGTAGAGGGTGAACTAATACTTGGTTACATTGAATCATTTGATAACGTAGGGGAAGTAGCTAAGGTTAATGTTGTTAAATGTGACAACAAAGACACAATAAGTAAAACAATGTCCTTTTTAAGTAAACATGTAAAAAAACTTCCTGAATCAAAGGCAATAAACAAGGAGCAAATCCTATTTCTTATAGATCTAGCATTATTAACAGGAGATGAAGAATGGTTTATCGGACTTTCTTCAAAATTAAACTCGATAAACGAGCTAGTTAATGGAGGAGTTTAAAAATTATTATAAATATAATTTCTTTCGGAATCTTTAGTTGTGATAAAATCAATTCTTTGGTTTTAAAAAGTTCCATTTTTTCGCGATTAGCGACAAAAAGCCACCTTTCACATAAGGTGGCTTTTTCGGTATTCATATGAGTAAAATATAGTATCTTTTCGCAAGGCCATTGTAATACTGCAAAAAATGCAAACACCTTGATTTATATTAATTAGTCACGTCTAAATGGACCTTTTGGAGTGATAAGCTCTAAATTAGTACCATCTGGATCACGGAAGTAGGCAACGCCTGTACCAAATCCAGATTTCAAGCCATCTTCTTCCTGGAAGACAATCGGCTCACCATCTGGTTGTACCCCAATTGCTTTTAGACGTTCCACAGCGGCATCAATATCTTCTACTTCAAAACAAAGATGCATCGCACTAATTTGATCATTTGAGTAAGATGCTTTATCTGATTTAGGGACAACATATTCTAGAATGTCGATATTCAAATTGTCTAAGTGAAGGTTTGCATACTTAATACGAGTATCTTCAAGTCCTTGGGTTTGCGCCATTCTTTTTCCGCCGATTTCATCGATGTTCGATACTTTTTTACCTGTTAACGCTTCATAAAAAACGATAGATTTTTCTAAATTACTTACGGTAATTCCGACGTGATTTACTTGTGAGAAGCCTGCTGTTTTTTCACTCATCTTTGTTGCCTCCTATTTTTTGATAGCATAATTGTAAAAGTTATAAAAATAGATTTCCAATGATAATATGACAAACGATTTTCCTTTAAAAATGTATTCTTTTCATCAACGTTTTACTGTAATTAAAATGAGCCTTTAATAGTAGTTCTATTCTAAGTCTTTTGTAACAAGACAGGAAAGAGTTTGTGCATTTATGTAAATGTATCGTGAATGAATGTTTTTATTATGAATAAAGAAAAGGAAAATATAAAAGTTGTTTTTCGGCCAGAAAAGAATCTAATACCTACTAGGTTCTTTTTGTTTCACTTGATAAAAAACTTTGATGAAATTGGATTACAACCATTGAGCAAAAGAGTTAATTATTGAAAATATTATTCTTTAGTACATACATTTTTAATATGTTAAATATATTTCATAATAGTCTCTGTAAGAGGAGGATAAGTAGAAAAGTACTTTAAAGTACCTATAGCACTTTAAAGTGCGTACTTTTTATAACATTGAATATCATTCATAATAGCACCTGTAAGTAGAAAGTAAGCTTTACGGTATTAGTTACTCGATGTTACAGCAGTTTATTTAGATTCAGAATAATTGAAAGTTAATACTTTAGAACGCGATAATTCCCCAAAATGCTAATATGGCATAAAACGATTATGGAGGTTGAAGATATGAGCACTTCAAAGTTGAGTGAAATAAGTAAACAAATTTTAATAGAGGAGGAAACACTTCAATTTTCTTCTTTTACAAATGAAGATGCTTTGCAACTAGGTTTATTTATCGTTGAAACAGCAAAGCAAGAGGGGAAATTGATTGCTGTTGATATAACCAAAAATGGTGTGCAATTATTTCATTTCAAGATGACAGGGACAACTGAGGAAAATACGAAATGGATTGAGCGTAAAAAACGGGTCGTTTCCCTGCATAATCATAGCTCGTATTATATGCAGATACAAAGTGAAATAACTGGAATTCCATATAATGAAAAATATCTTTTAGATGCTTCAGAATACGCTGCGTTTGGGGGATGCTTTCCTATCCAAATAAAAAACGTGGGGGTTATCGGAATGGTTACAGTCTCAGGATTACCACCAGAAGAAGATCATGAATTGGTTATAAGAGCAGTTAAAAACCATTTAAACCAGTAGTTGTAGTTAGTGAGTAGATAATCAATTTTAGGGGGGCAATACTATGCCATTAATCGAGCTAAATACTTGGCCGACCATGTCAACAGAAGAAAAACAGGAATTCATTTATGCAGTAACTGAACTTACAACAAAATTATTAAAGATTGTCCCTGACAAAATTCAAGTGTTGATAACGGAACTTGAGAAAGAAAATTGGGGAAAAGCTGGGGCTGTAGCAAGTGATGCTACCTTTGCTGAGAAAAGTAGAGTGTCCAATTGGGAGACAAAAGAGTCTTACTATACACTGGATAGTACCGTTGATGGAATGGGTATTATCAAGATTGATATATGGAATACATTTGATCAAGATACAAAGGATAAGTGGGTAAAAGAGCTTACACAACTAACATCTAAATATACTCATGCACCTTTGGATAAAGTCCTTATTCTTATTCGCGAAATGATTCCAGGAAACTGGGGACAAAGTGGTGTAACGGGGGCCGATAAAGATTTCCTTTCCAAAAGTCGTACATTTTAATCGTTAAATAAAAAAGGAAAAAATGAACATATTCCTGTTCGTTTTTGCCTTTTTTATTATTGGTCTGCGGTAATGAGCATGGATGTATTTCCAGCCTGTTCGAGATGACATTCTCCAAAAGTACAATGAGAATCTAATATGGGCTCTAAAGATCAATTGTAATCAGTTAAAGAATATTCTATTTTCGCTTGTTCGTTTGTTTTCCTTTTGTTAAGTAACAAAGGAGAACAAACTTACATTTTCAAGAGATACTATCTAACGTTGCCTCTATAGGAAGATTGTATTTCCACATATGAAACCTTCCTTTGGTGAATGCAGATTTCAGTTTTTGAACAAAATAAGCTAGACTGTGCAAATGTTACTTTTTAGTACCTATAGTACTTTAAAGTACGTACTTTTTATTATGTTGAATATCATTCATAATAGCACATGTAAGAACGAAACAAGCCTTACGATACTAGTTAACTATGTTATTTTTTAGTATCTATAATACTTTAAAGTTTGTACTATTCATTATATTAAATATATTTCATAATAGTACATGTAAGAGAAAAGCGAAAAGTACGGTACTAAAAAGTACCTATAGTACTTCGAAGTGCGTTCTTTAAAAAAAGAATGAAACCATTCATAATAGTGTTTGTAGAGATTAAATATATTTTTTAGAAGATAAAAAGGCGTTTTTATCGCACTATTATGATAGGAATTATAGGGGATAGGGGAAACTCAATTGAATTCATATACAGTATCTTCTTCAGCAACTCAAACAAATAGAAGAAGTATGCTTGCGTTATTAGCGCTAGCAATTAGTGCATTCGGGATTGGGACAACTGAATTTGTAAGTGTCGGTTTATTACCATCCATTTCAGAAGATTTAAATGTCTCGGTTACAACAGCTGGTTTAACTGTTTCTTTATATGCGTTAGGAGTAGCGTTTGGTGCTCCAGTATTAACGTCGTTAACAGCTAATATGTCGCGAAAAACGTTATTAATGTGGATTATGATTATTTTCATTATTGGTAATGGAATCGCAGCGGTAGCAACAAGCTTCACTGTATTACTTATTGCGAGAATTGTGTCTGCGCTTTCGCATGGTGTGTTTATGTCAATTGGCTCAACGATTGCTGCGGCACTTGTACCAGAGGATAAACGTGCTAGCGCAATTGCCATTATGTTTACTGGAGTAACAGTAGCAACTATTACAGGTGCACCAATTGGAACGTTTATTGGTCAACAATTTGGCTGGAGAACATCATTTTTGGCAATTGTGGTAATTGGAATCATTGCCTTAATCGCAAATAGTATTCTAATTCCTTCTAATATGAAAAAAGGTACGTCTGTATCATTTCGTGATCAATTTAAACTGATTACGAACGGAAGACTATTACTTGTATTCATTATTACCGCATTAGGATATGGGGGAACATTCGTAACATTTACGTATTTATCTCCGTTATTACAAGAGGTAACAGGGTTTAAAGCAAATACGGTTACTATCATTTTGTTAGTGTATGGAATCGCAATCGCGATAGGGAATGTAATTGGCGGGAAATTATCGAACCATAATCCAATTCGAGCGCTATTTTACATGTTCTTTATTCAAGCGATTATATTATTTGTTTTAACATTTACAGCGCCATTTAAAGTTGCTGGGTTAATCACAATTATTTTTATGGGACTATTCGCATTTATGAATGTTCCGGGGCTACAAGTATATGTCGTAATGTTAGCTGAACGATTTGTACCGAGTGCTGTCGATGTTGCATCGGCAATTAATATTGCGGCGTTTAATGCTGGGATTGCTCTTGGTGCTTATTTAGGTGGTCTTGTAACGAACTCGTTAGGGTTAATTCATACAGCTTGGGTAGGTGGCATTATGGTAGTAGGAGCTGTTATTTTAACAGCGTGGAGTATGGCATTAGAAAAACGAGATCAAGTAAAATAAAAGGAGAGAAAATAAAATGAAAAATTTACAAAGTAAAACAACATTGCATAACGGTGTAGAAATGCCTTGGTTCGGTTTAGGTGTATTTAAAGTAGAAGAGGGACCAGAACTTGTAGAAGCTGTAAAAGCAGCGATTAAAGCAGGATACCGCAGCATCGATACAGCTGCGATTTATGGAAATGAAAAAGCAGTAGGTGAAGGGATCCGTGCAGGAATCGAAGCAGCTGGGATTTCAAGAGAAGAATTATTTATCACTTCAAAAGTATGGAACGCAGATCAAGGATATGAAGCAACACTTGCTGCATATGAAGAGAGCTTAAAAAAATTAGAGCTAGATTATTTAGATCTATATCTTGTTCACTGGCCTGTTGAAGGGAAATATAAAGATACGTGGAGAGCATTAGAGACACTTTATAAAGAAGAGCGTGTACGTGCAATTGGTGTAAGTAACTTCCAAATCCATCACCTGAAGGATGTAATGGAAGGTGCAGAAATTAAACCGATGATTAATCAAGTCGAATATCATCCGCGTTTAACGCAAAAAGAACTACAAGCTTTCTGTAAAGAGCAAGGTATTCAACTGGAAGCATGGTCACCGCTTATGCAAGGTCAATTATTAAATAACGAAACATTACAAGAAATTGCTAATAAATATGGTAAGACAACAGCTCAAGTTATTTTGCGATGGGATCTGCAAAATGGAGTGATCACAATTCCAAAATCAACGAAAGAACACCGCATTATTGCAAATGCTGATGTATTTAATTTTGAATTAACAAAAGAAGATATGGAAAAAATCGATGCGTTAAACGAAAACCACCGCGTTGGTCCAGATCCTGATAACTTCGATTTCTAATAAAAATGAGAAAAAAGAGTGCAAAAGTTGCACTCTTTTTTTATATTTTCTATTCAAGAAAGTGTTTCTATTTATTTGAATATCGTTTATATCATAACTTTTAAATTGCGTTACGCTATCTAGAGAATTGATTCTAAAACAGAATGAATGGGGACAGTATAAAGTTTGACATATAATAATGCATTCTATAATATATGTGCTATAGCACGTATATTTCGAGTTATTTGGAGGTGGCATATGGACCTATATGATTTAACAGGATATCTTGTTCATCGCACTGATGTGAAGTTAACAAATTATTTCATGAAACAATTAAAGCCTTATGGTGTTACTCCGGAACAATGGAGTCTTATTAGTATTCTTGATAGTCAAAGAGGTATGACCCAAAAGGATCTAGCCCAAACAATTGATAAAGATCATAGTACGATTGTAAGGATGATACATTCCATGGAAAGAAAAGGGTTTGTCGTGAAGAATTTTAATGAACAAGATAAACGTTCACATTACATTTTTTTGACTGAAAAGGGTGAAGAGATAAAAAAAGATATTTTACCTGTAGTTAAAAATGCTAACGATTTTGTAACAAGTAGTTTAACTAACGAAGAGGTTCAACAGTTAAAGGTATTGTTAAATAAATTATATAATGTAAGTTATTAGTCAGATATTCCTTATAAAATAATTTTATAAGGAATAAAATCTACCATTTATGTGCTATAGCACATAAATGTCATCTCTTAACTTGTAACGTCCAAAATCTAAATAATACAGTAGATATATTATGAAACGAGGGGATTTTAGTTATGGAAAAATTCATATTAGCGTTTGATAGAGAACTTGTAATTGCAGAAAAAAAAGACTCAACATGGAGCGTTCACTCGCAGTTTGTAGGTGCTAATCCAGTTGCGTTAGCTTCTGATCCAAGCGATCCAGAAAGAATGTATTGTGGTACTTTTGATAGAGGATTATGGAGAAGTATAGATGGAGGAAGTTCATGGGAAGCAATTGGTACGTTACCTTCTTTTGGTGAAGTGTTTCCAGCTAATACTATTAATATGAGATCTATTACAGCAGTTTCTGTATCTCCATCGAAGGGTGATGACGGTAACGGGATAGTATATGTAGGAACTGAACCAAGTGCAATGTTTGTATCCAAGAATGGAGGAGACAGTTTTGAGTTACTAACCGATTATCGACAAATGCCATCGTATTCATCGTGGTTCTTTCCTCAAAGAACATATACACACCATGTAAAACATATTGAAATTGATGCTACTAATCCACAAACCATTTATACGACTATTGAGGTAGGGGGATTAATCAAAAGTGTAGATGGCGGTATTACATGGACTGAGGAAAAAGAGGGGAACTATCCTCAAGATATCCACGTTCTTAAATCGCATCACAATGCGCCAAATCGTTTATACGGGGTTTTAGGGGATTCATTCTTGAAGGAACCAGGTCAAGAGTATGCGGAGAGTTGTGATGGAGGTAAGACTTGGAGCTATATTTGTAGTGGGTTAAAGCATCATTACGCATATCAAATGGCGGTTAACTCAACTGATCCAGAAAATATTATTATTGCGACATCTTCAAATCCACACGTAGCGCATGATTACAATAATGGAAATTGTGAATCATTTATTTATAGAAAAGAAAAAAACCAGTCTTGGACAGAAATGAGTTCAGGTTTACCAGCTCCTAAAGGCACAATCATACCAGTTTTAAAGGCAACAAACGACGGAACGTTCTATCTGTTTAGCAATAAAGGGGTTTATCAGTCATTAGATGGCGGTTCAAATTGGACATCATTAGAGATTCCTTGGGAGAAAAGATTTATGGAACAACATCCTTATGAGATGTTAATTATTAAATAATCGGCGGGAATAGTTTTTACTATTATTCATTAGAAATGTTTAGTTAAATTTAAATGTTAATATCTTTTATTGAAGGTATTCCGAATCAAGATAAAATTTGATGATCAAAGTAGCTACAGTTCATATTTGTGTAAATATGAAACAAGCAGGATACATTAATAGAGAATGGATAAAATAGTACCAAACGATGACTAGATTTTATCAATGATGTTATAAGACTTAGATTCAGAATGATTAACAATTGGTGCTAGGGAGTCTAATGATTAAAAAATTCAAATCATATTATCTTCGAGATATATTATTTTGAAGGATATTAGAACTTAGGAGGAGATAAAGTTATGACAAAAGATTTTTATACTGCACTGAAAGAAAGACGTACTTACTATGGGATTAATAAAGAGGTACAAGTATCAGATGAAAGAATTAAAGAAATCGTGGAGTTTGCTGTGAAATATACTCCATCAGCTTTCAATTCTCAAACTGCTCGATTAGTTGTATTATTTGGTGAAGCTCATAATAAATTATGGGATATTACAACTGAAACATTAAGAAAAGTAGTTGGAGATAGGGATTTCTCAGGAACGCAACAAAAAATGGATTCCTTTAAAGCTGGTTATGGAACAGTACTATTCTTTGAAGATGAAGCTGTAGTTAAATCACTTCAAGAAAAATTTGCTGCATATGCTGAAAACTTCCCGATTTGGTCAAATCAAGCATCAGGTATGCACCAATTAGTTGTGTGGACGGCATTAGAAGCAGAGGGATTAGGAGCATCTTTACAACACTATAATCCATTAATTGACGATGAAGTGAAAAAAGAATGGGATATCCCTGCTAATTGGAAACTTATTGCACAAATGCCATTTGGTAATCCAACAGCTGAACCAGGTGAAAAAGAATTCCAACCGCTTGAAGAGCGTGTGAAATTTCATAAGTAATATTCTAATTTAATAACCTAAATGTGGTTTGAAAATAAAGCTTCTAGTTACAACAGATGTATTCGCCCTTTTTAGTAATGGGGGATATATTTGTCATTGGTGAAATTCGCTAAAAAGACTATTGTATTTTCTAAAAGAACAAGGCGATCATTTTTGATCGCCTTGTTTAACATTTGTACAATTTATAATGCAAATATTTATTAGCCCGTAAGGTTAATAATCTAAATTCTTAAACTAGCAATAAAGGAGTTTTTAGCACTCTGTTACTTACCAACACGGATTAATTTTTATTATCGAGTCATTGTTACCAAACGTTTTTCAACACTATTTTTCCTATTGCTTCATTCGACTCCATATACTCATGTGCTTGTGCAACTTCATCAAACGTAAAAGTTTTAGAGTCTAGCAATGGTTGAAGTTTTCCTTCTTCTACCATTTGAGTAAGTTTAGTTAAAATCTCCCCGCAAGCGTCACGTTTATCTTTATGTAATATTTTTAACGCCATAAAAGTAACGTGCAGAGAGAGTCCTTTTGCGTGTAAAGAAGAGAGATCATGGGTTGAACGAGCTGCAATAGTTACGACAGTTCCATTGACCGCGGCAGCTTCAAAAGAATTATCGAGATTCTTGCCACCTACCGTATCAAATATAACTTCAAATCCGTTTCCATTCGTATGTTTTTGTACATATTCTTGAACAGATTCTTCTTTATAATTAATAGCTATGTCGGCTCCTAGATGATGGGCTATTTCAATTTTGTTTTGCTGAGAAGCTGTTGTAAAAACTTTAGCACCTGCCCATTTAGCCAGTTGAATGGCTACGTGTCCTACGCCACCAGTAGCTCCATGAATGAGGACATTTTGACCAGGTTTAATATTTGCACGATCAAATAAAGATTCCCAAGCCGTAATTGCAACTAATGGTAGAGCAGCTGCTTCTTCCATTGTTAAATTTTTAGGTTTGTGAGCAATTAATCGAATATCAGCAAGCATAAACTCTGCAAGTGCACCACCAGTAGTTCCTTTAAAACCTCCGGCACACCCATATACTTCATCGCCAAGTTTGAATTTCGAAACACCTTCGCCTACTTCTATAACAATACCTGCTACATCCCCGTGCAATATAGCTGGAAATTCAGGAGCAACTGATGAAACAGCGCCACTGCGTATTTTCGTATCGATTGGATTTACACTTGTCGCTTTTACATGGATTAGAACATGTCCTGGTAAAAGTATCGGTTTTGAAAACTCTTCTAATTGAAATACAGATGAATCCCCAAAAGAATGGATGATTTGTGCTTTCATTGTTTATTACCTCCTGTTCGTGGTTATAGCATAGCAAAGTACAAAAAATAAGTATAATATTATGAATTTGGCTAGTGAGAATTTCATATATTCTTGTATTTTATTTAAGGGCATTTGTGTTCTCTTAAGATGATTAATGAAAAGTATTCGATCTATATCTAATTGAACATATTGCCTATTATTATTCTCATTTCTTTTAGCTGGGGGAAGAAGGCTGATTTTTTCGTAGTACCGGATTGTGTCTGGACTTAATCCTGTTTTTTTTGCAACATCTGATATTGTGAATATATAGTTCATTTGTAATTACTCTCCTTTCACTACAAGTGTATTGCTTGGAGTTAACTCCAAGTCAATCATTTTTTTGAGGAGTTTATATAAAGAGAAGAGGTTTGCGTGAAATAGTGTAACGTACCTGCAGAAGCAACTTTAGACGTTGTTGAAGGAAGGGAGGTCGTCATTTCATGCAGCATGATTTATTGATTACATTTATAATCAGGTATTTGGTATAGGTACTTTTAAGTGCCTACATCACTTTAAAGTACGTACTGTTATTAATGTTATGACCGTTTTATAATGACATTCGTAGCACTAAGTTATAACGATTACGTTTTAGGTATTACGATTACAATCGTATTTTATTTAGACAAAACTGCAACAAATTTTTAGGGCTGTGGTGTACAGGATTAACTATGAATTTTGAGAAGAAAGACCAAAAATAAAGAAAATTATAGATTTATATTAATGAAAGAAAGTGAGTGAAACACATGGGAAAGTTTGCGAATCATTTTGGATATAATCGTATGTTTGCGAAAGAACGACTTACATTAGGAGTTCACATTCCTATTGAAAATTATCAGTTTCATGCACCAACAATGGAAAAACAAGTAGAATTGGTACAAAAAGCGGAACAATATGGTTTTACAGGCGTATGGCTTCGCGATGTTTTGCTGCAAGACCCTGACTTTGGCGATCCTGCAACAGGTCAAATTTACGATATGATGATTTATTTGACGTATTTAGCAAGCCAAACAGAGAAAATTGCATTTGGAACGTCGGCAACTGTATTGTCACTTCGCCATCCACTTCGTGTGGCGAAAGAAATTGCTACATTGGATCAACTATTTCCAGAAAGAATTATGCTCGGCGTTTCATCCGGTGACCGACGTGCTGATTTTAAGGCGTTAGGTGTTAGTCATGAAACACGAGGCGAAAAGTTTAGAGAAGCGTTTGCTTACTTGGAAGACATTTTGTATAAAACCTTCCCATCTATCGAGTCGAATCTAGGAGAAGTGCATGGGGCAAATTTAGTTCCAAAACCGTCTAAACGTGTTCCAACCTTTATCACAGGTTTTAGTCAGCAAACGATGGAATGGTTTGCTGAACATGGTGATGGATGGATGTATTATCCACGTAGTCCAGTACATCAGGCTGCAGCAATTGGACAATGGCGAGAGCTAGTAGAGGACTATCATCCAGATGTATTTAAACCATTTATACAGCCAATGCATTTAGACTTGTCTGAAGATCCAAATGAACGTCCTACACCAATACGTTTAGGCTACCGTACAGGGCGTAAGGCGCTAATTGAATTACTAGATTTATACCGAAGTATCGGTATTAATCACTTGTTCCTTGCTCTATTTGATGGTAAACGCCCGGCTAATGAAGTGTTGGATGAGCTAGGGGAAGAAGTACTTCCTCATTTCCCTGCATTGTAAAGGAGTGGAAAGAATGAAAGCAATAGGACTTATGCAATATGGAGATGAAAGTGTACTACAAGAGATGGAAATGCAAACACCTCTATTAGGAGACAACGATGTACTGATTGAAGTATATGCAGCTGGTGTAAATCCCGTGGATTGGAAAATACGTGAAGGTTTACTTCAAGACGTAATTTCTTATGACTTCCCGCTCGTTTTAGGATGGGACGTTGCCGGTAAAGTTATTGCCATAGGGCCAAACGTAACAGCATTTAAAGTGGGTGATGAAGTATATAGTCGTCCGGAAATTGAACGAAATGGCACTTATGCAGAGTACGTGGCAGTCGATGAGAAGTATGTAGCGAAAAAACCGAGAAATCTATCCTTTGAAGAGGCAGCATCAATCCCTCTTGTAGGATTGACAAGTTGGCAAAGCTTAGTGAAATTCGCCAATATTCAAAAGGATAATAAGGTCATAATTCATGCGGGATCCGGAGGAATTGGCACGTTTGCTATTCAGTTGGCAAAAAGCTTCGGTGCACATGTTGCAACTACAACTAGTACAAAAAATATACAGTTTGTAAAGGAGCTAGGCGCTGATACTACCATCGATTACAGAACAGAAGACTTTTCTCTGCTTCTGCATAATTACAATATTGTATTTGATGTATTAGGTGAAGATGTACTAAGGGACAGTTATAAAGTACTTGCACCAAATGGAAAGTTAGCGTCCATTTATGGTCCGAAAGGCATAGAAATTCCGCAAACTGAAATATCTATAGAGAAAAATATTCAGAGTGACCATATATTTACTGAACCTAACGGATATGAACTTTCTCTTATTACAGAATTAATTGAGAGTGGGAAGATTAAACCTGTTGTAACGCATGTGTTGCCTTTACATGTAGAAGGTGTAAAAAAAGCACACCACATAAGTGAGTCAGAACGTGCTCTTGGCAAAATTGTATTGAAGAAACATTGGTAAAGTATGAGGTTTTAGAGACAGTATTGTGCTAAGTAGCGAATGAGCTTATATATTCTATTCTAGCAATTGTTTTAAAAGGGAGAGAACAAATGGATTCAATGACATTTCTTTTATTCGGAGCGACAGGGGATTTAGCGAAACGCAAAATTTACCCTGCTTTGTACAAACTATTTAGTAATCAAAATATACCGCAATCTATTTCTATTATCGGTATTGGCAGAAGGGCAATGTCAGATGTGGAATTTCAAACAAAGGTAGAACAATCCCTTGCTACATTTTCTAGAATATCTACTGATGACGAATCAGGAGTAGAAGAATTTATTAGCACATTTCGTTATTGTCAATTAGATACAGCGAATATAGAGGACTATCAAGATTTGTTGAGTCTTGTAAAGAGGCGTGAAACAGAATTAAACATTCCTAAAAACCGCATGTTTTACCTATCTGTTGTACCAGAAGTATTTGATGTAATTACTTTGAATATTAAGGAAAGTGGATTGTGGGCTACAAAAGGATTGAACCGTCTTATTATAGAGAAGCCTTTTGGTCATAGTTTAAAATCTGTTCGTGAGTTAAATACGAAGTTAATTAAAGGTTTTGATGAAACTGATATTTATTGTATTGATCATTATCTTTGAACATGAATGGTAACTAGGAATACACAAAAAAGTATTACGAAATAAAAAATCTTTAATCCAAGACATTTTTATTGACGGTAATAATTTATGTAGTTAATATACTAGACATAATATTATCTAATTACTAAAAGTAATTAGATATAAAATATTTTGTTAAATTCTATAAATAAGTAAGTTGTGGTAGAAATGCTTTGAATTGCCACTATTAATATTGGGGACAATTAGAGAGCGAAAGGTATAAAAAGAATTGGAATTTAATAACTCTTTGTTTTTTATAAAAACATGAGCTTCCGTACAATTCATTTTGAATAAATTGACCAGGATTATACAACAAGAGGGGGACTGAAATTGGAATCAATGACCTTTGTTTTATTTGGAGCGACAGGAGACTTAGCGAAACGCAAAATTTACCCCGCACTATATAACTTATATAGAGATCAAAAGCTTCCAAAGCAAATATCCGTTATCGGGCTTGGGAGACGTGAAGTATCTCATATAGATTTTCAAAAAAGAATAAAAGAATCAATAGAAACGTTTTCCCGTCATAGAGAAGAAGGTACTTCAGAACTCGAAGTTTTTTTAGATAATTTTCGTTATTGTCCATTAGATGTGAGTAAGCCGGAAGACTATGAGAGATTATTACAAGTCGTTCGTGAAAGGGAAGAAGAACTAAACATAAAAGGTAATAGAATGTTCTATCTTTCAGTTGCACCTGAATTTTTCGAGACAATCGCTTTAAATATTAAGGAAAGCGGACTTGATAAAACGGATGGATGGAAACGTCTGATGATTGAGAAACCGTTCGGGCACGATCTTAAATCTGCGCGCGAGCTTAACGATAAGCTTAGTCGAACGTTTGAAGAAGACGAGATATACCGGATAGATCATTATTTAGGTAAGCCGATGATTCAAAATCTTGAAGCACTTGAATTTGCAAATCCTGTTCTTCAATCGATTTGGAATAAAGAACATATAGCGAATGTACAAATCACAGCGAGTGAAACAGTTGGGGTTGAAGAAAGAGCAGGATATTATGATCAGGCGGGAGCCATTCGTGATATGGTTCAAAATCATATGTTACAAATATTAATGATGACTGCTATGAATCTGCCGGAAAAAATTAACGCATGTGAAATTCGAGAGGAAAAGCGAAAGGTAATGGAAACGCTTCGTAAAGTGAAAAAAGAAGACGTTCAGAAGCATATCATTCGCGGACAATACGCTTCAGGAGAGATAAATGGTCAACAAGTTGTAGCATATAAAGAGGAGCCAGGAGTAAATCCTTCTTCTAACATAGACACATTTGTTGCTGCTCGTTTATGGATCGATAATCCATTTTGGACTGGCGTTCCTTTCTATATACGAACAGGAAAACGAATGAAAGAAAAGTCTACTCGTATTGTAATCGAATTTAAAAATACGTTAAAACAACAATATCAAGATAATAATCCAAATGCAGCACCTAACTTATTAATAATTGAAATTAGTCCAGGTGAGAATGTTTCATTACAGTTAAATAGTAAAAACCCATTGAAAAATGGAGAAATTGAACCGATCCGTATTAACTTTACTTGTGAGCAAGCGGATGTGGGAGTACCTGAAGCGTATGAAAGACTCATTCATGATGCTGTGAGTGGAGACGCTACATTCTTTGCACATTGGAGAGAAGTTGAATTGTCATGGGAATGGGTACAACCAATTCTTGAAGCATTCGAGGAAAACTTATTGCCACTTCATGAATATAAGTCGGGTTCATATGGTCCAGATGCGTCTAATGAACTATTGCAAGAAAGTGAATTTAAATGGTGGTTAGATCAAAAAACGGAAAAATAAGTACTTTCTTTAATGAAAGTATTTAGGGGGACAATTACTATGGCACAAAACATAAATCAATTAGCAGTGAATACACTTCGTACGTTATCAATTGATGCTATTAATGCGGCAAATTCAGGTCATCCGGGTCTTCCGATGGGAGCGGCACCAATGGCTTATGCATTATGGGCGAATCATTTAAATCACAATCCTAATCATCCAAAATGGTTTAACCGTGATCGATTCGTTTTATCGGCGGGACATGGATCGAGTCTATTATATAGCCTACTTCATTTAGCTGGATATGGCGTTTCGATTGATGACTTGAAAAGTTTTAGAAAGTTAAATAGTAAAACACCAGGACACCCCGAGTTTGGTCATACTCCTGGAGTTGAAGCGACTACAGGCCCGTTAGGACAAGGGATTGCCAATGCTGTCGGAATGGCAATGGCAGAAGCGCATTTAGCAGCGAAGTTTAATAAGGACGGTCACTCTATTATAGATCACAATACGTATGCTTTAGTTGGAGACGGTGATTTAATGGAAGGTGTCGCTTATGAAGCGATGTCAATGGCAGGGCATATGAAACTTGGCAAGTTAATTGTGCTGTATGATTCAAATGAAATTTCACTTGATGGTGAATTAAACATTGCTTTCTCTGAAGATATTCAGAAAAGGGTAGAATCTGCACATTGGCAATATGTAAGAGTTGAGGATGGAAATGATGTTGAGGCTATCACAAAAGCTATTCAATTAGCGAAAGGCAATACGGATCAACCTACTCTTATAGAAATTAGAACCATTATAGGTTACGGAAGTCCAAAAGTTGCTGGAACGAACAAAGCACATGGTAACCCGCTTGGAGTAGAAGAAGCGACAGCGACAAAACAAGTGTATGGTTGGCATTATGAGGAGGACTTCTTTGTACCTGAAGAAGTAACAGCTCATTTTAATGAACTGAAACAAAAAGGTATTGAAAAAGAAAATGGCTGGAATGAGCAGTTCAACTTGTACAGAGAGTCGAACCCTGCACTAGCAGATGAATTAGAAAAAGCGATTACAGGTGAAGTTTTAATCGAAGCGAAAGACATTTTATCCTTCGATACGGAAAAAACGATTTCAACTCGTGTTGCAAGTGGAGAAGCTATTAATCATTATGTGAAATCGATTCCTTCTATTTTCGGTGGAAGTGCAGATCTTTCTCATTCCACTATGACAGATATAAAAGGTGAAGCAGTGTATGCAGTAGAATCGTATGCTGGCCGAAATATATACTTCGGTGTACGTGAACATGCAATGGGCGCGGCTGCGAATGGGCTGGCACTTCATGGAGGAGTAAAACCTTTCGTAAGTACATTCTTTGTATTTAATGATTATCTTCGTCCATCAATTCGACTTGCTGCATTGCAAAAGCTACCTGTTACTTATGTATTTACACATGATTCGATTGCTGTGGGAGAAGATGGTCCAACGCATGAACCAATTGAACACTTGGCAGCTCTTCGGGCAATTCCTTGTCTAACAGTTATTCGTCCGTCAGATGCAAATGAAACAGCGAGTGCTTGGGCTTATGCTTTACAACAAACGGGTGGTCCCGTGGCTTTAGTACTTAGCCGTCAAAATTTACCGGTGTTTGATGAAACGAAAGCGAACATAGAGAACCTCTCTAAAGGAGCTTATGTATTAACGCAAACAAATGAAAATCCGGATGTGATTTTAATTGCGACAGGTTCTGAAGTATCCTTGGCTGTTAGTGCGAAAGCGAAATTAGAAGAAGAACATGTTTCTGTTCGTATCGTTGCAATGCCGAGCTGGGAGTTGTTCGATCGTCAATCGAAAGAATATAAAGAATCAGTTCTTCCGTCTTCTGTAACAAAACGAGTATCTCTTGAGATGGGTGTATCTCTCGGCTGGGAGCGTTATGTAGGACAGGAAGGGGAAATATTATCGATTGAAACATTTGGAGCTTCAGGAACTGGAGCTGAAGTCATGAATCTATTTGGATTTACGACAGAAAATGTTGTTCAAATTATACAAAATGTATTGAAATCTTAAGCTATGACTGTGAATACCTTTCTGGACATATCAACTTATAAGTGCTGAAAATGATATGTCAAAAAGGTATTCAAGATTGTAGTGATATGGATTTTTAATAAAAGGTGATTTAAGGAGGAACTATATTATGCAAGTAGGATTAATTGGTTTAGGTAAGATGGGATTAAATTTGGGGAAAAATTTAATTGATCATAAACATCAAGTGGCAGCATTCGATTTAAATACGAGTGCAGTGGAAGAAATGAAAGAGTATGGGGCTACAGGTGTATCTAGTTTAAATGAACTTGTTCAGTCATTAGAATCACCAAGAATTCTTTGGGTTATGGTTCCGCACGCTGTTGTTGATTCTGTTATTAATGAGGTTACACCGCTGTTATCAAAAGGAGATATATTAATTGAAGCTGGTAATTCACATTATAAAGAGTCTATCCGTCGATATGAGCAATTAAAGACAGAGGGTATTCACTTTATGGATGCAGGAACTTCTGGCGGAATGGAAGGCGCTCGTAATGGTGCTTGTTACATGATCGGAGGAGATCAAGAAGCTTGGGAAATCGTTGAACCTATTTTCCGCGATACAGCTGTAGAAAATGGATACTTATATGCTGGAAAAGCTGGTAGTGGTCACTTTTTAAAAATGGTTCACAACGGAATTGAATACGGTATGATGGCTGCTATTGGTGAAGGATTTGAGATTTTAGAGAAAAGTGAATTTGACTACGATTATGAAAAAGTATCAAGAGTATGGAACAACGGTTCAGTAATTCGCTCATGGTTAATGGAATTGACTGAAAATGCATTTTCTAAAGATGCAAAACTAGATGAAATTAAGGGAGTTATGCATTCTTCTGGTGAAGGAAAATGGACAGTAGAAACAGCATTAGACCTTCAAACAGCAACTCCTGTTATCGCAATGTCTCTATTAATGCGCTACCGCTCATTAGACAATGATACGTTTACAGGAAAAGTTGTAGCAGCCCTGCGCAATGAATTTGGCGGACATGCAGTCGAAAAGAAATAAAAATCCTAAAGTTATAACTCGTAACGTTTAAAAAATGGAGGGAATTGATCATGAAGTTTTTTATTGATACTGCAAATCTTGAGGACATAAAAAAAGCATATAAACTGGGAGTTTTAGCTGGTGTTACAACCAATCCTTCTTTAGTAGCAAAAGAGGGCATCAAGTTTGAAGATCGTATTGCAGAAATTTGTCAGGCAGTACCTAAAGTCGAGTCTGTTTCGGCAGAAGTAACTCCAGATGCTATTACAGCTGAAGAGATGATTGCCCAAGCAGAAGAATTGATTAAAATTAACGGTGGCGATAAAAACATCACGATAAAACTTCCGATGACGCTAGCAGGATTAGAAGCTTGTCGCTATCTTACTGAAAAAGGTGTTAAAACGAACGTTACACTTATTTTCACTGTGAACCAAGCTCTTTTAGCTGCTCGAGCTGGTGCAACGTATGTTTCTCCATTTTTAGGTCGCTTAGATGATATTTCTGAAGATGGCGTATTATTAGTTGCTAAAATTGCTGAATTATTCGATGTTCATCAATTAGATACACAAATTATTGCGGCTTCTGTCAGGCACCCGGATCATGTAACTCGTGTAGCAATGGCAGGTGCTCACATTGCAACAATTCCTTATAAAGTAATTGAACAACTTGCTATGCATCCATTAACGGATCAAGGTATTGAAAAGTTTGCTGCGGATTGGGCAAAAGCGCCTAAGTTATAATGAAATGAAGCTTTCACTAATTGCTTTTTCAAGAGAGAACCGCTCCCTATGTAACTTTATTGTTTTCGGGTTTGAAGTCTTATTACATGAAAACAGCAAAATAAAAGGAGTCATTCATTTTCCAAAAGTATTAGTTTCGTTTTTCAAAATAGCACTATAGTTATGAAAAGGACCCCTTTATGAGAGAGAAGTTTGTTAAAAACTCACATAAGGGAGAGTCTTTTTTCGTATAAATCATGGTGCTCTCAAGTATGTATATTTAAATATCCTTCCAGCTCAAGAAAGAACTTTGTGTGGGGGATTTTTTGTTATAGGAATATTTCGAAAGGGGTTACATAGTGAACTCAAAATATATGATTGGTGTAGATATTGGGACAACTAGTACAAAATCAGTTTTGTTTTCAATTGATGGATCTGTTATTGCAAGCCATGGGATTGAATATCCTTTACATTCTCCCACGCCAGAAACAGCAGAACAAGATCCAGAAGAGATTTTTCAAGCAGTGATACATACGATTAAAGAAGCTATACGATCAAGTAATGTACAACCGATTGATATTCTTTGCGTCTCTTTTAGTTCGGCAATGCATAGCGTCATTGCTGTAGACGAAGAAGGGAATCCGTTAACGAGATGTATCACTTGGGCAGATAATAGAAGTGCAAGCTGGGCAGAGAAAATAAAAAGTGATATGAATGGTCATGAAATATATCTTCGTACTGGGACACCAATTCATCCTATGTCACCACTTTCGAAATTAGTTTGGCTTCAGAATGAGCATGCAGAATTGTTTGCAAAAAGCTATAAATTCATTTCTATTAAAGAGTATGTTTTCTATAAGTTATATAAGGAATATGTAATTGATTATTCTATAGCATCAGCAACAGGAATGTTCAATTTAAAATTTTTAAAATGGGATGAAGAGGCTCTACATGTTGCAGGGATTTCAGAAGAAAAGCTTTCTAAACTTGTTCCAACGACACACAGCTTAATAGGATTAAATGAAGAACTTGCAAGAGAGATGAATTTACTTGTGTCTACTCCTTTTGTATTAGGAGCGAGTGATGGAGTACTATCAAACTTAGGTGTAAATGCAATAGAGCCTGGGGTTGTAGCTGTTACAATTGGTACGAGCGGCGCGATACGTGCTGTAACAAATCGTCCTGTAACAGATCCAAAAGGTAGAATTTTTTGTTATGCCTTAACTGAAGACCATTGGGTAATTGGTGGACCAGTTAATAACGGTGGTATGATTTTCAGGTGGGCTCGTGATCAATTAGGTACTTCAGAGATTGAACTTGCAAAGCGTTTAGGAAAAGATCCATATGAAGTGCTTACTGAAATAGCAGGAAAAGTTAATCCTGGATCTGACGGTTTATTATTTCATCCGTATTTAGCAGGGGAAAGAGCTCCTTTATGGAATGCAAATGCGCGAGGATCTTTCTTTGGACTTGGATTGCATCATAAAAAAGAACATCTTATCCGTGCCGTATTAGAAGGGGTAATTTATAATTTATATACCGTTCTTCTCGCTTTAAAAGAGCTAATTGGTGAACCGAAAAAAATTCAAGCGACAGGCGGTTTTGCAAGGTCGGAACTTTGGAGACAGATGATGGCAGATATCTTTCATCAAGACGTATATGTTCCGGAAAGTTTCGAAAGCTCTTGCTTAGGAGCTGCGATTCTCGGTTTATATAGTCTAGGTGAAATAGATTCATTACATGTAGTTTCTGAAATGGTTGGGGCAAATTTTTATCATAAACCAAACATGGAAAGTGTGGAAAAATATAAAGATTTAACACCAATCTATATTCGTCTGTCCCGTCACTTGGAAGAAGAATATGAAAGTATAGCAGCTTATCAGAAAAAATGGGTTTAAAGGCTATTTAGCAGGAAAATATGGTAACGTATAAAGAGGTACCCCAATTTTTTAGGATATTCTTTCAATATAAAATAGTTTAAGGCTACTTAGTAAGAAGTTTGATGAACAAAAACTATAGGGAGAGGGTTATGAAAATGATGGATAACAAAGAGTTTATTGGATATGTTGGAACTTACACGAAGGAAAATAGCGAAGGAATATATACTTTTACTTTAGATACGGAAGCAAAAAAAATTAGTAGTGTAACACTTGCCGCTAAGCTGGACAACCCTACATATGTAACGATTAACCGAAATAATGAATATCTCTATTCTGTTGTTAAAGAAGGCGAATCTGGTGGTGTAGCTGCTTATTCGATTGACAGTCATACTGGAGAACTAAAGGCGGAAAACAGACAAGTAGTAGAAGGTGCTTCTCCTTGTCATATTAGTGTTGATAGTAAGAATCGCTTTGTAGTTACAGCGAATTACCATAAAGGAACGATTGAGTCTTTTGAGGTAAATGAAGAAAATGGAACTGTAAATCCTGCTTCATCTGTTATTACACATGAAGGTTCAGGTCCGAATAAAGAAAGACAAGAAAAACCACATGCACATTACGCGGGATATACCCCTGATGAAAAATATGTGGTGGGTGTTGATTTAGGGATTGATAAATTAATTACGTATGAAATAAAAGATAGTACATTAATAGAAGTGAATAGCCTGTCTGTAAAACCAGGAAGTGGTCCAAGACATATTACTTTTCATCCGAATGGAAAGTTTGCGTATGTGATGACTGAGCTAAGTTCAGAGGTCATTGTGCTAACATATAATTCGGAAGAAGGATCCTTTACAGAAGTACAGTATATTTCTACTGTTCCAGAAGAATTTGATGAAAATAGTCAAGGAAGTGCTATTCATATTTCTTCTGACGGCCAATTTGTGTATGCAGCCAATCGAGGTCATAACAGTATCGTTGTTTTCAATGTGGATCAAAATTCAGGTCAGCTTACATTTGTTGAACATACATCTACAGAAGGAAATTGGCCGAGGGATTTTGTATTAGATCCTACTGAAAAGTTTCTTGTTGCTACAAATGAAAAGTCACATAGTCTTGTGCTATTTTCAAGAAATGAAACTACAGGGAAGCTAACTCTTTTACAATCGGATGTTGTTGTACCAGAGCCTGTTTGTGTTAAATTTTTAAATGTTTAACGTGCGTTGATAAAGGGCAAGGGATGGAAGCTCAATTCATGTAGAAATGTAGTTCTTTGTCGAAACGTCGATATAATTTCATATATCAAAAAAGAAACGTAAAAAGCAAAGCGATCATCGCTTTGCTTTTTATTGTTTCTTTTTTGGTCTACGTACTAACTCGCCACCACAGTTCGGGCAAACATTTTGTCTTTCTTCTGTACATGGTGCACAAAATGTACATTCATACACGCATATGTATGCTTCAGAATCGGGCTGAAGGGAATCGTCGCAAATTTGACAGTTTGTTTTCATTTCTAGTGCCATAGTATCTCTCCTTGTTATTTGAAAGTTCTTAATTTAATTATAATTAATATTGTAGAGGAAGTCCTTTTTAAATGAAAGGAAATAAACGGATTAAGTTGTTGTTTGAGATGAAATATGCCGGTTTATTTTAAAATTGATTATTTAGTGCAGTTGGAATATTATGAAATAGTCAAAAGACAACAGGGGGTATATATTTTGACTAATAATAACGATTATTTTTATGTAGAAGAGACTATAAATTACAATAGTTTAAAAGCAGACTGTGAAAAATGTTTTGGTCTATGCTGTGTAGCATTACCGTTTGCGGCATCAGTAGATTTTGCGGTGAATAAAGATGGTGGTAAACCTTGTTCAAATTTACAATCAGATTATAAATGTAGTATACATAAAAGTCTTAGAGGAAAAGGGTATAAAGGTTGTACTGTATTTGAATGTTTCGGCGCTGGGCAAAAGATTTCTCAAGTTACGTTTAATGGAATTGATTGGCGGAAAGATGCTCAGCATGCTAGAAAAATGTATGATGCTTTTCCGGTTATGCATCAGCTTCATGAAATGCTTTGGTATTTGAAGGAAGCCGTTCTTTTAAAGGCGACGCAAACGATTCATCATGAGCTTAGTAAAGCGATTGAAGAGACGGAACGACTTTCAAATTTAAGTGCAGATGAGTTAATGAAAGTAAATGTTCCATTACATCGTACAGAAGTGAATGTTCTCCTTCTGGAAACGAGTGAACTCGTTTGGAAGGAAATAAATACTGCAAATAAGAAAAGAATTAGTCACCGAGGTGCGGACCTAATGGGAGCAAATCTTAAAAAGAAAGATTTACAAGGAGCGAATTTAAGGGGAGCTTATCTTATTGCGGCAAATTTACGCGATGCTAATTTAAGAGGTGCAGACCTTATAGGCGCTGATTTGCGTGATGCAGACATTAGAGGAGCAGATTTTACAAATAGTATTTTTCTTACGCAAGTCCAGATTAATGCAGCAAGAGGGGACAAATATACGAAATTGCCGAAAATGTTGTCCCGTCCAGGCCATTGGACTGCGTAAATTGCATGTAGTGGTTTGCAAAGTAATATACCAATTTGTATTGGATTTCACAAACAAGATCCAATTATAAAAACAGGCAGAGATTAAATCTCTGCCTGTTTTTTCTTTTCAAGAGTAGTAATTATAACGCTGCATATAATAAGAATACCACCAATGAAAAAGTTACTGCTTAACGTCTCATTTAAAAGAAGCCAGCCGAGTAATGATCCAACGATAGGTTGGAAGAAGAAAAATAATGAACCGATGCTAGCATCCATTAACTCTAATCCTTTATTCCAAAGGAAAAATGCACCTGCGGTTGAGACGATTCCTAAATAGAGTACGCCTAATAATACGTACATGTTCACATGTTCAATAGGAGTTGATTGAAATTCCCACACCATACAAGGTGTTATAAAAAAGAGTGAAAAGAATATAGCGTACGTTGTAATAACTAAAGATGAAAATCGAGCTGAAGCGATTTTTACATAAATGGATAGTAAAGCCCACGTAATAGCGGCTCCAACTAAAATGATTGTACCGATAAAATAGGAGCCAATTTCAATATCCCATCCGATAACGATAATGACACCGATTGTTGCGATGGTAGTTGATAACAGTCTACGAGCAGTTAGTTTTTCTTTTAAAATGAGCGCTGCAAATATGACCATAAATGCAGGTGTAGCTGACGTTACTAAAGAGCCTGTATGAGCGTCGGATAATTTTGTTCCGATAAATTGACATGTGATCGAAATGAAGTACCCGATGAATCCAATCCAAGCGAATAGTAACCAATCTTTTTTCTGGATGGTTATTTTTTTCTTTTGCTTTCTTTCTGTTGTTTTCAAAAGCACGTATAAAACAACAAAAGCGATAATAAAGCGTAGCCAAACGAGTGTTAGTGGCGGGATAAAGTCGAGTACATATTTGCTAACAACATACATACCGCCCCAAATACTTGCTGCTAGTGATAAACATATAGCTCCTAAAATTGTTTGTTTCATTTGAATTACCTCCGTCTATTTTTAGGGTGATGATAGATTCCCTAAGACGAGGCATAGTGTATGTGTTATATGAATGCCCGTCTTAGTTTATAGACGGCCTACAGGTTGATCGTTTTCGAATGAAGTGTTGTAGTACATATGCATATTCCTCCTCCTGTATTTATAATGATATTATAACTTAATTTTCAGATTATTGGAGAGTGTTATGAAATATAGTGTTATGAAATCACATGTTAGTAACTATCCTGACCCAATTTGTTTAGATGAGGGGGATTTCGTTTCTATTGGTGAAAAGTATAAGGGACCAGAAAACTGGGATGGCTGGGTGTATTGTTCAGAAGAGAAATATAAAAGAAAAGGTTGGGTACCAGAACAAATTATAAGTAAACGTACTGATGGAAGTGGAGCTATTATAAAGAGATATACTGCAAAAGAATTAAATGTGAGTAGTGGAGAAATACTTATTGGGTTAGAAGAATTAAATGGATGGCTCTGGTGTGAAAAGATAGATGGTGAAGTTGGATGGGTGCCGAAAGAAAAATTGAGGCGAAATTAGGACACATATCTTTTGTTCATGAGGATATTAGTTGTAGATTAAAAAAAATAGATTGCTAGAGAAAACGATAGTTTATATAATTTTTGAATAGTAATAAGATGAGAAATGAAATTTTGTATCTCGTGAATAAGAAACCGTCACGTTTGACTGTACAGTTTATGTATTGTATGATGTTAGTACTATAAACAAGGGGGGAAGATCGTTGGGAAGGTGTATCGAATCGGACAGTTGGCTCTCATGGCTCACGTGTCGAAACGAACGATTGATTATTATACGAATCTAGGTATCTTAAAAGCGGAGCGATCTCAATCTAATTATCGCTATTACGACGAAACAGCATTTGAAACATTACAATTTATTGAGAAGTGCAAAGAAATGCATATGCCGCTTTGTGAGATTAAAGAGAAAATCGAGGAGAAGAAGAAGCTGCTCGGTATCAATGAACACGTTTCGAAACAAGTGAATGAAGTGACAGACCATATTCATAGATTAGAAGCAGAGCTAACGGAATTAAAGCCTCTTTTAGATGAATTGACTGATTCACAACGTGAAAAAATATCGAAATCTTTATCAGGTCAAACGACAGCTTTAATACAGACACTTGCTCTATTATTATAGAAAAAGTGAAATCCGACCTCTTTAATTTTTGTATCGGGCTATGTTTTCTAACGAACAAATAAGAAAACATTATAGTATACAGGAGGTGGACACCTTAGTTTTTTAACTAAGGGTATTCATTGGAAATATTTAATTTAGTCATGGTTGCGATTTTAATCGCATTTACTGGATTTTTCGTAGCAGCAGAGTTTGCGATTGTAAAAGTACGTTCAAGTCGCATTGATCAGCTTGTTGCGGAAGGAAAACGCGGTGCATTAGCGGCGAAAAAGGTAACAACAAATTTAGACGAATATTTATCTGCTTGTCAATTAGGTATTACAGTTACAGCGATGGGACTTGGTTGGTTAGGTGAACCGACGATAGAAAAATTATTACACCCGTTATTTGAGAAATTGAATTTAAATCCTTCTATTTCACAAGTATTAACGTTTGGTCTTGCATTTATGACGATGACGTACTTGCACGTTGTAGTCGGGGAATTAGCTCCGAAAACGATGGCAATTCAAAAAGCTGAAAAAGTGACATTGTTATTTGCGGGTCCGTTAATGATGTTCTATAAAGTTATGTATCCATTCATTTGGGTATTGAATAGTTCTGCTCGTGTTGTAACTGGTTTATTCGGTTTGAAGCCAGCTTCTGAACATGAAGTAGCTCATACAGAAGAAGAGTTACGTCTTATTCTTTCAGAGAGTTACGAAAGTGGAGAAATTAATCAAGCTGAATACAAGTATGTAAATAATATCTTTGAATTTGATAATCGCATTGCGAAAGAGATCATGGTACCACGTACAGAAATCGTTGGTTTCTATCTTGAAGATTCAGTAGAAGAACACATGAAAGTAATCCAAAATGAACGATACACACGTTATCCGATTTTTGGAGAAGATAAAGATGATATTATCGGTATGGTCAATGTAAAAGATTTCTTTATTCGATATATGAACAACGATAAAGAAGATTTATCATCGATTCGCACGTATATGCGTCCGATTATTGAAGTTATGGAAACAACTCCAATTCATGATTTATTACTGCAAATGCAGAAGAAGCGAATTCCAATGGCTGTTTTATATGATGAGTACGGAGGGACAGCTGGAATTGTAACGCTTGAAGATATATTGGAGGAAATCGTCGGCGAAATTCGTGATGAATATGATGAAGATGAAGCACCACCAATTCAGCATGTGAACGAGTACCATAAAATTGTTGATGGAAAAGTGCTCATCACAGAAGTGAAAGATTTGTTTGGATTACACATTGAAGAAGACGATGTGGATACAATCGGTGGATGGATTATGATGCAAAATCATGAAATTGAAGAAGGACAATACGTTGAAGCAGAAGGCTATGAATTTAAAGTGTTAGAAAAAGATGCTTATCAAATTAAACGTGTTGAAATTCGGAAAATGGACCATCAACAAGAGAAAGCAGTAACTGTGTAAGTTGCTGCTTTTCTTCTGACACATAATAAAATGTGAAATTAGGAGCGGATATTTTGATTCAAGTAGCCTTACGTGTATATCGATTACAATTGTATACGATCTTTAGTGGTTTACTACTAATGTGGGCGGTTACTCCGTTTGGAAAACAAGTGACAGGGTTTGGTATCGGTTTAGCGGTAAGTGCATATTGTCTTTGGTTATTAGCTCGCAGAGTGGAGAAAATAGGAAGAAGTATTGTGCTGAAAGAAAAGGCTCCTGGATTAGGAGTTTTAAACCGATTTGCAGCCGCGATATTAGGGGCTATCATTATGTATGAAATTGAGCATGAAATGGAAATGTGGGCATTTGGTACAGGGATTTTAGGTGGGCACTTTTTAATGATTGCGAATTTAGCCTATGCGAATATGCAGCTAGTGAAAGAAGAAGAGAAGCAAAAGAAGAATGCTTCACAAAAAATAGAGTTATAATGAAAGGAACCTTATCGGGTTCCTTTTTTGAGTTTGATAATAAATTGCACAATAGTTAATATAATGTGTACGATTCAATGGTGCAATCGAATTAAAGATAAATATAATACGCTCCTTTTTTAGGTTTTTCAATAGTATGGAAAATAATAAAAAAAAATTTAAAAACCCATCGATTTCTAAAGCTTATGTATGTTATCATGACAAAAGAATTTGTGAAAGAGGTGGATACCAATGTTACAAGCGTTACTTATTTTTGTGCTTCAAATTATTTACGTTCCAATTTTAACAATCCGTACGATTTTGCTTGTAAAGAATCAAACAAGATCCGCTGCTGGTGTAGGATTGTTAGAAGGAGCCATTTACATTGTCAGTTTAGGTATTGTGTTTCAAGATTTATCAAATTGGATGAATATTGTTGCCTATGTCATCGGCTTTAGTACGGGACTTTTATTAGGCGGTTATATAGAGAATAAATTAGCAATTGGATATATTACGTATCAAGTTAGTTTACTAGACCGTTGTAATGAATTAGTAGATGAATTACGCCACTCTGGATTTGGCGTTACAGTATTTGAAGGCGAAGGAATTAATTCAATACGTTATCGCTTAGATATCGTTGCAAAGCGTTCTAGAGAGAAAGAACTGTTAGAAATTATTAATGAAATTGCGCCGAAAGCGTTTATGTCATCTTATGAAATTCGCTCATTTAAAGGTGGATATTTAACGAAAGCGATGAAGAAGAGAGCGTTAATGAAGAAGAAAGATCATCATGCATCGTAAATAAAAGGGAGCAGCTGAAAAGCTGCTCCTTTTTATTTTATATAAACTAGCGGTCATTCAATAATTTAATTGGGGGTAGCGTCAGGACTTTGCGCTTTTACAACTGTATATCTAACCTGTTTAAAGTTTACCATTAACATAAAAGTAAAACTTTCCGTTTGTTGTTTCCAGCCATTTAAGTGGTACAAAACTTTGTTCAATAAGGAATCAGACTTTTTCCCGCACGAAGGATTTGCAGAATGGGAACGCATTCAAGGCTGCTGGATACAGATTGCAGAAGGCATACCTTCTGCAGGTAGTGGACCTCTTCGTTTAGCGATAATGGATATTGAGGCTGAACGGACAAGGATAGTCAGGGAATTAAATGTAGCAAAATTCGAGATTCATTCTCGTAAAGAAGTACCTGTAAAATGGGGAACATTTAGTGATCCGTGGGGGAATCGACTAGGATTTTTTGAATACTTAGATAAAAAAGAACAAAATGAACGGATTAAGGCGATTTTCAAATTAACCTAATTAGGCTGCTGAATAAAACAATAAATTCGATTATAGTCCAAAGTTTAGGAAGATAGTTAAAGTTATAATAAAAATTTCATTTTAGCAGAAAGTGAGAAGGTGATAAGCGTTTTACTATTATAGGGTATTGTAGGTCGTGAGAATAGTACCTACACGACCTACAATACCCTATAAGCGCTCTTTTTTCTAATTACTTTTTAATGGCTTTTCAAGTTAATATATTAAAATTTCATGTTCTGGTTCTAAATGTATTAGTATGTGAGCACGATCAAATTGTTTCTTAATATTTTGCTCTATCCGATCACATAACTCATGTGCTGTTTCAATGTTATAGTGAGATGAAACGACAAGATGAAAATCTATGTATTCAGTTGGACCTGAACGCCTTGAACGAAAATCATGAAACTCAATATATTCATCTTTATAATATTCTATAATTTTTATGATTTTTTGTTCTTCTTCTGGTAATAAACGTGCATCAATTAATGGGGGAAAGGACTCTTTCATTAATTTGAAGGCTTCAGTCATAATATAAACAGCTAAAATAATTCCAATGATTGGGTCTAGAAAACTCCATTCAGTTAGACTAACTAGAAATAAGCTAATTGCAACACCTAAGGAAGTGTAAACATCAGTGAGTAAATGTAGTGCATTAGATTTCATTGCAATAGAATTTGTTTTTTCAGCAGTTTTGTTAACAATTCGTGATACTACAAAATTGATGAGTGCTCCAATCAACATAACAACTATTCCTAAAAATGGGAGCCGAATTGGTTCAGGGTGTATCAATTTAAGGACACATTCATAAATAATCCAAAAACCAGCTATAAAAATTAGTAATGTTTCGATTGTTCCAGAAATATTTTCTACTTTTCCATGTCCATAGGGATGTAATTTATCCGCCGGTTTATTTGAAATTCGGACAGAAAAGAAAGCGATGATTGAAGCTAATAAATCTAAAGAGGAATGAATGGCTTCGGAAAGAATAGCTACTGAACCAGTAAATATACCAATAACAACTTTTAAAATAACAACAAAAGAGTTACTTAATACTGACAAAAAAGCTACTTTTGATGAATTCATTGTTACATATTCCTCCTACCTTTTATTAATTAATTTTTATGTTATCAGTTCAGAATACAGTGGGTCTATAGCAATCTTTTTGCAAAAGACAATAAAAATTGAAGCGGTTTCAATATGTTTCCCTTGGGCATATTTAATTGTTAATGAAAAAATTGAAATATAAGTTAGTAGAATGAATTAAAGACAGGCAATAAGAGGAGCCTAGTGCTTTTGATAAGTAATCTTCGGTGCAATACTAAAAGATAACGCTCCAATCACGGCAAAAGGCGTTTCTAAAAAACGAGCTGTAAGGGAAATCTGCACTCAAAATAACATTTCTATGGGTAACATAATGGTCTTTGGAGACGATTGGAATGATTTTAGCTGCTGTGGGACCTGCGTGAGGGACTGTACTTAATCAAATAGCTGAAGAAAAGGCGAAAGTAAAATAAAAAAGGAAGTAAGGGGTGTATTATACTATCTCTTATTTTCTTTTATTTTAAATTTCGATGTAACGAATTGTTTCACTGTAGTGGAATTTCTAATAGTTTAAATATATCTTTATACTGTTGGGAAAGTTTGATTGTTCATGCCTGTAAGCGCTAACCATTGCGAATAAAGATGTCATGTATCAGTTATACTATGTAATATTTCTTCATTACAAAATATGGTGGTAAGTATGACTAAGCAAACAATTACTTTATTTCAAGTTTCTATGATACTCATTGGTAGTATCGGGATAATCAATCATGTCATTATGATTCCTATGTTATTAGATAGCTCGGGTAGAGATTCGTGGATTTCAATCCTATTAGTAAGCGTTATATACTTGATTTGGATTTCATTAATATTCATCATTTATAAAAACATAAAAAATGAACATTTGTTTTTGTGGTTAAAAATTAATTTTGGGAAATTCATTATATATCCAATAATATTCATGGTTGTACTTTATTTGATAACAATTGGTGTCGTTGCACTAAAAGAAACATTAACCTTTTTCTCTTTTTATTTACCAGAAACACCTCGGTTTGTATTAGGAATACTTTTTTCAATGATTTGTTTCTACAATGCTGAAAGAGGAATTCAATCTATTGCACTTACAACAGGTGTTTTGTTACCTATTGTATTTCTACTTGGTTTTTTTGTAATGTTTGCAAATGTTCCACATAAAGATTATTCTTTACTTCAGCCAATGATGGAAAATGGAATGAAGCCAGTATTTAGGGGGATGGTTTATCCTGCAGCAGGATTTCTAGAGTTAATTTTTATTCTTTTTTTACAACATCATATTTGCTCGAAAATCAAATTATATCAACTGATTGCTTTGGGTATTGTTATTATTGGCATCACAATAGGCCCAGTTATGGCAGCTATTATAGAATTTGGTCCTTTCGTAGCAGCAAACCAACGATATCCAGCATTTGAAGAATGGAGACTTGTGTCAATAGGAAGGTATATTGAAAATTTAGACTTTCTCTCCGTGTATCAGTGGCTTGTAGGGATCTTAATTCGTTTGTCACTTGTTGTTTTTCTTATTCCAGATTTGTTATCAATTACAAATCAGAAAACGAGAAATGGGGTTATGTTTGCAATACTTTCATGTATTTTATTAATAAGTATACTACCCATCAGTGACTCTAGTTTCTATTGGTTTGTATCTCAAATTGTTTTACCAGTTTCAGCATTAGGGCTATTTTTGTTTTCTATCTTACTAATAGTGTTTGTATGGGTTGTTACATATAAGAAAAGCTCTTGAAAGAGTATGAGAATGTATATTATATAAGGTTGCTGAGTTTGAAGGAGACAACGTAGATGAACAAACGAGTAGAATTAAACGAGAAGATAATACTAGAGTGGTTTGAAGGATGCAACGATGTAAAAGTAATAAAGCGTGAATTGGATGAGAAAGAAAAAACGGGGTCAGTATTGTTTTTGTATTGTCAAAACTTAATTGACAATACAAAATTAAAACAAGCCACATCATCTCAAGTTTGCAAAGAGCTTTTAAGTAATTCGATAGAAGAATTTAACCTTTCAACATTAATTCCCCAGTTATCAGTAAAGAAATTAGATATAGTAAATTCGAATGAAACTATCTCTCAGATTATATTTGAAGGTAACCTCCTCATTATTTTTGAAGAATCTAAACAAGGATATATAGTTGATATTGCCCAAATACCTACAAGATCCGTTGAACAAACAAATACAGAGATGACCATTCGTGGTGGACGTGATGGATTTGTTGAAGAGTTAAACACAAATATAGGATTAATTAGAAAAAGACTAAAAACGAGTTCTCTTAGTTATGAAGAATTTATTATTGGAGAAAGAACACAAACTAAAGTAGCACTCTTGTATTTAAAAGATATCGCATCCCAAGATATAATCAATCAAGTTCGATTAAAATTAAGACAAATTAAAATAGACGGGGTTGTTTCAAGTGCACAAATTGAAGAATTAATCACAAATAATCAATTTAGTGTATTTCCTTTAGTTGAATATACAGGGCGACCCGATTATGCTGTGAATTGTTTGTTGTATGGACGTTTTATTTTACTAGTTGAAGGGTCACCAACAGCCACTATTGCACCAGTTACATTTCCTTTTTTTGTGAATACATCTGAAGATCAAGACCTTTTCTATATATTCGGTAGCTTTGTACGACTTGTAAGTCTTTTGGGGATAGGAATATCTATATTTCTTCCAGGGATTTGGATAGCGCTAATTACATATCATCCGGATCAGATTCCCTATACATTATTAGCTACATTAAGTTTATCAAGAGAAGGGATTCCTTTTCCTGCTCCTTTAGAAGGGCTAATTATGATGACCTTATTTGAAATTTTGAGGCAAGCGGGATTGCGCGTTCCTGCCGTATTTGGTCAAACATTATCTGTTGTAGGGGGATTAATTATTGGACAAGCTGCTATTAGTGCTGGAATTGTTTCAGCATCTATGGTCATTATAATAGCAATCTCGGTTGTTTCGACATTTGCTTTAACTAATCAGTCAGTAACAGGGATAATAAGTATATTGCGATATGTAGTATTCTTGATATCTTCTTTATTAGGAATAGTAGGATTTATATTCTGTATCTTTGTGATTGTGATTCATGTAGTAAATTTACGTTCTTTTGGAGTTCCTTTCTTTACACCATATTCTCCCCCTGTGTTTAAAAGTATGCTAGCAGCCACATTTAGAATTCCTTTCACGTATATGAATAGAAGACCTAAAGAATTGCATACTCAAGATAATACAAGGAAAAGAGAGAGTACTGATGAAAAAAAATAAAAGAATTGTTTTATTTCTTTTTATGTTGTGTACGTTTTTAACAGGGTGTTGGGATCAAAGAGAGTTGCATCACGTTTTGTATATAAATAGTCTAGGTATCGATTTTAAAGATAATAATTATATCATCCGTCCACAATTTATTAATTTTTCTAACATAGCTAAACAAGAAGGGAGCACTACCCGTAATTATAGCCCAGCTTATATTGGAAAGGGAAAAGGACTCATTTTAGATGATGCAACATTTGATTTTTATAAGAGTGCTCAACAAGAGATCTCATGGGAACATATCAAAACGATTGTTGTAACAGAGAGATTTCTAAAACATGGTGATTTTAATCAATTTAATGATTTTTTCTCTCGTTTTTTTCAGTTTCGAGATACTATGTGGATATTTGGAACTAAGGAGCCTTTAGAAAATATATTAGCGAGCAATAATATTTTAAATATTTCTCAAGTATATACAATTATTAATTTGCCACAAGAGATAACCAAGCAATATTCAATTATAGATCCTTTACCTTTATATAAATTCCAAAGAGATTATTATGAACCTGGGATGACAACTCGAATTCCTTTCTTAGCTACGACTAAAACAAATTGGAAAAAAGGGCATACATCATTTCCGATGTTAAAATTTAATGGTTATGGTTTTATAAGTGATAAATCCTATATAAATCATTTAAATAGCCACGATATTGCTGGAGTTCGATGGACGGATGAAAATACCAAACGAGCTCCATTGCTATTAAAATTTAATAAAAAAATAATTGGACAAATAATATTAAAAAACCCAAAGATAGATACGGATTTTTTTGCAAAAAAAGGGAAGTTGCGCATACTTATGAACATCCATTTCGATGCTGATATTTATCAATTAATAAATTCTATGCCTGTAAATAATTTAAAAAAAATTGCAGAGGACCAAGTTGAAAAAGAAATTAAAAAAACGTACCGAAAAGGAATCGAAAAAGGGATTGACACGTATCAGTTATCACAAACATTATATCGTCAGAATTTTAATTTGTGGAAAAAATATAAAAAAGAGGGGAGAATATCCCTTCAAAATAAAGAAATAGATTTTAATGTCTCGATTAATATAGCTACAAATGGAAAATCTAAAAATATGCGTAATATCGTCGAGCATTAGAATGATTGAAAATGAAAGAAAACGTAAAATATCGACTCTAAATAGGAGATTCGAAAGGACACACGTATTAGAACTCTAGGCTAACGCAGTAGAAACCGGCTCTGTAATCGGAGTCGGTTTTATTTATTACGTATTTAAATTGGACTAAGTGGGGAATAGGGGCAGGAGTTTCTCTCCTTTTCTACCCGTTTCCCAATCGAATTACCGAAATATTCTTTCTTCATTGTATAGGATAATAATAAAAGATGGAATGATTTCCAAATTCACACCATCTTTTTTAAACAACTATTATATATTTTAATCTATCTTTGGAGTATATATAAGGTGAAATTTTTGTTATGGGGGGTACTTTAAAATCTTTGCTTGATGGGCATGGAATCCCGCCACATTGCCTATCAACTTAAGAAAAATAAACATTCCTAAAACAAAAAAATGGGCTGATTTCTCAAAATAACTAACTGTGAAGAAAGAAAATTTTCATTTAGAGGCTACTTTAAAACCTTTGCTTGATAGCGATGTGATTCTACCCCAATTGTAATTTTTTAATGATGTTCCGTACCTTTACATAGAGACATGTTTTCTTTAGAGATGAGTTTTTTCTTATTTAAACCGTGAAGTGAAAGAAAGCCAATTAATCCACATACCCCGAAAATAACCCATGGTACGAACGTTTTCTGTAAGTTCGATGTAAACCATGTCCCTGTATAATTACCAATAATAAAACCAAATGCGAGTGAAAGTTGATAAAAGCCGAAATAGGTAGCTGTGTATGATTCGTTACTGTAATTCGCAATAGCGATGTCAGCGTTAGGTAATACGAGTGTTTCTCCAATTGTAAATAAAATTACACAAATAAAAATCCAATATGGGTGCTGGAATAAAGGAATGAGTGAAAAGGAAATTCCCATTAATAAAACACCGTATTTAATGATAGAGAGTGTATTGTATTTATGAAAAATCTTTCGGAATAATATCATAAATATGACGCCTGTTATTGCATTTATTGTAATAACTAAAGTAGCGAGTTGGTTACTATGACTAATGTTTTTCATATGAAGTGGAAGTGCGACAGTAAGCTGAGTAAACATAATGTAGAAGAAAATCATAATAAATGAAAATGAAAGAAAAATTTTATTTTGTAAGATGGCTTGTATTCCTAATGTAATAGACGTGTTTTCAGTAGAAACTTGGAAGTGGTTTTTAAGAAAATAAAAAATAAGAGCAAATAATAGCATGAGAAATCCGGCTAGTGCGAAAGCATATATCGGATCTAATAGGAGTAAGAAACCTCCTGCAATTGGTCCGATTATCGCACCGCAATTAAAACTAAGGTTTAAGTATGTAAATAAACTTTTTCTCATATGAGCTGGTTGTGAACCGAATATGGCGCGAGCTGCAGGTTCGTAAAATGCAGTCCCAAATCCAATGAGAGCGGAAGAAATAGAAATTGTATAGAAATCTGAGCATATTCCTAAGAAAATAAATCCGATTCCTCTTAAAAATAATCCGGCTATCATCATAAAGATATAGCCTATTTTGTCAGCGATTAATCCTGAGAATAAAGGGATAACTCTAGATGTAATTGTCATAATCGTTAAAACTGTTCCGACTTGTACAGCTGAAAAGTGTAGAAAATTTAATAGATAAATAGTTAAAAATGCATATACCGCAAAATACCCAAAAGCCATAAAAAATGAAGAAATGAGCATAAAACGAATCGGAATTGAGAAATTTTTCATAGAACTCCTCCTAATTATGTAACCATTAAAATTAATTACTGGTTAACGATTTTATATTATAATTATACATAAAGTCAGAAAAAAGTAAATTTTAGAAAGATGGTGAATATATTTGAGCCAAAATCAAGAGGCACCTGATCAACTTGAGATAATGAGAGAATTTTTAAATACATGGAGAATACCAAATGATACAAGAAATCCTATAGATCAGTTTCAGACGATAGATGATGTTATAACATTTAGGGAGAAATATTGGAAAGAGGAGCTATTGTTTCATACCTTGGACGAGTTAAAGCAATTTAGAGAGGATATTCGTCGTACTGTTGAAGAGCAGGGAATGTTGCAAAAGTGGTTTGAGAAATATCCATTCCGAGTATGTGTGGCAGAAAATATGGAGGATATCGCATATGAACCGATAGGAGAAAATAATTTGTATACGAAGATGTTACAAATTATTTTGAAGGCTATTAATCAAAAACAATGGGGGCGATTAAAAGCGTGTCCAGATTGCCGCTGGGTCTTTTACGACCATTCCCGTAATGGAAGTAAAAGATGGTGTGGCATGTATGCTGGAGGGGAAGAAGGCAGAGCTTGTGGTACAATCGCAAAAGTGAAAAATTATCGAGCTAAAAGAAAAGGAAGATCAGGTTATAACGGTTAATTCGTATAGGAGAAGAAAAAAGAGGGGGGAATGTAAAAGTGGTGGAACAAACAAAAATGTTAGAGCTAAATAAAAAGTGCTGGGACGTAGTAGCACCTCATTTTTTTCAAGTAGATTGTTTACCTAAATACGGACCGTATACGGCATCAGAGGACGAAATCCATTTATTTGATTCAATTGAGAATAAAACTGTTCTCGATATTGGATGTGGTAGTGGGCATTCTTTGCGATACATGGCGGAACATGGTGCAAAGGAATTATGGGGACTTGACCTTTCGAGTACGCAAATTAAAACAGCGAATGAAACGTTAAAGTCTTGGAATCCGAAGTTAATATGCGGAGCAATGGAAGAGGAAGTAAATATTCCGAAAGGGTATTTTGATATTGTATACTCCATCTATGCATTAGGATGGACTTCAGATTTAGGGAGAACATTAGAAATTATTTATTCATATTTAAAGCCAGGAGGGAGTTTTATTTTTAGCTGGGAGCATCCGGTATATTCAAACTTACAGTATGGTACAGAAGAAATTGTTTTAAAGTCTTCCTATCATGAAGAAACTCCTATTACGTTTGAAACATTTAAAGGAGAAGCAGTACAAGCGACATTATATAAAAGAAAAATGAGTACATACATAAATGAGTTAAATAGAGCCGGATTTACAATTGAGAGAATAGAAGAACCTGAACCAGCCAGTAGGTTTGATGAAGAAATGGCAGAGCCTTCTACAAAATACTATTCTTTATATAAAGCTAGAATGGTGCCGACTACTTTTATTGTGAAGGCGAGGAAGTAACTAGTGCTACATAAAGAAGGGGAAGAAATGGATCATATTCATATGGTGAAGATTGGTGAAGTGCGATCTTCTATAGATGAAAAAGTGTACAGTAATTGGGGAAGTGTTATTTCTAACATTAAAATATATCCAGAGTATATTGGAGGATTAGCTGGGCTTGAGGATTATTCTCATGCAATTGTTATTTTTTATATGAATGATTTCCAGGAAGAAAATAACGAGTCGTGGGTTAGAAAGCCAAGGGGATTAAGTGATTTTGATGAAAAGGGATGTTTTGCGCAACGGACAAAGTATCGTCCAAACCCTATTGGAATAACTACTGTTGAAATATTGTCGATTAAAAATAATGTTATTACTGTGCAAGGATTAGACGCTAATGATCGAACGGCTATTTTAGATATAAAACCATACATTACTGCTTTTGATGCAAGGGAAAATGTATGTGTTCCAGATTGGATGAATAAATTAATGCAAGATTATTTTTAGTGGTAATACAAAAGGCTTTGCAATTATAAATTGCAAAGCCTTTTGTATTACATTATATCGTACGTATAATCTATTTATCTTTTCGGCTGAAAAATATGTTGGAAAAAGTATTTGTGATGTAAATTATCGACCATTTTGTTTGCTTGATACGTACGTTGTTGTTCTAATCGAATGCGTTGCTCCATCATTTTTACTTCGTGATCTGATAAACGTAACATTATACATGTCTCCTTTTCTATAAATATAGGTTTCTGTTTGATATCGATTCCATAATTTATAGTTAAGGAGGTATACTGTGTAACATAGGCAAAAAGCACCTTCCTCTCCCATTACGCTTACGAGGTTAGCTGTCGGACTCGGGAAGTGAGAGTTTCCCTACTTAAAAAGATTCGCCCCAAGTAGCAAAAAGCTACATAAATGGTTCCCCCGCTCCAAAAAAATGGACTCAGCAAAAGGTTGTATAAAGTAAAAAATAACATAAAGAAACAACTAAGTCAAATTATTTCGTATTTTCTGTCTTTTTTAGTTGTGTAAGAATCATACCATCAGGGAGTGTTGTATCTATTACTTCAATGAAGCCGTGTTTTTTATATAATGCGATAGCGGGAGTATTTGCCTTACCTGTTTGTACAATATACGTTTCAGAAGAGGAGAACATGTCAAATATATGTAGGAGCAGCTTCGTTGCAATCCCTTTATGAAAATGATCGGGTGAGACTACTAAACGATGAATATCAACTACATCTTCATCAATTTTAAAAGAAATAAATCCGGTGAGTAAGTCTTCATAAAAATATCCGTAAAAAGTTTCATCACAATTTTGAATATCAGTTACAGTATCATATAAACGGGGGATGGCTGTACTATTTATATATTTTGCCTCAATTTCATAAGCGGGAATTTGAATTTTTAAAATAGACGTAGCTGTATCGTAAGAGTTTACTATTAATTTTTGAATCATAGTTTATAATCTCCTTTTAGGCTGTTTTTTCATGCGTTTGACAAGATTTTTCTTTTCTGGATATAATAAATATAAGGATTAAGTAATAAGTTGGTAGCTAAATAGAGTCATACTATTATAGGTACAATTGCAGTTTCTATAACAGGTAAAGATTTTCCTACTCGTATGTTCGGAAATATAATCGCTTGTTTACTAGGGGTTTGGCTAGGTGATGAATTATTGTGCTTAGTGTCCTTTGTTAGATGGTGTGTATACATAGGGGCGATTGTTCTAATTCTCATTGTATCATTTATCGTAAAGGTCGCAAGAAGATAAATTTATAATATATACAATGATGAAAAGCCCTTTATAAGGGCTTTTCATCATTAACTGAGGTGGTATAGTTGGAGAAAGTAAATTTGAGAAAAAGAGATAAGCTGAAAAAGTTTTTTAAAGAACAAAATTATTTAGCGGTGTTACTTGGATTTGCATTATTGTTCATTAACATATTGTTGCTAACAAAAATTTCATTTGTCTTTACACCGTTTATTGTCTTTTTGAAAACAATCTTCTTCCCAGTGTTATTGGCGGGAGTCCTATTTTACATCTTGCATCCTTTCGTTTCATTTCTAGAGAAGAAGGGTGTTTCAAGAATTGTATCGATAGCTTCTATATATATACTTGTATTAGGGCTATTTGTGTTTTTAGTTGTAACGGTTATCCCGATTATTAGAGACCAAATTGATGCGTTAATAAGTAACTTACCGTATTTCGGTCATGAGATTGAAAGAGCAGCACGTAGACTTGGAGAAAGTAATTTACTTGGTAAAATTCAAGAGAATTTAAATGTTGATGTTGCGAATATAGTAAAAGATTACACAGTAGATTTTACAAAATCGTTATCATCAGTAACGGGAAATGTAACAGGATTTTTAAGCACAGTAACTGAGGTCGTCTTAACATTTGTGATGGTTCCCTTTATATTGTTCTATCTTTTAAAGGATGGCGAACAGTTACCGAATCACTTTTTAAAGTTTATATCTGAGCAAAGGCAACCAGCTGCGAAGAGAATACTAGATGATATGCATTATGCGATTAGTTCGTATATTAGGGGACAAATCATTGTTAGTCTATTTATCGGAATTATGTTATTTATCGGGTATTTAATCATTGGAATTAAATACGCCGTATTACTCGCTATTTTGGCGATGATTGTAAACGTTGTTCCGTATGTAGGCCCTGTTATTGCGATAACACCAGCATTAATTATCGCATTTATTGACTCACCAGCAATGATTTTAAAAGTAATTATTGTAATGATGGTTGTACAACTAGCAGAAGGGAAATTTATTTCACCACAAGTAATGGGGAAAAAGTTAGATATTCATCCCATTACAATCATATTTATCATTTTGACCGCAGGGAATTTATTTGGAATTATGGGGGTTATTTTAGCAATTCCGGGATATGCGATACTAAAAGTGTTAGTGACGCATGGTTATAGATTTGTTAAGTTGAATACGTGAAAAAAGAGCTGAAACAGATAAAACTGTTTTAGCTCTTTTTCATTAACAATTGATTTGCATATTGGCGCGCCCATTGATCAACTTCCAATATGGCATCTAAAGAAGGATCTTTTACGTTATGATGAGCCTCAACTGTTTTGTAAATTGTTTTTTCAATATCGAAAAATGCAATTTCATTTTTAAGAAATAGTGCATTTGCAATTTCATTCGCTGCATTTAATACGGCGGGAGTAGTACCACCGATTTTGCCACATTCATATGCGTATTGTAGACATGGGAACTTCTCTAAATCTGGTTTTTCAAAATGTAAACTACCGATTTCTAGTAAATTTAATTTTTCATAGGAAGAAGGTAGTCGAGTAGGGTAGTGAAACGCATATTGAATCGGCATTCTCATATCAGGAGCACCAAGTTGTGCCATGACTGATCCGTCAATAAATTCGACTAAAGAATGAATAATACTTTCTTTATGGATCATAACATCAATTTTTTCGTAAGGAATATCAAATAACCATCTCGCTTCCATCACTTCAAACCCTTTATTCATTAATGTGGCAGAATCGATTGTTAGTTTTGCCCCCATTAACCAGTTTGGGTGTTTTAAAGCATCCTTCGCTTGTAATAGTTTCATTTCTTCACGTGCTTTATCACGAAAAGCGCCACCAGAAGCTGTAACAATTAGTTTTTCGATTTCTTTATTATTTTCTCCGTTTAAACATTGGAAGATGGCTGAGTGTTCGCTATCAACTGGAATTAAGCGACATCCGTTTTGTTTCGCTAATTCGGTTACGATATGTCCAGCTGCAACTAAAGTTTCTTTGTTAGCGATGGCAATATCTTTCTTTGCTTTTAATGCTTCAATCGTTGGAAGTAATCCTGAAACACCGACAACGGAACTTAATACAAGATTTGTATCAGGATGAGTAGCTACTGCAATTAAACCATCAGTCCCATATGTAATTTTCGTATTTGTTGAAATACGAGAACGTAATGTATCTGCTAATTCTTTTGTCGCAACGTTTCAATTTGTTTTTCGAGAAGATCGACATTATAATTTGCGGTTAAACCGACGATTTTAAAATGTTCAGGATGAGCTGAAACGACATCTAATGCAGATGTGCCGATGGACCCTGTTGAACCTAAAATTGATATATATTTTACCATGAAAAAAACCTCCAAAGATGTTTCAATTATTTCTACAAACCTATATACTATTAAACAATTAAAGTGGAAATTCCTGCTATATAAAACAGAAAATTAGGGTTTATTTGGAAGTGAAGTGTGATAAACTGTGGAGAATAAGTGGAAAAGCAATGAAAGAGAAGAGTACATATTCGAAACTTTTCAGAGAGCTGATATGTGGTGAGAATCAGTAAGGGATGAATATGGAATGGGCTCTGGAGCTTCTAACTGAAATGAGTAGGTTAAAGACGGTTACTTCACGTTATCGAAGTATGAAGTGAGCTAATGATAGCTAATAAAGGTGGTACCGCGGGAGTCTCTCGTCCTTTTTAAGGATGAGGGGCTCTTTTTATTTTGAGAAAGGAGGAGTTAGGGTGAATGGAAAAATAATGTTAACAGGAATTAAGCCAACAGGATATCCGCATTTAGGAAATTATATTGGAGCGATTAAACCTGCATTACAAATGTCAAAGAATAATGAAGGAAAAGCATTGTATTTTATAGCTGACTATCATGCATTAAATGCTGTGCATGATCCGAGTCAGTTTAGTAGTTATACGAAAGAGGTAGCAGCTACTTGGTTATCACTTGGACTTGGAGAAGATGTGATTTTCTATCGACAAACAGAAGTACCAGAGATTTTAGAATTAGCCTGGATATTAGCTTGTCTAACTCCGAAAGGACTTATGAACCGTGCTCATGCGTATAAAGCGAAGGTAGAGCAAAATAAAGAAGCGGGTTTAGAAATTGATGCAGGAGTTAATATGGGGTTATATACGTACCCGATTTTAATGGCGGCTGACATATTATTATTTCAAGCTACTCATGTACCAGTCGGAAAAGATCAAATTCAGCATATTGAAATCGCTCGTGATATTGCGACTTATTTTAATCATACATTCGGCACGACATTTACGCTTCCAGAGTATGTGATACAAGAAGAAGGGGCAATTTTGCCCGGACTTGATGGAAGAAAGATGAGCAAGAGCTATGGAAATGTTATCCCACTATTTGCAGAGCAAGAAAAACTCCGAAAGCTCATTTTTAAAATAAAAACAGATTCTTCACTTCCAAATGAACCGAAAGAACTAGAAACGTTATTTACAATATATAAAGAATTTGCGACAGAAGATGAAATTCAGTCGATGCGTGAAAAGTATGAGACTGGAATTGGATGGGGCGATGTGAAAAAAGAATTATTCCGCGTTGTAGACCGTGAATTAGCAGGTCCTAGGGAAAAATACGCAACGTATATGAATGAGCCGCACTTATTATATGAAGCGTTAGAAAGAGGTGCTGAGAGGGCACGGACTATTGCGAAGGCAAATTTAGCGGGAATTAAAAAACGGATTGGGTTTGAGAGGGAACGTTAAGCGTTCCCTTGTTTTTGTTTGAAATCTGTAATAACTCTTTCGATTACAGAAGGAAGATTACTAGGTAACTCATCAAGTGAAAAGAAGTGCAGTTCTTTCGATTCAGTATAGTCGCATACAAGCTCACCTTGGAATTCGCGGCAAATATAAACAACGAGTACACCATGCACTTGATCACCGTTTGGATAGATTTGAAAAAATTCTGGGCCAGAATATGTACGGAACATTTCTGGATTTTTGATAATAAGCCCAGTTTCTTCAAATACTTCTCGTTTTAAAGCGTCTTCTAATGTTTCGTTATATTCTAAGGCCCCGCCGATAATACCCCAGCGGTTAAAATCTGTACGGAGCTGCAGTAATATTTCATTTTTCTCATTTAATACAATTGCGTGTGATCCTATTAAAATAAGTGGATGATTTCCTACTCGTTTTCTCATGTCTTCAATATAACCCATAATTTTTCTCCTTATTTTTAATAATAGTTAGGAAGTTCTTTTAACATTCTTTCTGTGTTATGTGCTGTAAAGGCTAGGTTATGATCATCTTTTGTTCTAAAAAATAATGTGCGTAAAAAGGTTTTAATGTTGGCACATAAAATACAATACTCATTAAGCGAAAGGCGTTTTCTAATTTGAGGAAGCCTTTTTATTTTTTTATGAATAATTGAAATTAACTCATCTTGCGGGAAGTCATGATACAGCATCGATACTAAGGGGGAACATTTCTCTCATCTTCATTGTTATGGTAAATATCCAATGGAGAACCTTCTCCGCACTTTAAAGATGCGATCTTTTCTAGTATTCTAGATATTCAAGGACAATCCTGCTCATGCAAGGAGAACAATTAGAAATTCGAGTATGATATAGATGAGGGAAGAATATGACGAATATAGAACAGTTAGAAAAATATTTCAAAATAAGAAGAAGTGCTTCTTCTATAGTGATAAAAGAAAATAATGCAGAGGTTTTGACAGAAGAGCAATTAGAAGAGATGATGCAACGTTGCGTTGCTGAGGTAGAAAAAGATGGATTAGAAAAACTGCATGTTGAGATTTCTTCAAAAAGTCCAAATTATGATGCGTATAGGAAATGTTTCGGAAAGCATTCATTTGAACATTTTGCTGAAAACATAATTGTATTTAAGGATATATATGAAGTGGATGATATAGAAAGTGATATCGATTTTAAGCTTGTTGAGGAAGTAGGAGAAGAAGCCTTTCACTCTCTTTGGAATGAAGTGACGGAAGAACAAGTAGCGTATGATCAATTTGTACATATGATGGAGCAAGAAATTGGTGGGCAATGGAAAGAACATTGTTTAACAGCGGTTGTAGGTGAAGAGCTAATAGGAATTGTAATCCCGTATATTGAGAGAGGTACGTTAGAAGAAGGGAGACTCATGTATTTTGCAGTTGCTCCAAATATGCGAAATAAAGGGTATGAAGCAGCATTATTTACAGGGGCGATGTTTGTCTTAAAAGAAATAGGAGCTTCTTATTATATTGGCGAGACAAATGTGAAAAATGAGTGGATGAAGGATATTTTTGAAAAGAACGGATGTCAGCTGCTAAGTTCTACTGAGCGATATGTGAGAAAGTTTTAGAAGGATGAATGACATACTCTCTCGAACTCATTTAGCGGGAGGGAGTATATATGTTGAAGCAAACATTGCATTCATTCACTTTACTGTATCCGAAAATATTGTTAGAAGGCTGGAAAATTGAAAAGTTTTCAGAACGTAATGAAGGGGAAAAGTGGGAAACTTTTTGTTTTCAAGTTATTACCCCAACTAGCAAGTTTCGAGTTAAGGAATTTTTTCTTGATATAATGGAACCGGTGTTTCCAGATAGTTGTCTTTCTCAGGCAAAAGGAGATTGTTTTCAATATAAAGGGCTTGTGTATTGGAAAGGTGTAAATTATAAGGGGAAAGAAAGTTATGTAACATCTAAATGGAAAACGCAAATTGAAATTTCTATTGATCTTGGATATGTAAACCAAGATCAAATGGAAAGGTTCTTATTCGAGTTACAGCCGGTAAATACGGAGTTTGCGAAAACGATATTACATACACCGTTTCACCATTTAAGCTTTCAAGCGAAAAGAGGTGAAGTTGGTGAGATAGGAAGATGTCATGAATGGAATTCTCCAGATGACGTATCATATTCGCAATTGCCAATTCATAAAAAGTTAAGTTGGAAGCTCGAATCGATTGGATTCGGAAATGATGAAATGCAGTATGTATACTGGGACGAAGAGAATAAACTATATGCACTTTGGGTTTGTAGGCATAAAAATAAAGCGTACTATCCTATTTCTTCATGGACAACGAATTATGGCGCGAAACAAGTAGTAAATGGTTTAGAGTTTTATTCACACCAGGACCGAGGCACAGTTGTATATGAAGATTTAGGTGATGAGCAAATCGCTTATGTTTTTCGCGGTAATCCGTGTACAACTTATGAACAAATAAAAGAACTTTTTGTATGTTTGTAAGATAAACAGAAAAATCAAAACGACAAAGTAAGCTTTCCTATAATACAATAGAGAAGGATTTGACTATACGAAGAAAGCGTTGGTGAAAGTATGAAGCAACAAAAAAATTGGTTACAAGCAACTGTAGAACGAAATGAAGATAATACGTTACATATAGAGTGGGAAAATAATATAGAAGAAGTTCGTATTTATTGGAGTACTTCACCAGAACATATTGAAGAAAGTGGAGAGTTACTTGTAACGGTAATTGGAGAGTCATCATGTACAATTGAAAACCCGAGTGAAAATGAGCGTCCATATTTTAGGTTAGTAGGAAGTAATGGACAAGTGGTAACTGTAGCGGAGCGCAGATTACCATTACAAGGAGCGTTTAACTTCCGTGATATGGGAGGATATGAAACGACAGAAGGCCGTAAAGTAAAATGGGGCAAATTGTATCGTTCTGAAGAGTTAGCAGGATTAACAGAATGGGATATCGAGTATTTACAGAAGTTGGGATTAAAACTAATTTGTGATTACCGTACAGATTTTGAAGTGAAGCATAAGCCGAACCCAGGCATTAAGGGTGCTCGTCAAGTATGCATACCAGTTATGCAAGACTTAGCGAAAGATTTAAATATAAATGAGTTTTTCCAGGTTGGTGACTTATCTGTATTAGGAAAACCTGGTGAATATTTAGTGAAAATGAATCAAGATTTTGTGAAGGGTAATGAGGCGTTTGTGAGCTTTTTACAGTTAGCACAAAATCCAGAAAACTTACCGTTAGTGAATCATTGTACAGCCGGTAAAGATCGGACTGGCTTTGGCTCAGCATTATTATTACTTCTATTAGGTGTATCAGAAGAAACGGTAATGCAAGACTATTTACTAAGTAACGGTTTCCGTGAAAAGTTAAACGAAAAAATGATGGCATTTTTAGGTGCCAAATTACAAAACGATGAAAGTAGAGCAATATTAGGGGCGATGTTTGAAGCACGCGCTGAGTATTTACAGGCTGCGATTGATGAAATTAAAAAGCAGTATGGATCTATTGAAGCATATGCTGAAAAAGGACTTGGCTTTACGAAAGAATCATTAGAGGAAATGAAAGAATTACTTTTGGAAGATCAATAACAAGAAGGGAGGCTGATTTAGATTAGTCTCCTTTTATTATTGTTGATATAATTTCGTTTATGAGGATGTTGTGCACCGAGGGGGAAATGGGTGAAAAGAACTTACGAATCGGGGGATAAAATGATTCATACACGTTTAAAAGCAGACGAGTTAAGGGGAAAGCTAACAACAATATTAAGTCAAGAATATAAGGATTTAGCTGTTCAGGATTTAAAGGTGATTGGAACAGGAGTGCAAAATATTGTTTTTCGAGGAGATTCAGAAAAAGGACCTTTAGCATTTCGAGTGCCGTGGGAACGTGAAGTGGAAAATATAAATGAAGATTTATTTAATAGTCGACTTTCGTTGCAAAAGGAAGCAGAGCTTTCTAAGTTTTGTAATTCAAAAGGTATTCCAGTACCAAGGATATACGGATTGCATCTTTCTACCGACCTTGATTTTTTAATTTCGGATTATGTGGCTACGGATCATATGCCTATTCCTGCGTATAAAATAGGAGAGCTAGTTAACAAGCTTCATAGTATGTCACTTGAAGGTTTACATTACGAGCAAAACATTAGAGAGCCAATTAGTAAGCGTATAGCGGAACGAATTGTGAAAAGAGTAGAAGGTTTTAATACAATTACGAACTGTAATATTAAACTTCCAGATGCACAATCAATTGAACATATTCTTAGTAGGGCTGATCATACGAAAAGTTTATTGCATATGGACATTCGACCAGCAAATTTAATTGGATATAACGGAGAAGTTAAAGCGATAGTTGATTGGGATAACGCTCTAATTGGTCATCCATTATTGGAGCTTATGAGAATAGCTGAAACGAATGAGGTTAGTTGGGATGAATTTAAAGATGGATATAAGAATGATAATATCTTTAACGCTACTCCTCATATCGTTAGTTTGTTTTATAGATTAGATACCTCGGTTATGCTTGCAAACTTATTTATAGCACATTTGAAAATAGAAGATAAAGGTGTATTCTATAAAGAGCGAGTCAAAGCACTTTATAATGAAATATATAAAAGCTTATAATTAAGCTATAAGAATGAAGTTTTTAATATAGGAATTGAGGAGAGCATCATGAAATACAAAGTTATATTATTTGACGTAGACGATACATTATTAGATTTTCCTGAAACAGAAAAAAACGCATTACATAATGCGTTTGTACAATTCGGCATGCCTACAGGGTATGATGATTATCTTGCAAGTTATAAAAAGATTAGTAATGGATTATGGAGAGATTTAGAAAATAAAATGATTACGCTAGGTGAATTAGCGGTAGATCGATTTAGACAATTATTTGCTCTTCATAATCTAGAAGTGGATGCACAGCAATTTAGTGATGTATACCTTGAAAACTTGGGGAAAGAAGTACATCTTATAGAAGGTGCAGTGCAATTATGCGAGAATCTTCAAGATTGCAAGTTAGGTATCATTACGAATGGATATACAAAAGTGCAACAATCTAGAATTGGAAATTCGCCTTTAAGTAACTTCTTTGATCATATTATTATTTCAGAAGAAGTAGGCCATCAAAAACCAGCTCGTGAGATTTTTGATTATGCCTTTGAAAAGCTTGGCATTACTGATAAATCAAGTGTACTAATGGTTGGAGATTCGCTAACTTCTGATATGAAAGGCGGAGAAGATTACGGTATTGATACTTGTTGGTATAATCCTAGTTTAAAAGAGAATACGACAGGCGTTAAGCCGACTTATGAAGTGGAGAGTTTGTTGCAAATTTTAGAAATTGTGGAAGTGGCGGAAGAAAAGGTAGCCTCATTTTAATCATGTTGATATTTGTCGATAAATCGATATATCGAAAAAATCGTTGATATATTGTAAGTTGTGTTAGATATATTTGAAAAATCGTTCAACTAATATATGGATTGAAAAATAGCGCTACTATACTAAGGTCATTCATGTGTTATAATGCATGAATTAAATATACGTATATGCATAGTTTTTCAGAGTGATTCGATGTCAGGTTTGAGCTGTGTAACAACTAGAGGTGAGTGAAGGATGTTAACGTTTTTATTTGAGTTAGACAAGGCTATTCCGCAGAAGGATGAGCCACGGTATGTCTCTTATACAAAGGGCTTTATTGAAGGGGATTTAACAATTCGTGTCGGTGACAGAGTACTTTTTCAGAAGTCATGTATGAAGGTCGCGGAGCTCGGCATTTATTTAGGACAGTGGATGGAACAAGTTCAACATGGGCAGAACGTACAAATGAATTATGAAACGAGTGACCGTGATGAAGTAATTCTCGGATTCTTCTATGAAGAGGACGATCAGTGGGGAGTTTCTTCCAGTTGGCAACAATTTGAACTTCAGGAGCGTATATCTACTGCAACATTAGTAGAGAGCGTTCAACGCTATTTATATGAGCTAAATAAGGAACTGCGCGCGATAGAATATCCTGTGACGTTTGATCAGTACTTAAGAGGAGAGCGAATGATGCAGCTTTCTTACAAACGACTGTGTGATAGTAAAGCGGATACGACGTCGATAGAGGTTTACAATGGAAGCAAACAAGTAGGCGTAGTACGGGGTTATTATAAAAATACGTTGATGAAAGTGCTAGACTTCATTCCGAAAGTTGGTAGTAATATCATTTACGAAATAAAGGATAGTAAGGACAATATTCGCGTCATTGCAAAGGATGTAAGTAGGCAGCGCCAAAGAAAGATTTTAGTAACGTACATCGATAATAATGATGCAGAGCATGAAGTGCTTGTATGTGACGGAAAGTTATTGGATGCAAATTTCTTATTTACCTTTACATATAACACAGAAGAATATGTTGTTCACAAAACTTCACTTGGGCTTGGAAAGTTATTACGAAACGGCTATGTAATTGCAGATTGGAATATTCGTCTTGAGGAAGACATGTATCACATCGAGATGAATGTATATGATGATGATTATATTGAGGATCAATACTTACTGTTAGGCGTATTTCATGCGGTTTTGTATGGGTGATAAAGTGAAACTATAATTAGTGGGATAAATGGGAAGTACCGGTATTCTTCATGGGAAGGATGCCGGTATTTTTTTATGGTTCTGAAAAAAGGACGGTATTTTCGTTGCAACCTATTTGTCGCTTTGATAAATGTAGTGATAAAAACTATAAAAAATAGGCATATCAAGCAAAGTGTTGATACACCTTAAAACTACATTGTTAAACAACATGGGTCGTCGTGTAGTATATCTTATATATCTTTGATTACTTTAGATTCAGTATTACATATTAGACTTGGTGCCCTTTATTAATCATCAAAAATAAAGATTTCATCAATAGAACTATGAAGTTCTTTCGCTATATCGTGAGCAAGCTGCAATGAAGGATTATACTTTCCTTTTTCAAGATGGCTAATCGTTTCACGACGTACACCAACTTGTTTCGCTAAATCTTCTTGTGTCATATTCAATTTGGCACGGTATTCTTTTATCTTCGTTACGAACGCCATGGTGCATCTTCCATTTCATCAATTGGTTTATCGTAAAAGAAAATAGAGAAGCCGAACGTAAGAATGAGTGTGCCGAAAATAAGGGCGATATCAATCTCTTGTAATGTAGGATTCGGAAATAACATTTCAATAAACATAATGATAGCGGTTGTTAGTAATGTAACGATAAAGGCATTTCGGCACGATTTATTTACAATCTGTTCAAAAAGCTCATCATGATGAACTTTTCTATACGTTGTGAAAAAGGAGAAAAAACAAAACATAGTAAACAAGCCTTTTTCATAAAAAAATCCTAGAAAGCCAAAGAAACCGAGAAATCCTAAATATTTAATCCAAGTTGTTTTCACGATGGATTCTCCTTTCAGTGTTAGAAATAAAGTGAAACTTTAATCAGTGGGGGCATCCCCATTGATTATTAGTTGAACCAATCGGGCGTTTATGGGCAGTTGATGTCCCACCAAACTTCTTTGCTCCAGCCGAATTTTGAGGTGGGATTCTTACTGCCCGTTAATGCGGGATAAATCACTATATGTTATAAATATATCACATGTAGAAATGAATGGTAATAATAGTTTTACAGTTTGTTTCATAATAATAGTAAAAAAGGATAAATATTCTGTAAAATAAAAAGGAAAATATCGTAAAATGTTTGTAAGGAGGGGGAGAAAAAAATGCTAACTTGGATAATGATCGTTATATTACTTGTAGTTATTACTGTAATTGGCACGGTATTAATTGGGCGAAATGGTGATGCGAATTATAGTAAAGCGACAAAAGGAAATATTACACGGCTTACGATGATTTATATTATATTAGCTATTGTTTTAATAGTTGGACTTGGTGCTTATATTTACTTTAAAGGATAAAAGTACAACCCGATAAAACTGAAAAATAATAAAAATCTAAAAATATAAGTATGCTATAATGTTAATATAGTTATTTGGTAATTAAGGAAAGGATTGGATGGAATGATTGAAATTACGAATGTGTCAAAAAGTTATAATGGATCTACCTATGCAGTAAAAGATTTAAGTTTAACAGTACCTAGCGGAGAAATCTTTGGTTTTTTAGGACCGAATGGTGCCGGTAAATCAACGACAATTAAGATGATTACTGGTATTCATGGGGTGGACAAAGGGACCATTACGATTAACGGCAAAGATATTATGAAAGAGCCGATGGAAGCGAAAAAGACGTTTGGTTATGTTCCAGATAGTCCAGATATGTTTTTACGATTAAAAGGAATTGAATATTTAAACTTTATGGCAGATATGTATGAAGTGCCGAAAGAAGTACGACAAGAACGAATAGAGTCTTTAGCGAAGAAATTTGATCTTTATAATGCTTTATCCGATCAAATTCAAAGTTATTCACACGGTATGAGACAAAAGATTGTTATTATTGGTGTGCTTTTACACGAACCGGATGTGTGGATTTTAGATGAGCCATTAACGGGGCTTGATCCGAAATCTGCCTATATTTTAAAAGAAATGATGAGAGAACATGCAGATAAAGGGAAGATTGTATTTTTCTCTACACACGTATTAGAGGTAGCGGAAAAAATATGTGACCGCGTTGCTATAATTAATAAGGGGAATTTGCAGTTTAAAGGGAATTTAGCTGAAATGAGAGATCATTTTAAATCCAATGAATCACTTGAAAAAATGTTCTTGGAGATGACGGGCAATGAGTAAAATTTGGACGTTAACGAAAGTATTATTGAAATTAAATTATGCGGATTTCTTAACAGATAAAAAGAAACGATGGGCGTATTTATTTTCATTTGCAGCCATTTTATTTGTAGGTTTTTTAATATTCGGTTCGATGACCCATGGAATATATGAAGGAATGATACACCTCGGACAGAATCCAGGAATTGTTATTGCGATGGGATTAGCAGTTGCTAGTATATGGGTATTTTTGATGAGTATTATGAACATTTTAACAGTGTTTTACTATAGTAATGATGTTGAAATGTTGCTACCGTTACCGTTAAAACCAGCACAAATTATTTCGGCAAAGTTCTTTACAGTGTTAATTACACAATACGTAATGAGCTCGTTTATTTTATTGCCTATCTTTATTACTTACGGTTTAAAGAGTGGTGCTTTCATTACATATTACATTTATATGATTGTCATTTACATATTCTTCCCGATCATTCCGCTAGTTTTAGCTTCGCTAATTATGACAATTATTATGAGGTATACGAATATAGCGAAAAATAAAGATCGAGGAAATATTTTCATTGGAATTGTAAGTATATTATTTATCGTAGGAATTAATGTGTTTATGCAATGGAGAAATAAAAGTGCAGTATCTGGAGCTGGAGATTCGGTTGCGAATTATCTTGCAAATAATGAATCCTCACTTTTCATACAAATGACAAATTATTTTCCAACTACATATTTTGGAGCGATGGGATTAGTAGAAAGTGCATCGTGGAAAGGCCTATTATACGTTCTTATTTACATTCTTATTTCTATCGCGTTTTTCGGGCTGTTTTATTACATTGCAGAGCGCACATATTTGAAAGGGGTTATTGGACTTTCAACGAGTACAGCAAAGAAAGAGGTAATTTCAGCAGAAGGTTTACAGAAATCAACTGTACAAAGTTCTCATTTAAAAGCATATGTGAAAAAAGAATTTAAAACGTTATTCCGTACACCGCAATTTTTCTTAAACTGCATTGTGCAAACTTTTGTAATGCCGATTATGCTGTTTTTTGTTTTATTTGTACAAGATGGAAATTTAAAATGGATTACGGGGTATATTGATAATCCGGAATCAGCAGGTTTCGCAATTGGTGTTGGCCTTTGTGCATCGTTATTTTTAATGGGAAATAACGTAATTGCAACAACGTCATTTTCTCGAGATGGAAGCTCTTGGTTTGTGAATCGTTACTTACCAGTAAAGGCTTCCGATATCTTTTTCGCAAAAACATTAACAGCTTGGCTAATTAATATATCAATCTTAGCAGTATTCGGTATTACGATGGCAGTTGTAGCGGGGGTTTCTCCAGTATTTATGGTACTATGGTTCTTACTAAGTGCGAACGGTTTATTGTTAATCAATTTAATCGGTACACGCTGGGATGCACAAACTGCAGATATTCATTGGGATACAGAACAGAAATTATTTAAAAGCCGATATACAACTTTGTGGAATTTTTTAGCTAATATTTTAATAGCTTTAATTATTGTAGCGGGAGTAAGTGTATTATACTTTGTCCTTCATGTAGGACTGTGGGTTATGTTTATTATTTTATTTATACTGTTTACCATTGCCAATTTAATTTTAATTAGAATTTTAAAATTAAGTGCAGAACGTATATTGTCAAATATTAATTAAGAAGATAGATCCTCTGTATTCGTACAGAGGATTTATCCATAGATGGAGGAGAAAAGGTGAAGAAAATAGCAATTGTAACAGGGGCAACTCGTCTTAATGGAATTGGTGCAGCTGTATGCAAGGTGCTTGCTCAAAAGGGGATAGACATTTTTTTCACGTACTGGCCTCGGTATGATAAAGCAATGCCGTGGGGAATGAATGATCAAGAACCTTTTTTATTGAAAAAGGAAATTGAAAGTTATGGCGTTCGATGTGAAATGGCAGAAATCAACTTATCGCAGTCTTATTCGCCTAATCGTGTATTGTATATGGTATCAGAACGATTAGGCGAACCATCTATTCTTATTAATAATGCAGCTTATTCTACTCATACGAAAATTGAAGAGCTAGATGTAGAACAGTTAGATAAACATTATACGGTTAATGTTCGCGCTACTATGTTATTAAGTTCATTATTTATTAAACATTTTTCACTCAAAACGAGTGGAAGCATTATTAATCTTACTTCAGGTCAGTCATTGGGGCCAATGCCAGATGAACTTGCATACGCAGCAACGAAAGGAGCAATAGAGGCATTTACAAAGTCAGTGGCACCAGTTGCTATGGAGAAGGGGATTACAGTCAATGCTGTGGATCCAGGACCAACGAATACAGGATGGATTACTGAAGAATTACAGCATCATTTAGTATGGAAATTCCCGCAAGGAAGAGTTGGAGAATCAATGGATGTTGCGCGCTTAATTTCCTTTTTAGTAGGTGATGAAGCGAAGTGGGTTACTGGGCAAGTGATTCATTCGAATGGTGGTTATTCATAAAAATATTATGTTAACAAAGTTGAGAAACAAAAAAGTTGGCTTATTTTATTTTTTTTGTATAAATAAAATGTCAAAAAAGAGAAAAAGTTGATATGAGAGTATATTGCCACATGTAGATCACAATTCTTTATGTGACAATATACTCTTTTTCTTTTATTACGTAGTAGAAAAATAGGGTAGAAGAAACTCGAATATTAAAATCATTTTATCATTTTTTGTACGTATTATTATGAAGATTACTGTCGGAAAGATGGTGATTCGTGTGAAAAGGAATTTTTTAATGGAAAATAGAATCGTAAAGAGGAGGATAAAATTGTAAACATAGGGGGATTTTTATGAAAATGAAAAAAGTCGCTATCGCTTCGATTACAATTGGTACAATGCTTACTATGGCAGCTTGTAGTACCTCCACGGATAAAGATGCAGCGAAGAAGGACCAAGCAACTGCACAAAATGAGGAACAATCAAAAACGACAAGTGCAGATGAAGCGTCAAAAACAACGAAAGATACTGAAAAAGACACAAATACTTCTTCGAATGAAAAAACAGATAAGGATTCAAAAAATACGAAAGAATCATCAAGCACAGAAAGTAACGGCAAAACGTCTACTCAAAATCAAAATGGCAAAACGAAAGAAAAAGAAACGACAGGGAAAACGAATGATCAAACTACTAGTGGAAAAGCAACAGATCAAAGCACAAGCGCAAGTACAAGTACAGACAATAATGGGAAAACAACGAAAGATCCGAAGAAAAACGTTGCTGTGAAAACAAATGTGAAAGAAGTAGTTGTACTAATTGAAAGCTTAGACAAGCAATTAGCGGCAAACCCTAAATTTGAAACAGTTAACAAACTTGGAAAGCAAATTAATGAGAAGTGGGATGTAATTGAAAAAGAGTTAGAAGCATCACATCCAACCGAGTATAAAACAATTGGTCAAAGTATGTATCCGTTAATTGTAGGAGCGGAAAAAGAAAAGATAGATGTTAAGAAAATGAAGTCATTAACGACAAAAACGAAACAAGATTTAAATCAATTATTAACGAAGCTTTCATAGTTTCAAAAGCCTACTCGTGTGAGTAGGCCTTTTTAGTTTGTTGAAGTAGTGTGTGGGCTCGTTATTTATTGTTCTTTTCAATTATGATACGAAATGAATCGAACGCTTGTTGAATGACATAATTTTCTTTACTCACTTTATAAGGAAATGGAAAAGCAACTAGCTGGGAAGATGAAAAGTTTCATGAATTATCCACTTTAATTAAATATTCATAGTATGAAACATGAAGACAAAAATATCTGCAGAGGTGAGGTGAATAAAGAATGCTTTCCAAGTATTTTTACAATGAAACGCAAATGCGTCCTTTAGGAGGGCAGGGACCTGCACAAAGTACTATTCAAGCTGTTCATCAGGCTATACAAGCACAGCAACAAGCATTACAATCACAACAAATGCAACAAAGTTATTACCCATCACAATCGTATTACCCATCACAGTCGTATTATCCATCACAATCGTATTACCCATCACAGTCGTATTATCCATCACAATCGTATTGCCCATCACAGTCGTATTATCCATCACAGTCGTATTACCCATCACAATCGTATTACATGATGTAGATTATACAAGGATGGATTTTATTTTTGATCGTTACTGTATGAAACTGTATATGTTTTATAGCGAACAATGACAAACAGAAATAGCTCTTTGATGGGAACAAAAACCTTTTTAGCTTGATGGGGATAGGACATTGCCATCAAGCTAAACTCATATAACGTCAATGATAAGCGAGATTGTTTGATCTTGTAATCTTTTTTTGTTCTTTTGTTAGCTGACGAATAATCACATGGATTGGCACTTTATCAGTCATTCCTACATAAGCATTGGATATTTTACATGTTTGTCCTGGTTGAAGAGAGTTCATTAAGACCGTCATATTTATTTTGTTAGCTTGATAGCTATGGGGGAGGAGCAGCAAAAAAATATTTTCACATAGGTAGTTTATCGAAGGTTTTACTATTCCTAATGTGGAATAGAATCTTATCCAAGCATTACTAATTTTTTTAGGGGGGATTGTAATGAAATTAAGGATCACCACTTTGACATTAGCTACAGCCTTAACATTCGGTACTCTAGCAGGAAACAATGTGTCTGCGGAAACAAAAACAACATCTAGCTCAACTCAAACAGAAAAAAGTTATTTGATTGCCTTTAAGAAAGATTTACCTAGCAATTATCAATCTATTATTTCGAATGCAGGTGGGCAAATTCTCCGCGTCATTCCTGCCATCGGAGCAATGGAAGTAAAGTCAAGTAACCCTTCCTTCTTGGATAACTTGAAAGGGGTTTCATCTATCCAAGCTGCAAATCAAGAAGTTTTCCACGCTTTAGATAAAGAAGAAATAAGGCCAACCGCAGCGGACGGAAAGCCAGTAACGGATATCCCGCAGCCAGAAAATATAGACAGCTATTGGAATTATCAATGGGACATCAAAAATATAACAAATGATGGTGCGTCTTATAAGCTGAATGGAGGAACAGGAAAAGGAGCAACAGTCGGTGTAATCGACAGCGGTATCGATGCGAATCATCCTGATTTAATAAAAAACTATAGTGGTGGTCAGAATTTCGTACCAGCTGGTGCGGATGAAACTGAGAAAGGTGATCCTGCTGATGTGAAGGATAGGGGAGGACATGGAACTCATGTAGCAGGCTCAATTGCAGCAAATGGAAAACTAAAAGGGGTTGGACCAGATCTTAAAGTTCGTTCATATCGCGTTTTCCCCGAATCTGGTAGTGCACCGACAGCTTGGATTGTAGACGCTATTGTTGCGGCTGCAAATGATAATGTTGACGTTATAAACATGTCTATCGGTGGATTTGATAGCATGAAATACTATGATAACGGAAAAAAATATAGCGATAATGCGGATGTTCTTATTTGGAAGCGTGCAATTCAATATGCCGTACAAAAAAATGTAACAGTCGTAGCGGCAAGTGGAAACGAATCACTCAATATGAATGATAAGAAAATGATAACAGATTATTTAAATAAGGAGTATGGCTCAGACGATCTTATCTTTAAAGGGCCTTATGTAGAAACTCCGGGTCAAATTCCGGGTGTAATTAATGTATCTTCTTCTAATCAATGGTCAACTGATAAAATTGCATTTTACTCAAACTATGGAAACAGTTTTATTGATGTGGCAGCACCAGGCGGTGATAACGGTCCTGTATATGCTGAAACAGGCGATTTAGCACAGCGAGATTTCCATTATCGTACATTAAGTACATGGCCAACTTATTTGGAACCATATTTCACTTCAGATCTGCATAACTATGCTTTAATGCATGGAACATCAATGGCCTCGCCAAAAGTAGCGGGAATTGCGGGGGTTATTAAAGCGGCTCATCCGACATATTCTCCTGCACAAGTAGAGAACTTAATTAAACAAACAGCAAAAGATTTCGGTAAACCAGGACATGATGCATTATTTGGATCTGGAGAAGCAAATATTTATAATGCGTTATTAAAAATAAAAAAATAATAAAAAAGTGGGATAGCACCTATCCCTATTAAGTTCAGGTACCTGTTGTTCCAAAAAATGGGCAGAATCTATATTGATAAATATCAAAGGATAAAAATCTCGTTTTCGGAGTACTTCAGAATATTAGTTTGATGGATATGTGGAGGTAGGCTACAAAAACATAAATTTCATACTTAAACAAAATTTGAAAAAAGAAAAAGATTGCCTCTTAAGAGGCAATCTTTTTTTAGCGAGAGTGTCTTAAAAATAGTTGAATTGCTTGTTCAGGTACATAGAATTTCCCGTTACTTTCTACAATGATGCTTCCTAGTTCATAATCTTTTCCATCGATACAGATAATGTTTTTATTAACAGACAACTTTGCCTCCGTATTATTGCGTTTTACTACAAGTACAGGGTTTGCTACATCTTTTTTATCAATTGTTACTTTTGCACCAATTTTTTTAAATGATGTTTCGGCATTTAAGAATAATTTCTTCGTTATGTCTCCTAATTGGAAGCCCATTGCTCTGGCCATTGTCTTTGCAATGTCCGTATTTTGAACTAAACCGTATGGCTTTTGAGGCCCGTAAGAGTGTAAGAATACATCTTCACCCGTATGACCACCAGTTGTAAAACCGAGGTTCGCACGGTTAGCCAATAATGTAGTAAGGATTGGACCTACATCAGCTTTCTTTTGAGCAGCTTTTAATTTTTCACTTTCATTATTAGTTAGGTTGTCTAAACCGTAAAGAGCAGCGACCTCTTTTATATTAGATAAATCATCTTTTAGTTTATTTGTAGCACCTTCAAGTGTCATTTTCGCCTTTTTCAGTGGGGTAATGAAGGCTGATACTGGTGTGGTATCATATCCTTTTGTAGTATTGCTGTTACCAATGGAAAGACCGCTATTTCCATGATCGGTTACAGCGATGACCATAGTATTACGATCTTTCTTCGCAAACTTTAACGCTGCCGTAACCGCATCATCAAATGCCAATACATCGCTAATCATCCCGATTGGGTCATTTGCATGTGCTGCCCAATCTGCCTTACTGCCTTCTACGAATAAGAAGAAACCATCTTTATCTTTTGATAAAGTTTGAATTGCTTTTTCCGTCATTTGGGAAAGAGTTGGTTGTTCAGGATTGGTTGCTGCACGATCTATATCGAATGCAAGTGCATTACTGGAGAAAGAGCCCCAGATTTTATTTGATTTGGAATTTAATAATGCATCCTTTGTTTCGACGAAGTCGTATCCTTTATCTTGAATCACTTTTACTAAATCTTCTTTGTCTTTACGAATACCACTGCTTGTCGGAGGCAGAAGTGCTGCCTTTCCACCGCCTAATACAACATCTATATTTTGATAAACTTGCTGTTCACCAATTACTTCAAAATTTTTGCGGTTAGCATGGTGGGCAGAGAAACCAGCAGGAGTAGCATGCTGAATTTCTGATGTAGCAATAATTCCCGTTGCGCGTCCTGAACGTTTTGCACCTTCTAAGACGTTGGCAACTGGACGGAACTTGCATTCTTCTTTGACGAGTTCTAAGCCAGGCGAATTCACAACAGAAGGTAATACGCCCACATAGCCTGAATTTGATTTATTGCCTGTCGCTAAAGCTGTGGCTGCTGGTGCAGAATCCGTAATAGCTGATTCTGCCGAATACGTACGAACACCTCCTGATACAATTTGATCGAGTGCAAGAGGTGCCCCTTTATACCACCTGGCCAATGTTGTGACAGAAGAGCTTGTCCCATCCATAACCATGATAATTACGTTTTTTGGTTGTTTCTCTGCTTTTTTCGCCGCAGCTTTTACTTCATTACCACTCATCATGCTTCCTGCAGCTAATGAACCTAGTGTTATAGTACTGGCTAAAGTTAGTCCTAGTATCTTTTTACAAAGATTAGTCATTGTTGTCCCTCCATAGATTGTTTTCGGCATCCCAATCTAACGTTCGTATGTAAACATAGTTTTGATTTTTTCTATTTGTTAGTAGTACCCCATTGCCAAGAAACTAACAAAAACTATTGAGTCAAAATGGTGAACACAAAAAGTTAAATGTAAGCTAATTCTTCAGAAAAATCTTCTCATCACATAAAGCCTTCTTGTATTCTTAAGTTGTACCTTCTTTCCTATAAAAAGAATCTTCTCTTTATTTTATGGGAACTATTTATAAAAAGGATGGTGGGAAGAATGACAATCGATCGCGTTTGTACAATTGGACCAGTAAGCAATAATAAAGAAACATTAGCTCAGTTAATAGACAATGGTATGAAAATTGTTCGGTTAAATTTATCACATGGCACGCATGAAAGTCATAAAGATATCATTCGTTTAGTAAAATCGTTAGACGATTCTATTAAAATTCTAGGGGATGTACAAGGTCCTAAAATAAGATTGGGTGAAATAAAAGAGGAACAAATTACACTTGTAGCAGGGGAGTTATTTACTTTACATACCAATCCAGTTCAAGGGAATAAAGAAGAAGCAAGTGTTGATTATGTGGGGATTGCGAATGACGTAAAAGTTGGAAGTAGAATTCTTATTAATGATGGAGAAGTTGAGTTAATTGTTGAAAAGGTAAGTACGGAAAAAATAGAAACGAGAGTAAAAACAGGTGGCAATATTTCCTCTCATAAAGGGGTGAACTTACCAGGTACAATCGTAAGTTTACCAGCTATTACAGAGAAGGATAAAAAAGATATTCAGTTTCTTCTAGAAGAGGATGTTGATTTTATTGCGTGTTCTTTCGTACGAAAACCTAGTCATATAAAGGAAATACGAAATTTTATACAAGAGCATAAAGAAACTTCACCAAATTTAATTGCAAAAATAGAAACGATGGAAGCGATCGAGAATTTTCAAGATATATGTAAAGTAGCGGATGGAATTATGATCGCAAGGGGAGATTTAGGCGTGGAATTGCCGTATCAAATTATACCGCTTTTACAAAAAATGCTGATTCGTGAGTGCAATCGAACGAATACGTATGTCATTACAGCGACACAAATGCTTCAATCTATGGTAGATCATTCTATTCCTACAAGAGCTGAGGTGACGGATGTATTTCAAGCTGTACTGGATGGAACGAATGCAGTTATGCTTTCTGCTGAAAGTGCGTCAGGAGATCATCCAATCGAAAGTGTGAAAACGTTGCGTCTCGTTTCTGAATTCGCAGAGCACGTAAAAAAAGATGGTCCTTATGCTATGAAAGATGTACTTGAATTGTTGCATAAGTCGCTTTAGTATAAAAATTTGCATTTATCGTTTATAGTATTAGTTGGATACTTATACTGAATCAACAAGAATTTGTTGTTCTTTCTGTATGAATTCAACTTTTTTATGGAAAGATATGTTAGTGAGTATACGATTTGAACGTTCTATTTTTTAGAGTGTGATAGGAGGAGAATGAATATGTCAGATATTGAAGTAGGCGAAGTGTTTAGCCTTAGCGATGAAAATAATGAAGAGCAAGATGTTGAAGTGCTTGGAGCGATGGATGTTGAAGGAGCAGAATACATTGCAGTTGCCTTTGTAGAAGACATTCAAGCGGAAACAGAGGAAGACGTTGATATCTTCTTTTTAAAAGTAGAAGAAGATGACGAATTCTCATACATTGAAAGTGATGAGGAATTTGAAAAAGTATCTGCGGCGTTTGAGAAGATTATGGACGAGCAAGGACAAGAATCATAATAGTTAGACAAAAGAGGGAGATGCATATCTGCCCTCTTTTTTGTATAGGGTTGAAAAATCTTTCGTTAACTGCTATTTTTCAATCCGCTATAAATCATACGCTTCTTTTGTGTTCGTGGAAGCGGCATCTAATAGAAGGAAAATCGACGCTATAATATATATAGCGATTCGTATATAGGGAAAGAAAGCAACTAGAATAGTGAGGATTCCTATATAATTAGCATAGGTTTTCATGCCTTCTTTTTTAGCTAATAAAATAGTAATGATATGTAGAGTAATTACTATAAGTAATGGTATCTCGGATAAGTCAACTATTCCTTGAAGTAAATAACAAAGAATTAATAACAGATGGGAAATACCTGTAGTCCACTTTAATGTTTTTACGACTTCCTTCAAAGTAAATTCCTCCTAAATATGCTCGTATGAATATATTACCAAATATAGTGGATGCATAGATATGTTTTTGTGATTTACGTTAAAATGTAATGATAATTATGTTATGTAAACTAATTCAATCTTTATTTATTCATTCATTAGAAAAACCACCCAAAGGAGGGTGGCACGTATTATATATAGTTATTAAATGTGTTATTTTCTAAAGAAGAGAGGGGAATCTTTACTTCAGTGCCTTCCTTCATATTTCGTAGCACAACGGTTTCTGTAGTAATTTCCTCTTCTCCAATAATAAGTACATACGGGATATTTTCTTTATTGGCGTAATTAAGGGCACGCTTTAATTTACGACCAGCTAGTTCAAGTTCAACTTTTAAGGAAGTTGTAGCACGTAATTTTTGGGCGATTTGTAAACATTGTAATTCTGTCCCGAGTGGAATGATAAATAGATCTGCCGTAGATGCTATCGTTTCTTGTTTTTGTAGCGCTGTATAAATAACATCTAAACCGAATGAAATCCCTACAGTTGGATAGCTCATATTATCACCACGGAAGGCTCCGATTATATTGTCATAGCGACCACCACTACCAATACTCGATGTGATACTTCCATCTTTTAAAAAGATTTCATATATAGTTCCTGTATACATTGTGAGTCCTCTTGCTAAAAACGGGTTGAATATAGTACTTTCTTTAATTCCGAGAGCGAGTAAATATTGCTGTAATTGCTGTAGTTCATTTACTCCATTTGTAACGAGTGTATTATTGAACGCTTTTTCAAAGTCAGTAATATCAAACTCTATGCAAGATTGCACTGTATCACATATTATTTCTACTGTTTCTTCTATAATTCCGCGGTTTTGCAAATCTTTTCGAATGCCATCAATGCCGATCTTTTCAATTTTGTCTAATGATAAGATAACATCATTCGTTAATTCAGTAGGAATGTTAATCGACTCGAGAATACCAGTTAATAATTTTCGATTATTATATTGAATTTGTACATCTAAGTTTAATGTACGAAAAAGTTCAAATGCCATGCCCATTAATTCAGCTTCTGCAATTACAGACTCTACACCAACTATATCAACATCACATTGTATGAACTCACGAAATCTCCCTTGTTTAATTGGACCATCTCGAAATACTTTTCCAATTTCATATCGTTTAAAAGGAAGGCGGATATTTGGGTTCATCGCAACAACTTTAGCGAATGGAATTGTTAAATCGTAGCGTAAGGCAAGCTCACGTTTTCCTTGATCTTGAAGCGTGTATATTTCTTTCAAAATCTCATCGCCACCACCATATTTATATGCCATAAGTTCGTACATATTTAATGTTGGAGTTTCTAAAGGTTTACATCCATATCGTTCAAATGTATCTTCACAAGCTCTTTTAATTTTATTTCGTAATACTTGTTCCTCTGGTAAATAGTCTTTTGTTCCTTTTACATTTTTCATTTCCATTCTAATCACTCCTCTTTTAAATTAAAAAAAGCTATGCAGGTATAAAAATACCCACATAGCTTTATGAACGCTTCGTGGGTCAACAGGAAAAGCCCTGTACCCACGAAGAAAAATTTTTCTTCGGATACACGGCGTTACGTATGATGATGAAGTTGGAAAGAAGTATTAAAAGTTCGCATTACAAATCTCTCCTTAATAAGTTTTTTCAAAAGTATAACAGAAGATTTTTGAAATATCAATATTTTCAGTTTTGAAAAATGAGTGAAGTTATGCAGGGTAATTTAAAAAAGGTGTATAATAAAAGAAATCTTAATAATATGAAATAATTTTTTAAGGAGAAACTCATGAAAAAAGATAAAACAAATGCGATGCGAATATTAGATAAAGAAAAAATTGAATATTCGATGATGTCATATGATCCGGACGATGGGAAAATTGATGGTGTTTCAGTTGCGGGAAAAATTGGTAGGGACGTGAGAGAAGTATATAAAACACTTGTCGCTCAAGGGAATAGTAAAGAATATCATGTTTTTATAATCCCGGTAGATGAGGAACTGAATTTAAAAGCAGCCGCAAAAGCAGTCGGTGAAAAGAAAATAGAAATGATTCCCGTTAAAGATATTACGAAAGTTTCAGGATATATTCGCGGTGGTTGTTCACCAGTAGGAATGAAAAAGTTATTTGCTACATGCATTGATGAGAGCGCCCAATCACTTGAAACGATGATCGTTAGTGGCGGGAAAATTGGTGTGCAAATTGAGCTTAAAGTTGAAGATTTGGCGAAAGTGACGAAAGCGAAATTTGGTGAAGTAACGAAATAAATATACATAGAAAAAGAAGTTCTAGTTTACTGGAACTTCTTTTTGTTTTATGAGGATGTTTCCTAATAGTTGATTTTGTTAATTGAAGTTGACTTCAAATCCATATTTTGTCTGAAATAAAAGCATATAATAAAAGTATGAGGTGATGATGTGGAAGAGATAAATATTCATAAAATAATTGCGGTTAAGAGGAAAGAAAAAGGCATTACACAGGAAGAATTGGCAGCGTATATCGGGATTACGAAGGCGTCTGTTTCAAAATGGGAAACGGGGCAAAGTTATCCAGATATTACATTTCTACCACAGTTAGCATCGTACTTTAATATAAGTATAGATGCACTAATAGGGTATGCTCCACAAATGACACAGGAAGATATTAAAAATTTATATCATAGACTTGCGCAAGCCTTTAGTGAAAAGCCGTTTCATGAAGTAATGATGGAGTGTAGAGAAATGATAAAAAAATATTATTCCTGTTTTCCTTTATTACTTCAGATGGGCGTACTATTTATTAATCACCATATGTTGACGGAAGATACGGATGAAAGAATTGAAATAATAGAAGAGACGATTCATCTTTTTAATCGAGTACAGGAAGAAAGTCAGGATGTTTTTCTTGCTAAAGAGGCAGCCTCGTTAGAAGCGACATGTAATCTTATATTACAAAGGCCGAATGAAGTTCTACATTTGCTCGGTGAAACGATACGTCCTAACCTTCCAGATGAAGAGCTAATAGCGCAGGCGTATCAAATGCTTGGGAATGCGCCAAAGGCGAAGGAAGTGATGCAAATTAGTATGTATCAGCATTTAATGCGACTAGTTGGGGTAATACCAAATTATTTACTATTAAATGCATCAAGTGTGGAAAGGGTAGACATCATTTTAAATAGAGCATTTATACTTATAGAAATTTATAATCTAGAAAATTTACATCCTAATATGACTTTGAAGCTCTACTACGCTGCTGCACAAGTATACTGCATGCAAGAAAACTATGAAAGTGCGTTGGAAATGTTACGTAAATATGCGACCGTTTGTGGTGCTAGTTTTACATTAAATAGTCTACAATTACACGGGGATTCATATTTCGATGCAATTGATTCGTGGTTTGAGGAGTTTCCACTTGGAGCGAAAACGGTTAGAAGTGAATCCGTTATTAAAGAAAGCATGATGCAAAGTATTATAGAGAATCCACTCTTTACTCCTTTGAAGGAATTGTCAGCTTATAAAAGTATCGTAGCGTCATTGAAGTTTAAATTAAGTATAAAAGAATAGATATGTTATTGGGATTTTATTAATGAATGGACCAAAATAGAAGGGGATGAAAATATGAGTTTTGAGGAATATGAAGTAGTCATAAATAACGGTGTAACGTTACAAGCTACAATTACAAAGCCAAGAAGTGTTGGGAAATATCCCGCTGTGTTAATTATCGCTGGATCTGGCGAAGTTGATCGCGATGGAACAATAGTGCCACTGAATATGAAAGTGAATATGTATAAAGATTTGGCACATTTAATTTCGAACCTCGGAGTAGTTACATTACGTTTTGATAAACGTGGTGTTGGAGCAAGTGAGGGTGAATTTATGAAAGCTGGGATGTGGGATTTAGTATCCGATATAGAAGCTGTTATTGCGTATTTGAAAGAGCAACCTTTTGTAGATTCGGAAAAAATCATTTTAGCTGGTCATAGTGAAGGATGTATGTTAGCGACGGTAGTCAATGCAAAAACACCAGTTAATGGGCTTATATTACTTACGGGAGCTGCGGAATCGTTAGAAGAAGCTACTAAAAGACAAAGAGAGATTATTTATAAGGAGTTAAAAGAGCAGAAAGGAATAAAAGGAAAGTTAATGCGTCTTCTCAATATTGAGAAACGAGGAGAAAAGCAGGCACAAAAAGTAACAGAGAAAATGATTAACTGCAAAAAAGATATTGTTAAAATTGGATTTAAGCCAATGAATGCAAAATGGCTTAGAGAGCATTTTCAGCATGACATTTATAAAGATTTAATGAAAGTAACGTGTCCAGTATTAGCAATTGCTGGTGATAAAGACTTTCAGACAGATCCCGAAAAAGCGAAGCGAATTGGTAATTATGTTAAGGGTGATTCTGAAGTACATGTAATAAAAAATATGGATCATACCTTAAAATATTTTGAAGGTGATTTTAAAGCGTTGGAATTTAAAAAGATTTATGCGGAAGGAGCAGCTAAGCCACTTCATCCACAGTTGCAAGAAATTGTTGTGAATTGGATGGATGCGCATTTTGTTAACAATAAAGAGTTCACATTACATGAGGTCTAACAGTTATAAAAACATATGAAACTATCACTTTTGAATAGTGATAGCTTCATATGTTTTATTATTTAATAAGGTCCCCACTCAATATTCACGCCAACAATAAGAAAAATAAGTCCAATTATAAACCAAATGAGTGCAAGGGGAGCCATAAAACGAATCCATTTCCCGTAAGAAATGCCACTTGCTGCGAGTACGCCCATTAAAACGCCAGAAGTTGGATTTAAGCAGTTTACTACGCCTTCTCCAAGCATAACCGCTTCTACAGTCACTTGGCGTGTAATATGCATTAAGTCTGCTAGAGGCGCTAAAATAGGAATGAAAATAACAGATTCTCCTGTTCCTGATGAAATAAGGAAGTGTAGTGCGGCGCTTCCGATATACATTCCCATAACGCCGAATATAGGACTTTGTCCTTCAAGAAAATGTGCTAGTTGGTTAACGATTGTATCAAGTAGTTTTCCTTGTTCTAAAATGACTGAAATACAACGAGCCATTCCGACGATCAAAGCACCATATATGAGTTTTTGACATCCTGCTAGAAACGTAGAGGCGATATCATTTGCTTTCATACCACCAATGAGCCCAGCTGCAATTGCTATAAAAATAAATGTGGCAGTCATTTGTGAATCCGACCAATGTAGACGAAAAGCCCCTATTAAAAATGCAATTAAAGATAATGACGTAACTAGTAATATTAATTTATGGCGAATTGTCCAAGAGACATCTGTTTTATTTGTTTCTTCATTATTATTTGAAAGTCCGTTGCTTGGAAACCAGTTGTTTCCGAGGATACTGCCTTTATTCGGTTTCTTTAAACGTTTGACATAAAAATGTATATACAAAATCGTAGCAATTAAAAAAGATATATAGATTGCGACACGCAAACCAATTCCAGAAAACATCGGAAGTTCTGCGATTTTTTGTGAAATGCCTAAAGGTGAGGGAGATAATAAAGTAGCATTAAAACCAGCATAAGTGCCTAAATAGATGATTGCTACACCGACGATAGCGTCCCATTTTAACGTGCGTGCAACGATGATCCCGATGGGGATGAAACCGATAACTGAGTTAACGATAATGCCAGTTGTGCCAAGAATGGAAAAGAGTGCTGCGACAATGCAAATGAAAAGTAGTTGCTGATTACGAAATTTGTTAATAACATGATAGATTAAGCCATCAAGAGCACCTGTTTTTTCGAGAATAGCAATTGCGCCACCGGTGAATAAAATTAAAAAGATAATTGGGGCAGCAAGTGTCATTCCTTTTTCAATGGCAGTAAAAAAGGAAACAAACCCTACAGGAGATTGCGGAACAGAATGATAGCTTCCTGGTATCGTTGTGGTAATGGCGCCTTTTGTAACTCTTTTGAATTCTCCAGCAGGAACAAAATAAGTTGCAATTGCACAAAGTAAAGCGATAAAAAATAATAGAACATATGCATCAGGCATTTTAAATCTTGATTGACTAGGCTGTTTTTTCGTCTCGGTTTGTAGTTGCATGAAATCCCTCCTTCTTTCACATGGTTAAGTTTTAATATTCTGAATTTTCTTACGTGTGATAGATTATAATAAAGCTTTCTCCTTAAAGCAATAGTTTTTAAAACTACTTTTTTTCTTATTTGGCTTTTACTTCATATACAAATTATTACAACATTAGACAGGGAAACGAAAAAAATCCAAGAATATGTAATATAAAAAGAAATAGGAAAAGAGGGAAAGAGATGTGGAAAACTACTGATCTATGTGATGAATTTGAAAATGAATTACAAATATGTCGCCAGTCTTTTCAGTCTTATGGGAAGAAAGAGCAATTCTATGGAAAAATTGCAACAGTAAAAGTGAAGGATGATAATGTACTAGTAAAAGAAGGATTACAAACAATACCAGAAGGAACAGTATTAGTTGTTGATGGTGAGGGCTCTACAAATTGCGCGCTACTCGGTGATAATTTAGCGGCTATTGCGGAAGAAAGAAATTTAGCAGGAATTATTGTGAATGGTTATGTTCGTGATTCTAGAGAGCTGAAAAATATTAATATCGGTATTTTAGCATTAGGGACGATGCCAAATAGAAGTATAAAAGAAGGAAAAGGAGAAAAAAATATTCCATTGCAATTTGGAAAAGTTGAATGGAAACCGAATGAATATGTTTATGTGGATGAAGATGGAATTATTGTTAGTGAAAAGAGCTTACATAGTAAGTAGTGAGTTCTATTAATTAAAGCCTAATAAGATAGTTTTATAGGGAAATAAATCTAATAAAACATGGACAAAATCCTTTGTCAATAGTAAAATAATACAGAAATTTATAATTTACAGAATGTATAGGTTTATCGTTTTACGATAACTTGAAATGGAAGTAAATTTTGCCTAGAAAAGTGAATGTTATCACAATGGTGCGTTCATAAACGAAATTATTGTTCCTATACAAATATAGCCGCGAATCATGCGGATAGGAGGTGTTGTGCGCTTTTTGTTCGACACTTACAAAAAAAGAGTGTCAATCGCACGCCCTTGAAGGGCCTTTTTTTGTGTGAATGTTAGTAAAGGGAGGAATAATTGAGGATGGCAATGTTAAAGAAATGGCTGCTTACATCATTAATGGCAGTCGCACTTGTATTTGTTTCTTTTACGAATTCCGTACATATTGCGTTTGCTGAAGGAAAAACAGCGAAACTTGTAATTGTTGGTGAATCACAAAAAGGAATTATGTTATGTCCGAAAGAAGTTTCCATTGAAGATGGAGAAACAGCTCTTAGTTTGCTCCAAAAAGTAATGGGGGACAAAGTTACATCTGAAAGTATGTCATTTGGAACGTATGTAAAGGGCATTGATGGATTAATGGCTGGAGCAACGAGCGGCTGGATGTATGATGTAAATGATAAATCTGCAGAAGTTGGTGCGGATAGTTATAAATTAGAATCTGGGGATGTTGTTGCATTTCGTTACGTTTCAGACTGGAGCAATATGAGTCAAGAAACATTGAAAGAAACGTTAGATAAGTTCGGAACTTGTAAAACGGAAGAACCTAACGGCGAAACAAAACCAGAAGGCGAAAATGGTAAACCGACAGGCGAAACAAAACCAGAAGGTGAAAATGGTAAACCGACAGGCGAAACAAAGCCAGAAGGCGAAAATGGTAAACCAACAGGCGAAACAAAACCAGAAGGCGAAAATGGTAAACCGACAGATGGAACGCAAACAAATGATAAAACAAAAGAACAACCAAAGCAAGAGAATATTCAAATTCCAGCGGCACAATTAAACGAAGCAATTTCTAAAACGTCAGAAAAGATGTTACAAGATGGAATTGGTAGTGATTGGGTAGCGATTGGGCTTGCTCGTTCAGGTGTAAACATTCCGGTTGAAACGAAAGTAAACTATGTTAAGCCAGTAGCCGAAAAGGTTAAGAAGCGTTTAAATCGTTTTTCAGCAACAGATTTAGCTAGAACGATTATCATGATGAATGCAATGAATGTAGATCCTACAAAGATAGAGGGACAAAACTTAGTACAAAATTTGTTTGAATCAGATAAAGTGGATTCTGTTACAGGATACGCATTTGCTTTACTCGCATTTGATACAAAGAAATATGAGGTTCCAGTTGATGCGAAATGGAATCGAGTTGCATTATTACAAGCACTTTTACAGGCGCAACATACAGATGGCGGCTGGACGTATGATAGTTCAAGTAATAAAGAAAGTGCTAGTAACATTGATGTAACAGGTATGGTTTTATCAGCATTAGCTCCTTACCAAGAACAACAAGATGTTAAGCCAGTTATTCAAAAAGCTGTTGATTACTTATACAAGCAGCAGTTAGACAATGGTGGCTTTGCCGCTGATGGACAAGAGAATTCTAATAGTACTGCACAAACAATTATTGGACTATCGCTAGTTAAAGATGTAGATCACACTCGTCTTAATAAAGCAGTACAAAATTTAATGTCATACCAGCTTCCAAATGGTGAGTTCAAATGGTTACCAAAAGATCAAAAAGGTAGCGGAATGGCTACAGAGCAAGCATTTTTAGCTTTACTTCAGTTTAAAGATCTTGGGAAATCGATTTATGATTTGTCAAATGTATCAGGTAATGAAATCGATACGAAACCAATTGTAGAACCAGAAACAACTGTAGAAGAAAAAGAAGTTGTAGAACAGCCGAAACAACAAGAAGAGTTACAAAAACAACCAAAAGATGAAAATTTGAAAGTTGTTGTAGATAACGAACGAGTTAATAAAGAAACAAACAAGAATAAAAATCAATTACCAAAAACAGGAGCATCTTCTCATAGTGCAGCTACAGAAGTAGGTATGGGTGTATTATGTATTGCTTCTGCATATGTATTATGGAGACGTAAAGCAGCTTAACAAAAATTAGGAGCAATTATTTGCTCCTAATTTTATTATGAAAGGTGAGGGGCAGCATGAGTAAGATGAAATGGTTCATTTCTTTATTTCTTTCTTTGGGATTATTAGCCGGATGTGAACAAACAGCTGTAAAGCCTGAAAAGAAGGCAGAACCAAAGCAAGAAGAGCAAAAAGAAGTAGCGAAACAAGAAAAACAAAAAGATGATACGAAACCGGAAGAGAAACAAACTGAACCGGAACAAAAACAACAAGAAGAGCAGAAAGATAAGCAAGAACAAAAAGAAGAAAAAGCGCAGGAACAACCTGAAATAAAGAAAGAAGAGAAACCGAAAGAACAACCTGCTGCAAATAAACAACCAGAACAACAAAAAGTACAAGAAGAGAAGCAGCAACCGAAAGCACCAGAAGTAAAAGAAGAAGCAAAGGTTGTTAATCAGCCGAAAGAAACACCAAAACAAGAACAAAAAGAAGATCCAAATAAAGGCCAACAACAGGTAACTGTTCCGGCTCCACCGCAACCAAAACCAGAACCAAAGGCGGAGCCAAAACCAGAGCCGCAAGCGAAACAAGTTACTATCTCCGTAAAGGGTCATGAAGGATACTTATTAGGTGCGAAAAAGGTTGATGTACAAGAAGGCGATACAGTTTACAGTGTGCTACAGAGTACAGGACTAGAGGTTGATGCAATGGGCTCTAAAGACGGTATTTATGTAAAAGGTATTAATGATTTATACGAAAAAGATATTACTGCTACTAGTGGGTGGAAATATCGTGTGAACGGTGCTTTTCCAAACTATAGTGCTGGTGTAGTTAAAGTAAAACCAGGAGATACAATTGAGTGGGTGTTTGTATTAAAATAGGAAAGGATCTTCGGTAAAGGACTATGAAAATAAGCTTTTCTTCTTTACATCCTTTTGTGAATTTTTTCTATTATATTGGGGTGATGATACTATGTATGATGTGTCTTCATCCTCTTTTTTTAATTGGAGCGATTGTACTAATAGTAACCATAAATATAGTACAAGGGAATGGCGAGAAAATAAAAAAGATGCTGCCGAGTACTATTGTATTCTTTTTAATGGTAATTTTATTTAATTCTTTATTAACACATAGAGGAGCGACTACGTTATTTCGTTTAGGAGATAGCCGGATTAAGCTTGAAGCATGTATGTATGGACTTGTTATGGGATTATTATTAGTTGCGGTAATGTTTACTTTTGCATCTTATAACGATATTATTTCAAGTCATAAATTTTTATATTTGTTTTCAAGAATTTCACCGAAAGTTGCACTATTAACGATGATTACAGTACGATTTGTTCCTTTATTTATTAGGCGATTAAAGAAAATTACACTCGTTCAAAAAACGAAAGGTGTACAATTAGATTCAGGTTCACTCATTGAGCGTATAAAAAATGGGATGAAGTTACTGCAAGTATTGTTAGTTTGTTCGTTAGAAGACGCACTACAAACGGCTGATTCTATGCAAGCTCGCGGATTTGGTGTAACGAAGCGTACGACGTATATTCGATATAGAATGGAAAGACGTGACTGGTCTACGTTGAGTTATTTAGTTTTTCTAATAATAACTTCATTCATATGTAGTTATTACGGCGGAGGCAAATTGATCATTTATCCGAAAGTGGAATCAATACTATTCCAGCAATACGATGGAATTATGTTTTTGTTATTTATGATGTTTATTAGCTTACCGCTTGTAATGGAAGGAAGGGAATGGATATGGTGGCGCATGCAGAAATAAAGAATTTATCATTTGTATATGCTGATGAAAATGAAGAAGCGTTACAGCACATTTCTCTTTCTGTTCAAAAAGGAGAATTTATCGTACTTGCTGGCGGTTCAGGTTCTGGGAAGACAACTTTATTAAAACATTTCAAAAAGGAGTTACTTCCAATTGGCACGCGTTCTGGACATACATATTATGATGGTGCTTTATTAGAAAATGTACCAGATTTATTATCTGCACAAGAAATTGGTATGGTATTTCAAAATCCAGAAAATCAGCTCGTAATGGATACAGTGATTCAAGAACTAGCATTTTCTTTAGAAAATATCGGATTACCATCACATATTATTCAAAAAAGAATAGCGGAGCTCATTAGTTTTTTAGGGTTTCAAGATTTGTTACACCAATCTGTCCATACTTTATCTGGTGGGCAAAAACAACTAGTAAATTTGGCTGCGGTGTTAGTCATGCAGCCGAAGCTATTATTACTGGACGAACCGACAGCACAACTAGATCCGATTGCTGCGAAAGAGTTTTTAGGATTGTTAAAGCGTATTAATGAAGAACTTGGAATTACGATTATTTTAAGTGAACATCGTTTAGATGAAGTGATGCCGCTAGCAACTCGTGTCGTTTGTATGGATAACGGAAGAATCATTTATGATGGTACGCCTAAAAGTGTGATAGCGAAAATGTGGGAAGTAGAAAAATTTCGTCCATTCATTCCGCAAATTCCAAGATTGTTCTTAGAGTGGAATGTGAAAGATATTCCGTTTACAGTGCGAGAAGCACAAATGAAAATGAATGATTTTATGGCGATACCATATATGAATCAGCAAGTGGAACAAAGTGAGAAGCAAGAAGTAATTTTAAGTGCAGAACATATATCTTTTCAATATGAAAAAAATAGTCCAATCATTTTGCGAGATTTGACAGTGAATATCGAAAAAGGAAAATGGACAGCTCTCGTCGGAAAAAATGGTACCGGGAAGTCTACACTGTTAACGATTTTAGCAGGATTACAAAAAGTTAGAAGAGGGAAAGTAAAGTGGAGTGGAAAAGTGATACATAAAATCGATTCGAAAGAACGATTTAAAAGTATAGGATACGTATCACAACATCCGTACTATCATTTCACATTTGATACAGTGTGGGAAGAGGTTTATGAGCGTGCTCGTGAATTATATGGCGAAGAGGGAAAAGCAATAGCAGAAGAAATGTTAAAGAAATTTTGGCTAGATTCGCTTATCGATCGGCATCCGCATGATTGTAGCGGGGGAGAGCAACAACTACTTGCATTATGTACAACGTTATTATCAAAGCCAACTTTATTATTACTTGATGAGCCAACGAAAGGCCTGGATCCATGGAAGAAAGAAAGAGTAGGAGAGCTATTTAAGCAGTTGCAAAAAGAAGGTACAACGATTGTGATGGCAACGCATGATATTGAATTTGCAGCAAAATATGTAGATCAATGTATGATGTTATTTGATGGGAAAGTCATTATGAATGATGCACCGAAAGAGTTCTTTAGTGGCAATTTCTTTTATACAACATCTATTAATCGATTCATTCGAAAAAAGTTGCCATTTGCATTAACGTGGGAGGATGTGTACGAAGCGTGTCCAAACGATATGTCGCATTTATAATATTTATTTTTGCTGTTGTAATATGTACACTACTCTTTACGACTCTTATTATGGATGGCTATTACATGGTAAGTAGTTTGTTTTTATTAGCTGTCATTATGTTACCTTTCTATGTCCGCTTTGAACGGAAAGCGTTTGTTTCACGTGAAATTGTTATCGTTGCCGTGTTAGCAGCAATCGCAGCGGTTAGTCGAGTGCCATTTTCGATTTTACCGAGTGTACAACCGACTTCCTTTGTCATTATCGTTTCTGCAATTGTTTTTGGGAGTGAAACTGGCTTTATGATTGGTGCAACAGCGGCCATTGTATCTAATATTTTTTTAGGACAAGGTCCGTGGACACCGTGGCAAATGTTTTCGTGGGGAATGATTGGATTTATAGCTGGACTATTGCGCAACACATTTTTAATGAAAAAGCTTTGGGGAAGGCTCATATATGGCTTTGTCGTTGGATTCGTTTTTGGATGGATTATGAATTTCTGGGGGCTTCTTGGTTTTATACGAGAAGCAACGTGGGAAACGGTTATTGCCTACTATGTCGCAAGTTTTTCATTCGATCTTAGTCATGCGATATCGAATGTTATTTTCCTACTGTTATTCAGTACTTCATGGATTACAATCCTCACAAGATTTAAAAATAAATATGGTATATTAGATGAGCATAAGGTGACATAGAAAAGCATACTCATATAAGGTAGGGTCGCGACTTACATATTCGTTTGCCTCTTTCATGCTTCTTACAAATTGTAAGAAGCATTTTTTTATCCCGTAAACGCCCGATTGGTGCGGGCTAATAATCAGTGGGGAACGAACAAAACCCCCACTGATTAAAGTTTCACTTTATTGTAAAAGTGTCAAAGAATAGATTTAATATATCTTCGTTTTTATATGAAGTTATTTGTATAATAATAGGTGAGAATTATTTTCAAAAGGGAGGTGTATATTTAATGAAGTTAGTTATTCCGAAGCAGCATGGAGCATGGGCGATGCTTGTCATTCCATTTCTATTAAGTGTATTACTTGGCAAACCTACTTTTTATCATATTCCATTGTTTTTAGCTTGGTTTTTTATCTATTTAGCTACGTATCCATTTCTCATGTACATAAAGCAAAGAAGAAAAAAAGAGTTTCTACACGCTGCAATTGTATATTTTATTTGCGCATTCGTATTTGGGATGATTTCTTTATTATATGAATGGCGAATTCTTTTATTCGTAGTATTACTGATTCCTTTGTTTATTGTAAACATGTATTACGCTCGTCAAAAAAATGAAAGAGCATTACTAAATGACATTTGCGCGATTGTTGTGTTTTGTATAGGTGGCTTAATCAGTTATTATTTCTCAATGAAATTTATTGATAGAACAGCAGTATTCATTGCGCTTATTTCATTCTTATATTTTTTAGGAAGCACGTTTTACGTGAAAACAATGATTCGTGAAAAAAATAATCCGAAGTATCGTTATATATCTTGGGGATATCATATTGTATTAACGGTAATCGTATTTGCTATAAATCCATGGTGTTCTCTCATATTCGTACCAAGTGTCATTCGAGCAATTATGTTGTATGGTAAAAAGATTTCTATATTAAAAGTAGGGATTTTGGAAATTGTTAATTCTGTATATTTTTTAATAATAACGGCAATAATGATGAAGTATGCCATTTGAAAAAAACTTCCCATCTTTTGATGGGAAGTTTTCATTCTTGTTCTAAAATATGAACAGTATAATCACATCTTTGTAATGCTTCTTCTACAGCATAAAGGGATTGTTCAATACGTGCGCGATTACTTTCTTTTTCAACAGTTTGTAATGCATCTTCTAAACAATGCTTCGCTTCTTGTAACGAATGAAATGAATCTTGTACGTATCCACGGGCGTTCTTTTGCAACGTAGTAACCTCCTTTTGTACATCTGTTTGTAGTATGAACAATAAAGAAGAAAATATAATTTATTTGACAATTACAATAAAGATACGTATAGTTAAATTCAAAGTGAATATTTTCTTATCCAGAGAGGTGGAGGGACTGGCCCGATGAAACCCAGCAACCGCGATGCAGGTGCTAATTCCAGCAGAACATATTTGTTCTGGGAGATAAGACGAAGATATATACGTAACTTCTTCTTATCGGAGAGGTTTTTTTGTTGCAAAAAAACCGATTACGAAAATACATAATAAGAAGAAAGGGGTTGCGAAGTACTGTGACACTCGAAAAATACGTAAAACTGCGTAATGCAGTTTATGAATATATGATAGAGCAAGATAAGCCAATATCATTGTTAGATATTCAAGAACATATCGTTTCGCATCATGAAGGAAAATTCACGAAAAAAATGTTACATCAATTTTATTTATCAAGGCTATTAGATGAACTGAAACTGGATGGGAAAATTACTTTAGCTTCTGATGAATATCTCTATGCTGAAAAAGGGGTATTTTATAAAGCGAGAAAAGGGAGCTAAGCTCTCTTTTTTTCTTGAAATAACGAAGTATGTAGAGTAAAAGACTGCTAAAGCAGCCTGATACAAGGGAATGGTGTTGAGTGTGTAGTGTCAAAAATTGAATGTACCTGAAAGAGGCACTTCATATCGGCTACAAATAAAAATAGACACCTTCGCCGAATAGGTGTCAGTTGTTTTGTCACGTAGACTTGCTACTTGACAGTAATTAGAATAACACGCAGGGTTTTGGAAGTCAAAAGGGAATTAAAGGAAGAGGTGCTGTTATGTATGCTTATTTATTAAAAGATATAACGAAATGGATTCCAAAGTACATTATAGATAGAGGCTATGAATATTATGAAGAAGGACATGTAGAAGATGTTGAAATACACGACAAGAAAGTATTTGCTTTCGTTACTGGAAATGCAGGGAATTATGAAGTGATTATTGATCTTGAAGATTTTACAGAAAGTAGCTGCGAGTGTCCTTATGAAAATTATTGCAAGCATATGGCAGCGGTTGTTTATGAAATTCAAGGTGCTGGTGAGAGTACAGTTAAAGAACAACTAACAGGTTTAGAAAAAGAAGAGTTACTAACAGTGTTAAATCGTTTATTACAAAGTTCGAAAAATGTGCAAATTGTAGAGAAGATGTTAAAGAAAGGGAAGATTTAACTGTAGAAGGGAGTTACTTTGTAGTGAATGTATTAATTATATACGCTCACCCTAGTCCTTCAAGTTTTAATGCATCGATTTTGGAGCATGTTCAAAAAGGACTGCAAGAAACAAATCATTCTGTTACACTACTCGATTTATTTAAGGAACAATTCGATCCAGTACTTGTATTTAATGAGGAGAAGAAAAGACGTGATTTACTACATGAAGAAGAGACGAAGCGATATAGGGAATTAGTGCAGAAGGCCGATACGCTTCTATTCATATATCCGATATGGTGGTGGGGCATGCCTGCTATTTTAAAAGGATTTATCAATCGTATTTTTGTAGCTGGATTTGCTTATAAATATGAGGGGGCATTACCGAAAGGTTTATTTAAAGGAAAGAAGGCGTGGGTTATTAACACGTTAGACTCACCGTTATGGTACGTGGCACTATTATATCGATCAGCGGATTGGATTATGATGAAAAGAGGAGTTTTACGCTTTTGTGGCATTCGTAATATAAAGCGTTCTGTTTTTCAATCTGTGAAAACGAGTAAAGTAACGAAGCGTGAAAGATGGCTGTTACAAATAGAAGGAGAGGCTCGTAAATTATGAATGAAATCGATCGTATTATAAAGTGTTGTAATTATGAGGACGAACTTTTTCGTACGTATATTAAGTGTTTAGTTCAATTGAAGAAATGCAGCGAAACGTTTAAACAAATTCAGCTGCAAGTAAGAAATGATTTTTTAATAAGAGGGATTTGTGAAAGAGAAGTTGATGAGGTGATAAGGGGAAGTAAAGAATATGAGAAATATTTTCTTCCTAAAGTGTTGCAGTGGAATTTCTTAAAGGACAATCCTCATATGCTTGAAAAAGTGTGCGAAGATTTGTTTGCATATGAAGTGTTAAATCATACAGAGATAGTGTGGAGAAAGATAATAAATTGTATAGAAAGCGAATAATTTATCATATAAAAAAGCTAGTATAAAACTAGCTTTTCGAGTAATTAATTATTTAAATGAAAAGGAAACATAGGCTTATAATTACGCCGGCATAAAGTAAATTAACAACACAAAATCCCATAATATCACGAGCTCCTAAACCAGCTATCGCCAATGCTGGTAACGCCCAGAAAGGTTGAATTAAATTCGTCCAAGCATCGCCCCATGCGATTGCCATCGCTGTTTTTGCAGCGGGTACACCAAGCTCAGCGCCAGCTGGAATCATGATTGGCGCTTGCACTGCCCATTGACCGCCTCCAGATGGAACGAAAATATTAACAATTCCAGCACTTAAAAATGTAAAGAGCGGGAATGTGTTTTCATTTGAAATGCTAATAAAGAAAGTAGAAATAGCTCCTCCAAGTGAAAGACCTTCACTATTCACTCCAATCATCATCCCCATAATTCCTGCGTAGAACGGAAACTGAAGTAAAATACCAGAAGCGCTTTTTGTTGAGTCAGAAAAAGCACGAATATATTGAATCGGAGTACGGTGGAAAATAAGTCCCGCAATTAATAACATAAAAATAACGATATCAAGTGTAAGGTTAAAGCCTTTCGTACTAAAATAGTTAAAAATATAAATAAGACCTAATAATCCGATGCAAAGTGTAATGACAATACTATTCTCCATTTTTTCAGCGAATGTGTTTTGCTCTACTTCTTGAGCAGCAGCTTCTTCATGAAACACACTTGGATCTACTGTAATCGTATGTTTTTCATCTGGATGCATTGCTTTATTAATGAGAGGCATCGTAATTAAAAAGATAATAACTGGAACGAGAGCGTATGGTGAGAATAACGTTTCTGTTATTGGAATCGCTTCTTTAATACTTCCAGCTGTCGTTTTGATTAACGTTTCGCCACCAGTTGCTAACGTAAGAGGGATAGAGGCAGAAAGACCTGCATGCCAAATGAGAAATCCGGAGTAAGAAGAAGCGATTGCTAGTCTATAATCAAGTCCGTCTAACTGTCTTGCGACTTCCTTTGCATATAAAACAGATACAACAATGCCAAATCCCCAGTTTATATATGCTCCTAGTAAACTAATAATAGAAATGGCAATAATACCTTGGCCATTTGTTTTGGGTAGTTTCGCCGCTTTCGTTAATCCTTTTTTAATAAGAGGAGCGTTTGCTAAAGCAGATCCTGTCACGAGTACAAGAGCCATTTGCATAGAAAAGGCAAGTAAGCCCCAAATACCATTACCCCAGTGAGTAATCATTTCAACTGGTGTTTGATGTGTTGCAAACATGCCGAAGAAGATAACGAAAACCGTCAATAAACAGGATAAAATAAACGGTTCTGGTAAGAAGCGTTGCACTAAGGCGACGCAACCATTTGTAAAGGAACGAAACAAAATAAATCAACCTCCTTATGTATATTTATTACAATATTCGAGGGTGTTTGAGTAATAACCTTTAATATATATAGAAAATTCAGAAGTTTTAGATGATTGTCGTAATTTATTGATAGATCAATATTCTATGTAGAAACGTTATTTCATTTTGCGTTGAAGTATTTCAAAGGAGGGTAAAGCCACATGCCCATCAAATAAAGAATTTTGTAAGAACCTCAAAATTTGTTGTTCCGCCAAAGTGCTCGATTGCGGAAGATAATAAACATCTTTAACATAATGCAACCACCTGTTTCAAACATTTGCTACTCGTAGGTTACATCATTCTACTTTTCGATTCTTACGAACTTTTATAATCTATAGTAAAAATAAAATTAGAGGAGTTGAAATCATGGAATTCTATAAAAAGCTAAAAGAAGAACGCTTAAAGCATAACTTATCCCAAGAAGAACTGGCTCTTAAATTAAACATAAGTAGACAATCAGTTTCTAAATGGGAGCTTGAAAAAGGTTATCCAAATATTGAAACACTTATTACATTAAGTGATTTATTCAATATTAGCATTGATGAATTAATTAAAGGAGATGATTTCTTGAAAGATAAAATCATCAAAGAAGGAAAAATGGGTGAATTAAAAATGACAGATCAATTCAAATGGTTATATGTACTGAGTTTAATTTTAGTAGTATTTTGGCTTTTTGTACTTCCTTGGTCCAATCCATCAGGTCTAACATTAAGCATAATTAATCTCATAGCTGTTATTTACTTTGTAATTGTCGTTAACTACATCAAAAATAACAAGAAAAAATTTTTTAATTAAACTTTAAAATTAAAGCCGACAGCAATCGGGGAGATGAATAGTATCTGATTGCTGTCGGCTTTAGTAAATTCATACTTAATCACAATTTTGGATACGCAAACCTTTGAAATGACGGCTGTACCCCATGCCCATCAAGTTAAAATCTCATATCACCCAGAGAACGAAAAGTTTGTGCATTTTACTCGTATTTATTGTTTGGGGATAACTCGTTCTTTTAGCTTGATGGCGATGCGTCAGCACTCCATGAAGAAAAGACACCCTTATATGGTGTCTTTTCCGATAGTTTTTTTAGCAGAAGCAAGCAGCTCCAACTATGATTAATAAAATAAATAATACAACTAATAAAGCAAATCCTCCAGAAAAGCCGCAGCCACAACTACCACCAAATCCCATAATAGTTCCTCCTTTAGATAAGAGGGGAAAACTAGGGTTCACTCATGTTTTTTAATGGATTCACTTTACTTTATGTTTTTACGCGTTAATTGAGCAGGTCCTTTTGAAAATAAAGAAAAGACACTCGTATATGAGTGTCTTCCCCTGACTTTTTTAATTAAACATTTTTCTTTTGATCCTGTTGAATTGCTTTTGTATCAGTTGTTGGTTTTATAAGTATGGACGATGAATTATTTATTACTTTTCTTTGACTTTTTCCGCTAATCTAAGTTTCACTTTATTAAAAAGAGAGGATCAATTGGTACTGCTTGTTATTTGACTATTACTTTTCCATCCATTCCTTTCAGGTAGTGGAACCGACAGATTAGTTCATATGTACCGGGAGTTTCAGGTTTTATGGTAATGGTTTTTTCTTTTCCTGACGGGACTTCGGCGTCGATTCCGAGCTTTTTCACCGTAAAGGTGTGATCTCTATTTCCTTTGTTTTTCAATAGTAAAGTTGTCGTCTTTCCAACCGGAACAGTGATGACATTCGGATTAAAGTAATCATCATTCAATTCGACCTCAATAGGCTGTGTTACAACGTCGGATTCGGCAAATAAACGGAGTGATCCTAAAGTAGTCATAACTACAATCATCGCAAGTGAAATGATCAATACAGTTAATTTCTTTTTCACAGACATTCGCAATCCCTCCTTTCCTAAGTACTAGTGTTTTCAAATTTATAAAATATTATCAATATTAATGGGGGGTTGGCGTGTTTCGAATAGTAATTCTTTCAGCATCTCCTAATAACGAAATGATAACTGGAATAGGATTGGTGTAAATAAAACACTCCAATAAGAAGAAAGCTTCCACTATTGTGAAAGCTTCTCTAAATGATTTGCGATATCAACATACATATTTGAATAAATCGAATGTATTTCATTACTTGGCGTAGCATTAGAAGAGAAGTGGACGATCACCATATTTGCTTTCGGGTCGATGTAAAGTGTTTGTCCGTAACTGCCTAACACTTCGAAAGCACCTTGTTCATTGTGGGGAATCCACCACTGATTATGATAAGAAATAGAAGCACCACGGTCAATTGCGAGTTCACCTTCTTGTACATTTTTCAAACTTTCTGTTATAGAAGAAGGGATGATTTGTTTGCCGTTATATTGACCGTTATTTAATAGTAGTTGACCGAACTTGGCCATATCTCTAGCAGTTGCATTTAAACCAGCGCTTGCTTGTTCTACTTTTGTTTCATCTGTAACGTAATAAGCGTTTTCTTCCATACCTATTTGAGACCAAATTCGTTCGCTTACATTTTCAGCTAACGATTTACCAGTGATTGTTCGAATAATCCAAGCGAGTGTTTCTGTTGATCCGTTATTGTAAGAAAAAGCTGAACCAGGCGGTGCGGTTTCTTCTGCTTCTAGTAACATATCATAAATTTTCATAGGACCGTTGTAGTTTTTACCTCGGGGTAAAATATTACTAGCTAAATATAGTTGTGCATCTTGATTTTCTAGTCCAGGCTGTACATATCCGTGCGTAGGGTATTCTACAGAAACTTGCATATCCATTAATTGCTGAAGTGTTGCTTTGCCGAACGGTGTATTTTTTAATTCTTTTATGTAAGTATCAGCCGTTTTCTCTACATCAATACGATTTTCTTCAGCGAGAGATTGTATGATTGCACCAGTAAACATCTTTGCTAACGATGCCATTCCATGAGGTTCGCTCCCGTTATAACCATTGAAATATCGTTCATAAACAAGTTGTCCATTATGTACAACGACAAAAGCATCTGATTTATTTTCGTCTAAAAGCTTCTTTAGAGGGATCGTATTTCCAAATCCGCGTTCAACTGCAAAATTGTCTAAGTTTTGTAACGCAGTAGGGAAGTGAGCAATTTGGTCAGGATTGTTTTTTACTTCATTAATTAAAGTGAATTCTTTCATATGTGTATACGACCAACGTAAGTAAGGGTCATTTAACCAGTTTTCTTTCGTGACATTATCTTTAGTTGGAGTCGTTTTATTATGTTTGAAGAAAGTAAACCCAAGCCCTGTAACTACGAATAGTAATACTAATAGCAATAATAGCAGGGGAGATTTCTTTATATTCATGTATGTACCTCCTTTTGTTTCTATTATAAGTATACGCTCGTCTTGAAAGAAATACAAAATAAGGAAAGTAAACGGGGAAGTTTACTTTCCTTATTAACGTTACGCGGATATTTGTCCGTCTGTACGTTGCTTTTTGAATTTTTGTTTTCGTCCGTGTAATCCATAATAAAGAAGTAAAGTGAACGCAACGATAATAGCTGCGATAAAATACATATTATGATAACTTGATTTGGCAGCGACTATACCTAAAATGAAAGAACCCAAGCCGATACCACTATCAAAGAACGAGAAGTAAGTAGCTGTCGCAGAACCACGTCGATGGTTTGGAGCGGCAGAAATTGCAATCGTTTGGAAACTTGGAATTAATGTTCCGTAACCTAAACCGATTAACATACCTGCGCCAAGGAACCAAAATGAAGTTTGCGCTTGGCTTAAAATGAACATTCCAATTGTGAAAATAATAATAGCTGGATAAATAAGTACATTTTCACCGAAACGATCAAAGATTTTTCCTGTGAATGGACGAGAAATTACAACAACAAGTGCGTATAAAATAAAGAAGTAACTAGCAACTTCTCCTAAACCGAGCTCTTTCGCATAAATAGGAATAAAGGATAAAATACCACTATAAGAAAAGGCTAAAACAAATCCTGTCAGAGCAATCGGAATAGAGGATGGTTCAATTAAGTCTTTCCATTTCATTTTTTCGCGTTTGTGTTTACTTACTGGTTTTTCATGTGGAATATTTACTACTAATCCTAATAAAAATGCGAGTAATGAAAATACCGAACAAACAATAAATAGTGCAGTAAATGAAAAATGAGAAATAATTGTTAAACCTAAAAAAGGACCAATTACCATCGGCAGACTCATGAATACGCCGTAATAAGCAAGTGCTTCACCGCGTCTATGAGCGGGTGCAACATCAGTTACAATGGTTCCAGTTGCTGTCGTTGCCATTCCGAAGCCAATACCATGTAAGAAGCGAAGGGCAAGTAATAAAAATAAACTTTGCGCTCCGAAATACATAACAGTAGCGGCTAAAAATAATGAAAGAGAAATAAATAGTATTTTCTTTCGTCCTAAATCATCAAGCCATTTTCCTGTGAATGGTCTGCATAAAACAGATGAAATAAGGAAAACAGTTGCGACTAAGCCAATTTCCTCAGGTTTTCCTTTTAGGCCGTCTATAACATAGACAGGCAGAGTAGTCATAAGCATGTAAAACGTTAAAAAGAGAAACAGACTACTAAAACAAGTTCCGAGGAAATCCTTCGTCCAAAGTCTCTCACTTTGCATCGTCATCCCTCCATATTAATGATCTAAATTTTTGATAATTTGTTGTAACAATTGAAATGCTTGATGTAAGTCTTCTTCTTTAATACCTTCTAGCGTTTTTTCTTCAAAGGCATCAACTTCTTCTTGCCATACTGGGATCATTTCTATTGCTGTTTCCGATAAGGAAATGAGCTTCTCACGGCGATCTTTTCCTTCTGTACGAATAATCCAGCCCATCGTTTCCATACGTGTTAACGTGCGAGTCATCGTTGGGGATTCAACATTTAAATACTGGCATAATTCTGTTTGGGTACAAGATCCAGTTTGATTAATGCGGAAAATAACAGCCCATTGTGCACTAAATAATCCAGTTGGAGATACACGTTCATTAAATTTCTTCGTAAATTTACGAGAAGTTTGACTGACAATGTGAAAAAAATGTTGTTTTTCGTCCATGTAGTTTGATCCTTTCAAATTAGTTACCTAGCTAACTATATACTTTTTTATAATAATTGTCTAGTAATAGACATGTTGTTTTATGTAAAAATTTCGTATAGATTTTATATTGAGAACATACATTCTACATGGTATCCTTGAAATAAGTAAATAATTTTCTTTCTATTAAAAGAATGGGGGGACTTGTGATGATTAAGCCTGCAACGATGGAGTTTGTTTCATTATCGAATGGAGAAACGATTGCATATCAAGAGGTTGGAAGGCAAAATAAAGAAATACTTGTACTCATTCATGGGAATATGACATCGTCACAACATTGGGATTTAGTTATTGAGCAACTTCAAGATCAATATCATATTTACGCAATTGATTTAAGAGGATTTGGACAATCAACGTATAATAAGTCGATAGATTCATTACAAGACTTTGCAGAAGATGTGAAACTATTTACAGATCAATTAAAGCTAGAGACATTTTCATTAATGGGATGGTCAATGGGCGGCGGTGTTGCGATGGAGTTTACAGCGAGTCACCCAACTTTTGTAGAAAAACTAATTTTAGTAGAATCGGTAGGAATGAAAGGATATCCAATCTTTAAAAAAGATATTAATGGGCAACCAATTGTATCGAGTTTATTAAAAACGAAAGAAGAAATCGCGCAAGATCCAGTACAAATCATACCAGTTGTAGATGCGATAAAAAATATGAATAAAGTATATTACCGTACAGTATGGAATCTATTAATATATACACATAATCAACCTGAATCAGAGCGTTATGAAAAGTATTTAGATGATATGTTAACGCAGCGCAATTTCGTTGATGTAAATTATTCGTTAGTTACATTTAATATTTCAGATGAACAGAATGGTGTTGTACAAGGAAATGGGCGTATTCATCGTATTCAAGTTCCAACACTCGTTATACAAGGTGACCGCGATTATGTTGTCCCGCAAGTAGTTGGCGAGGAATTGGCAAAACATTTGCCAAACGCGAAATTGACGATATTAGAAGATTGCGGACATTCACCGTTTATTGATTGTTTAGATGTATTTATACAACATGTGGAGAATTGGTTGGAAAATTAAAAAATAGGTATGGCAAAGAAGTTAGATAAAACATATCTAACTTCTTTCTTATTATATAATAAAACGTTTATAATGAGTGTGGTGAATTGGAAAAGGGAGAGGTTAGGGATGTCAATACGATTTACATTTTGGATTATGGTTGGGATTGTAGCAATTTCCGGTTTATCACAAGGAATGTTACTACCTGCGATTGCCATGATATTCGAACAAGAAGGAGTCGGATCGAGCGTTAATGGTATTCATGCGACGGCATTATACATTGGGATATTATTTATTTCACCGTTTCTTGAAAAACCGATGCAAAGGTTTGGAATGAAACCAATTATTGTAATTGGTGGTTTTCTCGTTATTATTTCATTATTCTTTTTTACACAAACATTTTCATTTTGGGTATGGTTTATTCTTAGATTCCTAGTTGGCGTTGGAGATCATATGCTTCATGTCGGAACACAAACTTGGATTACGACAACGTCAGATCCGAGTAAAATAGGTAGGCAAGTATCGATATACGGTGTATTCTTCGGAATTGGTTTTGCAGTTGGCCCGTATTTAGCAAGCACTGTTCAGTACGGTCTAGCAACACCATTTATTGTATCTACTATACTTTGCTTAATAGGATGGCTTTTACTACTACCAACGAAAAATGCATTTCCAGCACAAGATGAAACGAAAGCTGAAAGTGAATCATCATTTTCTCGTTATAAACAAGTCGTTGGATTAGCTTGGATTGCATTAATCGGTCCGCTCGCATACGGTGTGCTTGAAGCGATGCTAAATAGTAACTTACCAGTATACGCACTTCGTAAAGGATGGTCTGTATCAGATGTTTCCTTCTTATTACCAGCATTCGCAGTTGGGGGCATTATTACACAAATTCCGCTCGGCATGTTAAGTGATAAATACGGAAGAGACCGTATTTTAACGTGGACATTTAGCATAAGCACCGGCATTTTCTTACTCGCAGCAGTATTTGATCAATATTATTGGATTGTCTTTGCATGTATGCTTATAGCAGGTATGGTCATTGGATCATGTTTCTCATTAGGTCTTGGATTTATGACCGATTTATTACCGAGACACTTACTACCAGCAGGTAATATATTATGCGGAATCGCCTTTAGTATAGGAAGTATTATGGGGCCTGTATTAGGAGGCGTATTTATAGAAAAAATACAGTATACAAGCTTTTTTATTGCGGTTATGATTATAATGGGAATTCTCGCACTGTTATATATTATTCACATGAAAAATCAATTCGCATCAAGAAAAATAGAAAGTAGGTTAGGGCATGACAAAACAACCTAATAAGAAAAAATTTGAAGTACTAGAAAACGAAACAATTACAGATTGCTTAGCACGTATGGAACAAGAAGGATATGCACCTTCTCGTCGTATGGAAGAGCCAATCTTTCATGAAGTGAAGAAAGACGGGAAAACAGAAGTTGAACCGTGCGGTAGAAAAATTGTTTTTGAGGGGAAATTGAAGTAATACGAATTACAGATTTTCTGTTTTGGTATTGAATAAGCCATCCAATTCTTTGTGAGTTGGATGGCTTGTTTTTTTACAATTGATCAGTGAAGGAAAAGACATTTTCTGGGAAGAACGAAAAGACATTGGTTGTTCTAGCCTCGTTAACATCTTTATCAATTGTACGATAGAGATAACGCCACTTCCTTTTTCATTTCTCCTAATTGGCTTCTTTATATGAATCGCAGAAAATATTGCTACTTTTTTCGGAAATTGGTAAAATAAGTTCTTGGGTCTTACTTGTTGTTATCAGTATAATGATTGTCGCTCAACTTAAAGAAATTAGTTACAAAGATTCCACAATATATAAGGGGGTACGGCAACGATTCCCTCTTTTTGGAGCCACTCACAAAAGTAAAGCAAGAGAGGAGGCTATATGAACTATTCTCCTCTCTTGTTTAGATTAACCAGCTACTACAATTGGAACAGGTATATCAAATTCAATATCTGGAGGATGCTGATTAGAATCTAGTCGACATCCTGGTGGATAATGTTTTTCTAGCAATCTATCAATTCTGATGGAATCGATAGATTGTTAGAAAATGGAAAATGATTATCCGCATATTCCGAAGCAGATGTAACAGAGTGTCCTTCCATAATTAAGTGTAAAACCAAAATACGCTGTTTTAAAAAGTTATTTGTTAGAACTGGTTATAAGTAATAAAACAGAAAAGAGGATCACATGTTAGATAATTTACAGAGAAGTGAAAAATTTTTTTTATTATGTCTTATTTTTTTAGTGCTTTTAACCGCTTGCGGTAATACAGATGTTAAGCCATCTAAAGCTTCAATAGCACCGGCTCAATCAAATACAGATAAATTATTAAAAGCGCCAAATTGGGTAGATAAAAGTCCTATTCAACAGTCTCCTAATTTTATTGAAGATAAAAAAGTAAAATCGGTTGTGAATTTAATAGCAACGGGTGATAATTTATATCATGACGCAGTAATTACAGATGGCAAACAAAAAGACGGTTCATATGATTATCACTATATTTATGAAAATATAAAAGGTGCTGTTCAATCAAGTGATCTTGCTATAGTGAACCAGGAGACTCCAATTGCAGGAAATAATCTAAAAGTACAGGGATATCCTACTTTCAATACACCTGAAGAAGTAGGTCAATCTTTAGTGGATACTGGATTCAATATAGTGACTCAAGCGACAAATCATGTTATGGATATGGGTATCAAAGGTGTTATGAATACAAGAGAATACTGGAAGAAATATCCGGATGTTATCCCGGTAGGCATTAATGAGAGTCAAAACGAACGTAATGAAATAAAAACGATTACAAAAAATGGTATTCGTTTTGCGCTACTTAATTATACATATGGTACGAATGGAATTAAAATTCCAGCTGATAAGTCTTGGGCATTAAATTTAATTGATAAAAAAGCGATACAAAATGATGTGGAAAAGGCAAAGAATAGCTCTGATATGGTGATTGTTATGGTGCATTGGGGAGTTGAATATACCTCTACACCTTCAAAGCAACAAAAAGAAGTTGCTCAATATTTAACAGATTTAGGTGTAGATGTAGTAATTGGAAATCATCCACATGTAATTCAACCAATTGAGTGGAAACAAAATAAAGATGGACATCAAACGCTAATCTATTATTCTCTTGGAAATCTTATTTCTGCTCAAGAAAAATTAGAAACATTGGTTGGAGGACTATCTTATATACAATTCGTCAAGTATGAAGATAAAACTTTTGGTATACGACAAGCGGCAGTCGTACCGATAGTAACCGACTATGCTGATGGTAAGAAACATTTTAAAATTCAATTTTTAAAAGATTATTCGGATGAAAATTCTAAAAATCATGGGATTAAAGAATTTGTCGGCCCCGTTTCTTTGAAGGATTTCAAGGATATTCCTAGAGATGTGTTGGGAAATTGGTATAAAGACTAATAAACAAAAAGGGAATGAGATACAATTAAAAAATTTATAATTTTAGCATTGGTATTGGCATTGGGATGGAGCCTTGCTGCTTGTAGTGGAAAACAAACATCTCAGGAAACTACTAATCATAACGATAAAAATAAAGTTGAGATAAATGCGAATAAAAAAGATGTTTTACCTATTTCTGATCTTAATGATTGGAGAATTATTCTTGTAAATAGAGAACAAATGTTATCAAAGGAACTAGGGATTGAATTAACAAGTATCACCCAAAATGCTAAGCCAAATATGAAAATAGATAGCAGAATTGCAACTAGCTATCAGGATATGGTAACAGCTGCAAAAAAAGAGGGGATCAATCTTTATTTAAGGTCAGGTTATCGAGCTATAAAATTACAACAAACTTATTATGATGCGTCAGTTAAAAGCTATAAATCTCAAGGTTTGTCGGATACAGAGGCTAGTGCTAAGGCATTGGAATATCTTCAGTATCCTGGCGCAAGTGAACATCATACTGGATTAGCGTTAGACATTATTTCAGTTGAATGGCAGAATACTGTAGAAGACTTAAATGCAAAATTTGAAACTACCGATGCATTCAAATGGTTAGATAAGCATGCTGCAGAGTATGGGTTTATTCTCCGCTATCCAAAAGATAAAGAGGATATTACTGGCATTAAGTATGAGCCATGGCACTATCGTTATGTAGGAAAAGAAGTTGCTATGTATCTAAAAGAAAAGGGATTAACTTTAGAAGAATATTGCGAAAAAATTAAGTCCGACAAATAAAAATACAATTTGATTTTATTAAAAAGCCAGTGGACATTATTCCCTTCCTCAAAGGAAATAAATTATGCACTGCTACCGGAAAAGGCGGATCTGGAGGATGTGTTAACCTTCCTCCTAGTATTGCAAAAACTGCGTATGATAATTTAAGCACGTATGAACCGGGTTATCGTGTACTAGTAAATAGCAACCTCATGTGAAGCGATGTATGTATCAAGAACTTAAATTTATCATTTCCCGACAGAAAACTCCCACCTCAAGGAATGGGTAGGACATGGTCCAATGAGTAGGTGGGAGCTGAATGGCGGTTAGGCAAAAGCCTAAAGGTTCTTCTTGGTGAAGAATCAGTATAAGGTACTGGTATCGTAATCAGTTCGTTCCTATAGAAAGAAAATGTTGCAGCTCCGAGGCATTTTTACATCTACGAAATTGTTTCATTGTAAAAGCTCTTTCATTTGTATATTTTTTTGAAAGGGACAGAGGACTTTCGACAAAAAAGAAGAAATGATACGTGATCAGTATTTTTTTGCTACATCATGATATCGTTCTCATACATATCATGAAAAAGATTGTAAACAAATAAAAAAAGGAAGTGAGGTGAAAAGCGGTGCTTACCCATAAAGCGTATCAGTTTCGGATCTATCCTAGTTTAGAACAAAAAATAGTTATTACGAAAACAATTGGTTGTTCACGTTTTGTATTTAACTATTTTTTGGAAAAGTGGAATGATAGATATAAAGAAACAGGAAAAGGGTTATCCTATGGCACTTGTTCTTCGCAATTACCTACTCTCAAAAAAGAATTTGTATGGCTAAAAGAAGTGGACAGTATCGCTCTTCAATCTTCTCTTCACAACCTTGCTGACTCGTATGCAAGATTCTTCAAAAAACAAAACACAGCTCCTCGGTTTAAATCGAAAAACAATAAAGTCCAATCCTATACAACGAAACATACAAAC
>NZ_MAOI01000074.1 GCF_001884235.1 Bacillus paramycoides | reverse complement strand
TAGAAGGACGAATTTTGAGTGCTACTGTCAGAAGGAATCCAAGTGGAAAATATTTTGTCTCGATTCTTGCTGAAGCGGAAGTACAAGAATTACCGAAGACCGATTCCACTGTTGGTATAGATGTTGGTGTGAAAAACTTTGCTATTCTTTCAACAGGTGAGGTATTCGGTAATCCAAAATGGTTTCGGGTATTAGAAAAGAAACTTGCTCATGCCCAGCGTATTCTATCTAGACGTACAAAAGGTGGAACGAACTGGCAGAAACAGCGAATGAAAGTCGCTCGTATTCATGAACGAATTAAACAGGCAAGAACGGACTATTTGCAAAAACTCTCTACTAGGATCATCAAAAACCACGATGTGATTGGGATAGAAGATTTGCAAGTCTCGAATATGTTACAGAATCACAAACTAGCGAAAGCGATTCAAGAAGTATCATGGTCACAATTCAAAGCGATGTTGTTGTATAAGGCACGCTGGTATGGGAAACAAGTGATTGTGGTGTCGAAAACATTCGCTAGTTCCCAAACTTGTTCGCATTGCGACTACAAAAACAAAGACGTGAAAAGCCTGAACCTGCGTGAATGGAAGTGTCCTTCTTGTGGTATGTATCATGATAGAGATGTGAACGCAGCGGAAAATCTGAGAAAAGAGGCCGTAAGGCTCCTAACCGTAGGGACTACGGGGATCGCCTACTCATAAAACTGAGGGATACCTTGGTGTTCGTAGGAATCCCCCACTTCAAACAGCTCGTTAGAGTGTTAAGTGGGGGTAGTTCAAAAAAGAAGCAGTGAAAAAGTATACTTGCTTACTGTATCTGCTTAACTAGACTTTAGAAACTGCTTGCTTTCCAGATGCTACAATATTAACCTCGTCATTTTTTTGTTTTGTGTGTTCGCTTTTCTTAGCTTGATAGACATGTGGAGGTAGCCCAAACACTGCGATTGGCAGTGTTTTTTTATCGTTTTCTGACAGAAGACTCCTTCCTCAAAAATGTGAAGGTGTGAAACACCAATTTTAGGTGGGAGATGAATGTCAGTAGGCGTAAGACTACGTTTTTTTGTATACTGTAGATATACTATGAAAAAGTGAGGTGCAACCTATGTTAGTAAAAAAAGCATATAAATTTCGTATCTACCCGAATAAGAAACAAGAAATATTAATTGCTAAAACAATCGGTTGCAGTCGCTTTGTATTTAACCATTTTCTTGCTCTTTGGAATGATACTTATAAAGAAGCTGGAAAAGGGTTAACCTATCCCTCTTGCTCTGCCAAGCTTACTCAATTAAAGAAGCAACAGGATACGATTTGGTTAAAAGAAGTAGATAGTATCGCTCTTCAATCCACATTAAAAACCTCGCAGATGCTTTTTCACGTTTTTTCAAGAAACAGAATGATATGCCACGATTCAAGTCTAAAAAGAATACAGTTCAATCCTACACAACTAAGCAAACAAACGGAAATATTGGAATTGTAGGCAACACAATAAAATTACCGAAACTTGGCCTTGTTCGCTTTGCTAAAAGTCGTGAAGTAGAAGGGCGTATCTTGCATGCAACGATTCGTCGTAACCCAAGTGGTAAATACTTTGTATCTATCCTTGCTGAAACAAACGTACAAGAAATTCCTAAAACTGAATCCACTTGTGGAATTGATGTTGGATTAAAAGATTTTGCCATTCTTTCTGAGGGCACAACATACAAGAACCCTAAATTCTTCCGTACATTAGAAGAAAAGTTAGCGAAAGCACAGCGTATCCTTTCTAGAAGAACAAAAGGTTCTTCGAACTGGAATAAACAG
>NZ_MAOI01000073.1 GCF_001884235.1 Bacillus paramycoides | reverse complement strand
AAGAGCTGATTACTTACATAAACTTTCTACTGAAATCATCAAAAACCACGATGTTATCGGTATGGAAGACTTACAAATCAGTAACATGCTCAAAAATAGAAAGCTTGCAAAAGCGATTAGTGAAGTATCTTGGTCACAATTTCGAACTATGTTGGAATATAAAGCAAAATGGTATGGCAAACAAGTTGTTATGGTATCTAAAACATTTGCTTCTAGTCAATTATGTTCCAATTATGAATACAAAAACAAAGACGTTAAAAATCTAACAATTCGTGAGTGGGATTGCCCTTCTTGTGGCGCACATCACGATAGAGATCGAAATGCAGCGCTCAATCTTAGAAACGAAGTAATTCGTCTCTTAACCGTAGGAACTACGGGGATAGCCTAATGAATTAGAAACCGTTAGGTTTCCGTACTTAGGAATCTCCCACTTCAAACAGTCCGTGAGGATGTTAAGTGGTGAGTAGTTCAATTGGTTACATGTTGTATGCAACTAATAAATAAGATAATGTTCACTACTACTTTCATTTCTGCTATAAAGAACTCTACAATAGATAGTAGAACGTATATTTGGTATAATCGAAACATACTACTTGAAACGATGTGCATAGTTTATGGAATTCATGTAATGAGATAAGGAATTCATGACAATAACTAAATTAAAAGGTTCCAGTACATATAGAATTCAGTTCATGTTATACAAATCCATTGTTAGGAAGGAAAAGATGTAATGAATCAAATTTCATTTGAAGATTTATTTGAAGAAGAAAAAGAAAAGGTGGAGGTAGCTGAGATACCAGTACCTTTATCGCCACTGCAAAAAGATATATTGGGATTATTTAATTCTGAAGAAATAAGTGCATTAGAGCTATGCGAAGAATTAATACGATCTGGTAAAATATCAGATGAAAGATTTACAACGAATAAGCCGAAAGCATATGGACAAGTATGCTTAATATTAGAAGGTTTTGTGACAGAAGGAAAGCTTACTTTTATCAAAAATGATGAGAAAAGAGATAGGGTATATAAATTGAAAGAAGAAGTATAAGATGTACTAAGGGAAATGAATGATTGGTTATCTTTAACTTTCAGTACCGCCAGTTCAGTAATTTCCACAAAAAGGTGTCAATCTTTCCTAGATTGACACCTTTATACTTTTAACATCTTACATATTTACGTTTGAAACCAAGTCTTCCTCTATCAAGTTCTTTCTGAATACTTTCGTGAGCATTTAGCAAACTGCTTTTTTTGTTGTCACGTTTTACTTCTACTATACCAACTTCTTTTGCTGTCTCGACTGCCTTTTCGTGTAGTGGCACATATGAAATTGCCACAGTGTTTAGAAAATTATTCATAGCGGATTTTGTTCGTTCTGGCGAATCATGAATTGTATTTTTCACAATTTCAAGCATAGCGGAAATTTTGCTTTCGGAAAATTCATTGTCTTTGCGATTCCCTAAAAGCCAGCAGTAACAGCTCCAGCCTGCTGACATTCTCAGCTCGTCCCCACTTGCAATCCATTTATCGGCAACGTCTTGTGCAATATCTGATTCTGATAAAGTTACTGCTACTACATAATCAGAAAGCATATAAAAATAAGCCTCATCTATCCAACGATTAAAATCCGACTCATTCATAGCTTTTGGATCTGCAATAATACCTGCAAAGTACATAGCATCGTAGTTGCCTGTGGAATAAAGTTCTTCAGCTAACTCTTGATTTAATTTTATTTTCTTAGCGATCGGTTTCATAGCCCCTGTAGCTACGCCAAAAACCGGTTCGTGCGCACCATTAGATATGTATATTTTTTTCGTTCGCTCTTTACCGAGGGATTCAAGTTCTTGCATAACTGTTTTAAAATCCATAGCTGTGCACTTCCTTCCTTAATATAAAGACCATTTTAATTGTAATTATCAAGTTTGTATTTTTTAAGTCTTTCATACTTCTCAATGTTAATACTAATTGTATTCTAGAGGTATGTCTACTTTCAATAATCCCCCAACATTCGGCCTGATGTTTGAATAAAATGAAGTGCATTTTATTGTAAATGAAGCCAGAGCTAATTGGGAGAATGGTATAATATAGAAAAAAGTGAATGGTAAAAATCATGAGTTTTAAATTAGTCGATAACATATAAAGTTAGTTCTACAAGATAAGAATTAAAGGAGAAGTAGAATGGATAAGACTCAAATTGCGAAAATAATGAGAGATTCCATAAAGAGTGGTCAATTGGACATGTTAAGAGCTCTACTTGGGAAAGAGCCGGAGATGTTATCGTATGTGACGCCATTTGGTACGTGGTTACATGTAGCGACAGCTCATGGACATTTAGAAATAATAGAGTACTTAATCAATTCAGGGATAGATATTCATGCAAAGGGTGGGACTTTTTCTACAAATGCCCTTGAAAGAGCGGCTACAAAAGGATATTTACATATTGCAGAGTATCTCATTAAACATCATGTTGAAATGGATACTAGTGAGCCGGATCGAAATCCTCTGTTTGCTGCAATATATAGTGGTCATTTTGAAATCGTTAAATTACTAGTTATGAATGGTATAGATATAACGATAAAATACTCCGGTAATAATATGAAAGATATGGATGCTTATACATTCGCTGTTGAAAGAGGAGAAATGAAAATTGCTGAGTATTTAAAGCGTAGGTTGAATGAGAGAGTATAATATTTTAATAAAGGAGGATGCTAATAATGGAAGTACATGGAATGGTTTCAATATGGTTAGGTAATATGAAAACGCAAGATCAGTTAGATGCATATATGGATGTTACGTATGATGAAGAGGGAGACTCTATACCAGCAAAGTTTTTTGTTGATTTTAATATTGATATGATAGATGTAGATGATGATTTTATCGAGAAGGAAGTGTTAGAAGAAACGAGTGATGATATTTCTGTGTTATTAGCGGGATGTTCATATGATGATGAAATACTTTCTAGAATTAAGGAAGGAGTTAAATTAGGGAAACCCTATAATTCTATTGTTTTAATTTATAATTTTCAGTATGACAATTCGGTTAGTGATTTTGAAGACTTTGATTTTTTAACTGCTACAAGCTATCTATAATTGTGAGAAAATCACAGTAAGGTAAGGAAGAATAAAAAAATTATATGTATAGTTTTTCCAATGAATATTTGGTATGATGGTGAATGGGAAAAATATACAGATGGTTAATGGTTAATAGAAGGGGGGATCGTATTGAAAAGAACGCCTGAATTCGTACTAGGTTTAATGGGTGGCATTTTGGGAATGATTATTTCCATAATATTAATAGTTGTAGCCATTAATATTATGGAAGGTTTTGATTACAAACTTTTAGCTTATTACTCTATTATTTTGGCGGTTCAAATAGGGTTATTCGTTTTAGCGTGTTTAGTAAACAAGGTTAATAATAAAGTTTATGGAGTTTGTATGATTGTGGTTCCTATAGTTACGTTATTTATGTCATTATTCTTTTTGCTTATTCCAACAATATTACAAATTATGTCTGGTTCATTTGCATTTAGAACATTAAAGTTAGAATCTAATTGATGAATATAAGTTAAGTGTAATTTTTAGTGTCTGTATATTCAGAAAAGTAGGTATGTTCGTGTGTAGTTCCAATTAACATAAGGTACAAAGTTGTATGCTTTAGGAGGAGAAACAAATGATTATTTGGTCTGGTTGGGGTTTTTTAGTCGCAATTATTGTAATTATTAATACTCTTTTGGGGAAGGTTTTCTTTGAATCTATAACGGGAGACGTTACATATTTTCAAGAACATAGTTGGCCAATGGCAGTAATGTTTATTATATCAGGGCTTATGTCTTGGTATTTAGGAAAATATATTAATAAACCAAGTGGGAAAATTTATATAGATGCTGAAACTGGTGAAAAAGTTATGTTTAACAAAAGGCACTCACTATTTTTTATAAAAATGGAATATTGGGGGCCGATTCTAGGCGTTATTGCGGTTATAACTTTAATTGCAAGATAAAGATAGAGGATGAGTATAGTACGAATGAATAGTTAATTATTCAAACAAAAGGAGAAATTATTCATGAACGCCAAGAAACTACTAGGGGTAGCAGTTCCAGTTATGTTGTTATTTGGTTGTGGAGTTTCTGAGAAAACAAACACTTCTAAACAGGAGAAAACAGAAGAGTCTAAAGTAAAAGAATCGAAGTCTAATATTAAGAAAGAAAAAGTTTCGAAGGAAGATTATCCTAATAAAGTGTATAAATTAGGGGTAGAGTTTGATAAGTTGTTTGCGGAGCATAACAATATTACAAGAGAGGTATTTGACGGTAAGAAAAAGAAATCAGACATAGTAGATAGCGTGAAAGAATTAAATAAAGTGTTAGATAAATTCGAGTCGATAGATCCACCGAAAGAGTATGTAACTCAACAAAAGGATTTTGAAAAAGCAATTGGTTATTTTAGAGAGTCGTTTGCTTTAATAAATGAAGTATTCACCCGAAAGGAAAAACGAGAAAAAGGTGAAAAGACCGATAAGGAGTTAATCGAGAAATCAGAAAAGCTAGTGAAAGAAGGCGATGTTTACTGGCTTAAAGCATTCAAAGATCTTGAAGGGGATATTAAAATTGGTGATGGTACAGTATCTATTAAGGATATAAAAGAGTTAGATAAGAAAGCTGGAATCAACACGGATAACGTTATGAAGAATGTGAAAGATGGTACGGAATTAATCGGTAACTGGGGATTCCAAGGAACAGACGGTTTCAATATGTCACTCATACTAAAAGGTGATAAGACATTTGAAACGTATGGAAAAGGTGAGTATCCAAATAAGAAGAATTATATTGAAGGAACTTGGGAGTATGATAAGGAAGCTTTTACAATCTATTTACATCTCAATAAACGTTTAGTAGACGGTGTAGAAGATACAATTCAAAAAAAGAAAATAGCATATAAAGTTCAAGATTATGATGGGAAGAACTTGCAATTATTTAATGAGACGTCATTCAATACAATTAAGTATGTGAAGCAAAGTTAAAGTTATGTAGGGACTAGGTTTAAATGGTCTAGTCCTTAATTTAAGTATGTGAGGTTGTTTATAAATGATAAAGAAATTTACTAGAGTAGTATTAACTGCGGTTATGCCAATCGGTCTTATTGCGGGTTGTGGCACTGCTGAAAAAACTGAAGCAAAAGAGCCGAAAGCGGTACAAACGGAGCAAAAGGACTATATGGATTACTCATATGGTAACGCGGGTATATTAGTAAGCGGCAAAGCGAAAGAACGTCAACAATACGAGATTGGGTATATTGACGATAACATGTTAATTGGAATTAATGAAAATATTGAGGATTGTATTGTTTTAGACAATAAGGATGAAGCAGGTTACATTTGGAAACAACTAGAGCATGGATCTATTATTGAAGTGCAATATGGTAAGAATCGTAATGATATCGTAGGCGTGCAATTCGTAGGAGATCGTGAGCCATACGAAATTAGTGACAAGCTAGATCGAAATACGATAAACGAGATTGTCGGAAAAGTTAAAGGTAATTTGTAATAGATGTATTTCGCTAGTATATAATCTACTTTCATGAAATGGCGAATCGCATACATAAAAATTTGGAATCAACGGCATTTTTAATATGAAAATGCCGTTGATTTATTTTAAAAAGTGAATACTATTTTATAGTCTTGTAGAAAAACACTTATAAAAAAACGCACAAATGAATTATTCTTCTTTTATTTATGATGATCGTCGTAAGGTCATTGCCCAAAATAATAGAGCACAAGCACTAACGGATGCACCTAATATACATACTCCGTTCCATCCGTAGCTTGCATAAATGATTGTTGAAAGAATTGCACCTGTAGCACTACCAATAGAATAAAAAATCATGTAACTAGCAGTGAGGCGACTTCTTGCTTCAGGACGCACTGTGAAAAGTATACTTTGGTTCGTGACATGTACGGCTTGCACAGCTAAATCTAAAAGGATAACGCCGATAACTAGTATTAATAGAGAGTGGTTAATAGATTTAATTAGGAACCATGAAAGTAATAATAAAGTTAAAGCTATGCCAGTAGTTCGTTCCCTTAATCCGCGATCAGCAAGTTGCCCGGCCTTAGTGGCAGCTAATGCACCAGCGACTCCAGCAAGACCAAATGCTCCGATAGCAGTATGTGATAGATTATATGGTGAAGCACTTAGAGGTAAAACTAATGAAGTCCATAAAATACTGAAGGAAGTAAAAATGAGCAATGCTAATATTCCACGAATACGTAAGATCCTTTCTTCTACAAATAATAAGAGAACGGAACGTAATAAATTACGATAGGTCATAGCTGTTTTTTTATGTTCAAGATTAGGTAAATTACGATACAACAAACCAATTACGAAGAGCATAAGTACAGCAGAGGTAAGATAAACGGAACGCCATCCAGCTAGATCTGTTAATGTTCCGGCAAATGTACGTGCAAGGAGAATTCCTATTACGACACCACTCGTAACGAAACCTACAATTCGCCCACGTTCTGTTGGGTTAGATAAAATGGATGCATATGCGACGAGTGTCTGTGTAACAGTCGCAAGAATTCCGACTAAGGCCATACCTATAAAAAGTACGGTACTTGAAGGAGCGACTCCGACCACAATTAAAGCGATAACGGATAAAAGCATTTGAACAATAATGAGTCTCTTTGTGTTTAACAAATCACCAAGTGGAACTAATAAAAGTAATCCGAGTGCATAACAAACTTGAGTAATCGTAATAACGACACCGATAGTTGAATGGTTAATTTTAAACTCATTTGATAAAGAATCAAGTAGAGGATGAGCGAAGTATATATTCGCTACAGCCATCCCGCAAGCTATTGAAAATAATAGAGTTATATAGCGAGGCATGATTGTATTGATAGGTGATTGGAACTGATCATTATTCTGAGTAAGAGCAGTTGTCATTTTTCCTTTAGCATTCATAACATTATCTCCTTTTGTATTTTTAAAAATAACGTACCGAACGGTATGTTATTTCGTAAGTAAAATATAATCAGGGAGAAGTTAATATGTCAAGTGAATTGTAAAATGATTTCAGTTTCTTTTGACATATTATTTATAATTTAATACGATATATAATATACTGATTGGTACATAAAATGGTGATTTATAATTTAGAAAACAGTTGAAGAAAGAGGAGAGGTTAAATGGCTCGACTACGCGAATTTGATGAAGAAAAAGCTTTGGATGCTGCTATGCAACTTTTTTGGGAAAAAGGATACGCTGCTACTTCATTAAGTGATCTAACTGCTAAAATGGGAATACAAAAACCGAGTTTATATTCAGCCTTTGGTGATAAAGAGGGTTTGTTTGAAGCTGCATTACGGAGATACACGAATTTACACGCGACTAGTATTCGAACAAAACTTCAAAAAGAACAATCTGTAAAAGAGGCCATTCGTACATTTTTTGAAAATATGGTGGAAGAGGAATATAAAAAAGAATCAAATAAAGGCTGTTTTTGTATTAATACGATGGTAGAGCTTGCTCCTCATAATGAAAAATTTGAAGTGTTGACTAGAGAACATCAAATGTATCTTTCGGTTATATTTCAAGAATTAATCGCTAAAGGTATTCAGTCTGGAGAACTGCAAAGTGATGTGAATGCTAAAGCATTAGCACAAACGCTAGTCACTTCATTAATTGGATTAACAGTGTTAATGAAATCTCGTCCAGAACGTTCAGTTGTAGATAATTCGGTATCTATCTTATTATCGTTACTCAAATAAATGTACTAGAATTGTATTTCAATCGACTGTGTCAATTATAGACACTATTATCTATAAACTTTCAATTTTAAAGCACTGAATTGTCTATGAAGGCAATAAGTGCTTTTTGCTTTCGGGTAAAAATGAGCAGGTGAATAATAATGGTTGACTGCAATGTATGAAGATTGCTCGGGACATATGTAATTAGAAATCAGATAGGAGATTACATTTCAATCTAATCTAGAATTATTAGATGGGAATAACAACACTATATAAGCCCCTTCCAAGCCCCTCATAAGCACCTACCAAGTAATAAATCACTAAGAAAAAACAAAACAAAAACAACTACAAGAACAAAAAAGCGCGGAAAAAAATAAACCGTCGTCGTAGTAGTAAAAAAATTTGAAATTCGAATGCCAAAACCGTTTGCTCATCCCTATATTTATATTGAAGGATTGGAATTTTCCTATTTGCTAATAAAGGGAGGAGGGAAACATATGGCGGTGTACCGTAATATGCAGGTGAAGTTTTGGCAAGATGAATTCATCTTAGATTTAACGCCAGAAGAGCGTTATTTTTACATATATTTGTTAACTGGTACGAAAACGAAGCAATGTGGTATTTACATATTACCGAAGCGTTTAGCAGAGTTAGAAACTGGTTACAGTATGGAGACTGTTGAGAAGCTATTGAACCGGTTTGTTGAATACGGGAAGATTTTATATAATGCGGAAACGAAAGAGTTATTCATTATAAATTGGCTACGCTATAATCCTATTTTAAATACGAACGTAGAGAAATGTGTATTACGTGAGCTGAAAACGGTGAAAAGTAAAGAGTTCATACATATGTTTTTACGTAAATGTCTTGAAGAAGAATGCAAGATTTCATTATTACTGCAGCATTTTGGTATGCCAAAAGAAGAGGTTAATAGTAGTTCACAAGCAGTTATTCAAGAGAAGGAAGATGTGGAAGCGGTAGAAAGAATAGAGGAGGCCACTTCACATAGTGAAGTTTACAAGTTTTACGAACAAAATATTAGTAGTTTATCCCCATATATTGTGAAGGAATTAAAGGAATGGATGCAAAGGATTTCAGGAGATACAGTACTAGAGGCACTTAAAATTGCGTTTGAAAATGAAAAAAGAACGCTTGCTTATGTAAAGGGGATTTTGAGGAATTGGTATAGGGAAGGATGTGTAAAGTTCAGTGAAGTAAAGGATGTAGTGCGTAAGAGAGAATTATTCAGTTTGTATGATCCATAGCAGGAGCAAGTATGGTTTCTTTCTTTTTCTTAAAGGTTCTTACGTAATAGAAGCGAATAGTTTGAGAAAGGAGGGGTTATATGGAAGTTGTTATAAAGAAGAAGCGAACTAGAGGTAAGAGAATTTTTATTTGGTCTAGTAGTATCGTTCTTTTATTGATTATTTGCGCTGCGATTTTTTTGAACGTATATACGCTGAAATCTATGCCGAAGATTGATGGAACGATAAAACTTGAGGATTTACAACATGCTGTTGCGGTGAAGCGAGATAGTAAAGGGGTACCTCATATTAAAGCGGAAAATGCACATGATTTATATTTTTCGCAAGGATATGTACAAGCGCAAGATCGTTTGTTTCAAATGGATTTAAGTAGAAGACAAGCTTCCGGGATGTTAAGTGAAGTTGTTGGTGAAGCGGCTGTTGATAGGGATAAGTTGTTTCGAACACTTGGTTTACGGCGAGCGGCAGAAGCTTCTGTAAGTCAATATGATGGGGAAGCGAAATACGCTTTACAGTCATTTGCCGATGGGGTGAATGCCTTTATACGTGAGGCAAAAGAGGAAAAGAAATTGCCAGTTGAGTTTACTCTATTAGGTTATGAACCTGCTGAATGGTCAATCGTTGATTCTTTAACGATTGGAAAGTATATGGCCTTTGATTTAGGAGGGCATTGGCACGGGCAAGCATTTCGATATTGGGCGCTGAAAAATCTTCCGAAAGAGCAAGCAAATGAGCTATTTCCTACATATCCGAAAGATGCACCTAGATTACTAGCTGAACTAAAAAATACAAATGTGAATGTAGCGCAAAGTTTTTCAAAGACGGTTATTCCGCCAGAGTTTAATGGGAGTAATAACTGGGTTGTGAGTGGTGAGAAGAGCGCTTCCGGTAAGCCTATTTTAGCGGATGATCCGCATCTTTCTCTCGCAACACCGTCCATTTGGTATCAAACAGAGTTAGAAATGAAAGATGTAAATGTGAGTGGAGTTATTTTCGCAGGTGTTCCTGGTGTTATGCTAGGGCATAATAAGGAAATTGCATGGGGCGTTACGAATACAGGACCAGATGTACAAGATTTATATATTGAAAAGCGAAATCCTAATAATGAAAATGAATTTTTGTATAACGATAAGTGGGAAAAGGCTACTGTTGTTGATGAATCTATTAAAGTGAAGGACGGAAAAACAATTCCTTATAACGTTACAATTACGAGGCATGGTCCAGTTATTTCGGAATTTGCGGATAAGGGGAAGGAGAAGACGAAAACAGTATTCGCTCTGAAATGGACTGCTTTAGAACCTTCAGCTGAATTAAAGGCAGTTTTAAATATGAATAAAGCAAAAAACTGGAATGAGTTTGAAGCTGCCCTTCAAGATTTTCACACACCGACTCAAAACTTTTTGTTTGCATCAAACGATGGAACAATTGCGTATAAAGCGAATGGAAATATACCAATTCGTAAAAAAGGTGATGGTAGTCTACCTGTACCTGGATGGACAGATGAATATGAATGGGAAGGGTATATCCCGTTTGACCAGCTTCCGAAAGTAATCAATCCAAAACAAGGGTTTATTTCGACTGCGAACAATAAAATTGTTGATGATAATTACCCGTACCATATTAGTAATACGTGGGCACAGCCATATCGGCAAATGCGTATTCAAGAATTTTTGCAAGAGAAGGATAAGTATACGGTGAAAGATTTAGAAGAATTACAGATGGATCAAAAAAATTTATACGGGAAAGAGTTTGCACCTATATTTTTAAAGGAGTTAAATAAAAAAGCTTTAACTGAAGTAGAGAAAGAAGGGGTGAAAGAGTTAACGAAGTGGAATTTTTACGATAGTAAAGATGAAGCAGCCCCATTAATTTTTCATTTGTTAATGAAAGAGATTTCTAATACGTTATTTTCAAAAGAAATACCGAAAGATGTGATGGAGTTATTTGAAGGGAAACAACAAGTTGTCGATGAATTAATTCGTAAGCAAGTAAACGGTGAAAATAGCGCTTGGTTTACGAAGTACGGAGGCTTCACAGAAGTTGTGCATACATCGTACGCAAATGTAATGAAGAAATTACAGAAGGAGTATGGATCGAATGTAGCGGAGTGGAAGTGGGGCGATTACCATCAACTGGCTTTTACACATCCAGTTTCGAGATCATCTAGCATATTAGCATTACTCGCATTTAATCGTGAGAAACCAGTTCCGATTGGAGGAAGTCAAGTTACGGTTCAAGCAGCGAGTTACGGAGATAACGGTATTGTATATCATGGGGCTTCTTGGAGATTCGTCATTGATACGAAAGATATGTCAAACGGTTATCATATAGTGGGGCCGGGACAATCAGGACATTTTAGAAGTGATTGGTATCATGATCAAATAGATGACTGGGTGAATGGAGAGTATCATACGACTACACTTAATACAGATGGGATAGAAGGAAAAGTGTTAAATTTAGTCCCTAAATAATGTGTGGATATTTTGAGTTGGAATGGTTTGTAAAGGAGCGGGAGAACCGCTCTTTTTTTGAATTGTTTTTCTTATGGAATATATGTGTAATTTTGTATAAAATAATCAAGAAAGCCAAAAATTATAGGGGGGAACTTGTGAAGAAAAGAAAGAGTTTAATAAGTATTTTAGGAGTGTTAATTATGTTGTTTTCTTTTAGTTTTCAAGGAAATGTACAGGCGGATGTAAATACTATTCAATCCGGAAAAATTAAGTCAGGAAACGTAACGGTGTGGGAAGTTGGAAATGTAGCGAAAGTGTTAGCAGATGTGGAGCGCTTAAATTTAAATACGGTGAATGTACCTATTCAAGTTGATATTCCGAATGTGAATTCTGCTAATATGGTAATCAATCAGGCGCAAAAGAAACAAGCTATTATTTTAATTCAAGAATTATTAAAGCGTAATATACAAGTTATAGTGGAACCGTTCCCATATATTCAGCAAGGAAATATTGGAGAAACGGAGTGGAACCCGAGTAATATTAACGATTTCTTCTGGAATTGGAAAACGGTTGTTTTACAAGATATTTTTAATTCAATTACAAGTAAATACAATATTTACGGGTTAAAGATCGCTTCTAATTTCGTCAATATGGAATACGCAGAAGGGTACTGGAATGATACAATCGATTTTGTTCGTCAGCAGTATAAAGGAAATATTTTGTATCAGATGAACTGGTGGTTAACTGCAAGTTGGGATCCATCTTATGAAGCGAAGTTTATCGGAAAGATCAATCGTCCGTATTTAAAAAAGGTGGACATTGTAAGTATTGATAGTTGGTTTGAAGTTTCAGGAAAAAGAAATCCATCATACGAAGAAGTGAAACAAAGTTTATTTGCGACGACAGTATATAATCGTGGCCAAAACGTCGTTCAGCAACTTGAACAATTACATAAAACAACAGGAAAGCCAGTTTATTTTGGTGGATTTAACGTTCCGGCACGTGAACTTGGACTGCAAAATCCGTGGAATCCAGATGTTACGAATGTATTTTCAAAAGATGTACAACTTAACGGATGGCGTGCTTACCGAGAGGTATTAGAACCGAAGCCATATTTTAAAGGTTTTTCAATTTGGTTTATTGGCTCTAATGACAGTAGTCATTCTTATCAAATACATAGTAAAGAAGCAGATGCAGTTATTAACGGTTGGTATAGAAAATAATTTTTAAAAAATAGGCAAGATTTTAAGTCTACTACATATATTTTTAGTGAAAGGCCTTTCACCATCTTATCACCTAGGGGGCAATCATAATGAAATTTTTGTCTTACCTTACAGTTATATTGGTGATTCTTGGCGGTTTGAATTGGTTATTTGTAGCGTTAGATTATAACGTAGTTGAGAAGTGGTTTGGTTCTATGCCGGCGCTTGTGGATACCATTTATTGGCTCTTTGGTCTTTCAGCTATTTATCAAATTTTTGATCGGTTCTTTATGAACGAGTAGCTATTATACTTTTATTACTAGAGTGTTAAGTACGATTATGTACTTAACACTTTTTTGTATGTTTATAAAAAATGCAATGTAACTGCAAGCGATTCCATTGCGTCTTACGCCGTAATAATGGAAAACAAATTGACCGTATATTGTATATGGGTTATAATTCAGAAAGTTTAAAATTAATAAAAATTATAATTAGGGAGGTTATCCGGGTGATGGAGAGAGTGTATAATTTTTCAGCAGGACCATCTATACTCCCTTTGCCAGTTTTAGAGAAGGTGCAAAAGGAGCTTGTAAATTATAACGGGACAGGCATGTCTATTATGGAAATGAGTCATCGATCTTCTTATTTTCAAAGTATTATTGATGAAGCGAGTAGTTTGCTTCGTGAATTAATGAACATACCTGATGATTATGAAGTTTTATTTTTACAAGGTGGTGCGTCATTACAGTTCTCTATGATACCGTTAAATTTAATGAGTACGTATAAAAGAGCTGGGTACGTACTGACAGGCTCATGGTCTAAAAAGGCACTGCAAGAGGCAGAGAAAGTAGGGGAAGTGCAAATAATTGCTTCTTCTGAAAAAGAGAAGTTTTCAGCCATTCCTACAATAGATGTTTTAAATAATGATTTAGAACTAGATTATGTACATATTACAACGAATAATACAATTGAAGGGACAAAGTATGTGGAGTTACCGCATGTAGAAATGATTCCGCTCGTTGCGGATATGTCCTCAAATATTTTATCAGAGCAATATGATGTTACGAAATTTGGTCTTATATATGCGGGTGCGCAAAAGAATTTAGGGCCAGCTGGTTTAACGATTGCAATTATAAAAAGAGACTTGATTGGCCGTGCAAATAGCTCTTGTCCTACGATGTTAAACTATGAAACTTACAGTAAAAATAACTCCTTATATAATACGCCGCCATCCTTTAGTATTTACGTAACGAAACTTGTACTAGAGTGGTTGAAAGAACAAGGCGGGGTATCTGCGATTGAAGAACAAAATAGAAAGAAAGCGTCACTTCTTTATAGTTTTTTAGATGAATCCCAATTATTCACTTCACCTGTTGATCCTACGTATCGATCACTTATGAATATTCCATTTACAACACCGTCAGAAGAGCTTAATGAACAGTTTTTACAAAGAGCAAAAGGTCATGGACTTGTTACGTTGAAAGGCCACCGATCAGTCGGAGGTATGCGCGCTAGTATTTACAATGCAATGCCAATTGAAGGTGTACAAAAATTAGTAGATTATATGAAGGAATTTGAGCTTGAGAATAGATAGGGAGATGGGGATATGTTTCGTGTTCAAACGTTAAATCAAATTGCGGAAAAGGGTTTGCAAATTTTTGATGGAAATCGCTATGAAATAGGAGATGAAGTAGCGCACCCAGATGGTATGTTACTTCGCAGTTATTCTTTACATCAAGAGGAGTTTTCAGCAGATTTAAAGGCGATTGCAAGAGCTGGTGCAGGTGTAAATAATATTCCAGTAGAGCGTTGTACGGAAAAGGGAATTGTGGTGTTTAACACGCCAGGAGCTAATGCGAATGCAGTAAAGGAACTTATTATCGCAAGTCTTATTATGTCTTCACGTAATATTATAAACGGAGTGAGCTGGACGAAAGGATTAGACGGGGAAGAAGTACCACAACTTGTTGAAGCTGGGAAAAAACAATTCGTTGGATCAGAGATTGCAGGGAAACGTTTAGGGGTTATCGGCCTTGGTGCAATTGGTGCCCTCGTTGCAAATGATGCGTTATCTTTAGGTATGGACGTTGTCGGATATGATCCATATATATCAGTTGAAACAGCATGGCGCCTTTCTACGCAGGTGCAAAGAGCATTTAGCTTAGATGAAATTTTTGCAACATGTGATTATATTACATTACATATTCCTCTTACGAATCAAACGAAGGGGATTATTGGTGAACACGCTATAGAAACAATGAAAAAAGGGATGCGTTTATTCAATTTCTCAAGAGGAGAACTAGTTGATGAAACAGCTCTTCGAAAAGCGCTAGATGAAGAGATTATTAAACAATACGTAACGGATTTCCCAAATGAAAATGTTATAAAGATGAAAAATGTAATAGCGACTCCTCATCTTGGTGCATCTACGTCTGAGTCTGAAGAAAATTGTGCGGTAATGGCTGCACGCCAATTACGTGAATATTTAGAGACAGGTAATATTCGTAATTCAGTAAATTATCCAAACGTAGAACTTCCGTACATTGGAAAGAAAAGAATTACGATTATGCATGAAAATGTTCCGAACATGGTAGGACAAATTACAGGGTGCTTAGCAGAACATCATATTAATATTGCTGATATGATTAATCGTAGTAAGCATTCATGGGCATACACAATGATTGATATTGATAATGGAATTGATGATATAATAAAAGAAAACATTGTTGAGAATATAAGAAAAATTACAGGTGTTGTAGCCGTTCGAATGATTGTGTAAAGGAGAGATAAACTTGGCAAAAATCCGACCGTTTCGGGCCATCCGTCCAGTAGAAGAAAAAGCAGTGCAAGTTGCAGCTTTACCTTACGATGTATTAAATAGTGAAGAGGCGAGAGAAGTTGTAAAGGGAAATCCATATTCTTTCTTACACATTGATAAAGCAGAAATTGATTTAGACCCGGAGATTTCACCGTATGATAGTAGTGTATACGAAAAAGCGAGTGAGAATTTACAACGCTTTATACGAGAAGAAGTATTCATTCAAGATGAGGAGCCAGCACTGTATATTTATCAACTTACGATGCAAGGTAGAACACAGTCTGGGCTTGTTGTTTGTACATCAATTGATGAGTATGAGGATGATACAATTAAAAAACATGAGCGAACACGCCATGAAAAAGAACAAGATCGTATTCGCCACGTAGATGTGTGTGACGCAAATACAGGTCCTATCTTCTTAACGTATCGTACAAAAGAAGAAGTGACGCAATTTATTGCAAGTTGGAAAGAGGAACATGCACCAATTTATAAATTTACGGCAGAAGACGGAGTCGAGCATGTAGCATGGAAGATTGTAGATGAAGATGCGATTGCGAAATTAGTAGCAGCATTTGAAGAGATTCCTAATCTTTATATTGCGGATGGGCATCATCGCTCGGCATCAGCGGCAAAAGTTGGGCTAATGCGAAGAGAACAATATCCGAATTATACAGGGGAAGAGGAATTTAATTTCTTCCTATCTGTTTTATTCCCTCATGATGAACTATCTATTTGGGATTATAATCGTGTTGTGAAAGATTTAAATGGTTTATCAGTAGAACAATTTTTAAAGCAAATTGCGCAATATTTTTATGTGGAAGAAGCAACTGTTTCTCCATATAAACCAAATGAGTCAAAATCATTTGGAATGTATGTAAACGAGAAATGGTATAAGCTCACTGTGAAAGAGGAAACATTTGATGCGAATGATCTTGTTAGACGTTTAGATGTATCTATTTTACAAGATCATTTATTAAGTCAAGTACTTGAAATACATGATCCACGCTCGGATTCACGCATTGATTTCGTCGGTGGAATACGCGGGTTAGAAGAACTAGAGCGTCTCGTTAATAGCGGTGATTATACAGTAGCATTCGCATTATATCCGACATCAATGGAAGATTTATTAGCGATTGCAGATGCCGGAGAAGTTATGCCACCGAAATCAACGTGGTTTGAACCGAAACTTCGCAGTGGGTTGTTTATTCATTCGTTAAAGTAAATATAGAAAAATAGACTTCTGTAGTTTTTAAAACCCGAAATGATTTTGAATTTCGGGTTTTCTTATTTACCAAATGAAACATTATTTTAGTTAACTGTGTATTCGAGAATATTTTTGAGGAGGAAGATTGATGGCATTACAAGTAGGCGAAAAAATTACCTTTGAGCGAACTTTTACAAAAGAGGATGTTGTCTTATTTACGGAGGTATCTAAGGATGAGGGAATTCATCATGTTACACCAGATGAACAAGGGCGATTTGTTGTACAAGGTCTTTTAACATCAACACTGCCTACAAAAGTTGGTGGTGATTATAATGTATTGGCTCGTAAAATGGATTTTGAATTTTTACGTCCTGTTTTTAGCGGTGATACGATTCGTTGTGACGTAATGATTGAACAATTTGAACCAGATGAAAAAAATCGTACAAAAATTACTGCGGCGTTTACATGTATGAACCAACTTGAAAAAGAAGTGTTAAAGGGAAGTTTTTCAGGAATAATTCTTTAATCATTAGGCTGAGGGGTCAAATGAAAAAGATGTAATAATTCGATGGGAGAAACTTTGAAAGGAGTTTGCTTCATGAATGTTACATCTTGCAAATGGGTTATCAACACCTTTACATAATTTTTGGAAGAATAATCCGTTTCGCATGTTGCATGACTATAACCCAGAAGTATATATACCACTGAAAAATGGGAAGTCATGAAGAGACTGAGAAGAAAGAAAAGCGTTGGAAACAAAAATACACTTAGTTAATAGGTGTATTTTTTAGACTTGAAAACCACATATGTATTGGAGATTTCTCTCGGGTACAGTGTATCACATTGTAAATCATACGTATACATACGTTTTGTCGCGTGAAATGGTTTTCTTTAAAAAGAAATACGGATAATTTAAAACCGTAGTAGTTTCCTTTTTGGGTAAATTAGATACCTGTACCATGTTCAGCGTATGCAGGGACACCGCTCCACTGTAGAATCCTATAAATATGATGCCACATGTACATTGCTGGAATAAAAGTTGAGAAAGTTTGTTTGAGATGTATCATAGATAAAAATGAGAAAACCCTAGCGGAGATCTAGGGTTTTTGTGTTATATAGTATCACCATGAGCTTCCGATTTAGGAGCAGGAGTATCCCCTTTATTGAAAGCAGGAGCCCATGAATCACCATGTGAATCTAATTTAGAAGCGGGGAAATGTTCATGACCTTCTTGTTTTGGAGCCCCACCTGTATTGCCATCTGCTTCTAATTTAGGAGCAAGAGTATCGCCATGTGCAGCCTTAACAACTCCGCCATCCCCAATGTTTACACCAAAAATACCAAAACCAAGTACGGATAACCCTACAACAGTTGTACCAATTTTTCTCTTCAATTCTTACCTCTCCTTTTTTTGTTTTTTTATTTGTGTCTGCCTACATGAATTAGGCAGAATAAAACAAATCGTAATAAAAAGTTACCTGTCAAATTACGATTGATAAATAATTCTGTGTAATATTTTGTAAAACCTTCTTTAATTTTGAATTTTCTAAAAATGATTTTCGATAAAAAACCACTAATTGTTCTTAAAAGGGCCCTTTTATTTTAGAAAAAATTGCATGTCTATGCAGATAGATTATTGATAAGCAGTTGCCCCTTAGCACTTAAGATTAATTGAAACAAATGAGAATCGATCCTTATACTTAAGAATTGTGATATGCAAGATTGCATAGGAAAGGTAGTTGTTATTTTTCTTACATGTAACTATAATAGTTACAGGTTGGTCGTATCCAATCAAACAAATAAAATCATCATGAATGGAGATGTTACACAATGGGTATGAAAAAAATAATCTTAGCTGGTGCTTTAGGTATCGCAGCATTATCAGGAACGAATTTACCAGGATTGGAAATAACAAAAGCGAGTGCTGCTTCTATTGAATCGAATTTCTCTACGTTAGAAGGACGAGTAGTAGAAGTAGATAATGGTGTGATTGTTGTGAAATCTAAGCAATATGAGGAACCTGTTAGCGTTTATATTGATTCGCTTTCAAATGTGAAAGTAGGAGACGAAGTAAAAGCTACTGGATCTATGATGCGTAATTTTACAGAATATATGGTTGCGACTACAGTTGAAAATACAACAAACAAGTTAGGTATGCACATGAAAGAAGATGGCTCACCTGATTATGTGATTGGAGAAGTATCAAAAGTAGGAACGATGGAAGATGAGGGAGTCGGTTCTACTAAATATGTCGTAGTTGAGTATCCATCGGTAAATGGGAAGAAAGATATTATTGATGTTTTCTTAACAAAGGGACAAGTGTTTAATATGGGTGAGAAAGTGAAAATTAATATGAAGTATGTAGGTTGGGGCGGAAGTTCTATTAACTGGAACACAGTTGATCATATCGAAAAAGTTTATGAGGCAAAGAACAATTTTGAAAATAATGATGATGTGTGGATCTGGTCTTAATAAGGCGAGTATAAGTCGTTATTTGCAATTTACTCCAAATAATAAATGTAAAAACTAAAGTATCATGAAGTACCCACCAAATTATCATGTGTATGACAATTTGATGGGTACTTTTTTGTTTTGTATTTTTTTTGAGAATAAGGGATTTTCGATTAGAATATGATGTTAACACTGGAGTGAATGTGAAAAAATACAATATTGAAAGAGGTGTTTAAGGGTGGAGCGAGATGAGATTTATTTACGAGCTAAAAAAAGGATGGAGAATTTAAAAGCGTTTTACATTCATTTAACGGTCTATATACTAGTTAATTTGATGCTTTTTTTAATAAATGTAAGCTCTGATTCAAGTGAATTATGGTTTTTATATCCACTTGGAGGTTGGGGGATCGGTCTCCTTATACACGGTTTGACAACTTTTCCATTTGGGATATTCGGAAAAGAGTGGGAAGAACGAAAGATTAAAGAATATATGGAGAAAGATAAGTAAATCTATTTCTGGAATTTATGAATATAAAATACAATAGCAAGTATCTTTTTGAACATAGCATGTTTATAAAAAATAAACTTAAATCTGCTGGAGAAGAATCCATTTTGATTAAACTTTATTTTGAATCTACATTAATAAGTGTGGGGAGACGGAAGGTAGAAGCCAATTAAGAGGATATCAGTTGGAATTAGTGAGGATAGTAATAGAAATCTACAAACTGAAATAGAAATCAATACTGAGGTATAAGCAGGTATAAAATTTCATATAAATCTCTGTGATCAAATGCTTGATGCGAAGTCTATTTCTATGGCTTCGCCTATTTGTTTTTTATTCGAAGTTTGTGCGAGTGAGTGTTCATATTCATTTTTTAGCGTGAATTGTATGTGAAATCAAAATTTTATTTGTAGTACATAATAAATAAAGTCGTTTTACTTTTTTAATTACATGTGAATATAGGATAAAGTTGATTTGTTATCTTATATTAAAATAAAAACAAACCACTGTTCGGTTTGAATATTCCACGATATAATGGTGAGAGTTTATGCCTGAATAAATATTTTTATAAGAAGTGAGGTACTGTATGAAAAAAAGAACCACAGACATTATTTTTATTATTATTGGTGCATTCCTTTTTGCGTTAGGTGTGAATTTGTTTGTTATCCCGAACGAGTTCGGTGAAGGAGGGGTAACGGGTATCACGATTATTACCTACTATTTATTTGAATGGTCACCAGGCTTAGTCAACTTAATTTTAAATGCGATTTTGTTAATAGTTGGCTACAAATTTTTGAATAAGGTAACAACAATTTATACGATTATTGCTGTAGTTACCAACTCGCTTTTTCTTCATCTGACAGAAGGCTGGAATATTGCTTCGAATGAAATGCTGGTAAATGCCATTTTTGGAGGGGTATTTATAGGATGCGGGATTGGTCTAATCATTCGTGTTGGCGGAACAACAGCGGGTACTACCATCTTAGCAAGGATGACGCATAAGTATTTAGGATGGAGCATTAGCTATGGTCTGTTGTTTTTCGATTTAATAGTTGCTTTTTCATCTTATTTCATCATTGGTGCAGAAAAGCTGATGCTGACAATTATTATGTTATATGTAGGAACAAAAGTGATGGAATTTGTAATCGAAGGTTTGAATCCGAAAAAGGCCATTACGATTATTTCTGATAAACCGAATGAAATTGCCGAACAGGTGACTACCTTAATGGACAGAGGGGTTACCGTATACTCAGGTCATGGTTATTACACAAAAACCCCGAAGGACATTCTTTATATTGTTATTAATAAGCAAGAAGTAATGAAGTTAAAACGGATTGTTCAATCTACTGATCCGAGTGCTTTCATCGCTATACACGATGTTCGTGATGTGTTTGGGGAAGGATTTGTTGATATTTCTAAGGCTTAATAAGAGGCTACTTAAAAAGAGTTAGAATTTGTTTATAAAAATATATCTTAATGCGAAAGTATGAGAATCTATTTTGATCAATCTTTTTTCAAAATAGATTCTTTTTATTTATCCCGCTATTTGCGGGCAGTAAGACTCCCACCTCAAAATTCGGCACATGTGAGGAAGTTAGGTAGGAGATTAACTGCCCGTAAAAGCCCGATTGTTGTGGGCTAATAATCAGAGGGGGATGGCCCCCCTCTGATTAAAGTTTTACTTTATCGTAAAATGTTTGCTTGTTGGGTAGTATTTATCAATCTTTATTCCAAAGCTACATTACCATACTAATCCAACTGTATTCCAAACAACCGTGTCATAGCATTTTGTTTTTCTTTTTCTTGCAAAAAGTCCAATTCTTTCTTAATGTAAGAATGTAGAAGGATGAACAAGAGAGGGTTTAATGAAAATGATACATATTTTATTAGCTGATGATGACAAACATATTAGAGAGTTATTACATTACCATGTACAAAAAGAGGGGTTTAAAGTTTTTGAGGCTGAAGATGGAAAGGTAGCACAGTCCATATTAGAGAAAGAAAATATTCACCTTGCGATAGTGGATATTATGATGCCGTTTATTGATGGCTATACGTTATGCGAAGAAATTCGAAAGTATCATGATATACCTGTTATTTTATTAACTGCAAAAGATCAGTTAGTTGATAAAGAAAAAGGATTCATTTCTGGTACTGACGATTATATTGTAAAACCATTTGAGCCAGCTGAAGTAATTTTCCGTATGAAAGCTTTATTGCGTCGTTATCAAATGCTTAGTGCCGACATTATTACATTGCACGGAACGACAATTGATCGAAAAGGATTTGAAGTGAAGTGTAACGGTCAGACGATTTTGCTTCCATTAAAGGAATTCGAATTATTATCGCAGCTTGCTAGTTATCCTGGAAGAACATTTTCGAGAGAAGAATTAATTGAGTTAGTGTGGGGAATGGACTTTGAAGGGGATGAACGGACAGTTGACGTTCATGTGAAACGACTTAGAGATCGTTTCTCAAAACGAACAGATGATTTTCAAATTAAAACAGTACGTGGACTCGGTTATAAGTTGGAGTTGAAATAAGATGAAATCACTGTATTCTAGATTTGTTTTTATGACAGTTGGCATTATGCTACTTAGTAGTATAATTGGCTTTTTATTAACGAATGTATATTATCAAGTGAAGTTAAAGCCTTATAATAGTGAAAAGATTTTAAAGTATGCTGAAGAAGTCAAATCATTATATGAAAAGCAAAGTGAAGAAAATAAAGAGGCATACTTACAATCTATTGCGAAATTAGGATATGAAATTTATATTGTAGATGATCAAAAGAATGGAAAGCGTATTGGGAATGCGTTTCGTAAGATAACTATTAGTGATGATACAGTTCATAAAGTATTGCAAGGTGAAACATTTAATGGCGTTTCCACATATCCAACCCGCTTGTTTATTACAGGGTTTTTCGATAATGAATTAATTAATAGTGTAGGTGTCCCATTAAAACATGGTGATAAACAGTATGCTCTATTCATCCGTCCTGACATTCAGCAACAATTTGGTGAGATGAGAATTTTTCTAGCGGTACTACTCGGTTTTATCGTTGTATTAAGTATCATTTTTATAGCGATTGCAGCAGGTTATATCGTTCGTCCAATTCGAACATTTACGAAAGCTACCAAAAAGATTGCAAGTGGTGAATATGATATCGAATTAGATGAAAATCGAAAAGATGAAATTGGTACGCTAGCAACTAATTTTCAAAAGATGACGAAAAGTATAAAAGAATTAGACCAAATGAGACAAGAGTTCGTTTCTAACGTTTCTCATGAATTCCAATCGCCACTTTCGTCGATACAAGGTTTTTCGAAAACGTTACAATCGGAGAATATGAGTGAAGATGAAAGAAAACGTTACTTGAAAATTATTGAGGGCGAAAGTAAGCGAATGTCTAATCTTTGTAAACAATTGCTGACGCTAGCTTCTTTAGATAAAGAAGAAAAGGTTCTACAAATAAAAGAATTCCATCTACAAAAGCAAATTAAAGACGTCATTTTTATGCTAGAATGGAAGTGGCGTGAGAAAGATATAGCCGTTGAATTTGACGTGCCGGACATCGTCATAAAAGGCGATGAAAACTTACTTCATCAAGTATGGAGCAATATTTTTACGAATAGCATTAAGTTTTCAAACGATGGTGGGACCGTTGAATTTGTTGTAGAAGAATTAGAATCTAGCGTAATGATCTCTATATCAGATAACGGAATCGGTATGGAAAAAGAAGAAATGGACCGTATATTTGATCGTTTTTATAAAGTAGATACAGCAAGAACGAGAAATATAGAAGGTAGTGGTTTAGGATTATCTATTGTACAGAAGATCGTTGAACTGCATAATGGAAAGGTTTCGGTATATAGTACGAAGGGGGAAGGGACGACTGTTCGGGTTGAGCTTCCTAAATAAATGAAAAGGAAGAGGCTGTTTTTGGAACTGCCTCTTCTTTTTTGTTGTCGTTTTTGTCGGTAAATCGGTATAATCGAAAAATCGCTGATATAAATTGAGTTACGGTCGATATATTTCAAAAATCGCCGATATAATTTCATTTCCTGATTAGATACTCTTTTCTTTTTGTTATAAAGCTGCATCCTTCGCACGTTCTTCCTTAAATCGAACCCCAAAAGTATCCGCTGTAATTTCATTAGCTTTCGGTAATGAACGTAATTTCGGATGAAGTAGCCATACTATAGAAATAAATAAAATACCGATGCTAGCGAGTGCGAAAATGAGTTGGCTACTATAGACATTTGCAGTATATCCACCAATTAAAGAACCAAACGGCATAGCGATTGTACCCATACTTCGCATGACTGAATTGATGCGTCCAAGATATTGATTTGGAGTTGCCATTTGACTAATCGTCGCAAATAACACGTTGATCGCACCAATTGGTATCCAAGCTAAGCCGAATAAAAAAATAGATAACCATTGAAACGGTACAATCGTAGAAAGAAACCAAAAGAAAGCGCCAGCCGCAAAGCTAATAATAGAGACACGGCCAACATTACGTTTACCAACCCATGAACTGAATAGTGCTCCAATTAAACTACCGGCTGATATAGCGGCTAAAAAGAAGCCGTATAATTTCACACCCCCTAAAGAATCAGCGAAAGAAGGGAGTATCGCCATCGTCATACCGATTGAAAAATTAGCGACAATGGAACCGATTAAGAATACTCTCATTAAAGAACGAAAGACGATTGAAAAGCCTTCTTTTAATTCAGAGAAATATTGCTTAACCGAAAATGATGTATTGTCTTCAGAAGAGAGGTCTGTATTGGTTTCTGCTTGTTTTGGTAATTTCAACGAGATAAATAAAAGCGCAGTAATCGCGAATGTGAAAGAATCGATCACATATAAAGTGATTGCGCCAAGTAGTGCTACTAATATTCCTGAAAGAGTCGTGCAAATTAAATCAATGCCTTGATAAGCAAACGAGAAGAGTGAATTTCCTTTTAATAATTGTGTTTTATTCAGTAGAAGAGGTAAAGCTTTTGACTGTGCGGGATAGGCGAATTGTTCGATAAAGGCTACGATTGGCATAATGATGAGTAGTAGTTGAACTGTTAGTAGATTGAAGTAGTGTGTAATAGGGATGATTAATATAAGAATGCATTGTAAAATTTGTGTCATTACGAGTGTGTTTTTTATCGACCATCTATCAACAAACGGCCCAGTAAGAAATTGTAATGCAGAAGGTAATAACGTAAGAAAACCAGCTAATCCAGAATAAAAAGGATTGCCACTAAGTTTATATACGAGCCACATCGCGGCTACATAATACAAACTATCTCCTATGTTTGTAAAAATTCTCCCTAAAAATAGTAAGAGGAAATTCCGGTTCTTTAATACGTCCACTTTATCTACTCCTTTATAATAAATTTATTCGGTAAAATAAAATTGACCGTTAGTATAAAAAAAATCGTATTACGATTTTTCTTCTTTTTTAACAAATCGCTGCATTGCTCGTTCGTCGATTTGTAGTGCAGTAGTAGAAATGTAATAAGATTTACTATTTGGATCTTTATCTGCACCTTTTGTGATTTCGTTTAATTCATACATTAATTCATGAAACTTTTTCACCCACACTTGAAATTGTTCTGGCGTGGCATCAAACTCCCAGCAGGATGAAACGTAATTCCACTCAGCTGGGTCTTCGCTTACTTTTCGTAATGTAAAAGCTTCTTCTGGTGCAGCGAGAATATGGCTTTTCGTTCTTTCTGTCATTTGTAAAAAGATTTGGCGACCTGATTCGCTTAATATTTCTAAATGAGGTAATAGGTCCGCGGCAGGGGTGAAGCCTCTAGCGACAGATTGATAAAACTTTTGAACGATGCCATTCTTTTCTTCTGTATAAACAATTTCTATAAAACCATTCTTTTCTAATTCTTTTAAATGATAATGGATTTTCGCCCTTGGAATGCCGAATTTCTCAGATAATAGTTGTCCTGTATAAGGACGTTCGCATAGACGCATCATCATTTCGACACGTAGTGGATCGCTTATTGCTTTTAGTTGGCTATAAGTAGTTAGTGTTAACATGGGCTTCAAAATGATCAACTCCTCAAATTAAATTACTCGGTCAATATTATTTGACTGAATTGTATCAAGGATTTTAGGTATTTTCAATACTTTCTGAAAATTTAATCTTTACTCTGTAATCTTCTGTTCATATTCCGTTCATATTTCTTTTTTATGATAGGTGCATAGAAAGAAAGAGGAAGGAGCGAGCGAAATGTTTTTAGCTCTGCGTGAATTAAAACAATCAAAATTAAGATACGGATTAATCGGACTCATTATGGTTTTATTATCATTTTTAGTCCTTGTCATTTCAGGATTAGCAAATGGATTATCATATGATAATGCTTCGTCCATTCAAAATATGGAGGCAAATAAATTTGTATTAGCGGATGATGCGGAAAATAAATTACTTCGTTCACAAATTAAGAAAGACGATGTAGATAACGTAGTAAATCAAGTAGGCGAGAAAGAGGCAGTTCCGTTTCGCGTGAAAGTTTCAACTTATGAAAAGAAAGATAGCTCGAAAAAAGTTGATGTCGCTATTTTCTCAAGTGAACGTGATTCATTTTTAGAACCGAAAATTGTAAAAGGTGAGAAATTAGGTACAGCAAATAACGAAATGGTTGCTGACGAATCAATTAAAGAAAAAGGAGTCGATATTGGGGATACAATTATCGATCCTGTTTCAAAGAAAGAATTTAAAATCGTTGGATTTACGAAAGATCAAATGTTTAGCCATACACCAGTCGTTTATGTAAATGAAGATGTATGGGGAAATATCGCACAACCAAACCAAAAAGATTATAGTGCAATTGCGCTTAATACAGATAAAGAAATTAAAAATGCACATGTTATCGACAAAAAAGAAGTATTACAAAGCATTCCAGGATTTAAAGAAGAGCAAGGAACATTAACGATGATCATTGCATTCTTACTTGTTATCGCTGCGCTACTAATCGGTGTATTCTTCTACGTAATTACACTACAAAAAACACAGCAATTAGGTGTATTAAAAGCAATCGGTACGAAAAACTCTTATTTAGCAAATAGCTTAGTCGTGCAGGCGTTATTCTTATCAGTTGTTGCGATGATTATTAGTATCGTCCTTGTACAAGGATTGGAACAAATCTTACCAGCGGGTATGCCGTTCTTATTAACAACACCGATGATTGCACAATATGCAGTAATCTTTATCGTAATTAGTATTTTAGGAACACTTATTTCGTTATACCAAGTATTAAAAGTTGATGCATTAGAAGCAATTGGAGGCGGGATGTAATGACTTCATTATTAAAATTAGACAAAGTAAGTAAAGTGTACGGAGAAGGGAATACTGAAGTAACAGCCCTTCATCCGATGTCGCTTGATGTGAAAGCTGGAGAGTTTATCGGAATCGTTGGTCCTTCTGGATCAGGAAAAAGTACATTATTATCAATCGCGGGTGCATTACTATCACCTTCAAAAGGGGATATTTACATTCGTGAGCAAAATATTACGAAGTTATCAGAAAAGGAAATGACAGACATTCGTTTGAAAAAAATCGGCTTCATTTTCCAATTCGCAAACCTTGTTCCATATTTAAATGTAAAAGAACAATTGCTTTACATTGCAAAGCTAAAAAAAGAAAGTAAACAAGAATCAGAAAAGCGCGCGGATCATTTATTAGCGGCATTTGGATTAGGAGAAAGAAAAAAACATTATCCAAATCAACTATCTGGTGGAGAAAAACAAAGGGTAGCAATCGCTCGTGCTTTCATGAACAACCCAGATTTAATATTAGCTGATGAACCAACTGCAAGCTTAGATTCAAAACGCGCACGTGAAGTCGTTGAAATGATGAAACGTGAAGTGAAAGAAAGCCAAAAAGCAGCAATTATGATTACGCATGATGAAAGAATGCTTGATGTATGTGATCGTATATTGACGCTTAGAGATGGACAGTTAATATAAAAGTTAATACAAAGAAAAAATGACAACCGTACATAAATGTGCGGTTGTCATTTTCATAGATTATTTTAAAATAGTTATAATTGCTTTATTTTGAGAAAAACATTTTAATTTTATTGCGTGTTAATAATAAAAGTCCACCAATGATGGATAACATTCCTAGTGGCACGTTACTTGATTGTTCACTACCAGCTTTAGGAAGTTCTCTAGTGTTATTGTTTGCATTTGTAGTACCAGTATTTGTCTCTGTTTGTTTCGATTGTGATACTTCATTAATTTTGTTATCTACATTTTGCTTCGTTGTATGTAACTCAGCTAATTTGTCGTCAATTTTTTTCTCAGTATGTTTAAAATCGTTTATTTTGATATCTAAGTCTTGTTTTTTCTGTGTTAAATCATCTGAAACAGTTTGTTTTGATTGCTTAATTTCGTTCAATTTATTTATTAAGTTCTGTCTAGCCTCTTGTAACTCAGCTAGTTTATTTTTTACATCTTGTTTAGCTAGTTCTAAGTTAGATGAAAGACTATCTAAATTTTGTTTAATTTTCTTAAGTTCCTCTAACGTGTTACCAGTATTCGGCTTATTTTCTTTTAGCTCAGCAAGTTTCTCCTCAGCAGTTTGTTTCGCTTTCTTTAACTCAGCTAATTTTTCATCTACCTGTTTTTTTACTTCCTTAAGTTCATTAACCTTCTGATCGATGTTCTCTTTATGCTGCTTAATTTCATTCACTTTTTCATCGACTGTTTGTTTATGATCTTTAAGTTCATTAACCTTGTCATCGATATTTTGCTTATGCTCTTTAATTTCAGCAACTTTGTCATCTACTTGTTTTTTATGCTCTTTAATTTCAGCGATTTTCTCATCGGCGATTTGTTTGTCTTGCTGAAGTTTTGCATCTAACTCTTGTTTATGTTGTTTAATTTCGCCGATTTTTTCATCAGCAACTTGTTTATGCTGCTTAATTTCGTTTACTTTTTCATCAGCATTTTTCTTAACTTGGTTAAGTTCATTTAACGTTTGATCCACATTTTCTTTGTGTTGCTGAAGTTTTGCATCTAACTCTTGTCTATGTTGCTTAATTTCAGCTAATCGATCTCCAGTACTTTGCTGAGCAGTAGTATCATTTACTTCCGCATGAGCTGAGTTAGAGCCAGCAATCATTGCTAAAGCTAGTGTAGACGCAGCAATCGTTTGTTTTGTTTTCATATTTTTGTACCTCTTTTCTTTCATATGCGTGAGCTTTTTTGTGTAAACTTGAGCATATAGAAGTAGATTATTTTATCATTATATACCATGTGCGACGCCAAGAGGAAGTATTTGCATAATAATCTATGATTATCTAATTTTTTAAATCTATTATTTTGAGGGAGGGGACAAATCTTCAGCAAGATGAACAATTTCTTCTATAGTAGAGTTTACATCCTTACTATTGCGAATAACAAACAAATAATCGGCTTCATTTTCAACAGGATCTACTACATCCTCATGCAGTGATTCATCCTGTTGACGATTAAGCACTTCTTTGAAACTGGAATAGTTACCTCTAAAAATATTTGTATTTCGTTTGCTTCGATTCACTCTTTCATAAAGTACATCATCTGGAATAGCAAAATGAATTAATATGCGCACATAATCTTCTTTCCTAAACAATTCATTCAGCAAATACATTCTTCCATTTCGGCTTCTATTTGAGTTGCAAATAATAAGGTGTAAATTTGTATACTCTTTTGCATAATCAACAATGAATTTTGAAAGACCATGCTTCAATGTATTCGGTCCTTCTATTGGCTGCAATTTTTCATAATATGAGTTAATAAATTCAGCTTGGTTGTCTTGATCCATAACGAAAGAGTTAGGTAACTCTTTTTCTAGTTCTCTTGCAAATGTAGTTTTCCCGCTGTGTGTTTTTCCTACTGTAATAATGACTAATCTTTTCATAATGGCCTCCATTTATATTGTTATAAGCAGGAATATTCTGTGTAGGATGAAATCTTCCTGCTAGAGAATATGCAAATTGTTGGAGTGGTGGCGGGCTGAAAACTTGACAAAAAAACTTATTTACGCTATAATTTACCAATATAAAAATAAGGTGTATAATAGGGTTCTCCTGGCCAGGGGAACCCTATTTTTGTTGTGAAAATGAAGGAGTGTATGTGTGTGAAAAAAGGTGAAGCAAGTATAACGTCGTTAGTATCAGCTTTCGGAAGGGCGTATCATAGTGAGTTTGATACCCCTAAAATTTTTGATGATTATGTAGCTAAAGATTTCATTTCAAAAAAAGAACGTAAGGATATTGAAATGAACATGGTTCAAGGGATACATTTTTTCAACAAAGACATTGCAGAGCGGTTTCAAGACAATCCGAAAGAAATATTAAAATGGATTACACAAGTTCAGTTGTCACCAACACCTTTGGCACGTGCGGCATATTGTGAAAGAGTACTGTTACATGAAGTTACACTAGGAGCAAAACAATACGTCATACTTGGTGCAGGGCTGGACACTTTCAGTTTCAGACACCGAGAATTAGAAAACAGTATTGAAATATTTGAAGTGGATCATCCTTCTACGCAGGAGTTTAAGAAGCAAAGAGTGAAAGAAGCAGAACTTGAAGTTCCAAATAATCTTCATTTTGTTTCGATGGATTTCACTAAGGGCTGCTCTAAGCAAGAATTAGTAAATGAAGGATTTGAAAATAAGAAGACTTTCTTTAGTCTTTTAGGTGTTACTTATTACTTAACGAAAGAGGAACTTTCTAGTTTAATAGACTGTTTATTTGCGATGGTTCCAGCAGGGAGTTCTATCGTTTTCGATTACCCTGATGAAAACTTATTTACGGAAAAAGGGTTGTCCAATCGAGTTGAAAACATGGTGAAAATGGCAGAGGTAGGCGGAGAGCCGATGAAATCATGTTTTTCTTACGGAGAAATGGAAGCACTGTTAGAGAAATCGGGCTTACTCATTTATGAGCACTTATCACCAGAGGACATTAATAAATTATATTTTGAGGGACGAAACGATTATTTAGAAGCTTTTGAGACGGTGCATTATGTTCATGCGGTGAAGAGGTAGAAAACTAAGTAGGCATGGAGAGAAATCTCTATGTCTCTTTTTGATTGATGAGAAATTGGTTTCTGTTTGTTGTTTATTGTCGATAAATCGATATGTTAAGAAAATCGTTGATATATTTCGAGTTACGAACGATATATTGAGAAAATCGTTGATATATTTCAAGCTACGAACGATATATTTTTAAACAGGAAAGGTGACTTCATCATTTTTCCATGTAATAATAGTATGGTTACATTTACTGTGAAAGAGTATAAAAGGAGCGTTATTGATGAATTTAGCTAAATTCCCGAGAAAAAAATATACAGAATCATATACACCAATTGAAAAGTTAAACAATTTTTCTGAAGCACTTGGTGGACCGACTATTTATTTTAAACGAGATGATTTACTTGGTTTAACAGCAGGCGGTAATAAGACGAGAAAGTTAGAATTTTTAGTTGCGGATGCACAGGAAAAAGGTGCAGATACGTTAATTACAGCAGGTGGCATCCAGTCAAACCATTGCCGTCTAACACTTGCAGCTGCGGTAAAAGAAAAAATGAAATGTATCCTTGTATTAGAAGAAGGGCTTGAGCCAGAAGAAAAGCCAGACTTTAACGGAAACTATTTTTTATATCACTTATTAGGTGCTGAAAACGTAATTGTTGTACCGAGCGGAACAGACCTTATGGAAGAAATGCATAAAGTAGCGAAAGAAGTAAGTGAAAAAGGGAATACACCGTACGTAATTCCAGTTGGTGGATCAAATCCTACTGGCGCAATGGGGTACATTGCTTGTGCGCAAGAAATTATGGCGCAATCATTTGAGCAAGGAATTGATTTCAGTTCAGTTGTTTGTGTAAGTGGTAGCGCTGGTATGCATGCAGGTTTAATTACTGGTTTTTCTGGAACACAAAGTAAAATACCTGTAATCGGGATAAATGTAAGTAGAGGAAAAGCGGAACAAGAAGAGAAAGTAGCAAAACTTGTAGACGAAACTTCAGCTCACGTTGGTATTCCAAACTTTATTCCGCGCGAAGCAGTTACATGCTTTGATGAATATGTAGGACCAGGTTACGCTTTACCAACGCCAGAAATGGTTGAAGCCGTACAGTTGCTCGCGAAAACAGAAGGTATTTTACTTGATCCAGTTTATACAGGTAAAGCAGTAGCGGGACTAATCGACTTAATTAGAAAAGGTAAATTTAATAAAGAGGACAACATTTTATTCGTACATTCAGGTGGTTCACCAGCTTTATATGCGAATACGTCTCTATTTGCGTAAGTGTGAAAAAGCATTGGATATCCAATGCTTTTTGTTTTGAATTAATGTTGAAATTTGATACAATTTCGTGAATATGCGATGATTTTTCAACATTCAACGGTAAACAACGATATATTTGAAGGAGATTGATGTATGACAGAATTTTGGGAAGCAAGTTTTATAGAAAATCAAATGATGTGGGGATTTGAAGCTTCAGATTCCGCAATTTTGACGAAGGACTTTTTCCTTGAAAAGAAAGTGAAGGATATATTGATTCCTGGTATTGGATATGGCAGAAATGCAAAAGTTTTTATTGATAACGGAATACATGTAACAGGTATTGAAATTTCAAAAACGGCGATTGAATTGGCAAGACAAAATGAGCTTAATGCTGATTTCTTCCATGGTTCAGTTACGGATATGCCTTTTGATAACAAACTGTATGACGGTATATTTTGTTATGCACTTATTCATTTATTGAATAAGGATGAGAGAGAGAAGTTTATTCAAGATTGCTATAGTCAACTAAAACCAAACGGATATATGATTTTTACTACTATTTCAAAAGATGCCCCAATGTTTGGGAAGGGTAAACAACTGGGGAAAGACTACTTCGAGATAATGGAAGGGGTAAAAATGTATTTCTATGATATTGACTCGGTAAAACAAGACTTTGGAAAATATGGACTGATAGAAACTACGGAAATTGTTGAGCCGCATAAAAATATGGAAAGTAAACCTCCATTTAAATTTATAATGATCAAATGTCAAAAAACACCTCTTGAATTCGCATACTAAGTATGCGAATTCAAGAGGTGTTTTTCGTTAGAAGACAAGAGCTCATTACCCAGAAGAAACAAAGTGGAAAGAGATTGAGATGAAAAGAATAGTTATTCAAACCATTCCAGTATGAGACGATTGGAATTAAAATAATCAATAAAATTGACAATGAATATCATTTTCACTTACTATAGAATCGTCACATTTAATTAGACATGACTTTTTTATTAATGTAATAGATTTCTATTAAGATGTCACTTTCAAGGACTATCACTAAATCTTTTAAGAATTTAAACGTAAGAAAGGGTAAAATAAAAATGAACTGGAAAAAAGGCGGATTATGGATTATTATTTTTTTCATTGTAAAAGGTACGATTTCTACACTTTTAATTGTTACAGGTGCTAAATATTTTGATTTATCATTTATGCAATTTTTAGTACTAATAATGATTTTATTACTGATTTCTCTAACAGGTCGAAAATTCCTTTATAGACATAAACAAAACAAAAAACAAAAAGAGATAGATATATAATGATGCCCCAGAGACCTTTGGATTTCTGGGGTTTTACTTATTCAATAGTGAGTTTTGGGTCCGCAATACGAATGATATGCTCCATCAGTATTATTGGTTGTAAATCAAAAAGTCACTGATTTTATTGAATAAATAGAAAACACTTTTCTTTTTCTTTTATTTAATTTAATATCAATAAGGGCACCAAAAAAATAGATAGAGGTGCTAGAATGTACGGTATTATTAATTATGAAGTGTTTTTACTAACAGGGATTTTATTAAATCTAATTCCTGGCGCAGACACCATGTATATTGTGGGGAGAAGTATTTCACAAGGTAGAAAAGCAGGTGTGTATTCTGTTTTTGGTATTATTACTGGTTCTTTAGTTCATACGTTATTGGTTGCTTTTGGTTTATCTATTATACTTACAAAATCCATTGTGTTATTTAACACCATTAAGGTTATAGGTGTTATCTATCTTGTATATTTAGGGATTAAAATGATACTTGATAAGACAAATGTAGCTTTCCAAGCCTCATCCAATAAATTGAACATTAGAAAGATATATTTACAAGGACTCTTAACAAGTCTTACGAATCCAAAAGTCTCTTTATTCTTTATTGCGTTTCTTCCGCAATTTATAGATACAAAGGCTTCAGGTCCTATGCCTTTTATCATTTTAGGAATTACTTTTACAGTAACTGGACTATTGTGGTGTTTATTTGTTGCTTATTTCTCTTCATATGTCACAAAAAAATTAAGAGGAAATCAAAAGGTAGGAATGATTCTAAATAAAGTAACAGGAATGATTTTTATTGGTATGGGGTTAAAGTTGCTTCAAACGAAGGCTCCTCAATAAACCTGAATAATATAAAAATGCCCCCTTTCAAGAGATGTTATCTTTGATTTAAGCTAATTTCTATATACTAAAAAGCCCCTTCAAATTTGAAGGGGCTTTTGCTTGTTATTTTGGTTTATCTAAAAATTTATTTCATAGTTCATGATCTATGTGCCCTCCAATGATAAGGTCAAATCTTTTCAGTATTACATTTAGAAAACAAGAATAGAGGAATCTAGTTATACCAACTACATGCAGTCTAAGACATTTTTTAACTGAACATTTGGGGAAGAATGTGTTTCTTAACTTAATAGCGATGGAGTAGCACCCCATACCCATCAAGCTAAAAAGGAAAAACATCTCATAACAAAAAATTCTGCATCATTTAAACTCCGGTAACAATTCATATGATCAAGAATGATTGAGCTAATAGATTTTGTTAGATTGCCATCATCTTTTTTGTAACAGAATAGATTCATTACCGTTTCAGACCTATGTATGAATTCATAACCTAACAGTAAAAGGGGGGATGATTAAAGGTATGGCGATTAATGAGGAATCAATTTGTCAACAGTTTGCAAGAATTATCGGTGGCCAAAAAGGATTCGCCGGTGGAAAATGCGTGGCAACAATAAATCGGGATGAAATACAAGCAACAATCTTAGGAAAACGTTTTAGAGTAACAACTTCCTTCTCATTCGAATCAAGAGATAATAAAACTGGACGGGCATTATGTCTAGGCCGGGTAGCGCTCTTACAAAAGGAAGTTACTGAATTTGTTGCTACAATTATTAAACAAGGAATAATAGTTTCGTCTATACACAATGAGTGGTTATGTGATGATCCAAATTTGATTTACGTTAATATCGAAGACGTTGATGATCCACTAAGTTTCGCAAGGAAAGTTAGAAGAGCTTTATGCAATTAACAAGTATCTTTCGTTAAATGAGTGAAGTATGTTGATTAGAATATTTCAGATTGTTGAATGGCTTTATGCAGTGAAAGAAGACGTTCCATATTTGGAATGTCTTTTCTTGATGCTTTTATAATTTGAAAGACGAGGGAACGAACTTGGAGGGAGTATGGGAAGCATACAATAAATACATTGAGGGGGCATGTTTGAGAAGATTAAATCAATGGAAAAGGAAATGTTTTTTTATTCTGGGCTATGGACCTATCCGCCTGTTCTAATTAACTAAAAAAAGAACTTTCCCATACCGATTAGACTACTAAGCATTCCGATTCCATTCATGGTGCCTTTTCCTACTGTCAGTAAGTTTCCAAGCATTCCGGGCTGACCGTTACCTCCGTTATTCCCCCATCCCATGGGACTTACCTGTCCTCCCCATCCTGGAGGATTTCCAAAAATACCCCAGTTATTATTGGTATTAAAATTAAAAGCTTTGGCTGGTGGCGATAGTAAAGCGGCAAGATGACCTTGTGCGAACATCCCTGTAGGATTGAATGGTTGGGCCCAAGGAAAGGGAGGTTTTTGAAAATTAAAACCTGCATGGCCTGGTAATGGAGTCCAATTAGCAGGATGCCCTTGGGGCATCATCCCTGCATAATGAATTGGCTGACCTAAAGAGAAGGGAGGAGGCTGGGGATTGAAACCCGTATAATTGGTTGGTGAATCCCAACCAAATGGATAGACTCGATAACTCCAATCCTCAGGAATCTTCAGACCATTCATTCCCTCAGCTTTAGTTATTTGGGGTTGTAAATATAATGCTGACGTTGAAATTTGGTTACTATATTGCTCCCCGTTTCCCTGTGAATTCAAATACCAATATTGGCTCATAAGCTTATTCCCCTCACTTTAAAAATGTAATGTTAGACTTAGCCTATGTAAAATTCCTTTTTATGGATGGTTACATAACTAGATTTACAAGCCCGTATTTAAAGGAATGGGTGTGTGGTCTTGTTGATTTATCCCGCTATTTGCGGGCAGTAAGACACCTCCACCTCAAAATTCAGCGAAAGCAAAGCAGCTAGATGGGGGGCTGCCTGTAAAACTCCCACTAATTAAAGTTTCACTTTATTTTAGAAGGGTATGTTCAGTTGCTCCTTTTATTTATTTCAGCCTAATTTAATTTTGGTTAACAAACGTGTTTAAATATTCATTCAAAATCTTATTTAAATGTTTATAAAGGTTTAATCAATAAAAAAAGATATTAAAATGTTATGTTGAGCAAGTAGAATTGCTAAAAAGAGAATATCCATTCGAAGAGTTTGGCAAAATACTGCAAGGACAATGTATTCTTGTGCAGATATGCAAACGATTTAAACTAATCAATGGAATTTATAATGAAGGGGCAAATGAATATATGAGTGAAACATTACATAAAAGAAAACCACCATATTTAATGCTTGTAATCCTTTTTATTGGGGCATTTGTTTCATTTCTAAATAACTCGCTTTTAAATGTAGCCTTGCCATCAATAATGAAGGATTTAGACATTAAAGATTATTCAACGATCCAGTGGCTTTCTACAGGGTATATGCTTGTAAGTGGTATATTAATTCCAGCATCAGCATTTTTAATAACCCGCTTCTCCAATAGGAGCTTATTTATTACATCTATGGTGATTTTTATTCTTGGTACGGCCTTAGCGGCTTTAGCACCGAACTTTGGTTTATTACTTACTGGCCGGATGGTCCAAGCAGCAGGTTCTTCAGTCATGGGGCCTTTGTTAATGAATATTATGCTAGTAAGCTTTCCAAGAGAAAAAAGGGGAACAGCAATGGGGATTTTTGGATTAGTTATGATTACAGCTCCAGCAATTGGACCGACACTATCGGGTTATATTGTAGAGTATTATGACTGGCGTTTGCTTTTTGAAATGATTTTACCGTTAGCAATCATTAGCTTACTGTTAGGGATTTGGAAATCGGAGAATGTCATGAAACAAAACAAAAATGCAAAACTTGATTATCTCTCATTACTATTATCTTCTGTCGGTTTTGGCGGTTTGTTATATGGATTCAGTTCTGCAAGCTCCGATGGTTGGACGAATAAAGTTGTCTTAACAACCTTAATCATAGGCGCTATTGCCCTAATTACTTTCATTATCCGTCAATTAAAAATGAATGAACCGTTATTGGATTTACGTGTTTACAAGTACCCAATGTTTGCACTTGCGTCTGTAATTGCAATTGTCAACGCAGTGGCCATGTTTTCGGGTATGATTTTAACACCAGCTTATGTACAAAACGTCCGCGGCATTTCGCCGCTGAGCTCTGGGCTGATGATGCTTCCAGGTGCGGTAATAATGGGGGTTATGTCACCAATTACAGGTAAACTATTTGATAAATATGGCCCTCGGATTCTTGGTATAGTAGGACTTTCCATTACAGCTGTTTCAACTTATATGCTGGCAAACCTGCAAATCGACTCTAGTCACATACATATTATTCTTATTTACACACTGCGGATGTTTGGGATGGCGATGGTGATGATGCCACTTATGACAAATGGTCTTAATCAATTACCAACTCGCTTAAATCCGCACGGTACAGCTGTTAATAATACAGCTCAACAAGTGTCCGGTTCAATTGGTACTGCTATTCTTGTTACGATTATGAATTCTGTAACAAAAACAAAAGCTGAAAGTCTAATAGCTAATGTAGATCCAACAACCTTCACTGAAACTACGAAGGCAATATTAACTCAGAAGGCTTTATTATCCGGAATTCAATATTCATTCTATGTAGCGCTTGGCATGAATGTTGTTGCACTACTATTAGTTTTTTTCGTTAAACGTGTAGATACAAGCGCGGAAGCTGTCGAGAGGTTAAATCGGTAGAGCAAAATAAAACTTTAGATAATGATGCCTACAAGTTTTTTTGCTGATTAGTTAGATAAGGAAGCTTTTATCTGGGCGTTATCAAATCAAAGAAACTTCCAGTGAAATCCACATTGGAAAATATGGACAGAGAATCAAGAAACAAAAGAAGCTGGAGGCATCTATGTATTTGAAGAAAAATAAGCGAAAATGCACAAGAACAGACTTCAAGCATCTGGTGTTAAAGAATTTTTAATACCAATGAAAAGCTAACTCAATTGAATCGTGGCTATGTTACATAATAAGGGATACGCAATCCGGGCAGTCATAAAAAGAGGGGGATTATTGCCCTCTTTTTTAAAATTCTAATTTGGTGTAACTAATAAAGCTATTAGGAGCAATAGCAATAGCACATATTGAATTAGCTTTAAATGGAATCTAATTTTAAGGCAATCTAGCTAAGCCGATAATTAAAAGAATTTGAATTTAGTTAACGTCGTACTTAGAGTAGCACGCCATACAGAACAAGAACGCTACAATAAATGAAGAAATATCACTGGAGGAATTTATCAAATTAGATATTTCTTCTATAATGTATGGAATGAATTTTGCCGTAGAAAAATAATAGGTAATTCATTTGACAATTAAAATGACCTACTTTAATATATATGCCATAGCATATAATTAGTAAAACAAGCAAATTCACTGTGAATAATTGATATGTTATACCCTTTTATATCTTAATTTATCGAGGTGATATATGAATTTACATGATTTAATAGGCTATCTTGTTCATCGTACTGATGTGAAAATGTCCAATTATTTTACCAAGAGATTAAAGCCTTATGGAGTTACACCAGAGCAGTGGGGGATTATTAGTGTACTTTGTAGCCAAAGGGGGACTACTCAAAAAGAGTTAGCAGAAGCTATTGATAAAGATCAAACTACTGTCGTAAGAATGATACAGTCAATGGAGAGAAAAGGGATTGTAAAGAAGGCTTTGAATGACCAAGATAGACGTTCACACAACCTTTTTTTAACTGAAAAAGGTGACGAGTTAAAGAAAACAATCTTGCCTGTAGTGAAAGACGCTCACCATTTGGTTACGAGTAATTTGAGTGAAGAAGAGATCAAATTATTACAATCATTATTAAACAAATTGTATGATACACGCTATTAATACTTGTTCCTTATTGATGCTATGTTATTTATAAGGAACAAACTCCGTTTTATATATGCTATAGCATATAATTTTGTTTGAAGGAATGGGTAGATAGCTTTATTTTGTATGATATGTGATTTAAGATCAATTTTTTGTCTAGTACTAGTCAAATTTCTATATTATATATGCTATAGCATATAATTTTTATCCCTTTAATATTGGAAAGGGGAATTTAAATTGAATCAACCTCAATAAGGTTAATCTCAGGAAATAGGGTAAAGGCAGTGGCTTCTATCTGAACAATACTGAGTTTTTATCAAATAAATAAGAAAGATGTGATTACTATTTTAATATTAATTAATATTGTAAAAGTTGTGTTGTTTCTGTTCTTTTTAATGACAGGTACGAAAATTATATCTGGGAAAATGGCAGATGAGTTCAAACGATTTGGTTTACCTTCGTTTTTTAATTTCTTAACTGGGGCTTTTGAGATTGTAGGAGCAATTGGAATGTTGATAGGAATTTGGTTCCCAATAGCAGCTTTATTGGCAGGGTTTTTGTTAGGCGGTACGATGCTTGCAGCTGCCTTAACTCTTATTGTATTAGCGAGAGATCCCTTTAAGAAAGCGATACCTGCGCTTGTTTTATTTGCCCTTAGTTTAGGGATAAGTTTGTATCATATTTTTTAAACACAGCCTAAAGCCGTTAAACTATATGCGTTCAAGTTGCTATCATTTTGTAATTATTTTATAAAAGGGTTTGTGAAAATGCGGGTGAAATTTCAAATGAGTGCAGGAATAATAGCAGCATTCATTTAAGGTATTACCTGCATTCGAATTGAAAAATATTGAAAATAGGAGTGAGTGAAAATGGCATATTTATTACAAATTGATTTTCCGTTTGAAGGTCCTTTTGGTGAAGAAATGGAAAAAGCATTTTGGGATTTAGCAAAAAGTATTAATGAAGAAGAAGGATTTCATTGGAAAATATGGACGGAAAATCAAGAAACAAAAGAAGCTGGAGGCATCTATGTATTTGAAGAAAAACAAGATGCTGAAAAATATGGAGAAATGCACAAAAACAGACTTCAAGCATCTGGTGTTAAAGATATTAGAGTAAGAATTTTTCACATCAATGAAAAGTTAACTAAACTGAATCATGGTTATAGTAAATAATAAGGGACATGGAATTCAAAAAAGAAGGGGATAATCCCTTCTTTTTTGAATTCTTCCTTTATGTCTTATTATGCTTAATAAAAAAATCCCTATATAGATAGGGATTCGTGTATTGGCATATAGTTCCTTGGAAAAGGTTGTACTAAGTCTAACATATGAGAGTTCTTACATTTGTGAAATTGACGTGAAAGTACTGTGAAAAAAGTTGTATTAAAATAGTTATTTGTAAAAGGGTACGCCCCTTACTGGGAGGTAAGGGGCACAGGAAATGCAAATTTATTTGTAATTTGCTAAGTTGATTATAACGCATATATCCATCTATACATGTTACAAAATTATGAACAAAACTATAATTTTGTAACTAGGAGTAGTGAAGATTGTATGATCTAAGCTATTTTTAAATGAGTATAACAGAGAAAATGCAAGAAAATCCCTGATAACAGGTCCGTTTTTCTCATCAATTTGGGCCAAGGTGAAAGAAAAAAACAGGAGAACTACCTTATTTCTTTTTATTAATATAATAAAATGTAATTGCTAAATCTAAAGTAATGATAATAATTAGAAGTAATAAGTGTATAAGCGCATCAGTTTTCCCATGTTGCAAAGACTTTATAAAAAAATCCCATTCTGTTTCATAGGGAGGCTCTACCCAATTTCGTTGCAGTCCTAACACCATTCCATTTATGAAAAAGATAACACTTAATAGGATTCTTCCAACAAATACGGCAACTATTTTTAAATTCCAATGTTTTATCTTGATTATATAAAGGATTGGAAAGAGTATAAGTATCCAAAAAATAATAATATAGATTGTATTTACCATTCTCTACTCTCTACTCCTAACAAAATGATTGTTTTTAATATAGGTGAGTTTTCGGGTTGAAGGTATGTTTTATTGCTACTGATTGCGTACTTGCAAAAAAAAGAGCCGGAATTCCGGCTCTTTTTCTATCCCGCAAAAGCCTTCTAATTAAAGTCTTACTTTATCTCTCCGTCTCAAAAAACTCAATCCACTCTCCATCAGGACCAGCGAAGAATATGTAACGTGTTCCATCGGGTAATGTTTCAATTTCTTCTCCTAGTAAAAAGGTTACTTTGTGTTTCTTTAGTCTTTCGATTTCATCTTCTAATGAATCTACTTTGAAGCAAATGTGATGTACTTTTCCTTCTGCCGGAAGAGAAGAGTTGTAACCCTCAATTAGTTCGAGTATCGTTTCTTTTGATTCTTCTACGCCTAAAAAAGCGAGTTTTAAGTCTGGATTTGGGTGCCCCATACGTTTAATGAGCTGTAAGCCGACTACTTCTTCATAAAATGAGATGGATGTTTCTAAGTTTGTAACCATAAGTCCGACGTGTTCAATTCTTCTGACTGGCATGTAGATTCCTTCTTTCTGAAAATTATATACATTACATAATATTGAAAATTAAGAAAATAAGCAAGATATAATTGTTACAAATTTTAGAGCGTTATATGGTATAGTGAGAAAGTATGTTTGGGGAGAAGGAAGGAGATTATTTTATGAATACAACTACTCAAACTCCTTCATTAACGGAAACGATGAAAGAGTGGCATTATGCATTAGCATATGAAATTAAACATTGGAAAACGATAGGTGGTAGTAAAATCTCTATCATTAACGGTCGTTTCTTATATACAGATTATGAAAGTACAGTATACGTATTTCAGCTTATTTCGGAAGTAAGCTTACCTGAAGGGTCACCAATTCGAATTGAGTTCGATGGTGAGGAAGCAACGGGGGAAGTATTATCTGTACATGGATTAGAAATAGAACTGAAATTAAATGATTATATACAAGGTGAAATAAGAGAAGCTGTTTTATACAGTGAACCGTGGCAATTGTTAGAACAACTGCAAGAGAGATTGAAAGAAGCTCGTAAAGATAAGCTGAAACGTAATCGTATAAAGCGTCTTGTAGATGGAACGAGCAGTCCGAAGCATATTGAGAAGATGAAAAATACGAAAAATGAATTGGCGTATCGCTCATTTTACAATCCGACAACGTACGTTTGGGGACCGCCCGGAACAGGGAAGTCTTACAATTTATCACGTATTATTTCAGCTCATTATCAAAAAGGAAAATCGGTACTTGTGTTAGCTCATAGTAATGCGGCAGTAGACGTATTAATGAGTGAAGTAACGAAGCAAATTGAGAAGAAAAAGAAATGGACACCTGGAGAAATCGTTCGTTACGGTTTTAGCCAACATGAACATATACGAAATCATGAAACGTTACTTGCATCGAGGCTAGTAGAAACGACGAATGGATTATGGGGAGAGGAAAGGCTTTATTTAGAAGAAACACGCCAAGATCTTCGTGAAAAAATTCTATCGTATAAGGCGACGTCTTCTGATAAGAAGCGTATGCAAGAAATAGAAAGTGAACTTCGAAAACAAAAAGCGAAAATTAAAGAAGTAGAAAAAGAATATATTGAAAATGCGAAAGTAATCGGTGCGACTTTATCGAAATGTGCAATTGATGCGCTTATTTATGAGCGTACATTTGATCTAGTTGTCGTAGATGAAGTGAGTATGGCATATGTTCCGCAAATCGCATTAGCTGCTTCTCTTGGAAAACGTATTGTCGTTTGTGGCGACTTTTTACAGTTACCTCCAATCGCAATGGCGAACCACGAACTCGTTCGAAAATGGCTCGGTGAAGATATGTTTTATCACGCAGGGATTGTTGATTCTGTAAATAAATCAGAAGCACATCCCAACCTTTTTATGTTGCAGGAACAAAGACGTATGCATGCAGATATATCTAAGTTTACAAACTCATTTATTTATAAAAATAGAGTGTATGATCATCCATCTGTTTCAGAGCGTCAAGAACTTGCGAAACTACAACCGTTCGCAAATGAGGCGAATGTTTTATTTGATACGAGCTTAATGGGAGCCTTTTCTTTAAAAGACGCTGCTTCTGGTTCTCGTTTTAATATTATGTCTGGCTTAGTAGCGATGCAAATGATTTTAATTGGACTGTTAGACGGTGTTCAATCTATCGGTGTTGTTACGCCGTACCGAGCACAGTCCCGCTTTTTATCAACGTGTATTAGAGAACTGTTGCAGAGAACGAAATATCAACACGTACCAGTTTTAGCCGCAACAGTTCATAAGTTTCAAGGTTCCGAAAGAGATATGATGATATTTGATACGGTGGATAGTTATCCGCAAGAACGTCCTGGTGTGTTATTCTTTGATCATAAAAACCATCGTCTCGTCAATGTAGCTGTAACGAGAGCGAGAGGGAAGTTCATTCAATTATCAGATTGCCACTATATGCGTAAAAACTTGTCGAGAAAACAAGCGTTATCACAATTAACAGCTCATATAGAACGTCACGGAGATGTGTATGATCGCACGACATCAAGACAAGTGTGGGAGCGAAAAATTTCGAAACGTTTACGCTGGTTTATGGAAATGAATCTTGAGGAGCCGAAAGGACTATTAAAAGATTTTTTAGCGGCAAAGCGAAAAATTATCATTTCACTTCCAAGTACAAGGCAAGTTGATAAACGAGTATGGCAAGCGTTAATGCGTACGAATGCACAAGTAACGGTATATAGTGATGGACCAGTTCCATTAAAAAATGTAAAGTTACAAAGGCAAAACAAATCGTTCCCGTTTATATTAATCGATGATGAAATTTTTTGGGCAGGAGCACCGTTAACATCTCAAATGATGTTTGAAGGTGGTACGGAATTTCCGTACATATGCGCAAGACTACAAGCACCTGAAACAATTGGTGTATTAAAAGGATTTTTAGATATTCGGTAAAATCGGATAGGAATTCCTTGACTTTTAGTCGGAATAAACTTAGAATAAAAATAATTTAATACAATTTTATGAAAATTCTTATCACGAGAGGTGGAGGGACTGGCCCTACGAAACCTCGGCAGCGGATTCTATATGAATACTGTGCCAATTCCAGCAAGTTAACTTGAAAGATAAGAAAGAAGCTCATTTTGACTGTATATGCCAAAGCCTCTTTCTATCTTTTAGAAAGAGGCTTTTTTACGTGAAAATAAAGGAGGAAGAAAAATGGGAGCGACAGGAGTAACGTCACAAAGAAAAACAATTGCCCGGAGTATAGAAAGAAATAAGGAAAAGTACATAGAAACAAGTCATGACATTCATGCGAATCCGGAGATTGGTAATCAAGAATTTTACGCATCAAGAACGTTAAGTTTATTGCTTGGAAGTGCAGGTTTTCAGCTGCAACATAATATAGCTGGACATGAAACAGGTTTTATTGCGCGGAAAAGTTCAGGGAAACAAGGACCAGTAATCGCCTTTTTAGCGGAGTATGATGCTTTACCAGGATTAGGTCATGCGTGTGGTCACAATTTAATCGGAACAATTAGCGTTGCAGCAGCAATCGCATTATCCGAAACGCTTGAAGAAATCGGCGGGGAGGTTGTCGTGTTCGGGACACCAGCTGAAGAAGGGGGACCAAACGGTAGTGCGAAGGCGAGTTATGTAAAGGCTGGTTTATTTAAAAACATTGATGCGGCGCTTATGATTCATCCGAGCGGAAAAACAGCTCCAACGAGTCCGTCACTAGCGGTTGATCCACTTGATTTTCATTTTTACGGGAAAACAGCTCATGCAGCTGCGTCACCTGAAGAAGGGATTAACGCATTAGATGCGATTATCCAGCTGTATAACAGTATTAATGCACTTCGCCAACAACTTCCATCAGATGTGAAAATCCATGGTGTCATTACAGAAGGCGGAAAAGCACCTAACATTATTCCGGACTACGCATCAGCAAGGTTCTTCATCCGTGCAGCAACGAGAAAAAGATGTGCGGAAGTAACGGAAAAAGTAAGAAACATCGCGCAAGGGGCAGCATTAGCAACAGGTACAAAAGTGAAAATTCATCAATTCCAAAATGAAATCGATGAATTACTCGTAGCAAAAACATTTAATGACGTCGTAGCTGAAGAACTAGAATTACTAGGTGAAGATGTGAACCGTAAAGAAAGAGTAGGAATCGGCTCAACGGACGCAGGAAACGTAAGCCAAGTCGTACCGACAATTCACCCGTACATTAAAATCGGTCCAGATGACTTAATTGCTCATACGAATGAATTTAGAGAAGCAGCACGTTCGGAACTAGGAGACAAAGCGTTAATTACATCGGCAAAAGCGTTGGCAAATACGGCGTATCGATTAATTACGGAAGAAGGGCTGTTAGAGAAGGTGAAGGAAGAGTTTAGAGAGGTGCAGAGGAATCAGGGATAGGTGGTTAAAAGGAGTGGATGACCCACTCCTTTTTCTTTTTTGAGGAAAGTTTGTGCTTATCACCTTAAATAAATTGTTCATTTTCACATTGAGGTGTTAATTCTCTTATCCCTTTATCAGAACGACAATTTCTCTTCAAATTCACTCTTTAAAACAATTAAAGGAGACGATAATCCAAATTGCATTAAAGAATCTAAAAATGTAGCGAGAGAATCCATCGAATCGCTCATGACCTTCATCATATAATTAAATTCCCCGCTAATTCGATATAAATCTGTTACTTCAGGAGCGGCATTACAAAATTGGATAAAATCAGAGCATTGGCTTGTTTTAAACATAATGAAAGCTTGAATGTTTTTATTAATTTTGGAAGGCTCAAATTTCGTTCGGTAAGCAGCTATAACGCCTTGATCTTCAAGCTTGTTAATCCGTTCTTTTACAGCAGGTTGCGTCATGGATATAATCCGTCCTATTTCTGAAACGGAAATTCTCGCATTTTCATATAACAGGTTCATAATTTTATGATCGATTTCATCCAGTTTTACTGCATTTTGCATTGTGTAGCCTCCTTGTTTTATTTTCTAAAGTAAATAGTGAATTATAACTATAATATCATAAGTTAACAAACTGAATTCCCTATAAATCTATATTTAAAATTATTGGTGTTTGAATGAAAATATAAGTATAGGATTTATTAAACGGAAATTTAGGAAGGATGGAAAAAATGAAAAATCTTGATGGGAAAATAGCGTTAGTAACAGGGGCGAGTCGTGGAATCGGTCGTGCCATTGCAATGAGATTGGCGAAAGATGGGGCATTAGTTGTGATTCACTACGGCCGAAATAAAACAGCTGCAGATGAAACGGTTAGAGAGATTGAATCTAATGGAGGAAAAGCGTTCTTAATTGAAGCTGAGCTCAATTCAATTGATGGTGTCAACAAGTTAGTAGATCAATTAAAGAATGAACTGCAAACAAGAGTTGGTACATCAGAGATTGATATTTTAGTTAACAATGCAGGTATAGGTACGCAAGGGACAATTGAAGATACGACAGAAGAAGTTTTTGATGAAATTATGGCCGTAAATATGAAGGCACCGTTCTTCTTAATCCAGCAAACATTACCATTACTACGAGCAGAAGGGCGCATTATCAACATTTCATCAGCCGAAGTACGACTTGGTTTTACGGGATCAATTGCATATGGTTTAAGTAAAGGTGCACTAAATACGATGACACTTCCTCTAGCTAAACATCTTGGAGAAAGAGGTATAACTGTTAATACAATTATGCCCGGATATACGAAGACAGATATTAATGCGAAATTGCTAGATAATCCAGAAATACGAAATTTTGCTACGAATTCATCTGTTTTTGGACGAATAGGGCAAGTTGAAGATATTGCAGATGCAGTAGCATTCCTTGCTTCTTCTGATAGTCGTTGGGTAACGGGACAGATTTTAGATGTTTCTGGAGGGTTTTGTCTATAGAAAAGGGGGGCGCTTCATAACCATCAGCTTTAGATTTCGCATTTTATTAGTTTGATAGTTATGGAGCACTACCGTTTGGAAATAGATCAAATTACGATATGAACCATAATTTTTCCATTTCGGGAAGGCTACGGTTCTTTTTATTTGCAGAAAATTTATGATAGGAGAAAAGGTTTGTATATTAAACAAAAAAAATTGATTAACCAGTTGCATAAAGAACTCACCAGCGTATATACTATAAACATCAAAAAAAATTGATGAAGGGAAGTGAATTATAGTGGCACAAGATTTTCAATTGTATGAGAAAAAATTTAAAGCATTGGCTGATCAGAAGCGTTTAGAGATTATGTATGAACTTTGTCAACGAGGACAGACGTGTGTATGTGATTTAACAGAGGTTTTTGAAATGACGCAATCTAAGTTGTCATATCATTTGAAAATTTTATTAGATGCAGGTTTAATTGTAAAAGAAACAAAAGGTACGTGGAGTTATTATGATTTAAATGATGCGGCAGTAAATAATTTATTATCAGAAGAATTATGCTGTATCTTTAGAAAAACAGGCAAAGGTAGCTGTTGTTAAAATTTTGCACTATTAATCAAAAAAAATTGATTAATAACATTTTAAGGGGAGGAATAAGTTATGAGATATGTTCATGTTGGTATAAATGTTACTAATTTAGAGAAGTCTATTGAATTTTATGAGAAGGTATTTGGTGTATCACCAGTTAAAGTGAAAACAGATTATGCAAAATTTTTATTAGAAAACCCAGGTCTTAATTTTACACTTAATGTACGAGATGAAGTGGGGGGAAATCAGGTGAATCATTTTGGTTTCCAAGTGGATACAGCCGAAGAAATTGCATTTCATAAAGAAAGATTAGAAAAGGAAGGTTTCTTTGCACGTGATGAAATGGATACTACTTGTTGCTATGCCGTACAAGATAAGTTCTGGGTAACGGATCCCGATGGTAACGAGTGGGAGTTCTTTTATACAAAAGCAGATAGTGATGTTCATAAAATAGAAGATTCATCTTGCTGTACGACTTCTAACGCAGCAGATAAAAATTCTTGTTGTTAATGAGAAGGGGGATAAAATGAAAAGTTTATCTTTTCTAGATCGATATTTAACACTATGGATTTTTCTAGCTATGGCTGTTGGAATTGGTTTAGGATTTGTGTTTCCTAGTGTAGTAGATGGACTTAATACATTACAAGTTGGAACGACGTCTGTTCCACTTGCTGTTGGTTTAATTTTAATGATGTATCCACCGTTGGCGAAGGTTCGCTACGAGGAAATGGGGCGGGTATTTAAAGATGTAAAAGTGTTAGTTCTATCATTAGTACAAAACTGGATTATTGGGCCTGTACTTATGTTTGTTTTAGCAATTATTTTTCTTCCTGATAAACCAGAATACATGGTCGGGCTCATTATGATTGGTTTAGCACGTTGTATTGCAATGGTAATTGTTTGGAACGATCTTGCTGATGGTGATAAAGAATATGCAGCAGGTTTAGTTGCTTTTAATTCGGTATTTCAAATGTTATTTTTCTCGATTTATGCATACGTATTTGTAACAGTAATCCCAGAATGGTTAGGAATTGAAGGGGCTATCGTTAGTATTACAATGGTAGAAGTTGCGAAATCAGTATTTATCTATTTGGGAATTCCTTTTATTGCAGGTATGTTGACACGCTTTGTACTAGTGAAGCTAAAAGGAAGACAGTGGTATGAAAAGGTGTTTATACCTAAGATTAGTCCAATTACATTAATTGCATTGCTATTTACGATCATCGTTATGTTCTCTTTAAAAGGAGAAATGATTGTTAGCGTACCACTAGATGTAGTAAGAATAGCAATTCCGTTATTCATTTATTTTATCGTGATGTTTTTCGTTTCTTTCTTTATGGGAAGAAAAATTGGTGCAAATTATCCGGTAACAACAACGTTAGCATTTACAGCAGGTAGTAATAACTTTGAATTAGCGATTGCTGTAGCAGTTGGTGTGTTTGGTATTCATTCAGGTGCGGCATTTGCAGCCGTCATCGGACCGTTAGTTGAAGTACCTGTAATGATTGCACTTGTAAATGTCGCTTTTTGGTTTAAACGTAAATATTTTAATGATCAACCAGTATGAAATTAAAAACAAAGGTGGAAAACAACATGGAAAACAAAAAGACAATCTACTTTTTATGCACAGGAAATTCATGCCGAAGCCAAATGGCAGAAGCTTGGGGCAAACAATACTTAGGAGATAAGTGGAATGTATACTCTGCTGGGATTGAAGCGCATGGAGTAAATCCAAATGCTATTAAAGCGATGAATGAAGTAAATATCGACATAACAAATCAAACATCAGATATGATTGATTCAAACATTTTAAATAATGCTGATTTAGTTGTTACTCTTTGTAGTCATGCTGATTCTGTGTGTCCTTCTACACCTCCGCATGTGAATCGCGTTCATTGGGGATTTGATGATCCGGCAGGAAAAGAGTGGTCTGAGTTTCAACGTGTTCGTAATGAAATCGGTGAACGGATTAAACGATTTTCTGAAACCGGTGAATAAATAAAGTAAAGAGCCAATCTTCTATTGTATAGGAGATTGGCTCTTTTTTACTATATATTTCACTACATATCCATTTACTTTAAATCCATCACCAAACGAATGGAGAATATTCTGTTAAAATGGTAAAGTTAGAATAGAACTGTTTAAAGAAGACGGTGTAACGTATGATTTGTGAACTAAGTAAGAATGATTTTTATAAATGTAGCGGTTTAGTAAATGAACAAGGACAATTAGAAGTCAAAGCTGTAATTGAAGGAGGGAATCCTGGTCGTATATTTGTAGATAACATTTCTTCTCCTAATTCGGGGCTTATTTGGTCAGGAAATAATGATTGTTTCTTTTATTAGATGAGGGAGCTTTTTTGTAAATCAATTGCATAATCGCTGAATCGTTATATATATCTACGATTCACAAAAGCAAGCATACGAGGTGTTCAAAAATGAAAATACAAATTGTCTTGTTTGACGGCTTCGGAGAGCTTGTCTCTTTCGCACCTTTTGAGGTACTTAAAAGAGCGATAGAAGAAGGGGCTCCATTTACGGTTGAACTAATAGCAAGTGAACCAAAACAAGAAATTACTACTTCGTTTGGAGTTACGGTCAAATTAAATGATTTTTTACGAATGGATAATCGTCCAGATCTGCTAATTGTACCTGGTGGTGGCTGGAATCATAAAGCTGAACATGGGGCACGAAAGCAAGCAGAGCTTGGAACCTTGACCGAAATGATTAGAGAGATGCACAACGAAGGAACGATTGTTGCTGGCGTTTGTACAGGAGGTATGCTACTAGCTGCATCCGGTATATTGAATGGTCGAAAGGCGACGATGCACCATTTGGCGCAGAGTGAAATCAGTGAATACGGGGCAGAGCTTCTTCGTTACAGAATTGTGGATCAAGGGAATATTATCACTGCAAGAGGAGTCACTTCAGGAATTGATTTGGGACTTTGGATCACGGAAAGGTTCGCAAGCTCCAAAATTGCGGCTGCCGTTGAATATAGAATGGAATACGAGAGGCGAGGTGTTGTTTGGGGTTAATTTGAATTCTTTTTTAGACCTGAACGTATAATATGCATCTTCAGTCAATCGAATCCTCTTATTACACAAGAAATCCCATATAGAATAGATTTTTTCAGTGTCTATTCTATATGGGATATTATATATACATTTATTTCTCGGCACAGCTGTTTTTTCTGACGAACAAGCGATTGAAATTGCGAACAAATCAGAGTTCGGCTTTGTTTATATAATGGGTGAATCGTTTCAATTCCTTTTATCATGCTTGAAGCCTTTAGAGTTACGTTATATATTTTAAACATAGAAACAAATTAAAATATCACATATACAAACTATAAAAAGAGAATAAAGGAGTCATGAGATTGAAGAAGACAATGAAAGGTTTATTATGGGGGACAGGCTCGGTATTTGGTGCTTTCACAGCATTTATTACTTATGTGGCAATTAAGAATGTGAAGCATAAGGATGTTGAGAAATTGATGGTGACCAATAATAACGAGCGCGTTCTTAAAGTTGGGAAAGAGTTTAAGGTGACAACGTTTAATATTGGCTTCGGCGGTTTAGATAAAGATCAAGATTTCTTCTTAGACGGAGGAAAGGGTTCGCGCTCTAGTAGTAAAGAGCAAACAGAAAAGAATATCAGCAATATGCTGTCTTTCTTACAAAAGGAAGATTCTGATTTTATATTAACGCAAGAGATGGATGAGAAGTCACTTCGTTCATTTGATGTGAATCAGTATAAGGCATTTCAAGATAGACTGAAAGATCATGCGTCTACGTTTGGTGATAACTTTAATGTGCAGTGGGTGCCGGTACCAATTAAGAAGCCACACGGATATACGAACAGTGGACTTGGTTCGTTTTCAAAATATAAAGTAGAAGAAGTGACGAGATATAAGCTTCCTGGAAGAGAAATGTGGCTTCGTCAATTATTCGACGTAGACCGAGCGATTGTTGAGCATAAAGTTCCAGTTGATAACGGAAAATATTTACGAATGGTGAACGTTCATTTATCTGCATATGATAAGGGTGGAAACATTCGAAAGCAACAAGTTGAGTTTTTGAAAGAGTATATGAATAAACATTACATAAATGGCGATTATATTGTGCTTGGTGGGGACTGGAATCAACTATTATCTGATGTGCAGTTAAAGGATCCGAGGTTTAAAGAAGACTGGCCAGAGTGGTTAGTACAGTTACCAGAAGATTTCACTGATGGTGGGTTCCAGTGGGCTGTTGATGATACTGTTTGGACAGTTCGTGACAATGTGAAGAGCTATGTTGAAGGTGAGAACTTTGTTACGATTATTGATGGTTTTTTAGTCTCTCCAAATGTGGAGATTGTAAGCGTACAAGGGCATGATTTGAAGTTTGAAAACAGTGATCATAATCCGGTTAGTGCAGTGTTGAAGTTAAATTAGCAAGGGAAGAAACGGGTTATGTGTAAGAAGAGTGTAACCATATGTTTTCTGAAGTTTATACAATATAAATATTCTTGGCTCATTCATTTCATTAACCGGTTCCTGACGTATAAGGTACCGGTTAATTTGCGTCACAGTTTCCTGAAATGATAGGGTGCCCCTTCACGGTATAGTTGCTTTTTCTTCCATCAATTCCACAAAGGCATCTCGGATGGCTTCTTTTGTACGAACGACTCGTAAATCGCTATATATATTACGCAAGCAATATTCCATCTGAATTTTTTCAACACATTAAGAGTATATGTCGGATATACGACACATCCATCATTTTTGATTATTGTTAGGAGTTTTATTCAAGATTATAATTTGAAATAAAATAAAACAACACGTTGTTCGTTATTTCGCTTAGAAATGGGGAGGGAAGTTTATGAAGAATCAATTGTTAATTGTTGGAGCTGGACCAACTGGATTAGTTTTAGCTATTGGACTTACAAAACAAGGAATCCCTTTTAGAATTATCGATAAAAATAAAGGCCCGGGAGAAACTTCAAGAGCTATGGGTGTGCAAGCAAGAACATTAGAGTTCTATCGTCAGTTTGGGTTTGCAGATCAGGTCGTACAAAAAGGAATTAAATTTGTTAATATGCAATTTTATAGGAATACAACATTGAAGGCTAAATTCAACTTTGAGAATATGGGGAAAGGCCAAAGTCGTTATCCCTTTATGCTAAGCTTCCCACAAGATGAACATGAAAAGTTTTTAATTGAACAGTTAGAAGCTAAAGGGGTCCATGTAGAATGGGATACTGAGCTTGTATCATTTAATCAGAAAGATGACCATGTGAACGTCGTTACAATACAGAATGGTGTTGAAGAAAAAAATGTTTATAGTTATTTGTGTGGATGTGATGGTGCACATAGTTCAGTAAGAAAGGGATTAGACTTGACTTTTCCTGGTGGCACATACAAACAAGCCTTTTATGTAGCAGATGTACAAACTGAAAACAGAGAAAATATTGGTTTTCAAATGAGGCTTTTTGAAGACGGATTGATGATTGTTATGCCGATTCGTACTTCTGGATCTTTACGTTTAATTGGAATAATACCTGAGGATTTAATGAAAGAAGAAAACAAAGAATCCGGTTTTTCTTTAATTGAACCATATATAAAGAAAAACACGGAGTTAAAGATTACGAAATTGAATTGGTATTCAACATACAAAGTACACCATAGGGTAAGTGAACATTTTAGAAAAGGACGTGTTTTTATTGCAGGAGACGCTGGACATATACATAGTCCAGCAGGGGGACAAGGAATGAATACGGGTATTGGTGATGCAGTAAATTTATCATGGAAACTTGGGGCTGTGATTCAAGGAAAAGCTGATGAATCTATTCTAGATTCTTATGAACAAGAAAGAATACAATTTGCCAAAACTTTAGTCGCAACGACGGATAGAGTATTTACTTCTATTGTTGGTAACGGCGTATGTAAAAAGTTCAATCGCCAATACTTAATTCCAGTTATTATCCCTAAGATGACTAAGTTTTCAATAGTTAGGAAAACGATGTTTAAAGTTGTTTCGCAAATACGGATTAACTATCGAAACAGTAAGCTCGCTAAAGGGAATGTAGGTAAAATTCATGGAGGCGATCGTTTACCATGGATCCCTTTTGATGATACAGATAATTTTGCACCACTTGAATCTTTTGATTGGCAGTTACATGTATATGGAGATGTAACTCCTGATTTAAGTAACTTTGCAAAAGAAAATAATCTTCTTTTGCATACATTCCAGTATAGTCAAGGAGTACAGAAAGCAGGAATTAAATTTGGTTCTGCTTTTCTGATTAGACCCGATGGTTATATCGCATTGGCAGATGAAACTCAAAATATAAATAGTATGGAAGAGTACCTTAGAAAAAATAAATTGAAATTTTAATATAATATTTCAAGGTAATACGAAAATGTATTGCCGTTTAGTTAAAAGAAACTAGTTATCATTAATTTAGTTTAACAAGCCATTATAAAATTTTGCTTAGCGTATGAAATCTGCGTTTTGATGGTGCTACCCCATCGCTATCAAGCTAAGCTTATGCAAAGTCAATTTTAGGCGAGATTGTTTCTTTTTTCTAAAGGGCAAGTGTAGGTAATTTAAAAATTTGCATACGAAATAAACCCTAATGGGTTTCACTTTTTTGAATTAAGCGGCTTGATTATCAGACATGGTACAATTGTAAACGACACCTAATATATCAAAGACCGTTTTTTTCTCATATCGATGAGATTTCCGCCCGTTTTGCTGTAGGAGATTGAACAGGCGAAGTAACACCTTTGATAGCTCTTGGGTGTCTTTTTGAATAGTTTGGAATAGAAGAAAATATTCTTTAATCATATATATTGCTTTATACTCACTAAGCTCTCGTTTTTTCTTCATGAGGAGCAATTGGCGCATTTGAAACATGATAGAAGAACAGAGTAGAATGGCAATCAATTGACCATATAAATGGCACTCCAATCGTTCTGGTTTTATCTTTTTACAATGATGAATTTGAAAGAATGACTTCCACGTTTTAAATAAAATTTCGATTTGCCAACGCAAAGAATACCAGTCATGTACCTGTCCCATCGGGACAATATCTGTAGGGGTGTTTGTCATATATACATTGATACCACTGAGTCGTTTACTACGAAAAGAATACTTCATTCCTTTCTTTTTTTCTCTTATAGCTTGATCTTGTAATCGTTTTTGTTGTTGTTCTTTGGTTAGTCGATGAACAATCACACGAGTTGAGACTTTATCATTCATTCCTACATAAGCGTTGAATATTTCACATGTTTGTCCTGGTTGAAAAGAGTTCATTAACGTTTCCATATCTATCTGTATATACTCTGTACCTTTCTTGATTCTGCCATCTTGAAAATAATCAGGGTTAGGATTTTTTTGATAAATACGTGTATTCGATTTGATACGTGAGATATAATATGCCTTTTTATCTTGTATATGTTGAAGATCTTTCAAGTGAAAATAACCTAAATCACGGATACATAAATCATTCGCTGTCACAGTTGGGGCACATAGGGAACCATAGGTTCGATCATGTTGTTTACCTGGGCCTGTATGAATATGTAGGAACTGCCCACTTAATAAATCATACTCAAGCTGAATCTTTATCCCAGCTGTATGACTGCATCCTCCTGCACCTGGATAAACCGATGAAAATACATTCGGGAGTTGAAAGGCAGTTGAATCTAGGATACGAATACGCTTGAAAATAGAAGCGTATGGAGAAGTGAGCATCTTAGTTGAAGATAACTTTTGATTGAGAAGTTCGGCTAACACTTGTTGTAGAAATTGCACGGCTGTGGCATTAAATCGTTGATTCAGTCCTTCAGGACTGATGAGCACTTCTGTTGATGCTTCTAAACAGCTACATAAATGAGTTAAAGAGGTTTTAGCGACATTTTGACTGATCCATACACATAAAGCGACTAAATCTTTTGCTTGGTACTTACTGGTTCTTTGTACAAAACCAACATTTCTAGCAAGATCTCGTAAGAAATTTGGAGATAAAAAGTTTTGAATCTCTTGAGCAAATAGTTGTAATTCATCCGATACAGAAATAGACATACAAAAAACGCCATCCTTTCCTATGATTCTACAGAAAGGATAACGCCTTTTTTGCTTTAAAGGTAGTGCAAAAAATTAGCTTTATAGCGATGGAACAGAATCCCTATAAAGATTTTTAATGTAATAAAATACGTTTATGTTACTATTGGATATTTCATCTCCTATTCCTTTGCTAAATGCCATTTAATGATATGTCCAGCGTGTGTAAGACCTCCTCCAAACCCATAGAGTAAGAGAGTGTCCCCTTTTTTCACCTTTCCTTCATTCATACCTATGTCTAATGCTAATGGAATGGAGACAGAAGAAGTATTTCCCATGTATGTTACACTTGTTAACGTTTTATCCAGTGGGAAACCTGATTTTTCACATATAGATTCAATCATTCGTAAATTAGCACTATGTGGAACAAACCAGTTCACCTCTTCCAGTTGTAACTCTGCTTGACATAACAATTCTTTAATACCAATTGGTAGTGTCCGTGCTGCCCACTTATATACTTCTCTTCCATTTTGAACTATCTTCCCATGTGTTCTTAAAGGATTTCCAAACATGGTAGTAGATAAATTTTTACGATATACATGCATACCTCCTTCCCCATTTGTCCCGATATGGGTAGCTATAAAGCTAGACTCTTCTTCATCTTTCTCTACTAAAACAGCTGCAGCTCCATCTCCAAATAAGATACATGTAGTTCGATCTGTATAGTCTGTAATCTTAGATAAGGTTTCTGTCGTTACAATTAAAATCTTGCGATGAAGGCCAGATGTAATTAAACCATTCGCCAGATGTAATCCATATGTAAAACCAGCACAAGTCGCATTGAAATCAACAGCACCTGTATGTTGAATATTAAAATACTCTTGTATTTGGCAGGCTACACTTGGAAAAGTGTAGTCAGGCGTAGTTGTTGAAACGAGAATACAATCCACGTCGACAAGACTTTTATGATAACGTTCCACTAAGTTTTCAATAGCTTTAAAAGCTAATGTAGAGGCATATTCGTTATCACCAGTAATTCTTCTTTCCTTCATCCCAGTTCTTTGTACAATCCATGCATCATTTGTATCTACTAATTTTTCTAAATCATCATTGGTCAGCTTTTTTTCAGGTACATAGGTACCAATAGCTGTAATTCTTGCTTTTGATTGCATACATTTATCCCCCTTTACTATTTTAATACTTAGTTATATAATCAAATAATAGTACTAGATACTAATTATTGTCAATATTCTAATATTTTACTTCTGGAAATTAAACTAACTAAAATATCTAGCTATGGCATAAAGGAGAGACATTCATGCTCAATATTCAACAAATTGAAGAAATTATTCCCCATCGTTATCCCCTTTTATTAATTGATCGGATCATTGAAGTAGAAGAAGGAAAGCGTGCAGTTTAGATCCAAAATGTTGTAACTAAAGAAGGATTTTTACCGGTCATTTTTCTGACTATTCAGTCATGCGCGGCGTCTTTATTGTAGATGCCCTTTTAACATGAATAAATAAGTAGAAGTTTATTGAAAAATGGATTAAGAGCAGTGATCATATGCCAATATATATAGAATTTGATAAGTAAATCATAAATCTCAGGCAGCATATGTCTCGTGATAATAAAGTCGTTTAAATCATAATATAATTGTTTAAAAAATAATAAAGTCATTTAAAATTAAATTGTTGATGATGCTATTCAACAAACGGGGAAGGAACTGTTGGAGAACTGAATCTGATGAACTTTGGGAGGTCTGAAATTGTCCATCGAGAAAATCCTATCGATTGTGGCCGTACTGTTCTTTTTGGGTTATTTTATTTTTTTTCTCATACTTCACTTTAAGAAAACAGGCTATCATCCTATTCGACATGCTGTAAGTGATTACGGTGTAGGTGGTACAAAAAAATTATTTATAATTTACGCTTGGCTCAGCAATTTAGGGGCATTGTCACTTTCTATCGTGATGTTGAATGTAAAAGATCGCTTCACCATATCCGCGTCCATTCCAATTTTAATCATTATAATGGTCATCTCCCGTATCCTTATGTTATTCTTTCCAACTGACCTAGAAGGAGAAAAACTTACGGTTCGAGGAAAATTCCATTACTTATTTGCTATTCTTGCGTTCACTTTTTCCTATATGGTCATTGATCGTGGAGGAAGTCATTTAAAATTACTGGAAGGCTTTAAAAATCTAGAACCATTTTTTCACATCATAACAACGATTTCTGCTATCTCGCTTGGGGCTGTTGTTGTAACGATGTTCAAGCCGTTGCGATTTATCTTTGGGATTTGTGAGCGAGTGTTCCTGTTGTCAATCAACATTTGGTTTATTGTCGTAAGCATCTGGTTCGTTTACCTTCTATGATAAATGAATGTATTGGTAGAAGGTTTCTAACAATTAAACAAACGTGCGTGATTGTTGCATAATGATTGGGTTTTTAAACGACTTTATTGTTATTTCTAGGAGTTCTTATTCAGTAATTGTTCAAAGAATTAAACATCTTTACTTTTACACCGTCCACATTTACGGACGGTGTAATGCGTTTTTCTGCTTTAAGATTAAACATCTTTATTATCATTACATAGCATAATTAAAAATTTAACTAAAAGAATCGGCAAAACTAAGAGCAGCATTATGTTTACGCTTCATAGTCTTTTCAAGATATATTTTAGTTGTATTTGGACTTTCGTGTCCTAAGGTTTGTTGTATGCGTAGTAACTCTACATTATTTTCTGCTGCAATAATCGCAAATCCATGACGAAAAGTATGTGCAGTAATTGGATTTTCTCTTGGTAATACACATGGCAACTGGGTATCGGCAATTAATTTTGTGACTTTATTACTTAGATAGTTGGAATTAAATTTATTCATATGACCTGAAACAAGTAATGGGGTATGATCTGTTCTATTAAAATTTGTATCTAATCCTTTTCGTTTTCTATATTCACAAATACATTCAAAGAGATGCTGTGAAATATAAACTTCACGCAATTTATCGCGTTTACCAATGACTTTTAACCAAATTTTATTTTCAGCTTTAAATAAATCCCCTATATTTGCATTAGCTACCTCATCAATACGTAATCCAGTTGTAACTAGGAAAAGTGTAATCATATAGCCAAATAAGTTATTTTGCTCCTTAAAATGATTAAGTAACTGCTGGGCCTCATCAAAATGAAAATCACGATTTGGTCTATCCTCAGCACGTACGGTCGCCTTTTTAATATGCTCGTGAAGTGGAATGCTAATGTACTCATTTTTATATAGATGGAGTATAAAACTATTAATAGTTGCTAGTTTCCTTGCTAATGTTGAAACAGAATAAGGTTGCTTGTTGCGACCATTAGGTACAGTTTTAATCCATTCATTAAATTTCCTAATATTCCATGGCCGCAGAGCTTTTAGAAAAGAGCTGTGTTTTTGCACATCATCGATTGAGATTTCAAAGTTTTCTGCTTCAGTAGTTAATACTTTACAAAATTCTAGAATCTCCCGTAAGTATTGCTTGCGAGTTTCTGACTTTCTATCTTTTATTTCTTGGATATTAGTTGAATAATGGATAAAATGATAAACCATATCAATATCATTAAAATATGCTGTTTGATTTTTGCCTTCTTTTTCAGCAAATGTTATTAAATCATTTATATGAGCTAAATACTTAGGATCTAATAGCATCTGTTCATTAAGTTCATTAAAAGTAGAAGGGAGGTTATTTCTTATTGTAGTTAAATCAGTAGGCATGGTAATACTCCTCTCTAAATATATGTATGTTTATTATAGTACAATCTGGTATAAAAATTTTTTTGTAACTTAGAGGTCTTTATTTTTTGAAAAAGATGATTATTCATATTATTTTTAGTGAAAAACCTATAATATAGTAATTAGTAATCTTTTCTGAAGGGGTGTATATAGTGAAACAGCAGATCAACAAAGTAATTATTATCGGCGGTGGAATAGGTGGACTATCTGCTGCAATTGCTTTAAGAAAAATTGGTTTATCTGTTACAGTATGTGAGTCTTCAAGTAGTAATTCACTTAGAGGTGCAGGCATTTTACAGCCGCAAAATTCATTTAGAAGTCTCAAGGAATTAGGTGTTTATGAACAATGTTTGAAAAAGGGATTTCAACTAAATTGTCTGAAAATCCTCAACAAACAAGGCGCGCTAATAAGTGAAATTAGTGAAAGATTTATGGATGAAAATCTACCAGGTAGAAATGCGATTTGGCGTTCGGAATTAAGTGGAATATTAGTTGAAAAGGCTCAGTCTTTAGGAGTACATATAGAATGGAATAAAACTCTAAAGTCGTATACTGAACGTGAATATGAGGTGAATGTAACTTTTGAAGATAAAAGTACTCTCACTTGCGATATTCTTGTAGGTTTTGATGGGATTCATTCTAAAGTCAGGGATATCATGCTGGGGCGAAACATTCATCCTCAATTTTTAGGTATGGGATCATGGAGGTTTCCTATAGAATTTTCTAAGAGTAAATCTTTTAATGAAACGCTCATGTTTCATAATGGAAGCACGAAAGTTGGGATTGTACCATTGTCTGAAAGTGCAGGTTATGCTTTTATCTTGAAACCGGTAAAGGTAGATTATTGGGATGATAAAATGACACGTTATGAAAGAGTGATGGACATTGTAGATCCATTTGGAGGGGCATCAAGTTTAATTAAAGAGGGACTTTCTAAAGATTTTCCCATTATCTTTACTCTAGTTGAAGAAGTTGTATTGGAAGAGAACTGGTACAGCAACCGTGTAGTCATTGGTGGCGATGCTGCTCATGCCAGCGCACCAAATTTAGCCCAAGGAGCTGCGATGGCAATAGAAGATGCGATAGTATTAGCAGAAGAAATCGATAATCATGATTCCTTTTATAAAGCATTTCAATCATATTTTAAAAGAAGGTATGAAAAGGCTCGAAAAATTCAAAAGCTATCTTCCGAACTTATAAGAAAAGAACTACTGAGGGAGGAAGGCAGTGAACAAATTATAAAGGAGTGTCATTCTTTTCTTAGTACAGCCTATTAATCCAAACGATTAAATTAGCAAAGTAAGCGTCAAATATTCCCCACCTACTATTTGTAAATAACCCATGAGATAATCTCCTTACATACTATATGTGGAGGCTTTATTAAGTATAGTTTAAGTACAAATTTAGAAAATAAACAACTTGTTCCAAGGTTTATAGAAATACTTTCTCAAAAGAAAGATGAAGAAATATTATCCTATAAGCGTGAAAGTAAAGAATTTAGTCTTAAGGAAAATGGAGGTATTAGTAATGAATATCAGGAATAGAATCGAAAAGTTAAGGCAGCTAATGAAAGAAAATCAAATGGATGCTTATATAATTCCCAGTTTTGATGCACATCAGAGTGAATATGTAGCAGAACATTGGAAATGTAGACAATGGATATCAGGATTTACAGGGTCTGCAGGTACTATAGTTATTACATTAAAGGATGCTGTGTTATGGACAGATGGCAGATACTATATTCAAGCTGAAAAGCAGCTTGAGAGCTCAGGAATCAGATTATTTAGAATGGCGGATCCAGGGGTACCATTTTATACAGAATGGCTAGCAGATGTTCTTAAAGAAGGAAACATTGTAGGATTTGATGGAAATGTTTTTTCAATTAATATGGTTAAAAAGATGGAAAAAGATCTAAAAGCAAAGAAAATCGTATTAAAAATGAATCAAGATTTAATTGGTGATCTGTGGGAAGATAGACCGGAGATTCCTAAAGGACCAATTTTTACTCATGACGTAAAATATGCAGGCAAATCACGAGTAGAAAAATTAAATGAAGTAAGAGAAGAAATGAAAAATAAAGGAGCAAATTATTATATTTTAACTTCACTTGATGAAATTGCATGGCTTTTGAATATAAGAGGGGCCGATGTACCTAACAATCCAGTTGTAATAGCTAATGTAATCGTAGCAGAACAAAAATGTTATTTATTTATTGATTCTTGCAAGGTTCCCTCTTTGGTTAAATTAGAACTGAAGGCGGAAGGAATCGAGTTAAAAGCGAATCATGAAATACAAACATTCTTAGGAAATATTTCAAGCGGAGATACCGTTATTTTGGATGCGGATAAAACTAATATCATATTATATAATGCCATTAACAGTAATACAAAGAAAATTGAAAGCCCTAACATCACGGATGATTTAAAAGCTATTAAAAATGAAGTTGAGATAGAAAATTTAAAATGGTGTGAAATAAAAGATGGTTTAGCCATGGTGAAATTTATAAAATGGGTTAAAAACTTTGTAGATAAAGAAGAAATTACAGAGATTGCCGCAGAAGAAAGATTAGAAGATTTCAGAAGGGGACAGGAAGGATTTGTTGGACCTAGCTTTGATACGATAGCAGGTTATAAAGAACATGCTGCGATGATGCATTATAAAGCTAATAAAGAAACGCAACATACTCTTAGGAATGAAGGTCTTTTTTTAATTGATTCAGGCGGACAGTATTATGATGGAACAACAGATATTACACGAACGATTGTTTTAGGTGAACTTACCGATGAACAAAAAAGAGATTTTACATTGGTGTTAAAAGGGTTTATTGCATTAAGCTCAGTAAAATATTTATACGGAGCAACAGGCCCTCACTTAGATGTATTAGCAAGACAACCAATTTGGCAGTATGGTTTGGACTATAAATGCGGGACGGGACATGGAGTAGGTTTTTTCTTGAATGTTCATGAAGGGCCACAAAGCGTAAGGAATAATAATAATAGCGTTATATTAGAAAAAGGCATGATTATTACGAATGAACCAGGAATATACCTAGAAGGTAAATACGGTATAAGAATTGAAAATATGATGTTAGTAGTAGAAGACGAGAAAACAGAGTTTGGTCAATTTATGAAGTTTGAAGCAATCACGTATTGCCCTATTGATTTAGCCGGTATCAATAAGGATATGTTAACAGAGAGCGAAAAGCTATGGTTAAACAATTATCATCAAGAGGTATACATAAAGCTCGCTCCTTATTTAAATGAAGAAGAGAAAATGTGGCTAAGGGAAGAGACTCGGGAAATATAAATAGGTTTGCCGAATACTTAGCAAATCAAATTAAATATGGTAACTACTCATCCACTCTATGAAAAAAAGGCAGAAAACTGCCCGTAAAAGCCCGATTGGTGATAGCTTTCCATCAGTGAGAAAAGCGTCACTGATGGAAGTTTCACTTTATCTTCATGACAGCAATCTAGATGCTGAAACATGAAAATAACTTTCCAATGAAATGTATGACTGAGTAGTTACTAAAAGTAAATAATTTAAATCGAACCATAAGCTTGCCGGCAAATTTATGGTTCGATTTTTTTTAGGGCAAAGATATTTGACATTTTATGTTAAACTGAAATTAGGAAGTTGTAAAAGTTTACACTTAAACGAAGCAGATTAGTTTAATAAAAAATTAGAAATTGTGGAAAGGTTGTTATTGTTGGAAGTAAGACAGATGGCTACGGCATTCTTAATTCATCAAGACAAAATGTTAATGATGAAGAAAGAGAAGAGTAAAATCTTTAATTTTGAATTTTGGGGTGGTATTGGAGGTCATATGGAAGCTAATGAACTCAATTCTCCAATGGAAGCAAGTTACAGAGAAATTAAAGAAGAAACAGGATATAAAAAAGAAGAAATTAAAAACTTTAGGCTGAAATACATTCTGCTTGAGAAAAATAGTGGTGAATTGCGTCAGCAATATGTCTACTTTGGAGAAACAGATCATAGTAACTTTATTCCTTCTGACGAAGGGGAATTATTTTGGATTTCTAAGAATGAATTATTGGATTTACATACCTCAAAAATTATCAATTTAACTCTTGAACACTATTTGAATGATAAAAATAACATTGATGATATCTTGGTTGGAGCAATGAAGACTGACAATGAGTTTGAATCTGTAATTCAATGGTCAACCATCAAAGAGACGGTTGGTTTTTAGATTTAAACTAACCGATGAATAGTAACTGTTTCTTATTCAACTAACCTGTTTTACATTAAGGGTGAAAATTGTAAAAATAGGATTCCTCATTACTCTTTATTTTAAATAATTGAACTTTGTTTTAATTTATCAATTGACCTTTAAGGGGGAGCACGCCATGACTATCAAGCTAAGAAAACAGGTCAACCCCAAAACGAAAAAATATGCTTTTTTGTTATAAGTTAACACAAAATTTCGTTCTGGGAGTACTATCAAGTTAAGAAGAGCAAATACCCCCAAAAAAGAAAAAATGAGCCGAACTCTTATAAATAACTGTGAAAAGGTAAAATTTTTGTTATGGGAGGCTGCTCAAAATAGTAGCTTGATGGGCATGGGGTACCACCCCATCGCTATCAAGCTAGCAAAACTAAATTTCCTTGAAATGAAAAAAAACGCTATTCTTTCTGTATATTTTTACAAAAAGAATAACGTTTTTTCCGTTTTATAGATACAATCTCATTTATTTTTCTTGGTGTTCCGCATCCCATTCACTTAAATAGGATGCATATTCTAATTCACCTGGATTATCATGTAACATAGAAATAAACTCTAATTTATTTCCATCACAATCCAGAAAGTATACACTCGCAGCTGGCATCCATCTTTGGACAATTGGCTCTTGATTTCCTTTTCCTTGGCTTCCTACCACTTCTATTCCACGATTCTCTAACCACAATTTAGAAGTCTTTAGAAATTCTAAATCTACACCAAAAGCAAAGTGTTTCATCTCAAAATCTTCAATATTATGTACTTCCCATAGTCCAAGCATTTGCTTTTTATTTTTTCCTACCCAAAAGAAAGCCACTTTTCTTTTGGATAGTTTTCTTGCTAATGCTAACCCTAACTTATTTTGATAGAAATCTATCGCCTTTTCTAAATCTCTTACATGTAAATGAGTTTCGTATATGTTCTGTATCATTCTGCTTATTCCTTTCTTTATTAGTAACTTACGGGCTGAGTAGTTACTGTAATTCTAAATCTGAAGTATGTATAATCATTGTAATGTATCTCCATATCCGATATACCTATTTACTATTCTATCGAAATTGAAATATGATAAATCCAACTGAGGTAGCAAATTCAAATAAAAATTCTACTACTTTTGTAGGAGAAATCTCCATCAAATTCAGATGAAATCATATTTAAATAATGAAAAAACGCTATTCTTTTAGTAAGAATATAAAGAAGGGATAGTATTTTTACTCTTGGGGGTAGTTAATATTTTTAACGCGATTATCGAAAGATGAACGCGCGTGCCTGTTTCATGTTTAGGGCAGGTTGTAGAGGATATAGTCCAGCATTAATAGTGGTGAACCGTATCATAAGTAAATGAGGTTTTAGCGAAAAAACAACAGCACCCCCTAATTTGCTGGAGAGGTGCTGTTTTGTTATTTGAATGGCTTACATTAATATATTCCTTTAATTCGAATGGTGGTAGCACCTTTTATTAGAATTGTCACCTTGGTTTAACAAATGCTTTTTTGTAAATAATATGTTTGTTAAACAATTAATTAAGGGGGACTTGTATGCCACAGGATCGAAAAGCAGAAGTTCAAAACGATGCATACGAAGGAAAAGAGATCATGCCAGATAATCCACAAGCTCTACCGCGTCACGTGCAAATGGAGCTGCCTCACGAATTTTCTGTAAATCCTCTGTTTGCCCGCGAAGGAGAATCAGTCGTTCCGCGCTTTCACATGCGTGATGAAGGCATGTTACCAGAAACAGCGTATCAAATCGTCCATGATGAAATTGCTCTTGATGGCAATGCCCGCTTGAATCTTGCAACATTCGTTAGCACATGGATGGAGCCTGCCGCAGAGCACTTATATGCCAAATCTTTCGACAAGAACATGATTGACAAGGATGAATATCCACAGACAGCCGAAATTGAGGAGCGGTGTGTCCGCATTTTAGCCAACCTCTGGCATTCGCCCACCCCCCTTACGACTATGGGCGTTTCAACAACTGGATCGTCGGAAGCATGTATGCTCGGGGGGCTTGCGTTAAAGAGG
>NZ_MAOI01000072.1 GCF_001884235.1 Bacillus paramycoides | reverse complement strand
TTAACATAAGAGAATAGTAACGTGCTTTTAACTTCAAGAATAGTCTAAATCCTTAAGTTGATGGATGTGTGGCGGTACCCCTATATAGGGCTTTTCCTTTTCTCAATGACCAATATTACTTAACATGATAAAATAATATTCGGATGGGAATCCAATACCTATTATTAAAATTAAGACGGTTCAAGTCGGAGAAAGGCACCTTAGGGTGTCTTTTCTTTATGGGGGAGAGTCAGGAAAATACGCATTTACAACGATAAGCATTTTGATACAAATCTTATGAGACATTATGGAGTCTAATTTAAAGGTGATTTGATTATGTACCAATAGGCTTTACTCTATTGAGATTGTGAAGTAGGAAATATTCGGATCAAGATAGATATAAGTAGAAAAGTTAATAACAAGGGGTGATTTTTTTAAACAAGTAGGAAAAAGACTTTGCAACTAATAAAGTAATAAGGTTTACTTCAGTAAAATAAGGTATATTATATTTGTTGAATAGATTCTCTTTAAAGACAAGAAAAGTAGGTGAACAAAGTGGGAAAATATCAATTGGATTACAAAGGTCAGGTAGCTGTGGCAAAGTTTCATGAAAAACAGACGCCTGCCAAATTTGATAAAAAGCAGCAACTTGAAAAATTGCGTGCGGAGTATTTGAAAAATAAGCAAAAACAAACAGATAAATAATATGTTACGTTTTTGCTTATATTAGAAAAGACACTCTTATATGAGTGTCTTTTCTTTATGGGGTACTGACGCATCGCCATCAGGCTAAAATTTTATAGTACCCCCAGAACGAAATTTTTATCTCGCTACAGTTATTTATGTGAATTCAGCTCGTTTTTTTCGTTTTGGGGGATAATTAGTTTTTTAACTTGATAGCGATGGGGTAGCACCAGCATTTCGGAAAAAAACCATGCAAGATTTTATGCAGTTTTTCGGCTAATTTAGTAACAAACGGGAACTCTGAAACCCATCCAGGATAGGAATGTATAAAAAAATGAATAGAGTCATAGAAAAAGAAAAAGGCGGATTCCTTATGAGAGTAGAAATCCACCATGTCTTTACTACCGATAATGAGACGTTATGTTAACTGAGCATGAATATCCTATTCATCCAAATTTGCACAAAGTTGTCTTTGCTGATGGTACAATTAAAATCATGGAGGGGTATTATGGGGATTTTTTATGTAATGACACTTTTTCTTATATTTGGCACTGCAACATTTTTATTTATCAAGTCTGGTTCACCAAAAATTAAAGATAAAAACCTATCATTGATAATGGTCTTTCTAGGAATAAATCTAATCACAATTCCAATGGCTTATTTGGTAGGTTCGTTTGTTTCTTATACAAATGAGGCGGCAACAGAATTTACATATAATAATCCACTTTATTTTTGGAAAGGATTTTTCTTTATTCAAATAATACCGCTTTTCGTGCTATTTGTGGCTTTGATATGGTGGTTTATCCGTAAGGGCAAAGAAAAAATCGACACATAGAATTTTAAAATGACTTCCGCTAAAGATAATTATGTAAATAAGCTGTTCATATGGGCAGCTTATTGTATTTTTTTCTTAGCGTGGTTTTTTCCAAAATCCTGGCGATACCTCATTTGTCTAACTCTTCCTTATGATAATCCCTTTGTAAATCTTTTTATTTAAATGTATAATTGTACCAAAAGTCGAAAAATTTAAAATTGAGGTGAACAGTATGAAAAGTTTTGGTACGTTAGTAATTTCTACCGTCCTTTCAGCAGGCTTAGTATATTATAATGTCGATTCCTTTTATAATAAATTTACATCAGGGAATACATATTACTGGGTAAACGGTATCCTAGCTGCTGGATTCTTTATATCCTTAATTATCAACATAAAAGATATCATCAATAAAAACTACACAACTTCTGAATCGAATTAAGGAGCCTATTATGGTTCCTTTTTCTATGCAAAATAAAAAAGTAGCGGATTTGCTACCTAGCCATATTCCCCCATCTCACGGTAATTCCTTTAAATCATTTTATTACATCCTATTATTATAAATCTATTTATCAGGATGTAAAATTATAAATAATCTCTAACATTTTGAATCGAGGTGACAATCATGAGAAGTTTTGGTTCATTATTAATCTCTACTATCTGTTCAACAATCCTTTTAATTTGGAATTCACTTTCTTTCTATACTGGATTCACAACGGGGCATACATACTACTGGGCTAACGGTATCATAGCCGTGGTTTTTCTTCTATTCTTTATCTTAAACATGCGAGATATCATCAATAAAAACTACACAACTTCTGAATCGAATTAAGGAGCCTATTATGGTTCCTTTTTCTATGCAAAATAAAAAAGCAGCGGATTCGCTACTTACAATTTGTTATTTTAATGAAAGTAAACTTTTACCCAAAAGTTTACTTTCGTTAAGGGGTATCACCCCACATCCATCAACTTAAGGTATATTTTTATATAAAACGTGGTCTTTTCACGTAGTATTTTATTATCGTTTAT
>NZ_MAOI01000071.1 GCF_001884235.1 Bacillus paramycoides | reverse complement strand
GGGGCTACTGGACCTCAAGGTATCACGGGTGCTACTGGCGCCACTGGACCTCAAGGTATCACGGGCGCTACCGGACCGACTGGACCAAACTTCCCAATCGCGACAATTGTTGTACAAAATAATATTCAACAAACTGTACTCCAATTTAATAACTTCATTTTCGGCACTGCAATTAATGTAAACAATATTATTTTTAAAGGCACAGACACAGTTACCGTCGTCAATGCTGGTATTTATGTAATTAGCGTCTCAATCTCTACAACTGCACCAGGCGGCGCCCCATTTGGTGTTGGAATTTCAATAAATGGTACAGTCGCAACAGATAATTTCTCCTCTAATTTAATAGGCGACTCGCTTTCCTTTACAACAATTGAAACTTTAGCAGCTGGCGCAAATATTTCTCTCCAATCTACTCTTAACGAGATTACGCTCCCTTCAACCGGAAACACTAACGTTCGACTTACTATATTTAGAATCGCTTAAATTTCACTATTTATTGTTTATGACAAATAAAAAAAGAGCGAGAAACTCGCTCTTTTTTGTTATGTACAATTCATTACTACTCTAATTCAATTGAAACATTTTTTTGAGGTACAAATGTAGAAATTGCATGTTTATAAATAAGCTGTTGCTTACCTTCTGTTTCCAGTAGGACTGTAAAGTTATCAAACCCTTTAATTAATCCACGAAGCTGAAAACCATTTAATAAGTACAGCGTAACGAACGTATTCTCTTTACGGAGTTGATTTAAAAACTGATCTTGAATATTGATTGATTGCTTCATGTCGAATCCTCCTCTTTTTCTCTACTTACTATTATTCGACTTTAGTTGTAGCTTTCCTTCTATGTATCGTAAAATTTCTGACGTTTTTTCACCATCAGTAACATCAAACCACGCGACATCCATTTTATTACGGAACCACGTTAATTGACGTTTTGCATAACGGCGTGAATTCGTCTTTAATTGTGATACCGCTTCTTCTAAAGAGACACGATTCTCAAAATAATCATATATCTCTTTATAACCAATCGCTTGAATAGATTGACACTCTCGCACTCCTCTTTCATGCAGACCTTTTACTTCCTCTAATAAACCTTGTTCAACCATTAGGTCAACACGTAAGTTAATGCGATCGTATAGCATTTCTCGATCCATTGTCAAGCCAATTAATGAAACATCGTACAGTAACTCATTTTCTTGTTTTTCGAGCTGGTTACTCTTTTTTTCACCCGTCGTGTGAAAAATTTCTAACGCCCGAATAACACGCCTTACATTATTTGCATGAATACGCTCCGCACTTTCTGGATCTACTTCTTGCAATTTTTTATGTACATATTCCACACCGCGTTCTAACGCTAACTTTTCCATCTGCTCTCGGTATATAGCATCCCCAGCCTCATCAGTAAACTGGTAATCGAATAAAACAGATTGTATATAAAGGCCAGTTCCACCAACAATAATCGGTAATTTCCCACGCTCTGTAATCTCTCGAATGTACTTACGAACACGTTCTTGAAATTCCGCCACAGAAAATGAATCTTCCGGATTTTTTATATCAATCATATAATGCGGAATTCCGTCCATCTCATCCGTCGTTACCTTTGCAGTCCCAATATCCATCGTACGATAAATTTGCATGGAATCACCACTAATAATCTCACCATTCAATGCTTTTGCAAGATCGATACTTAATTTCGTCTTTCCGACAGCAGTTGGCCCAATGATGACAGCAACTTTTTCACGTTGCACTTCTCCCATATAACTCAACTCTCTTTATGTAATATACTCCACCTAATCATTATACCCAATCTTACCAATTTTAATGGTGTGATTGCAAGTTCTTTGAATCCAGTACATGAAATTATATATAAAAAAAGAACATAGTTTGTCCAATTTTGCATATACATGATTAAAAATAGCTCGGAGAGGGTGCAATGACTATGAAACAAACCACTATCGATTTTTCATCATTAACAAAAGACCTCATTTTAGCTACTGCTACAAAAGAACAAAATTGTTCACAAGAAGAATTATACTTCGCCTTAAATTGTTTACTACGTTCCTTTCATTCTACCCTTCAAGAAACGACGTTACATCCAGAAAATAAAAATACAGAGTACATGCAAACTCAATTTTGCAGCGCGTATAAAATTATTACAGGTAAAACGGTTTATCCCTTTCAGTGAATCTCATATAAAAAAAGCGGCTACTTAGACATTTTCAAGCAGCCGTTTTTTATTTTAATACAGATAAATTATTGTATAACTTTCACTTTAACGGATTTACGACCCCAACTATCCGCATTACCATCTGAACCAACTAGAACATCAATACGGTTTCCTTTAATCGCGCCACCAGTATCTCCAGCAATTGCTTCTCCATACCCTTCTACCCACACTTTTGATCCAAGAGGGATTACTTTCGGATCAACAGCAATAACTTTCATGTTTGGATTCGCTGTTAAATCATGACCCATCGCAGTTAACACTCGACCACCATATGTACCATTTTCACTTGGATTAGCTGTGTACGCTGTCGCTTCTACTGTTATTTCACGACCACCAGCTGGTGCATTTGTTTCAGTAGATTTCGCCACTGATTTAGCTGTCGGCTTCGCTTGCGCTTCTGGTTTACTTGTTTCTTCACTCTTAGCAGGTGCTTTTCTGTTAACTGCCGTATCATTTTTAACCGCCGTTTTCACCTTAGTTGGCGCTTCAGCTTGAGCTGGAATTTCTTTTCTTTCAATAACAGGTGCTGTACCTGTTAAAAATGGTACGTGAACATATGCCGCTTTCCCACCATATTCGAATTGTAACCATTCGTTTTGCACTTGATTTGTCGTTTCAATCACGTCATCTTTTTTTAGCGTGCCAAGAATTTCTGAGTCAGTATTCGCTCCAGCACGAACGTTTAATACGTTTGCTGTTACATAATAAGTACTTTTCGTAAACTCAGCACTTACAAACGCTTCTTTACCGTCTAATTTAATTTTTGACCATCCGTTTTCTGTATTTATAACATCTAATTTATTTCCACTTAACATTTTACCTACAAGTTTTGATTCTACAGTTGGGGTTTCCCTAACGTTTAATACATCTGTCGTTACAATCGTTTCTGCTTTTGCAGAACCTACAAAAATCCCAAGACCAAAAACTGCTGCCGTTGCTATACCTAATAATTTTTTCATGAATAGCCTCCATTCGCTTTGTTTTCGTGTTCTCATTATAGCAACAGTTTTTTACGGAATTTCGAAAATCACAAAATTACAAAGCATTCGTAACAAACGATTAATGATTTGTAACATAAATTTCCATATTAAAGAATTGTATTTCTACCAAAATTATCAATAGTTTTCATATATTTCCCACATATTAGTATGAGAGTTTTTTTCCAGAAAAAATTACAATATTACTGTTTTGTTACAAAAAAATCGTTTTCCATTACATCTTTTACCAAAATCCATCATGATTCAATTATTAAACCACTTTTTTGTAATAAAAAAGGAACAGCTCCCGCTAGCTGTCCCTTTTTACCTTTTAATTAACTTTTTTCTTCCAAATCCCCATCATAAGAGCCGAAACAACTGCCCCTATTAATATAGAGAAAATATATAGCCAAGGTTTATTTACTAATGCGATGACAAAAAGTCCACCATGCGGTGCTGGCAATGTAATTTGAAATAACATAGATAAGGCACCTGCAATACTTGAACCAACAACACAACTTACAATTACTCGAACTGGATCTGCAGCTGCAAATGGAATCGCACCTTCTGTAATAAATGACGCTCCCATGATATAATTTGTTAAGCCAGATTTACGTTCTGCTTCTGTAAACTTCGTTTTGAAGATTGTAGTTGCTAGTGCGATTGCAAGTGGAGGTACCATACCACCAGCCATAACTGCTGAATGTACACCAAAGTTTCCTGCCGCAATTGCAGCGATACCGAATGTAAACGCCGCCTTATTAATTGGTCCCCCCATATCAATTGCCATCATACCACCTAAAATTAAACCTAATAGTATAGCATTTGTACCACCTAAACTATTTAACCAACTCGTTAACATTTCATTTAACGCAACTACAGGTGGATTGACTACTTTTAACATGATAACACCTGTAATTAATAACCCAAATACCGGATATAGCAAGACCGGTTTAATCCCTTCTAACTGCGCTGGCAAACCAGAAAATAGCTTTTTCAAACCGACAACAACATATCCTGCTAAGAAACCTGCAATTAATCCACCTAAAAATCCAGCATTCGCTTGTGCTGCTAAAAAGCCACCAACAACACCAGGCATAAAACCAGGACGATCAGCAATAGAGCTTGCAATAAATCCAGCTAAAATTGGAACAAGGAATAAGAAAGCTCCTTTTTCTCCACCACCAATAGCCATTAATATTTCAGCAATGGGACCTTTTGCCTTAATTCCACCGAACATAAATGCTAGTGCGATTAAAATCCCGCCACCAACAACGAATGGAAGCATATTACTTACACCGCTCATTAAATGCTTATAGATTCCTAACCCTTTTCCTTTCTCAACACTTTCTGCCTTCCCATTCTCTTTAACACCTTTAAAGATTGGCGCGTCCTGTTTTACAGCTCTATTAAGAAGGATTTCAGTTTTTCTAATACCATCAGCTACCGGCACTTGAATGACATGCTTCCCAGCGAAACGGTTCATTTCTACTTGTTTATCTGCAGCGACAATAATTGCTGTTGCACGATCGATATCCTCTTTCGTTAAACCGTTCTTTACACCTGTTGATCCATTCGTTTCAACTTTAATCGCAATCCCTAACTCTGCCGCTTTTGCTTTCAAACTATCAGCAGCCATATATGTGTGAGCGATACCAGTCGGACAAGCTGTAACAGCTAATACATATGGTTCATTCCCTTCTGGTTTTGCTACTTCAACTTCTTCTTCTTTTTCATTCTCTTTTTCATCAAATAAACGGAGAAGTTCATCTTCATCCTTTGCTTCTAATAATTGCTTGCGAAACCCTTCATCCATCAATAACGTAGAGAGACGAGATAACGTTTCTAAATGAGTATTATTCGCCCCTTCACTTGCAGCAATCATAAAAAACAAATGTGCGGGCTGTCCATCAAGCGATTCATAGTTGATACCGCTTACACTTCTGCCAAAACAAATCGCTGGTTGCTTAACTGCCTTCGTCTTCGCATGAGGTATTGCAATACCTTCACCAATTCCAGTTGTACTTTGTGACTCACGCTTTAAAATAGCTTCTTTAAATTCAGCCTTACTATTTAAACGATTTGCTCCGTTTAATTTCTCAACTAATTCATCTATGACAGCTTCTTTATTTGAAGCTGTCAAATTCATAATGACTGTATCCCTTTTTAATAGTTCTGTAATTTTCATATGTTGTTTCCCCCTATCGCTTTGTGACAATTACTTGCGACAATAATTCTTCTACTTTTTCCTTTGTACATAAATCTGCTGAAAATGCTGTTGCACTCCCTGTTGCAACACCATATTGAAATGCCTTTTCAATATCTTTTGTCTGTTCATATTTCCCTACAAATCCTGCAACAAGAGAATCCCCTGCTCCAACTGAGTTAATAACAATACCTTTCGGGACAGTCGCCTCATATATACCTTCTGCCGTAAATAATAAAGCTCCATCTCCGGCCATTGATACTATAACGTGCTCTACACCTTGTTCGATTAATTTTCTTCCATACGGTAAAATGTCTTCTACTGTTGAAAGCTCCACTCCAAATAACTCACCAAGTTCATGATGATTTGGCTTTATTAAAAATGGGTTATTTTTAATTACATGTTTTAACGCACTTCCACTTGCATCTGCTACTACACGAATACCTTTTTCTGCTCCAAACGCTGCGATTGATTCATAAAAGGTAGTTGGAATAGAAGCTGGTACACTTCCTGCTAGTACAACACAATCTCCAAGTTGCATACTTTCAATTTTTTTCATTAACTGCCCAAATTGCTCATTTGTCACAATAGGACCTTGTCCATTTAACTCTGTTTCTTCTTGTCCTTTTATTTTCACATTAATTCGTGAATCTCCGTCTACTTGTACGAAGTTTGTTGTTACACCTTCATCATGTAATACATTTTCAATAAATTGACCAGTAAATCCACCTGTAAAACCAAGCGCTACATTTTCAACACCTAAACGATGAAGAACACGAGAAACATTGATTCCTTTTCCTCCAGGAAACTTCATATCTTTCTCCGCTCGGTTTACTGTTCCTAAATCGAAAGAATTAACTTGTACTACGTAATCAATAGATGGGTTTAAAGTAACTGTATAGATCATTGTTTATCAGCCTCAATTACATTGGTTTGTCTTTTATATTTTTCTAAATCAATTTCTAAATAGTTTGTAATAATGTTTGCCTCTTCAACATTTGCAATTTTCGCAAACGCAACTTCTGAAAATTTACTTTCATCAATTAAGAAATACCCTTCGTTTGCTAATGTTAATGCCATTTGTTTCAAAAGTGCTTCTTCTGGATCTGGTGTTGTATACCCTAACTGTTCATGTACACCATTAGCTCCTAAAAAGCATTTATCAAAACGATATTTTTGCATACTTTCCTGTGCCATGGCACCAATTAAAGCTTTCGTCCTACTCTTCATCATTCCGCCTAGTAAATACGCCCGAATGTTATTTTCAACTAAAGCTTCAATATGCATAAGACCATTTGTAACGACAGTAACATCTTTATTTATTAAAAACGGAATCATTTCAAAAGTCGTACTTCCTGCATCTAAATAAATGCAATCACCTTGTTCAACACTGCTAGCGGCATACTTGGCAATTTGTTGTTTTATATGAATGTTTTTGGATGATTTTTCAACCATCGTTGGCTCTTGCCCTTTTCCAGTTAATATAGAGGCACCGCCATGAACTCTTTTTAATAACCTTTGTTTTTCCAATTGCGCTAAATCACGACGAATTGTCGATTCAGAGCTTTCCGTTCTTTCAACTAATTGCTGCAATTTAACAACTTTCTGTTCCTTTACAAGCTGTAGTATCATTTGATGACGTTCAGGAGTTAACATTTTATTCACCTCTCCTTTGATTACAGTATAATGAAAACGATCACAAAAATCAATCAAAATCAATCAAAAATAATCACTAACATTCAATTCCGTTAATAAACAATCAAAAAAGACCCTATTTGATACTCCGATCAAATAGGGTCTCACTCTCAAATTGCTTATAAAGAAGCTTTATAAATTTCAAGAACATCATCTTTATTTAATTTTTTAAAGTTACCGAATTCACCATAAGCCATCGCTTTATCCGCCATTAAGTCAATTTCATTTTCCCCAATGCCGTAATCTGCTAATGTTACTGGCGCTTCAATTGACGTCCAAAACTGGCGTAATGCTTCAATCCCCGCTATTGCAATTTCTTTATCTGTTTTCCCATCTGATTCTACATTGAACACACGAATAGCGAACTGTTTAAAACGATTCACATTCTCATCCACAACATGCTTCATCCAGTTCGGGAATAAAATCGCGAGGCCACCTCCATGTGGTATATCATGAACTGCAGAAACTGCATGCTCAATATTATGGGTTGCCCAATCTCCTCTTACTCCCATCGCTAAAATACCGTTTAACGCCATCGTTCCACAATATAGAATTGTTTCTCTGTGCTCATAACTTTCTAGATCATTTAAAAGCTTAGGAGCTGTTTCTATTACTGTTTTTAAAATCGATTCACAATACCGATCTTGTAGTTCTGTATTTGTTCCATGGTGGAAATATTGTTCTAATACGTGCGACATAATATCGACCATACCATAAATTGTTTGATTTCTCGGCACAGACGCAGTATGAACTGGATCTAAAATTGAAAACTGAGGGAATGTAACTGGACTGCCCCAGCCATACTTTTCATTTGTTGCCCAGTTTGTAATTACAGAGCCTGCATTCATTTCAGAACCTGTTGCCGCAAGAGTTAGAACAGTACCGAATGGCAACGCTTCGCTAGCAAATGCTTTTTTCGTTACAATATCCCATACATCTCCATCATATTTACTACCAGCAGCAATCGCTTTCGTACAGTCAATTACACTTCCTCCACCAACTGCTAAAATAAATTCAACTCCATTGTCTTTACAAATTTGAATCCCTTTCTTTACAGTTGATAAACGAGGATTCGGTTCAACACCTGTCAACTCAAACACTTCCGCATTTATATCTTTTAAAATAGAAATTACATTATCATAAATACCGTTTCTTTTAATACTTCCTCCTCCATATACGAGAAGAACTTTTTTACCGAACTGTGGAATTTCAGTTTTTAACTGCTCTAATTGTCCTTTACCAAAAATAAGTTTTGTTGGATTACGAAATACAAAATTTTGCATATTCTTATTTACCACCCTTCTATATTAAAAGCAACTATACTTTTGTATACCATATTTTTAAAATTTCACAAACAAATTTGCTTAACAAAAAAATCCCAGCCTCTAGGCTGAGATTTTTTATTGATAATAAGGTGAGATCATTAAGTAAACAATAACACCAGATAAGCTTACATATAACCAAATTGGCATCGTCCAACGTACAATTTTACGGTGACGTGTTAATTGATTCGTAAAACCAAATACAAGTGCGAACAATGCAAGTGGTACGATAATCGCTGCAAGGATAATATGTGTAATTAAAATGAAGAAATACACATATTTAATGAAACCTTCTCCTCCAAAATGCGTTGCTGGTGCCAAGTAATGATACGATAAATATGACACACAAAATAATAAAGTCGTTGTAAATGCTGCAAGAATAAAACCACGGTGCATTTTTACATTCTTTTTAATAATAGAGAATAAAGCTGCTAATAAAAATACAAACGTAAAACTATTAAAAATTGCATTTAACATTGGTAAGATAGTTACATCAAAATGTAATTCTCCTTCATATCCAACAGGTCCAAAGAACAAAAATAAAATAATCGCGTTTACAATTACAGAAAGCGTTATCACAATAGGAGCATAGCTTTTCTGATTTGTTGATTGATCTACCAAATTGGTCACTCCTCTTCTTTCAAATATGTATAATTAACCTCACTATTTTAACATATTATTCACGGTGTAAATGTGACAATACTTTGACACAGTAAGATTAAACAAAGAAAAAATCCTTCTTAACAATACTTCTTAAGAAGGATTTTATCGCTTTATTATTCAAATAGCAATGCGATTAGTTTTTGTTAAAAAACGTACTGCTATACGCTTGAAATATTTCAGACACCTGATATCCCATTAATGAAATTGCTGTTAATGAAAAGAAACCAATCATAAGAAATCGAAACCACATATAAATCTCCTCCTTGTATTTAGCTTAAAAAGCGTTGGCTATATAACAAGTTGGATGGCATTCTTCTTCGTCACTTTCCTTCTTCTTCACAATCGCCGTTATAAAACGAATCATAAAGAATATAACAAAAGGAATTTGTTCGTATTTTACATTGGCATAGTTTAGCAACGGCTCACGTTGCAAATCGAACGGGGATGAGAAGGAATAGAACATACCTTGCTCTTCCATATATACAATTACAATTTTCATGCAAAATAATATCCCAAGAAACGAAACAATATCTTGCCACTCTGTCGTATATAGCAGATTATACAGGTCTAATACGTACTCTTCCATCATCATCCCCCCTTCCTTTTTTACCATTTTGCTCTCCTTCATATAAAAAGTCAAGAAAAAAGTTCATTTCCACTATGCTAATAGTAATTACTTGTTTCTTTACTTATATATGAATCTTTTCTAGCAATGATTGGATGTAACTTTCTTTGAAAACAAGAAATTAGAATCGCACAGATTCTTCATTCCTATTTTTAGGACTCAAAGCTGAACTAGTTTTATTTCTATTAAAAATAAAATAAGAAACTATAATAAGAACTGTAACAATCATCGTTAAAATCGCTTGTGAACGTAAGGATTCAATTGCAAACATTGCAACTAAAACTGCTATAATAGCGGCAATTGTAACATACGTTAAGTACGGGAAAAGCCACATTTTCACTTTCAAATCTTCTTGTTCTACTTTCCCCATTTTTTTACGCATCTTTAAATGCGAAACTGCAATAACGAGATAAACTAGTAACGCAATCCCACCAGATGCATTCACCAAAAATAAAAAAACTTTATCTGGAGATATGTAGCTAAATACAACACCGATATAGGCGAAGAAAGTTCCAAATAAAACTGCCCGAACAGGAACACCACTACTGTTCAACTTTAAAAATGCCTTTGGAGCATCTCCTCTTTCTGCCATAGAAAATAGCATTCTTGAGTTCGTATATAAACCTGAATTCAAACATGAAAGTACAGCTGTTAAAACGATAAAATTCATAATCTGTGCTGCCGCTGGTATCCCTATATGTTCAAGTACCGCTACAAACGGACTTTTTAGTATGTTTGCTGAATTCCATGGAAGAAGCGTAACAACTACCGCTATAGATCCAATAAAAAATACAAGAATACGCCAAATCACGCTATTTGTTGCTGTTTTTACTGCTTTTACAGGTTCAGCAGACTCACCAGCCGCTACTGCTACGATTTCTGATCCCATAAATGAAAATATAACAACTGTAATACCAAGCAACACCGAACTTATACCATTTGGCATAAATCCACCTTGTCCAATTAAATTTGAAGTACCAGGTGCTTCCGTTCCTGGGACAAGTCCTAAAATAACAGCAAGTCCAAGAGAAAGGAACAAAACAATACTTATTACTTTAATAAAAGAAAACCAATATTCAAACTCTCCAAATGATTTCACCGAAAAAACATTCGTTAACGTTAATAATATTGTTAATATTAAGCTCAATAACCAAAGCGGGATTTGCGGAATCCAATATTGAATAATACCAGCACCTGCTGTCGCTTCTATCGCAATTACAATTACCCAGAAAAACCAATATAGCCATCCAATTGTATAACCCGCCCATGGACCAATTGCTTCTCGTGCATATGTTGCAAATGAACCACTTGTCGGGTTAATAGCTGCCATTTCCCCCAACATTCTCATGACGAAAACGACTAGAAGTCCCGCTAATGCATATGAAACGATAGAACCTGGTCCTGCAGAATGCACAACTGCACCACTTCCAACAAACAAACCAGCCCCTATTACGCCGCCAATTGAAATCATTGTAATGTGGCGTATTTTAAGGTCTTTCTTAAGATTTTTATCCAACTCTTGTACATCCCCTTCCAAACTTGTTTTTGAAATTTATGTAAGAGTATTATGCAAAAAAATCTTGTCCTACACTTTTAAATATATCAAAATATTCTGAATTTAACAATTATAATTCAACTTCCTACAGAAATTATTACATTAAGTTTAATAATTTTCTATACACAGCGGTTTAATGTCTTGGTCCATTAATTTTGATGCTATTCCCTCTCAAAAATAACAAAAGCAACAATAGGTTACTTTACATAACCTATTGTTGCTTTTTATTTATACAAATTACTTTGTCACATTCACATCTAAAGTTTTAAGAGATTCTTTTCCATCTCTTAAATAACTATTTACAAGAGTTAAAAGTAATTTTCCGCCAACCAACATCGCACGTTCATCAAAATCAAATTGAGGATGATGATGTGGATATGTTGCACCTATTTCTTCATTACCTGCACCTGTAAAGAAAAATGCTCCTGAAACATTTTCTAAGTAGTATGCAAAATCTTCACCACCCATAATCGGTGGCACTTCGATGACTCTGTCTCTTCCAAGATCACGTTCCGCAATCGCCATAAAATAATTCGTTTCTTCTAAATGATTTATTAATATTGGATAACCCCGTTTATATTGAATATTAACTTCAGCATGAAGAGACTGGCAAATCCCCTCAACAACTCGTTTAAATTCCTTCTCCATAAATTCTCTCACTTCAGGATCTAACGTCCGAATTGTTCCTGTAAATGTAGCAGTATCCGCAATAATATTATCCGCTTGACCAGCATGGAATGTACCAACTGTTAATACAGCAGATTGTAACGGATCTACTTTTCTACTAACTAATAGTTGCAACTGATTAATAACTTGTGTCGCAACGATAATGGCATCCACAGTATGATGTGGCATTCCTCCGTGACCACCTCGCCCTTGAATCTTCACTTCAAAACTATCCGCTGCTGCCATCATCGCCCCAGCCCTCGCACCTACAATTCCTAGGGGCATTTGAGAAGATAAATGTGTACCAAAAACAACATCTACTCCTTCTAAACAACCGTCCTCAATCATAGCAATTGCCCCGCCAGGTTCTTTCTCTTCTGCATGTTGATGAATAAGTACTATTTTTCCAGAAATCTGGTCTCGGTTATCACTTAATACTTTTGCAATTCCTAAAAGTGTTGCTGTATGTCCATCATGCCCACAAGCATGCATTACGCCAGGAACCTTTGATTTATATGAGACTTGTTTTTCATCTTGAATAGGTAGTGCATCAAAATCAGCACGTAACGCTATCGTCTTCCCAGGTCTTCTACCTTCAATTACGCCAATTACGCCTCTTCCACCTACATCTGTTTTCACATCAATATGAAAACTTTTTAAGATTTCAGCTATTTTTTTCGGTGTTTCTATTTCTTGAAACGATAGCTCTGGGTATTGATGAAAATCTCTTCGCCACGAAACCATTTGGTTATATAAACTTTCCAATTCTTTATGCCATGTTTCTATCATAGAAATTCCCCTTTCTTTTTAACACTTCAAATAAAAAGTACACAATATTCAGATTTTAATCAATAAAAAAAGAACTTTCTATTAAAAATTCTCTTTTTTTCAAACATGTTAAACGCCCTATTCTAATTACTATTTTTCTTCAATACAAAAACCGAAAGTTCCGGTACACTCCAAAACCTAACAGGCATTCTAGTCGTCCCAATACCTCGATTTACATATAAATGTAATGACTTACTCTTTCCTTCTAATTCATACATTCCTTCAACATACTTCTCAGCTAATTTTGTGGTAATTAAAGGGCCCGCAAAGGGAATTTGAACTTGTCCTCCGTGACTATGTCCTGACATTTGAAAATCAACTGGATAACGAGCTACTTTATCTACAACATCAGGCTCATGTACTAATAGCATATTGAAATCTTGTTGTCTTAAGTTTTTTAAAGTCGAGTCTATTTGTGGTTTCCCTAATAAGAAATCATCCAAACCTGATATTGTAATGTACTTGCCATTTTCCACTTTAATTTTCTGTACTTCATTTACTAAAACAGAAAAACCGGCTTCCTCCATGTACTTTTTGTAGAATAAACTACCGCCCCCACCTCTATCATGATTCCCAAACACAGCATACTTTCCGAGAGGAGCATGAATTCCCCTCAAAATTTCTTTCGCCTCTTCTCTTTCCGCATTATAGGTCCCAAACTTATCTATTAAATCCCCTGTAAAAACTACTATATCTGGACGTAACTCATTCATCTTTCCCACAAGATTATCTAGTTGTTTCAATGTAAACTCTGGTCCTAAATGTACATCTGAGAATTGCAATATCTTTTTATTGTTAAACTCTTTAGGAATCGTAGGAGATTCTATTTCATTCCATGTGACCGCTACTAATCTTCGTTCTATTTCTGTTGCATAGAAATACAAGCTAGCTGGAATAATTAATATACTTAATAAACTAATAATAAATTTCTTTAAAATTGATTTTTTTTGATTTTTTTTTACATGATGCGTATTCACGTTTTCACCTCTAGATGTAGTTTAAAACCTTTTTGTTACATTGATGTGACACCATGAAAAAATGTTAAGCTGCACTCGATTTTATCCCCATCTAAATTTGACAAATTTATACACATTTCATAACATGTTTTTATAATACATAGATTGTTAAAAATGTTTCTTCTATTCGTTCCATCACTTTATTACGGAGGGGTTATTCATGTCTGTATGTACACCAGAAGAGATTACTGAACTTGCTGCTAATTCCGGAAGAAAAAAAGCTCATTTATCATTACTCCCTATGCTAATTCTCGGATTTTTTGGTGGCGCTTTTATTGCATTAGGGTATTTACTCGATATTCATGTTATTGGGACAATGCCAAAATCTTGGGGATCATTTACTAGTTTTTTAGGTGCCGCTGTCTTCCCTATCGGTCTTATACTCGTTATTCTTGCGGGCGGTGAACTAGTAACCGGAAACATGATGACAGTTTCAATGGCTTGGCTTCATAAAAAAATCACCTTATTTCACTTAATACGAAATTTAGTTATTGTTACGTTTAGCAATTTCATCGGTGCTGTATTCGTTGCTTATTTTTTCGGCCATATTGTCGGATTAACGGAGGGGGCTTTTTTAGGGAAAACAGTGTCTATTGCACAAGCTAAACTACAAGATACGCCACTACAAGCATTCATATCTGCAATTGGATGTAATTGGCTCGTTTGTTTAGCTGTTTGGCTCAGTATGGGAAGTAAAGAATTTAGCGGAAAGATTATCGGTATTTGGTTTCCCGTTATGACTTTCGTTGCGATTGGGTTCCAACACGTTGTAGCTAATATGTTTGTCATCCCAGCCGCAATTTTTTCTGGTCATTTAACTTGGATTGAGTATTTTCCAAACTTCATTTTTGTTTTCTTCGGGAATTTAGTAGGGGGTATGTTATTTGTAGCATTACCGTATTTCATATCTTATAATAAGAAACTATCTTCCAATAAAGAACAAACTGAATTAAAGAACAAATCTGTATCCGCTTAAATTGAATGGCTATAAAGTGGTCCTAAAAAATATTACAAATTTCATTTTTTTCGTGAATATATCTACGTACACTTGTTCTCGGATGTTTTATACGTTATAATAACAACTTAAATAGCATTATTTACATATGAGGTGAAAAACATGAATAAAACAGAATTAATTAAAAGCGTAGCACAAAATGCTGAGATTTCTCAAAAAGAAGCTACTGTAGTTTTACAAACTGTAGTAGAATCAATCACTAACACTTTAGCTGCTGGTGAAAAAGTACAACTTATCGGATTCGGTACTTTCGAAGTTCGTGAAAGAGCTGCTCGTACAGGCCGTAACCCACAAACTGGTGAAGAAATGCAAATCGCAGCTTCTAAAGTACCTGCTTTCAAAGCTGGTAAAGAACTAAAAGAAGCTGTAAAATAATGAAAAATAGCCTTCTCATTTATGAGAAGGCTATTTTTTTCATTACATAATTAATAAAAATCTGACCATTATGCTGTTTATTTTGTTCCTTTATGCAAATAAAACCTTTGCTTTCAAAGAAGGGTTTTGCTGTAATACTCGCCTCTGTATATATATATCTATGCTGCAAGTTCACTGCTTCTTTTTCTAACTTCTGTAGTATGTAGGAAGCTATCCCTTTTCCTTGATAATCTTTATGCGTAAATAAGCGATCTACATAATGGTCCTCATTATAATCCCCAAATCCTACTATCACACCTTTATAATCTGCAACATAACAAATATTCTTTTCTAAAGATTGTAGCCAGCTTTCTCTTTCTAGTCTCTCTGGTGCCCAAGCATTTAACTGTAACGTATTATAATCTTTTGCATTAACCGTATGAACCGTTTCATAAAATAATTGTAATACTTGTTCTAAATCCTCTTTCTGGAATGTTCTAATTATAATATCTTTAAACATGTATAAATCTCCTCATCAAGCTACCGCTTCTATCTTTCCTATATTATATCTTTTTCTTTCTATACAAAAAAACAATACTTATTCAAAGTATTGTTTTTTTGTTTAAAAGCATATTCAATTACTCTATAAAGTGAAACTTTTACTATTTTAATTTAACTCTTTGCAATCTTAATGCATTTAATACAACTGATACAGAGCTAAATGCCATTGCTGCACCTGCAACCCAAGGAGCTAAGAAACCGAACGCCGCAATTGGAATTCCTAGGCCGTTATAGGCTAATGCCCAGAATAGGTTTTGCTTAATATTTCTAATCGTCATTTTACTCATGAAGATTGCATCAGCAATACTATTTAAGTCACCACGGATTAATGTAATATCCGCTGCTTCCATTGCTACATCTGTCCCCGTTCCAATTGCCATTCCAATGTCAGCTGTAGCAAGAGCAGGAGCATCATTTATTCCATCTCCAACCATAGCCACTCTCTTACCGCTAGCTTGCAGTTTTTTTACTTCTTCTGCTTTTCCTTCTGGTAATACTTCTGCGATTACGTGATCAATACCAACTTGCTTAGCAATTGCCTGAGCAGTCTGTGTATTATCACCTGTAATCATAACAACGTCTAGACCCATTTTCTTAAGTCTTGCAATTGCTGCTTTTGAAGTATCCTTTACAGTATCTGCAACAGCAACAATTCCAGCATATTCCTTATCTATTGCTATAAGCATTGCTGTTTTTCCTTCTCGCTCTAGTTCTTCCATCGATTTAGAAACTTCTTCAATATCAATATTAAATTTCATCATTAATCGGCGTGTACCAATTAATAACTTTTTCCCTTCTACAACCGACTCAATACCAAATCCAGGAATTGCTTCAAACGTTTCTGAACTTGGGATATCAATTCCCTTTTCTTTAATTCCTTCTACAATCGCTTCTGCAAGTGGATGTTCAGAATTTTTTTCTGCTGCGCCGACTAATTTTAATATTTCTTTCTCTTCAAATCCATCTGCTACAATTACATCTGTTAATGTCGGTTTTCCATTTGTAACTGTACCTGTTTTGTCTAAAATAATCGTATCTAATCGATGCGTCGCTTCTAGATGCTCTCCACCTTTAAATAAAATTCCGTATTCAGCTGATCTTCCTGATCCCGCCATAATAGATGTTGGTGTTGCAAGACCTAAAGCACATGGGCATGCGATAACAAGTACTGCTATCATTTTCTCAAGCGCTCCTCCAAAATCACCAGGTGTAACAAATACCATCCATACTACAAAAGTGATAATAGCAATCCCAACTACAACAGGTACGAAAATACCTGAAATTTGATCCGCTACCCTTTGAATAGGAGCTTTCGAACCTTGAGCCTCTTCTACTACTTTAATAATTTGTGCTAATGCAGTGTCTCTTCCTACTTTAGTTGCCTTAACTTTTAAAAATCCATTTTTATTCATTGTAGAACCAATTACTACATCCCCGATTGTTTTATCAACTGGAATACTCTCACCTGTTAACATCGATTCATCTATCGCTGATTTTCCTTCTACAATTTCCCCATCTACTGGGATTTTTTCGCCAGGTTTTACATAGACGATATCACCTGCTACCACTTCTTCGATTAAAATTTTCATTTCTGTTCCATCTCGTACAACTGTAGCAGTTTTCGCCTGTAATCCCATCAATTTTTTAATAGCTTCTGATGAACGCCCTTTTGCTTTTGCCTCGAATAATTTACCTAAAATAATTAATGTAATAAGTACCGCGCTCGTTTCAAAATATAAATCTGTCATATGTTCCAAGGAACCAATTGATTGAATACTTAAATAAACACTATAGAAATAAGCTGCGGACGTTCCAAGTGCCACAAGAACATCCATGTTTGCACTTTTATTGCGCAATGCTTTATAAGCACCTATATAAAACTGGCCTCCAATTATAAACTGCACTGGAGTTGCAAGAGCTAGCTGCACCCACGGATTCATAAGCATATCAGGTAAATAAATAAACGATGTAAATGAGAAGTGACTTACCATTGCCCACAATAACGGAAATGATAAAACAAACGAAATAATAAACTTTTTCTTTTGTCGCTCAATTTCTTGTAATCGATGATCTGTTGATGAATTTTGCTCATCTGACTTTACTTCTAATTTATATCCTAACTTTGTAATCGTGCTCTTCATTTCAGTAACACTAATTTCATCAGGATTAAATTCTACAGTAGCTGATTCTAAAGCGAAATTTACTGTCGCCTTACTCACACCATCTAGCTTATTTAAACGTTTTTCCACCCTATTCGCACATGCAGCGCACGTCATTCCTGATACCATAAACTCTGCCTTATCACTTACAATACCATATCCTAACGATTCAACTTTTTCTTTAAACTTTTGAGGATTTGTTTGAGTTGGATCGTACAAAATTTTTGTTTTTTCAAGCGCAAAATTTACATTTGCCTCTTGAACACCTTCTACTTTTTTAAGACCTTTTTCAATTCTATTCGCACATGCGGCACATGTCATTCCTGATATTTGAAAATTGGCTTCTTTTTGTTCATTCATTTCATTCACCTCTACCACATACCCTCAAGAGGTATATTTGTTAGCAAAATAAATCGCACTTTATTTAAAGTACGATTTATTCCCCTATTTAAAAATTATTATATAACATCGTATCCTTGATCTTCGATTACACTAACAATATCTTTTAAAGTAATGATTGATGAGTCAATGGTAACTTCAACAGTTCCTTCTGCTAATTGCACTTTTACTTGTTCAACACCATTTAGTTCTTTCACATTACTTTCAATAGAATTTACACAATGTCCACAAGACATACCCTCAACCTTTAATGTTAGCTGTTCCATTTAAAATCCTCCTCTTGTTCATTCATTGTTTGTTAATCACAATCTTATCTTACCATACCCCCCTAAGGTAATCAATGGTTTTGTATAATGATTTTTATAATTTTTTATAAGTTCCTTGTTTTCTCTTATCCCACACAGCCTTCTTTGAAATAAATCCATTCATTCCACGACAAAACATACAGGTACCCCTTATAGGTACATGAAATAAGTTTAATCAATCGAACTATTAAGTACACGCTTAAACTCCCTATACTAAGCTTTGAGGTAAAAGTCTTAAATAAACAAAAAAACAAGCTAGTCAAATACTAGCTTGTTTCTTAAGCCTTTGAAAATCGTTCAAATACGGTCATTAATTCTTCAATTGCTTCGTCACCATTACCATCCTTAATAGCACCAGAAACACAATGACTTGTATGATTTTTGAGAACACCCATTCCTACTTTTTTCATCGCTGCATTAATCGCTGAAATTTGCACTAAAATATCTACACAATAGCGATCATTTTCTATCATATTTTGAATACCACGGACTTGTCCTTCAATTCGCTTTAATCTATTTATAATTTGCTCTTTTTCTTTTTCTGATCTATGTGTTACTGCTTCATGTTCTTTATGATCCATATTATCACCTTCTTAAAGTTTCTCTTCATCTGATAAAAATAAATGTCTTTTTGAGTATATCAATTATAGCATTAAATATCTATGTATTGATACCCCATATGAGTATCTAATGTTTATATGATTATTCTTAACAAATTATTAGCTTCTCAATCTCAATTGTCATTATACCCTGTCCCTTTTCAAAAAAGCATAAAGTCCGCTGCAAAACTCAATAAAGTGAAACTTTAATCAGCGAGGGTTTTGTTCATCTCTCATTCATTATTAACCCGCAAATAGCTGGATAAATAAAAGCCTCAATCTTCACATATTTGAATTGAGGCTTTTTTCTTCCTATTATATATAAAATTATTGTTGATCACATACTTTTGTGTCATTCACTACTGAAGTTCCTTCAACAGTTACCGTATGAAAACAGTCATTTACTCGAACAGTAACAACATTATCTTGCCGATCAATGATATGATATTCATTAAAATTTTTATTTAGAGCACTACGAATTTGCTCTCCTTCATAAATTGGAATGCCATGTGATAAAACCCAAATAAGCCCAGCGATAGCAAGAATAGTTTTCATACGATCTACCTCCTTGAGAATAAAGTGAACTTTTAATCGGTGTTTATTTCAGCCCTACTAATCATTAGTTGAATCAGTCGAGCTTTTATGGGGATAAGTTCATTTCGTCTATTTTATGTTTATGCTAATTGTGACGGAATTGTGACAACTTTTTTGTCTCTTTAGACGAAAAGTTGAAACAAAACTTTCAAAAAGGACAATTCTACTTACAGAAATGAAAAGGCTATGGAGGAAATTCTCCATAGCCTTTTCGTAGATTTTTATTAAACGACCATTTCACTATGCTTATTAAGTGTTTCAATTTGAATTGTACTATGTTCAATATGAAAATCGTGTTTTAGCATAGTAATAATATTTTGAAGCACTTCTTGATCATCCTGATTTTTATCAATCATTACATGGCAGCTTAAAGCATCCAATCCTGATGTAATTGTTCAAATATGGAGATCGTGTATATCACGTACACCCTCTACAAATGACCAATAAATCTTAATCCTTTACTTAAAGAAGTCGGTACAACTGATGCATGATTCTCCCCTTCAGCCTCATAAAACTTGAATCTAAACTTCTCATGTTTGAATTGAAGAAGACGTTCTGATAATGCATTTGCATCTACAACCATATGCTCTCGCTCCAATGATCCAACTGTAAGGAATACTCCCGTTTCAACCTTCGCTTCATTTAATTCATTTATAAGATTCTCTTCTTTTTCAAGTACGGATTGATTGTTCCACCAAATAGACGGGCTACTAATAAAATAATTTTGAAAAGTATTTACATTTGTAAATAGTATATGTAATGCAAATAATCCGCCTAGAGAATGACCAAATAATGATTGTTTCTCTTTATCAATTTCAAAATTATTTTCAATTTGTGGTTTCAATTCTTCTTCAATAAACGTAAAGAAGTTATGTGCTCCTCCTGTTTTAGGCCACGGTTTACCATCCGGTTTTAAAGGAGCATCTTTTGAAATTATAGAAGGTGTAAAATCATAGCATCTTTCTTCGCCTGAAAATGCCCCTTCAATTGGATAACCAATACCAACTATAATGGCTGGTGAAACACCTGTTTTTTCCGCTCTAACCGATTGTATTTTAACCGCTTCATGGAACGTTTGAAAAAAGGCATTGCCATCTAATACATATATGACCGGATACCCTGAATCTGGTGCTGGTTGCTTCGGCTTTGAAATATGAATTTGATATTCTCTGCTTTCTAATTTGGAATACATTTTCCACTGTTCAGTGTTCCATATACTAATTTGCTGTTTTTCAATAGTTATATTCATCTTATATTCCCCCCTTTAACTTGTTACATATAGCTCTCTTTTTTCTTCTTCATAGATGCTATCATAACCGAAACAAACAGGAGCCCCGTTATACGGATCTACCATGACACGTGCATCAATATGAAATACCTCTTTTAACACTTCATTTGTAATAATTTCTGAAGGACAACCAGTTGTAATAATGTGTCCTTCTTTCATTGCAATAATCTCATCTGAAAATCTCGCTGCATGGTTAATATCATGTAACACCATTACAACCGTACAATTATGTTCTTTATTTAATTTCTCCACTATTTGTAGTACATCTAATTGATGAGACATATCAAGATATGTAGTTGGCTCATCTAGCAATAAGACCTCTGTCTGTTGTGCTAACGCCATTGCTAGCCAAACTTTTTGTCGTTGACCACCTGATAAATTCGCAATTTGTCTCGTACGAAATGCAGATGTTTTCGTTATATCTAGTGCCCAATCAATCATCTCTTTATCTTTTGAAGTTAACTTATTTACATTATTTCGATGTGGATAGCGTCCATATGAAATTAATTCTTCTACTTTAAGCTCTCCTGGAGCGATTGGATTTTGCGGGAGTAACGCTAATTGCTTTGCAATTTCTTTCGTTGGAATTGTATTTAAATCTTGCCCTTGCAAATACACTTTACCGCTTTTTTGCTTTAAAATTCTTCCCATCGTTTTTAATAATGTCGATTTCCCACAACCATTTGGACCTATAATTGTCGTTACTTTTCCTTCTTGTATTTCTACATTTAAATCGCGAAACACGGTAAGCTTTTCATAACTCGTTTCTAAACTTTTTGCACTTAAAATACTCACTTTTATTCCCCCTCTTACGCTTTCGCCTTATAAAGTAAATATAAGAAATACGGTACACCGACAATAGAAATAACGATTCCAACTGGTAACTCTACAGGTGCGAAAACTGTTTTTGCAATAAAGTCTGAAGCTATTACAAGAAACATTCCTATTACTCCGCACGTCGGAATTATATGTTTATGTTGAATACCGACAAGCCTTTTCGCTATATGCGGTGCCATTAATCCAATAAAACCAATACTTCCTGAAACAGCAACACATGCGCTTACAAGTCCGATACTACTTAATAGTAAAATTGATTTCTCTCGTTCTACTGAAACACCTAAACTTGTAATACTCGTTTCTTCCAATTGAAATAAATCTAATAAATAAGCTTTCTTTTGTATAAGAGGAATTAGTATAATAAGCCACGGCAACATGGCAATAATATACTTCCAATTTGCACTATATATGCTTCCAGACACCCAAACTGCAGCCATTTCAAAATCAGTTGACTTCATTTTAAGTGATAAATACATAGAAAATGCTCCAAATCCTGATCCAATCGCAATCCCCGTTAATAAAAGGCGCTGGGAATCTAACTTACCGTTTTTCCAAGAAAACAGATATATTATTATGGCTGCACCTAATCCACCAACTAAACCAAACATCGGCATCATCATAATAGAAACCCAGTCTGTACTCTTTAATTGTCCTTGAAAGAAAAACATAAAAATGACGATAGCTGTACCTGCTCCGGCATTCACTCCTAAAATACCTGGGTCCGCCAAACCATTTCTTGTAATCCCTTGAATTACAGCACCCGCAATACCAAGGCCTAATCCTACTAATCCAGCAATTACAATGCGTGGAAGACGAAAATCAAAAATAACTAAATCATGCTCTGGTACTGGATTAATTCTAAAAAGCGTTTTAAATACATCTGTAATCGTAATATCAAACGTGCCATTCGTTAAACTAATATAAATAGCACCAAAAATTAAAAATATAATAATCCCCATCGTCATTCCAAAACGTTGACTTGAACTTTTAGGCATGTCTCTCTCCTCCTCTTGTACGGATTAAATAAAGGAAGAAAGGAATTCCAATTAAAGATGTAACAACTCCAATTGGCGTTTCAAATGGATAATTCACAAATCTACTTAAAACATCACATAACGCTAAGAAAACTCCACCAATAATGCCTGCACAAGGCACAATCCACTTATAATCTACCCCAATTATAAAGCGAGTAATGTGTGGAATAATTAAACCTACAAAACCGATTTTCCCAACTAAAGCTACTGCAGTTCCTGTTAAAAAGATGACCGATAAAATCGCCATCGCTTTAACTAGTTTTGTACGCTGTCCTAGATTAATAGAAATCTCTTCTCCTAAAGAAAGAATTGTAATAGATTTTGATATTAACAGTGCCAAAACTATCCCAATTATCCCAAAAGGTATCGCAATTTTAATTATATTAGGGTCCACTTGATCTAACTTTGCATTAAACCAAAAACTAACATTCTGAGAGATTTGAAAATACGAAGCCATCGCGGCCGATACACTGCTTAAAAATGTTCCAATAACTGTTCCTATTATTGCTAACCTAACAGGAGATAAGCCATTTTGAAGGAGCGAACCAAAACCAAACACTATACCGGCCCCTAGTGCAGAACCAATCATTGAACATAAAACCATACCGACCGATGACATTCCTGGAAGAAAAATCATACAAAGTGTAATAACAAAGGCTGCACCATCCGTCACACCCATAATAGAAGGGGATGCAAGATAGTTTCTTGTCATCCCCTGCATAAGTGCTCCTGATATGGCTAGAAATGCTCCGACTAAAAGAGCTGCAACTACCCTTGGTAAACGTGAAGTAATAATAATATTATGATTTACATCGCTTGAATCAAAATGAAATAACGCATTCCACACTGTTTCAACATCAATGTTTTTTGCCCCATATAAAATAGAAAGTATAACTGTAAATAAGATTAGTATGGGCGCTATACATAAAATGGTTACTGGTACCGCATTTGTTTTCTGCATATCATTCAACGCACCTTACTTATTGTATTATTTAGACAAATTTTTCACTGCTTCTTTTAAGAATGCTGTTTTACTCCAAGCTGTACCACCTTGTGCCATTGGATCTACAACGTTTACAAATACTTTCTTTTCTTTCGCAGCATTCATACTTTGCCAAATTGGATTATTTTCAATGTCTTCTAACACTTTCGGTTTATTATTTTCGCTTGCCTCGTATTGTAAGAAGATATAATCAGGGTTAACTTCAGCAAGTTTTTCTAAAGAAATCTTTTCTTGTGCTTTTACAGTTTGCAATTGTTCTGGAACAGTTAGTCCAAGATCTTTATAAATGACAGGATTAAAGTATACTTCTGCTGGGTATAGGAATAAATCGTTTGCTCTTAATCTAATTACAAGTACCTTTTTATCTTTTAACTTATCTCCTAGTTTCGCTTTTGCTTTTTCAGCATCTGCATTGTAATCTTTAATAATTTTTTCTGCTTTATCTTTTTTACCAGTTAACTCTCCCATTAGCTTTAAATTATCTTCCCAGTTTGTTGAAACGTGTGATACTGGGAACGTCGGAGCTACTTTCGTAAACTTTTCTGCTGTTTCTGCTGGGAATTTCGTACTTGATGTAATAACATCTGGTTTTAATTGAAGTAAGGTTTCAAAATTCGGCTCCATTTTCTCACCAACAGACTTCGCACCCTCTAAATCTTTTTCAAGATACTTTGGTAATTTACCACCTACAGTAATTGCACCTACTGGTTTAATTCCAAGTACTGCCGCATCTTCCATTGACTCTAAACTAGCTGTCGCAATTTTATCTACCTTCGCAGGTACTGTATATTCTTTACCTAAATATGTAATTTTTCGTTTTTCATCTTTTTTCGTTTCGGTAGCTTTTGTCTGTTGTTTTTGTTCCCCAGAAGTTTTGTCTGCACTATTACATGCTGCTAACCCTACACTTAAAACTGTAACCATCCCTAATGTAAATAACTTCTTGTTCATCTTTATATATCTCCTCTCGAAACCTTTAAAATATGTTATTCCAACAATGAAATTTAATTATATGAAACATAATCCCCATCTATATTTCACATCATTAACAAATCTACTTAAAATGAAGATTCATCCTTGTTCACTTCCCCTAATATTAAATTCTTCACCACCCTCATCTCGATAATCATTATCAATGATAATGATTATCGTTATTAAGTATATATTTAATATTTATTTATTTCAAGGATGATTTTAAAAATTTTAATAAATCGAACAAAAAAGAAGTATCTCCTTTTTTTCAAGAAGATACTTCTTTTTTAGAAATCCATACGTAACTCAACTGGGCAATGATCTGATCCCATCACTTCACTATTAATTTTCGCATCGGTAATTTTATGTTTTAACCTTTCAGAAATCACAAAATAGTCTAAACGCCATCCGATATTTTTCGCTCTTGCACCCATACGGTATGACCACCATGAGTACGCACCTTCTTGTTCAGGATATAGATATCGATATGTATCAATAAACCCTTCCTCTAAAACACATGTAAATTTCTCTCTTTCTTCATCCGAAAAACCAGGATTTTTCCGATTACTTTTCGGGTTTTTCAAATCGATTTCTTTATGGGCAACATTTAAATCTCCACAAAAAATAACCGGTTTCTTTTCATCTAATCGCTTAATATACGCTCGGAAATCATCTTCCCATTCCATTCTGTAATCTAAACGTTCTAATCCTCGTTTCGAGTTTGGTGTATACAGCGTTATCATATAAAAATCATCAAATTCTAATGTAATAACTCGTCCTTCTTGATCATGCTCTTCAATTCCTAAACCATACATTACAGAAATCGGTTCTTTTTTCGTAAAAATAGCAGTTCCTGAATACCCCTTTTTCACAGCATAATTCCAGTATGTATAGTATCCCTCTGGATTTAAATCAATTTGTCCACTCTGTAATTTAATTTCTTGTAAACAAAATATATCTGCATTAGATTCTTCTAGATATTCTAAAAATCCACCTTTCGCAATAACTGCCCGCAAACCATTTACATTCCATGAAATAAACTTCATATATGTTCCTCCTCTTGATGTGCATTTTCAGTTTTCATGCTAACACAAAATAGATAACCTATCATAGTTTCATCTTTGTAATCTTGCTCTTACATTTGTGAATACGTACATACACACATTATTCAGGTTATACTAATTTCAGAGGTGATGTTCTTTGCAAAATGAAGGATTTACTTTAACGAGTGAGTATTGGCAAGCGATTATTCATAATGATTCTTCATATGATAACAAATTCTTTTATGCTGTGAAATCAACCGGGATTTTTTGCCGACCATCGTGTAAATCGAGAATACCTAATAAAAACAACGTACGAATTTTTCTAAATGCAGAGCAAGCATTGTATGAACACTTTCGTCCGTGCAAACGCTGTAAGCCAAACGGGATAACTTTACCTAATGAAGAGTGGGTAGGACAAATTAAAGACTGTATCGAGAAGCATTTTGACGAAGTATTAACTCTCGATATACTCGCGGAAATGTGCCATGGTAGCCCATTTCATTTACAACGCACGTTCAAAAGAATGACAGGTATAAGTCCAATAGAATATATACAGCAATTCAGAATTACAAAAGCGACAGAATACCTTTCACATACAAATAAATCCATTATGGAAATTAGTACTGCTGTTGGGATAGAAAACCCGGAGTATTTCGCGACTTTATTTAAAAAGAAGACAGGATTTACCCCTACTAAATATCGAAAAAAGAACAGAACAAAAGAGGAATGAAATAATGAAACCATATGAAAATAAAACTATATATTGGACATTGCTTATTCATAAACATTGGCGTATGCATATTGCAGCCACTTCAAATGGATTATGCTTCATCGGATCACAAAATAAAACTTTTGAAGAACTAAATACGTGGGCTAGAAAAAAACTTCCACAGCATACATTCATCCAAAATCCAGATTATCTGCAAACATATACTAAAGAACTTATCGAGTATTTGGAAAACAAGCTAGAAACCTTTACATTTCCTATCGATGCTTACGGAACTGCATTTCAATTAGCCGTTTGGAATACGGTACGTGAAATTCCTTATGGAAAGACATATTCTTATTCAGAAATTGCGGAAAGAATTCAAAAACCTAAAGCTGTACGTGCTGTCGGTACCGCGGTTGGGGCAAATCCTCTTCTGATTACAATTCCTTGTCACCGTGTTATAGGAAAAGATGGAAAGCTCACTGGTTTTAGAGGTGGTTTAGACATGAAGAATGAATTGCTCAAATTAGAAGCGTTTCGGAAGGAGTAAATATGACAGAAGATTGTAATGAAACATTAACTTTAGTCGCTCCAAAAGAATTTAGTTTTCAAGAAAACTTACGCTATCTATCGCGTTCTAAAAATGAATGTATGTTTCATATTGAAAACAATAAAATCTATAAAGTCATCCCTATTCAAAAAGTAAATCCTTTAATTGAAATTAGTGTGAATGCTGATGGAAATATTCAAATACGTTTTTTAGGAGAATCATATATCTCTGAAAAATGGATCCGCGATGCTGTAGCTACATATGTAAAAGAGTGGTTTGATTTAGATACTAATCTAGCTCCCTTCTACAAATTAGCTAAATATGATCCACTCCTTCAAAAAACCATTACAGAGTATTATGGACTTCGTACTTTAGGTATTCCTAGTTTATTTGAAGCACTGTGCTGGGGGATTATCGGCCAACAAATCAACCTCACATACGCCTATACTTTAAAGAGAAGATTAGTCGAACAATTTGGAGACCATGTAGAATGGAACGACCAAAAACATTGGATATTCCCATCACCTGAAGTAATAGCAAATCTAAATGTAGAAGATCTCGCAACATTAAAAATGACTACAAGAAAGTGCGAATACTTAATTGACATCGCGCAGCTCATTACAGAAGGTAAACTATCAAAAGAATCTCTATTACAAATACAAGATGTGAAGCAAGCTGAAAAACAATTAACTAGCATTCGCGGTATAGGGCCATGGACGGCCCACTATGTTTTAATGCGTTGTTTACGATTTCCTTCAGCCTTTCCAATTGACGATGTTGGCCTGCATAATGCTATCAAATTTATAACAGGCTCCGAAAAGAAACCAACTAAAAACGAAATAAAGGAATTTGCAGCAAATTGGATACATTGGGAGTCTTACGCGACATTTTATTTATGGCGAGTTCTATATTAATATTTTCTAATGAAAAATAGATAGGTAAATCTATCTATTTTTTCACATGTAAAAACTTCACACATACTGGTTCTGGAACATTGATTCCTTTCAAAAAGCATGAATTTACAAATATCTTGTAAACAGTATATCACTTTACCTTGTATTTTTTAGTATAGAAAAGAACCAAGTAGCACTTCATTACTACTTGGTTCTCTTTTTAAGCTTGTTCTTCAAATCGTCTTGCGATTTCTACAATAACTTGAACAGCTTTTTCCATAGTATCTACCGAAACATACTCAAATTTACCGTGATAGTTTTCACCACCAGTGAAAATATTTGGCGTTGGTAATCCCATATACGATAATTGTGACCCATCTGTTCCACCACGAATCGGATGAATATTTGGCTCAATATTTAAACTTTTCATTGCCTCATACGCAATATCAACAATTTCTCTCACCGGTTCAATTTTTTCAAGCATATTATAGTACTGATCATTCATCTCTAAAACAACCGCATCTTCACCGTACTTCTCTTGCATGTTTTTCACAATATCTTTAACGTTATTTTTACGCGCTTCAAAATGATTACGATCAAAATCTCGAATAATATAGTAAGCTTTACTTTGCTCGACGTCACCATTTAAAGAGAGTAAATGATAAAACCCTTCATATCCCTCAGTATATTCTGGCGCCTCTTCTACTGGCAACTGTCTATCGAATTCCATAGCGAGTTTACTTGCGTTACGCATTTTGTTTTTAGCTGTTCCAGGATGTGTATTTGTCCCTTTAAAAGTTAACTTAGCGCTTGCAGCGTTAAAACTTTCATATTCTAAACCACCTAATGGACCTCCGTCCATCGTATAGGCAAAGGATGCACCAAACGCTTCTACATCAAAATGCGATGGTCCACGGCCAATCTCTTCATCTGGTGTGAATGCTACTCTTATTTTTCCGTGCTTAATTTGCGGATTATGTATTAAATAATTCATTGCGACCATGATTTCTGTAAGACCAGCTTTATCATCTGCTCCAAGAAGTGTTGTACCATCAGTTGTAATAATTGTATGTCCTTTGTATGATGGTAATTCTGGGAACTGTTCAGGTGTTAACACAACATTTAATTCTTCATTTAACGTAATCGCATTACCATCAAAATTTTCATGAATTTGTGGTTTTACGTTTTTCCCTGTAAAATCTGTTGCTGTGTCTAAATGAGCTAAAAACCCTATTACAGGAACATCCTTATCTGTATTAGCAGGAAGTGTCGCCATTACGTAACCATTATCATCCATCGTCACTTCTGATAACCCAATCTCTTTTAACTCTTCCACTAATAACTTACCAAACTCAATTTGCCCTGGTGTTGTTGGCACTGTATGACTTTCTTCATTTGATTGTGTATCAATCTTTACATATCTCGTAAATCTTTCAATAAGTTCTTGTTTCAAATTCGTTCACTCCTTTTATATTTCTCTCTCTATTATAATCCTTAAAACGAAATATTTTAACTTTTTTGACTGTGAAGATATATATTCCATTTACATTTTTAACAAACCATTAAAAGACATAATATTTGCACATTAAAATCCAAACATGTAATATACATCATTATATATTGGGAGGTTTTAAAGATGAGGCTAACTCTCTTTCGCTATTTTCTTTTTTTCTTAGGATTAATTTTCTTTGGACTTGGAAATGCTCTCGCAGTCAAAGTTAAATTCCTCGGTTTACATCCTTGGGAAGTTTTAAATATGGCTCTATACCAACGATTTGGGTGGACAATTGGTACTTGGAGTGTCATATGTGGATTATGTCTCGTTCTTATCTCTTTACTAGTAGATCCAAAATATATAAACGTAGGTACATTTTTAAATGCACTACTTATCGGTCCTATTATGGACTTTTTCTTACAATCAAATATCCTTCCGCATGCTACTCAGTACCTATGGATAAACTTACTGATTTTATTTTCTGGCATTGTAATCACAGGCATCGGGGGCGGTATGTACGTTGCGGCTGGGATTGGTGCTGGACCTCGCGATGGATTCATGCTTACCATTTCTGACAAAACAGGGCTGTCTATTAGCCGGGCTCGAATCATTGTAGAATGTTTTGTACTAGTCATTGGATATATGCTAGGAGGACCTATTTTTATCGTAACTTTTCTATACACTTTTATCCAAAGTCCGATATTTCAGTACTCATTTAAGATATTTCAAAAACTCTTACATACTTTATATAACAAAAATAAAGAGCAAATCAGTGAAAATATATAAAACTCAACTTACTACAAAAGAGTGTGTTTTAAAAGTAACTTTTAAAACACACTCCATATACCCCATTTTATTCTTCTCTCCATAATCTCTCTACATTTATTAATTGCTCTTCTTTAAATTCTAGCTTATACATATCTGGTTTTGATGTATTCATTAAAAACTCAAACCCATATTGATTATCAAAATAGTTCATCATTTGTGTCATTACAAGCCCATGTGTACCAATTACAATTTTATTCCCCTGAAAATCCATCAATATTTCTTTTAATACTCTCACTACTCTTCTCTGGCAATCTACATATGATTCTCCCTCAGTTAGTGAAAACTCTGGCTTTGAGAACATCTTCTTTACAAGTGGATACACCTCTTTATCTGATATAATCTTATCCTCACTTGAAAACCTACACTCTTTGAGATTTTCATATATTAATATTTCTTTTTCATAGAAATCGGCTGACTTTTCTATCGTTAGCATTGCCCTCTTATACGGACTTGAAACGAAAGTGTCAATTCCCTCTGCTTTTAATATCTCAGTTACTCTATGAGTATCTAAAATTCCCTTCTCAGTTAATCCACGTGTTCTTTCATCTCCTTCTATTTTTGGTGATTCACCATGCCTAACCATATAGATATATGTATTCATAATTCCTCCTTGTAAATATTTATAAGTTAATTACTTACTTTAATTGCTGCCGTATCAAAACTTAAGTACAATCAAAATATTAATTCATTCTTCTTTTATGAACTTAGCTGGTCTGTTCGTCTAACCCACTCCCAAACTAAACTCTCAAATTCATAAGAATATACGTCCTCATTTTACATCTTTTCAGAACCTAATTTCAAATCTTAATTTTCAGATTATAAACACAAAAAAAGCTTCCCTATGAGTTTATCTCCTCCAAGGAAGCTTTTTTATATTTTCTTTTATCCTATCAAAATTCGAAACTTCGCTCTCCTCTAACTTCATTACACCCTATTCTTCTATTTGCATCAACACAATTCTCCAACCATCAGGATCCGCTATAGTAATCCCCTTTTCTTTCCAATATGGATTTTCAGGTTCTACTTCATCGTATCCCATTGCATGCAGCCTCATACTCACTTTTTCTATTTCATTATATTCTCGCATATAAAATACAAGTAAATTATCTTTTGTTGGAGCTGGACACGGGCTTCCATCTATATGTTTTGTAAATTCTAGATGATATTCTTCATCCGGTAGACCGAACATGACTCCATCGTAACCATCATGATTATTAAACTCACCTATCCGCTTTAAACCCAGTCCCTTTTCATAAAATGTTATCACTTCTTCAAACTTATCTGTTGGACGTGCTATTCTAAACTTCACCCATTTCACCATAATTTTCCCTCCATATTAAAAACTAATTACTGTATTACATATTATTGTATATAATTAACACTTTTCTTTAATCCCTCATTTGTATGAGAATAGCTACATACAAAGGTCTTACTTAATACTCTATAATAACGAAAAACTCCCCTCATCTAGAGAGAAGCTCCCATCATTTTATATACAATTTTGTATCTCCGCTTGCAAATTACTAAAAAATCTTTAAAATTTATAGGATGACTAAATATACAAATAATATCTACATTCCTTATAAACTAAAAATTATTAACTACAACACTTTTTTAACTTCAAGAATTATCGCACTATTCAATCCTTTCCTTATAAGCATGCTTTTTATAAGGAAATCTGATACAATCCTTAAGTAATATTATTACGTATAGATATTACGAATTATATACTTAAAGAAGGTGATCCAATTGAAATTAAATAAAAATTTACAACTATGTATATTAATCGCTACATTGATATGCTATTCAATCTATTTTATGTTTTTCTTTCTGTCCCCTACTCATTTTTCAAATTTCAATGTAAGCTTCGCTTCACTCATCGTTGAAGCCATTACATTTATATCACTAATTTACTCTATATATTCTAAAAAAGTTAGTTCAAACCCTTTTTGGATATGTATCACAATAGCAATTGGTAGTTTTTTATTAGGAAAAATAGTATATACGTATCAAGATACCTTTTTCAAAATTCCAATACATCATTTTACTATTTCTGATGTATTTTACATGTTTTTTCTATTCTTCTGCCTTATCGCTTTCTGCTATAAAATCTTAAAAGAATGCAATAAATGGGAAAAAGCTTTCTTTATTTGTGATATATGTATAGTACTTACTTCCATATTCACATTAGAATGGTACTTATTTAATCAGCCAGCTTTAAATATATTCTCTCTTTCACTTGGAGATGTTTTCCTTTCATTTCTATATCCAATTGCAGATTTATTATTTCTTCTATTAGGTCTTAGTCTCTTTTTCCGCCCAACAATTTTTAATTCCAAACGGAAAATTTATATCTTTATTTTTGTATTAATAAGTTCTGCAACTTTTAACTATATTTATTTCTACTTAAATAGCCATTTATCAAGTGATACTATAACGTTATTACGTCTTTTATATAGAATACCTATATTACTTATCGCGATAGCTGGTTCTATTTCAGAAGATTATAATAGCCATAAAAATTATTTCATTGTAAATCCTATACTAGGAAAGAAAGTTTTAGTCGTATTCCCCTATCTTGCTGTTGCAATACTAATCGGGTTTACACTAAAAGAACAAACATCATCTTCAACTCTCATTACAGGAAATTGTATCGCTTTTGTTTTCGTACTTATCCGCCATTCTATTGTGCGTATGCAAAACGACAGCCTAACAAAACGTTTACAAGCATTTAATACTCAACTAGAAGAAAAAGTTACTTTACGGACTTCTGATTTAGTTCATCAATCAGAGGCTCTGTCTCAGAAACAACAAAAATTCAAATCATTATATGAGTATCACCCTGATCCTATTTTCACTATTGATTTAAATGGAATATTCTTAAATGTAAATAAGGCAGGAAGTATACTACTCGGAGCATCAACGAACGAGCTACTTGGCGAGACATGTTTTTCGATCATTTTAGATGAGGATAAACATAAACTGGTAGCTGCATTAGAAAAGGTTAAACAGCAAGAATCAGCATCCTTACAACTTAGTTCCCAATATAAAGATGGCTTTACATATTTTTTATACGTTACCATCGTTCCTATTATGATAGATGGACAAATTTCAGGAAGCTATATTATGGTAAAGGATATTACTGCACTAAAAAAACAACAAGAAGAAATAAAATATTTAGCATTCCACGATACTGTAACGAAAATTGGGAACCGAGCCTTTTTCCATAAGAAATTAAGAAAAGTTATAAAAAATGCTGAAACAACACAAGGTGAATTTGCATTATTATATTTAGATTTAGATCGTTTTAAAGCTATTAACGATACACTTGGACATTCGGCAGGTGATTCCGTATTGGAGGAGGTAGCAAAGCGACTCCAATCATGTCTTTCATCAGGTACTCATGTATCAAGAATCGGTGGCGATGAATTTACAATTTTAATTGAAAACTATACTGATCGTGATTCCTTATTCCAGTTATGCAACCAATTATTTGAAGACATGAAAAAACCGTTTATCATACATGAGCATAAATTAACTTTATCACTTAGTATCGGCATCGCTATATATCCATCTGCTGGAATCGATACCGCTACACTCTTAAAAAACGCTAATGTTGCAATGTATGATGCTAAGGAAAAAGAGCTTAACTCCGTCTCTATTTATGACGATGTAATTGCTAAAAAAATCGAAAGACGATTACGATTAGAAAAAGATTTACCAAGTGCGATTCAAAATGAAGAATTGTTCCTTTTATATCAACCTCAAGTTGATAGCGAATCTAATAAAATTATCGGTGCTGAAGCTTTAATCCGGTGGAACCATCCAGAATTAGGTGTTATTTCTCCATATGAATTTATTCCGATTGCTGAAGAAACACTGCAAATTATTCCAATTGGGAAATGGACATTGCAACAAGCTTGTCAGCAAATGAAACGTTGGCATACATTTGGCTATTCTCATTTAAAAATAGGAGTAAATTTATCTGCTAAAGAATTTGAGCAAGAAGACTTTGTAAATTCTATTTCTTCTACTTTAGCAACTACAGACTTACCAGCAAGTTCCCTTGATCTAGAATTAACAGAACGAATTGCAATGATGGATGAGAAAGAAACATTACTAAAACTACGTACACTAAAGAATTTAGGGATTCACATATCAATTGATGACTTTGGTACAGGCTATTCTTCATTAGCATACTTACCTTTATATCCAATCGATACTTTGAAAATCCCGAGAGAGTTCATTACAATGTCTGAAACGTGTGAGGATGGAAAAGAAATCATTAAAACGATTATCACATTAGCACATACATTAGAAATGTCAGTTATTGCTGAAGGTGTAGAAACGAAAGAACATGTGAATTTCCTCCAAAAAAATAAATGTCAGTTTATTCAAGGTTACTATTACAGTAAGCCTATTCACGCAGGGGAATTTTGTAACCTACTAGAAAACGGGATACATACTATATAACTCGCAAAAATCACGTATTGAATTCTTTCGCTGCTATAGTCTCCTCATGCATCAGTGAAGAACACATCTGGAGAAAATTTAAAATGAATACAATAAAAAGGAAAGTAGAGTCCATCTCCTCTTTCCTTTTTATATACTTTGCAATTTTTCATTTCCTCCACATATCATTTATTTAAGTCGTTATTAATACATTGATGATAACAGACTTATACGAAATGATATGAATGGGAGGGAACTATGTGCACCGCAATAATTCAAATGATAAACTTTATAAAATTACTCCACTATCCCTCTTCAATGTAAAAAATGAACTAAAACAAAAAAGCACCCATACTACTAATATCATATACAGACTTACGAAAGAAGAAGAAATATTAATCCATACGATTAAAGAGCGAACCAGATTACTGAATCGAAATAACGTCACAAGAACGAAGGCCTATTTTCAATTTTATATAAAATACCCTGAAATACATTGGGCATTGCTTGGACATATGGTATCACGTAATGGTGGTTGGAACATGACAGATTTAAAAGGGGACCTATATACGAAGTTATTATCTGAGAAAGATCAATTTATTTTCTTTTCTTTTTTAGAACGAGGAAATTGGCTTATCTTTCAAGATGTATACCCTCAATTTTTACTATACGAGTATAGTGTAAAGGAATCAAAAAACCTTTTTCACCTTCTCTCTCACCTCAATGTTTCAACATTTATGGAAACGATGTGGAACTTTTTTTGGAAAACTGGAAACAAAAAAACATTAGCAATCGCAACTATTATTAACGAGCAAAACTACTTAGAAAAAAGAGTCATTCAAAATGAATACTTCAAAAAAAATGTACTAAATAGTATTGGATTCAAACTGTTTGATTTCTTTCAGTTCAATCATATCCTTTTTCCCTTTTACGAAAGTAAAATGAATCCTAAAACATTACTTATTGGTGACACAATGAAACACTTCACTTCACTACATGAACGAATATTACTTGGAAAAAGGTTATACGCATTATTATTTCATGATGACCGTACTTTATCTCAAGTTACACATTGGGCAGGTACTCACCCTCATACAGGCTCACGAAAAGATTATTGGCCACATTTATTTTCAAGTGTAAATGAATCCTTTTCACGAGAGTTTTATAAACGAAGAATAAAACGATGCCAATTAAAAAAGGATTCATATCGTATATATAGTCCTGCACTTATTTACGCATGGAAAAATATAGAACACGAAGAAACAGAACATGAAGATTGGTTTAACGACTGGCAAATAATTCACTATTTAACCGATAAGGAGGAAAATATAAATGGACAAATTACAGAAGACTACTGCAAAACACTCGAAAGAATTGAACTCGCAATTCTCGCAAAGAAAAATGTCCTCCTTCGAGAAGAAGAATGATTTTCTAGCATTAGTAGTTACAATCTTTCTCTCTTCTATTATTGGAACTTGTTTAGATGCTTTCTTTGTTAATAAACAATTATATTCATTTCCAGTTAGGCCCTTCTCATCCACATTTTCAGTCAACATAGCTTTTACGTTGTTCGTACTGCCAATTTTAACAGCCCCGTTTATACAAATTTTAAAAAAATTATCTACAGTTTCTAGAACTCTATTTATTATTTCAATAGGCGTTTGCGCTAGCATTTTTGAGCAAGTTGCTGAGAGATTAGGTTTATTTATACATAGTACGGATTGGCAGCATATTTATTCTTTCTTTGGGTATATCATTTTCTTTTCTCTTATTTGGAAATTTTATAATTGGATGCGAAAAATAAAGAGACCGTCTTTATAACGGTCTCTCCTTATGCATAATCTTCAGTTACTCCAACTGAGCGACTTTGAAGACTTTTAGATCGTAAACGATATGCAACTACTTTCTTCTTATATTGCTTTATTACATCAACGTGTTCCTCATAGCTATATATAGAAAATCTAATCATTTTCTTTCCTTTCTTCGTATCAATAACTAATGGTGTTCCTTCTCCTTGCGGCGGAAAATAATGTTTATCTAAAAATAAAGCCTCGTTAAATTCGTGAATAACTTGAAGTTTCATTTCTCCTCCTATGTTTTTCCCACCTATCGTTACAGTAGTATTTTCTTCATCAAGTTTTTGATGTAACTCAAATCTACTAATAATTGATTCTACAACAGAAGTTGGCATACTAGAAACTAGTACTTTAAGAGCACCAAAAATAAATAACGTAACTATAAACCATGTTGTCACTTTAATCATCCCCATTACTTTCTAAAATGAGTAGTGTTATACTACTTATTACGATTCATTGATTTTTAAAATAAAAATTTCATTCCATAAGGCACTAATATACTAATTAGTACCCCCGTTACAATCATCGTTACCGAACCGATAGTTGCTTCTTTCTCTCCTTCTTTCACTAGACGACTCACACCAATGATATGTGATGCACAGCCCATCCCAACTCCTTTTCCAATCGTACTCGTTATACGGAAAAGCTTAAGTACTGTCGGTCCTATAATAGCACCTGTTATTCCTGCAACAACTACAAAACTAGCTGTCATAGATGGGATACCACCAATTTGATTGGCTAGCGAAATTGCAATAGGCATCGTCGCTAATTGCGGTATAGTTGTTAATATAAGTTCCTTATCTATATTCAACATTTCCCCAATCACTACATTCAAACTTATTAAAGCCACTATACCGATTACTACCCCTACAAGTATTGAAAAGAAGTTTTTCATAAGTATCTTTCGTTCCTTAAATAGCGGTATTGCTAAAGCTACAATCGCAGGACTCAAGAAGCTAGAAAGAATATCTCCCCCATTCTCCTTATAATCTTGATGAGAAATCCCGAAAGCAAGGAATATGCAAATCATAATTGCCGTAGCTGTTAACACCGGTAAAGTAAATGGAAACGTAAATTTTTTATATAACTTTGTCGCCAATAAATAAATCACTACAGTAATAAAAATTAAGACCATTTGAATAGTGCACCTTGTCGTTTTTATTTTTTAGATGTTATTAATAATTGACTTACATAGCCTGAAACAATCAATGTTACTAAAGTACTTACAACAACTAGGAAGAACATACTACTACCCTTACTTAAAAGAAATGAGCCATATTCCATTAAACCAGTCGTCGAAGGAATTAAAAATAAAGGTAAAAATACTATTAGTTTTTCTGCACCTATCTCAAACCATTTTAATGGCAAAATACGAGTGGAAAGAAGAAGAAAAAGGATTAACATTCCTATTAAACTTCCTGGCATAGATAGATGAAATACTTCCTGAATCCATACACCAGCCAAACTAAACAAATATAGCACTCCTACTTGAAGTAAAAGCGTCAAGAACTTCAACTGCTTGCCCTCATTTCAATACTAGATTTTCCCACACCTATAACAGCTTTATCATCAAATCTCTTTTAAAGTCTCCGCGAGTCTTGTAATCCCAACCTGAATTTGTTCTACATTCGCTCTCCCAAAAGTAAATCGTATATATTCACTTTTCGAGCCTAATACACTTCCTGGGACAAATGCTACTCCATTTTGAATAGATTTGCCTAATAAATGATATTCGTCAAATGAACCTTGAACTTTACACCATAAATGTATTCCGCCCTCTGGAACGAAAAACTCAACTCGGTCCTCTAATATTTCTTTAAGACTTGCAATTAACTCATCTCTTCTTTTTTTCAATTGTCCACGAAGCATTGTAATATGCGTATGAAAATCCTCTGATTCTAAAAATTGATTTGCTACCCACTGTGTAAATACACTATGACCGAAATCAACTTGCTGCTTCGCATCTGCTAAACGTTCTATTACGCGCGTAGGGCCAATTATCCAGCCAATACGTAATCCTGATGCAACAATTTTTGATAATGAACTTATATACAGAACATTTCCATTTTGATCCATTGATTTCAATGTTGGATTCACTTCTCCATTAAAAGAAGTTAAACTATATGGATCATCTTCTACAATCGGTATACCAAATTCAGAAGATAGTTCTAGTATCTTTTTACGTCTCGCCAATGAAAGCACCGTTCCAGTTGGATTTTGATAATCCGGATTTAAAAAAACCATACGAATGCGGTGCTTTTTGTGCAGATCAATTAAGTCATCTGGATTCATACCGTGCTGATCTACAGGTAAATGGAATATTTTTAACCCTGCTGATTTAAACATCGGCAGCGAAAAACAATAAGATGGATCCTCAATTGCAATCGCATCTCCAGGCTTTAACAAACATTGAACGATAAGATTAAGTGCCTGCTGAGCCCCAGATGTAATAAGAATAGAACGTGAATCAGCTTCTATTTGTTTATATTGCTGAACATGTGTTACGATTGTTTTTCTTAGCATTTCATTCCCTAGTGGGTGATCATAACCGAGGTTTTCCATAAATGTTTGTTCTGATAAAATTGTTCGAAATTGACCAGTCGGAAATAACTCTGGTGATAATTCGCCACTCGCTAAATTGATTAAATCATCTTTTTGTGTTTCCGTTCGAATTTGTTGAACAAGTGGTAAATTAGGTAAAAACGATCCATCCTCTACGTATCTCCCCCAATTTGGTATACGTTTATGTGACACACCCCATATGTCTGTATTTACCCGCGTTCCGCTTCCTTTTTGCCGTTCTACTACCCCAAGTGATTTCAATTCTTCATACGCAGCTACTATCGTACTCCGGTTTACTTGTAATTCCTTTGCTAACTTACGTTCAGAAGGTAACTTACTATTAGAAAGAAATTCGCCTGAAGAAATGCCTCTTTCAATATAATCAGCGATTTGTTTATAAACAGGAGTCTTATCTGCACGATTCGGTTTCCATTCCATCTAGTTCCCCCCTTTCAAAACTACCGTCCCTCATTCACTAATAACAGTATTCACTGTAATAATAGTATTAATCACCTTCATCATATACAAACTCTATAAAATAACGACCGCATACCACGTAACTCCTACAAGTAACCCTAAAAGAAGGATGATATAGATAGCGGATAAGTTCTTCACATTCCTCTTTGTAGACTTATCGTAATTCTCCTCCACATTTCGTGCGACTAGTACGGTCCCAAACAGCGATACAATTACAATAATTACAACTAGTGAAATTGCAAAACTCATTGTCTTTTCACCTCTCTAAGGCCAGTCTATTTAAACAAATGAGATATATAAAAGCGTCCTCCTTAAAGCATCAATACAGTACTACCTTTCTTCTCTTATCATAATAGAAGTTTGCAAAAAACGGACCAACCACTTTCAGGTTTTTTTGCTCATCCACTTTAAAAATAAAAAGCAACTGATCTTTCTTATCAGTTGCTTTTTTCACAGAGTTATTTATATTCATTTTCACTTAAAATTAATCCGATTTAAAAGTTTGGTCTTTTCATAATGAAACATCGATTGAGATAACTCAAAAATGGTTCCATTTACAAGATGCACTGTATTTTCAATAAGAAGTGCCGGATCACCTTTATTTATTTCTAGAAGCTGTGCGTTTTCTTTATTTACTTTTTCGCAACTAATAACTTTATCGGCAAAACCAATATTTAGTCGCAAATCTTCAATGAAATAACTGTATACAGAGCTTAATGCTATTTCTTCATTCAAATATGGAATTATATCCTTTTTGAAATAACTAATTTCAATAGAAAAGGGTTTACCGTCTACAATTCTTAAACGTTTCAAAAAATACAACCTAGTTCCAGCGTCACATTGCATCCGTTCTGCTATTTCTTCATTCGCATCTATTATTTCAAGCTCTAACACTTTCGTTTCAATATTTTGTGAAACGAGGTTTTTCGTTAATCCACGTAAACTGCCTAAATTAATGTAATCTGTTACAGAAGTTTCACGTAAAAACATGCCACTACCTTGTACTTGAAAAATATAACCTCTATTAACAAGCTGACTAATTACTTTACGTATCGTATTACGACTTACCTCAAACCGGTTCATCAATGCTTCTTCTGTAGGTAATTTTTTCGTTTCATTAAAAAGTCCATCTCGAATGTTTTGCTCTAAAATATCTGCAATTTGTTTATACTTTGCACTCATACACTTTCTCCTAAAATACTCTTTTATCTTTTATAACTCTTCTCCTCTCGTTTCGATAATATGCTTATACCAATGAAACGAAAGTTTCTTCTTACGTTTTAAGTTATCATTATGATCGACAAAAATAAAGCCATATTGCTTTTTATATCCATTTAGCCAACTTAACAAATCAATAACTGACCATGCATAATACCCTTTTAAATGAATCCCTTCTTGAATCGCACGCTTAATTACTTTTAAATGTTCTTCAATAAATTTAATTCTCGGAACATCTACAATTTCTCCGTCAATAATTGGATCTTCGTCACCAAGTCCGTTTTCTGTCACATACATCTTTATATCACCGTAACGCCCTTTCAACATATGCAAGCCGTCTAAGAAACCTTCGGGAGATATTTCCCATCCCCATTTTGTATATGTTTTATCATCCATTTTAACCGTTCGATAAAATCCATCAAAGGAAGGGTTACCTGGAGCAAGTGTTGAGTTTTCTCGAGAATGTTCCTCATTCTTTATATCCATATCGTATCTTTCCACTCGAATTGGTTGATAATAATTCAAGCCAATAAAATCATTTTTCCCGGCATTTTGTTTAATGATTTCTAATTCTTCAACCGTCCAATTAGGAGTCCATCCTTTTTCCTTTAATTGTTGCACAACATAAGATGGATACTCACCTTTTAAAACTGGATCATAGTACCAATACGTTTCATATTCATTCGCATGATTTGCTGCTAGTATATTTTCTTTTTGATTATCCACACTATAAGCAGGCAAGAAAACATGCGTAATACCAATTTCACCATATTGTTTTAACTGCTTGTACACTGCAACTGTTTTCGCATGCGCATAAAATACATAATGAGTCGCTTGAAAGTACTTTGGAACATCATTTTGTATCCCTGGTGGATGTGCACCTTTTAAATACCCTAATCCACAAAACATTACTGTTTCATTAAAAGTAATCCAATGTTTAACTCTATCACCAAATGCCTTAAAGCAAATCTCTGCGTACTTTACAAAAGCTTCTGCTGTTCGTTTATTCGTCCATCCACCGTCATTTTCTAAAGTTAATGGTAGATCCCAATGATATAAAGTTACAAACGGTACAATCCCGTATTTTAAACATTCATCAATTAAGTTGTTATAAAATTCTATTCCTTTTTCATTTACCTCTCCATCTCCAGTCGGCAAAATTCTCGCCCAAGAAATAGAAAAACGATACGATTCTAATCCCATCTCAGCCATTAAGCGGACATCTTCCTTATATCGATGATAATGATCAACAGCTACATCACCATTTGTCCCCTTGTATGTTTTGCCAGGAATTTTTGAAAACTCATCCCAATTCGTAACACCTTTTCCATCTTCATTCCATGCACCTTCTACTTGATAAGAAGCTGAAGCAGCCCCGAATAAAAAATCATGTGAAAACTTCATAGCATATACCTCCATTTCATTGCAATAAATCAAATTCATTACCACATATAAAATTTATAGGTACAAATTTTATATGTGTAATTATAGCGTAAGTTTTGATTTTTTTCTATCATGAAAGTACGATATCTAAAACTATACCTGATGTTAATTTTTAGAAAACAAAAAAGAAGCGACATATTTTATCGCTTCTTACTATCACAATCTTTATTCTTTTATAAGTGACTTATTCGTTCTTATAACTTCTTGATAAAGTATCGGTGACCATTTTTCATTTATATAATCTTGAATCATCCATCCGACTCTTGTAGGATTCTTTTGTTTCATATAGTTTGCAATTTCAGGATTTATATAAGAGGCATAATAATATGGACTATTCCATGCTGTACCACCGGAAGACAAGCTTGTAAAATTAATATACAGATGATTAAAATCTTCACTATTGTTATTCGTTTCATTTATCGTATCTTTAATAGACTCTAATTTTTCATCATAACTTACTTTATATTTATCTTGTACCGTTATGTTTATATTTTGATTTAAAGTTGCGGTGAATGTTTGATTATCTGGCCATGGAAAATTATTATACCCTCCAGATTCATTACTGCCACTATATCTTTTTAATAATACAATTTTCCCACGAGCATCTCCAAGACTTATATTCCCTTCCGTTTTTAAAAAGATCGGATCAAGAAAGTAATTTTCTTCGAAAGTACTACTAAATGAACCTTCTGCTCCTTTCATATCCTCGTACTCTTTTTTTAAAGACATTATAATCGTTTCACTCGGATTATCTTTCAAAAATTGTTTCGCTTCATTTATAAATTGGCGCAATGTTACATAAAGATATAGTGGTCCATGATGAAGAACTATAGTATTATCATCTGTTAAACGTCCTCTTATATCAAAAATTCTAGCTCCATGATCCATTTGATAACGAAAATCATATTCTTGCGTCATTCCCCATACTTGCTTTATCGGATTTTGCAACTTGAACGTACCACTATCATGTGTTCCTGGCATTGAAATTCGTGCTAACGGTACGTTATCAGGTATAGGTTGCATCCATTTTGACCAATTTTCAAGCTCATTAACAGAGCTAGCTGCAACTACTTGCTTATCATGTAAAGCAAATACAAATGTGCTAAATATAGTACTACATATGAATAATTTCAAAATAAACTTCTTATTGCTCATTATTATTCCTCTCTTTTTCTGTTTTTATATCAAACTTATTGAATATGATATAAGCTACTTAATAAAAAATAAATAACATTTCATAAATATGAAATATTGCATAGAAGTAAAATTAAAAAATCATTCACATATTCTCAATACATGAGAAAAATTTAAAGGAACTTCAGCAGAAGTTCCTTTTGTTTATTTTATGTTCAATACATACGAACCATCTTTATTCTCGTACTTATAGACATATAAATAATATTTACCTGGCTTTGCATTATAGGTTCCTTTAACTACATTCCCTTCATTTTCACCATATGCTACATAGTTATTTAAATCTGATTCATGATGAAGTACCCATGTCATTCCAATATTTTGTTCATTTAGTAGAGAAATATTAATATTTTCTAGTGAGTCAATTTGAAAAGTAAATACATCTACGTTATCACTATTATGTAGTGTTCCTTTCATTGGTGTATTAAAGTTAACTTTATTTGCCTGTCTAGGTTCATTATTTGGTTCATTTTCTGTTACTTGTAACTCATTCCCACCGTTCGGTTCTCTTCGTTCATACCCTAAGTTTACTAGTATAGACTTCAAATCTGGTAAAACACCAATTTTATCTGAATATGGATTTTTAGATTTCGTTCCAGTGTTATGGTTACTTAATATCGTTCTTAGTTCACTTGGTCTATATGGTTGTCCTAAATGTTTTTTAGCAATACTTTGTACTAAAGTCGCTGCTCCGGCAATAATAGGCGAAGCACTCGACGTGCCACTAAAGCTGGATATATAAAGATTTACAGCCCTTCTACTTTGCTCAGCTGTAGTTGTATCTACGTTTTCTCCCCAGCCATACACATCAATACGGCTTCCATAATTCGAAAACCACATACGTTCATGAGGGAAAGATGAAGAGCCCGCTCCTACTATAATTGCACCCGAATCTTTAAAATCTTTACTATTACGATTTAAAACTTGTTTACCATTTCTATCTTTAAATTGATCTAAATCATTCCAACCATTTGCTCCAGCCTCTATAATTACAACACCCTTATCTGTACCAGCACGAATTGCATCAAAGATCTCTGGTTGTACTTCAACAGGTAAATATTTATCACCATATCCATCAAAGGATGCTTGTGCCTCTAATAATAAAATATCCCCAGCTTCTAAATGATTTACAGCACTTAGTATTGCATCAGCTGTATTATACTGTCCATTATCTCTTATTTGAGAAATTACTTTTGCTTTAGCTTTTGGCGCAATACCAATATTCCCCACTTCATTATCTTCAGATGAAACAATTCCTAATACAGACGTCCCATGACCGACATGCTGATCTATATTCCTTCCAGACATCAATTCAATATTTTGATGTACTAAATCCTCATGATTTAATAGCCATCCATATTCCATATCAACAAAAGTTATCCCATTTCCATTACCGCCTTGAACTCCCCAAGCGAAAGGCGCATTAATACCGTATGGTGCTGATTCAAGATAACCTTGTTTTTTAAATCTAGGATTACTATTAGGAGTAAGAGATACACCTGATGGTTGCACTTCAGGCGGCGTTATTTTTTCTTGTTTCTTAATATACACATCTTCTATTAAAGAAGATGCTTTTAACTTATCTACTAGTGCTTCTTCATGCTCACCATTTTGAGTTTGAAGAATATAGTAGTTTAATAGGCTTGTAGATACATTATTAGGTGCTTTCACTTCAAGGTCTTGTATTTCTTCTGGACTTACAGATGTGAATAAACGAGTAAATGTTAAATCTGGATATTCTGCCAAAAGATCTTCTAGTACTTTATCACTCTTTTGAGCTTGTATCTGTTTTTCAATACCATCTTCATATGGTAATTTCAAATCCGCTTTGAATTTCACAATGATTTGCTTATCTTTTTCTCTTTCAACCTCTGATTTACTATGTTGTTCTATAGAATCAGCCTTTATAATATTGAAACCCCCTCCTATTCCTATAAATGTTGAAATTATTACAACTGGAACAAATACTCTTTTAAAAAGTTTCATTATATCACTCCTCTATTCGATAACGATTAAACAATATATTAAATTATATAAATTCCAATTCCAAATCATATTAAGGTACCTTTCTACTAGATAAATTATAGTAATCAACAACATGAACTTCAATGTGTTTTCATATGCAATATTTCATATTCGGGCCCTAAATTACATAAATAAAAAACTTATAATGATTATTTATTTTATATGTGCTAATATACTTACATTAGAATATTAAATATACATCATATATCTTCTGAACCACATTACTCAACTGCTATAAATTAATTATTTATTAGGAGGATTTACAATGAAATTATTAAAAATAAAACATATAATTCCTTTATCTGCAGCAGCAATTACATTCGTATGTAATCAAAGCATAGCCGATGCTTCTACTATTCATACAGTAAAAAAGAATGATACACTTTGGAACATTAGTAAACAATATGGAGTTCCAATACAATCCATTAAACAAGCGAATCATAAAGGAAATGATCAAACTTTCATTGGCGAACAGTTACATATTCCGGGATCCATGAAATCAAATGAGGTCACTGTTCATCAAAACGCCAAACCTGCGAACATTTCTGGACAAATTATTTATCAAGTACAGCCAGGAGATTCATTTGAAACTATAGCAAAGCGTTATAATGTAACCGTTCAATCTATAAAACAAATCAACAACACAATCGGAAACAAGCTTTATACAGGACAACACTTAAAAATTAATTCAAGTATTTCGGAAAAAGAAAAGGACTTAATGGCACGCTTAGTCACTGCAGAAGCAGGTGGCGAATCATATAAAGGAAAAGTAGCAGTAGCGAAAGTGATCTTGAATCGTGTAAATGCAAAAGGATTTCCAAATACAATTACAGGGGTTATTTATGAACCTATTAAACACGGATATGCATTTACTCCTGTTACAGATGGAAGAATTAATCAACCTGCAAGCGCAGAAGCCAAAATGGCTGTAGAAGAGGCTATCTCTACAAACGGAACAAATTCTGATTGGCTTTATTTCTATAATCCAAAAACTTCAACAAGCAAATGGATTACTACACGACAAACAGTAGCAGTAATCGGTAACCATGTCTTTGCTAAATAAAAATACGTAATAAAACTATAATTAATTTCAAATTATTAACAGACCTCTTTACTTAAAAGGTCTGTTCTTTTTTATTTTAATATCTAAGCTTTTATTAACCATATGATAAAATGATTGTTTAAAACTATCTCTCTTTTCAAATAAAAAACTGTTGTATCTAATTCACCATTCAGAGTAATTGAGTGAGCAAAAAATCCACAACTATAACTTTATTAATACAAGCTATTTCTTAACTTTGTAAAATTGTTATACACTAGGAAAATAGCAAACAAACTATTCGTTGGCAGGTGAAAAAATATGTATGATGTTACAATTATCGGCGCTGGAGTTAGTGCCATTTTTACGGCTTATGTATTAGCTAAAAGTAACAAAAGAGTTTTAATTCTTGATAAAGGAAAACCGCTAGAACATCGGAATTGTCCTTTAGACCAAGGGAAAACGTGTAACTGTAATACATGTGATAAATATTTCGGTTTTGGTGGCTTAGGAAAATCTGAAGGGAAATTTAATTATACAAATGGATTTGGAGGAGAACTTGAGCAAAAAGTAGGTAAAGAAGGTTTTATGCAACTAATGGCTGAAGTAGATGAAATTCTATGTCAGTTTGGCGGAAGTTCAGTTTCAAAATATTCTACAGAAAATCTAAATCTCACTAAGAGAGCTGAAGCGTGTGGTTTACAAATGCTAACAACAGAAGTAAGGCACCTAGGTACTACACTTTCAAGTAACATTTTTCAGCAACTCTATGAATTTTTACGTAACAAAATAGATATCCGATTTCATATAGATGTACTACATATCGTTAAGCAGAAAGACCATTTTAAAATATATACAAATCAAGAAACTGTCTATTCTAAGAAATTAGTATTTGCAACTGGGCGTTCTGGGACGGATTGGTTAAAAGAAATGTGCTCTTCCCTTGAAATTGCACAGGAGCAAACCCGTGTAGATTTAGGTATTAGAGTAGAGATGAAAGAAAACCAATTACGTTCTATATTAAAAGATACGTTTGAAACAAAACTTTCTTATCAACATGATCATTTCACAGCAACTACTTACTGTATGAATCCAAAAGGACGCATTATTCGGAAGTATGAGGAAGGTTTAGTTATGCCTGACGGTCAAAATTTTCGAGAGCAAGGAACTGGCACTCCTAATTTAAATTTCACTTTATTTATTCCGCGCTATTTTCCAACTCTCAAAGAAGCGAATGTATATGCAAATTCAATTATTAAAGGCATTAACCAAGGACGAGATCGAATTGTTATTCAGCGCTTAGAGGACTTAATAAAGAAACGACCTACTGCGGAAAAAGATATGAAACATAATCGTATACACCCTACACTACACGGAGATTATGGAGATTTGAATAAAGAAATTCCTCCATTATATATTGACGGACTCAAAGAATTTTTATTACGCTTAGAACACTTTACCCAAGAACCTATCGATCAAGATACTTTACTATATGGAATTGATGGAAAGTTCTATGCTCCTACAATAAAAATCAATAACCATTTTGAAACAAGTATAAATGGGTTATTTTTAATTGGAGATTGTTCAGGCGTCACTCATTCATTATCTCAAGCAGCTGCAAGTGGTCTGTATGTTGGAAAATATTTATCAGGTATTTAGACCCTTTAATTAAGATGCCAGTCAAAATGTTTTAAGTTTCACCAACACTTTACTTATCTAATAATAGCTTTAACGAAATTATTATCCCTCCCCGCTAATGATTATCCCACAAAGAATCAGGATTTTACGGGATATATTAAAAACACATGAAAAACTACATTCTATGTAGAATGTAGTTTTCTACTAATTAATATAATTGTTTACTCTTAAAAAACTTTTTAAAAATTCTAACTAATATAATGTCAATAGTTTAAAAAGCGTCTATTCATTTTCACTTTCATTTGTTCGATATTTTGTAACATCATCATAGTGTTTAATATGTTAGGATGTCTATAAGTCAATTTCACTACAACTATGACTTTTTCTGCTCCGTTTCTAAAAAAATTAGATTTATGTTACTTCGCTTTAAAATCCCCCATTGTATGTATATGAATACTTCAAATTATTACCTTTAGAAAAACATAATCTAAATGGTTCATTACACTCTAATAGTTATGAAAATATAATATATAACATTAGTTAAATAATTCATATAAAGAAGGTGTAAAAATGAAGAATAAAATAAATTTACAAATGCAAAATATAAGCTTTGTTATAATAATTGCTTTAGCAGTATGGTTAAAAACATATCTTATTACGCGATTCAGTTTTGATTTAAAAATTGAGTCTTCTACACAAGAGCTTATTTTGTTTATTAGCCCTCTAGCTGCATCCTTAGCTTTTGTCGGATTAGCATTATTTGCAAATGGTGAAAAGCGAAATTATATAGCGCTATGTATTAATTTTTTATTAACAATCGTACTTGTTGGGAATGTAATGTTCTATGATTTTTATAGTGATTTCGTTACGTTACCAGTACTTGGACAAACATCAAACTTTACACAATTAGGCGGTAGTATTAAAGAAATATTTAACTACAAAATTATACTCGCATTCGTAGACATTATTTTCTTCTTTATTTTGTTAAAGAAGAAATCAATAGTCTTTAAAACAGGACGTGTAACTCATTCTGCACGCTTGTTATATTTTCTTTTAACGATTGCTGTATTTTTTGCGAATCTACATCTTGCAGAAAAAGAGCGACCTGAATTATTAACGAGATCCTTCGACCGAGTAATGCTTGTTAAAAATTTAGGACTATACACTCATCAAGTATATGATTTGACACTGCAAGTAAAAGCAGGATCACAAAAGGCACTTGCTGATAGTAGTAAATTACAAGAAACAGAAAACTACGTAAAAGCAAACCAAAGTGAGCCGAACCCTACTATGTTTGGCTCAGCAAAAGGAAAAAACGTAATTGTCGTCACCCTTGAATCCTTGCAAACCTTTTTAATAGGTGCATCCGTCAATGGTCAAGAAGTTACACCGTTCTTGAATGAATTCATAAATGAAAGCTATTACTTTGATAACTTTTTCCACCAAACTGGTCAAGGAAAAACATCAGATTCTGAATTTCTAATAGATACATCGTTGTATCCATTAAATCGAGGAGCTGTATTCTTTACACACGGTAACAATGACTATACTGCGACTCCAGAAATTTTACGTCAACAAGGTTATTTCACTACCGTATTTCATGCGAATAACGCAACATTTTGGAATCGTAATATCATGTACTCTGCTCTTGGTTATGATCGTTACTATAATGAACTTGATTACAAAATTACGCCAGAAACAAATTTAAATTGGGGATTAAAAGATATCGAATACTTTGATCAATCAGTAGACATCTTAAAAACGATTGATCAACCATTTTATGCTCGTTTCCTTACTTTAACAAACCATTATCCATTTACGTATGATGAAGATACAAAATTCATTGAACCATATAACTCTGGTAATGGCGTATTTGATCGTTACATCGTAACAGCTCGTTACTTAGACGAATCAATTAAAAACTTTATTGAGCGTTTAAAAGCTGAGGGGCTTTATGATGATTCTATTATTGTGTTATACGGCGATCATTATGGCATTTCCGAAAAACATAATCGCGCAATGGCGCAGTTTTTAGAAAAAGATCAAATAACAGAATTTGATACTTTAAATTTACAACGTACACCTTTATATATTCATGTCCCTGGACAAAAAGAAGGTCAAACCATTTCAAAGCCTACAGGACAAATCGATATGAAACCTACTATTCTAAATTTATTAGGGGTTGATACTACTAACGATATCCGTTTTGGCCATGATATGTTTTCAGATGAATATACCGGATTTGTTGTTTTCCGTGATGGTAGCTTCGTTACTGACAAGTATGCATATACAAATCATACTTTTTATAATCGAGAAACAGGTGAGATTGTAGATTTACCAAAAAAAGAAGCTCAAGAAATGATTAACCGTGCACAAAATGAATTACGAATGTCTGACAAAATTATTGAAGGCGATCTATTACGTTTCTCAGAAAGTAATAAAATTAAAACTGGAGAAGTAAAAACTAAAATTAAAGAAACTGAAAAATAATCTATATATGCGAAGGGAGCAACTAATTACGGTTGCTCCCTTTTTACTTTCTTATAACATATGATGCAATTTAATATAAAAAAAGACCTGACATATTATACGGATGTAAGCAAAAAACAACTCCAAAATCCACTTTTATTGTGTATTTTGGAGTTGTTTTACGTTTATTCTATAGTTGTTTCTAAAGTTAAATCTGTATAGGCATTATCCTCACCTATATTTAAGATTACTTCACATTGACGTAATCTCAATTCAAAGAGCGTTATAGAATCATGATAAACTTCAGGATTTGATTTCATTTTATGTAATATCTCTTGTTTTTCTTGTATTTCTAAATGAGTATTTTCTACAGCTTGTTTCAAGGAGTTAAATGGATTCCTAAAGAACATATTAATATCCCGCTCTTGTGTGTTTTCAAACAGCTCAAATTGCAAGAAAAATTTCTTCATAATAGAAGCCGTTACCTCGGTATAATCTTCATTTTCTAAATACTGTTTGTATTTGTTATATAGCATAGCTTTATTTTTAGGAAGAACCCCAAATAATTTACCGGCACTTTTCAGTAAAAATTGTGCTGGCGTAAATCGGCGTAAAATATTTACTTCTTCCATTTGTATTCTAGTCGTCATTCTATCAGTATCTCTGCGCCAGTCATCAAGCACTTTAAAGTCACATTCTAACTGTATTCGATTTTCTCCAAATAAAGAATTAAGTCCTTCACTGAGTTCTTCTAAGTGCGATTGACTTTGAAGGAACTCATTATTAGAAGTTTCAATCCAATTTTGCATAGAACGAGCAAAATTAGGTAATACAGTTTGTTCTAAATATTTGTGTACTCTTTTGTTCATCGCTGTATTTAGTTCAATATCAATGTGCCCGAAATCGCTTTCTTCACTAATTAAATCAGAACAACTCTGCAATAGCTTCGGAATACGTTCAGTAAGATCATTAGTAATTTCAGTTTTCATTGCACGATATGATTCTGTAATTAAATGAATTTTTTCCTTCTCAAAAGCAGTAAGGTTATTAATACAACCATTTAGTTTAACTAACATATCTTCATTCCAATTAATAACATCCACTAGATTGTTTTCCTTCTCAACTCGTTTATCCAAAAGATATGTAATTGTTTTTCGAATGAAAAACAATAGCTTTTCAGTACGTTCTGCATCGATATTTTTATAGTTAAAGTTAAAACGAATAAACTCAGTTAAATCATTTAGTTGTTGACTACTTGTATATAACGAAGAGTAAGGGAAAAGTCTCGCATGCGGGAAATATGCGTTTATTCTCGCTTGCGTATCATGTAATACTCTTTTTATTTCTGCTTCACTGTAAATGTTATCTATTTTATTTAATAAGAAATGAATTTGTAGATTTGGTGTATGTTCTTGAATGCTTAACAGAATGTCACGTTCTTTATCAGTAAAAGGTGAATCCGCATTCAATACGAACAATAATTCGTCTACAGAATTTAGATATTCAAATATCTCATCTCTAGTGTCGTTATTCCTATTAAAGCCAGGTGTAACTACGAATGTAAGTTTATTTTTGCTTAAAAATCTGCATGGTAATTTAAATTCAACACATGCTCTATCTCTATATGTTTGATGGTGTAGAGACATCATATTATGGTAATCAGAGAAATTCTCAGTTGTCGTAATGGCTGCATCTGTTATAGCGTTAATTTCTGTATGAGCATCATTTTTTAAAACCACTACATTCGAGATTGAGTTTTCTAATATATTTTCTCCTAATATGGAGTTAATAAATGCAGTTTTTCCGTTTCCTGACGTTCCCGTTACTAAAATACGATTTGTTCTTAAATCTGCAAGCTCGCCAACTAACCATCTAAATCGGTGACCCATTTCTATTTCATGCTTTTGTGCCCACTGTGTAATAGATTCAAAAAGATGTAAACTATACTCTAAGCCATCCACATGATTAATAGAATATAACAGTAGGTTTTCCGCATGTTTTATATTTGCTGAATCTATTTTGGAAGGGAAAATCTCATCCCATGCCAATACAGCTGCTGATGGAAATACCGCATGAGACGGATTGACTACCTTTAACCAATTTGTTAACAGATTTGGAATGATATCATGTAATTGTCTAAGCATGTATTGACCTTGAATTAATTCAAAGTACGTTTCTTCGTAAAGAGAAGAAATTTTGTCCCATATATCGGACGAATGTATTTCGATATGTAAGAAAAACTCATTTATTGTGTTAAGCCATAATAAGTAATTTTGTTCATTTTTATAACTGTTCCAAAGTGCTGAAACAATTTGCGTAAATTGCACTTGATCTACATTATTTAATGTAACTAATACTTCATAAAAATAATCTGGTGAAATATTTTTAGTAAATCCTTTATCGATATATCCTTTTAGAACCTCAAACCACGGATAAGATTCTGTTCGAATTAACTCATTCACAGCAAGCTCTACTGCACTATCAAAATCTTGTTGTTCCTCATAAAAGGAACGGGCAATTATTGTGACGTTTGGATAATCGGGATTTAAAGAAACTGCTTCTTTAATAACAGCGAAAGCTGAGTCAAAATTATTTTGCTCGATGTAAAGAGAAAGTAATTGTAGTCCAATTTCAGTCATCAATATTTTGTTATCAGTAGTAATAGAAGTATAAACCTCTTCAGCAACTGATAATCGGTTCAGTTCAAAGTAAGCATCCGCAATGTTTTTTTGTGCCCATGGCGCTAGTTCATTGCCAACTTTCTCCCATTTGAAAATAGCTGCTTCAAAATCTTGATGGTGATAATAAAATTCACCTTGTGCAAAACGAATATAAGACCCATCGGAAATCTCATTTTTTTCTTCGTTTACATAAACTTCCCCAAGTACGTCAAGAGGTGGTTTTGTTTCATTCTCCATTAGGAATGTTTCATAATACATCTTTTTTATTAATTGTTTTTCTATTCTCATCTTTTCCCCCACTATATCTTGAAAACACATTTTTAAGATATGTCAATACTTTTTTTATGTATGCTTTTTATCTTAACAAAGAATTTCTTTTAGAAAATTTCATTTTCCTTTCATTTTTCAAGTAAGATTGAATTTTTATGAGAAAAGTTTCAGTTCTTTTTCAATTCGCTTTCAGTTGTGAAACAACATTAAGTGTTCCTAATAACCTAATAATAATATAATATTTCACATTATATTATCAGGAAAAACCCATATAAATCACATTATAAAAACAATCTATAACGAATATATATGCATTATTTACTTCGCTGATAAATAAAAGAACCCATCACTAATGGTTGTTAGATGAACCGATATGCCACGTCTCTTCAAAATTTCAAATACATCACGATAACTTAAAAATAACAATAGTAGTCAACTGCTATTCATACAATATCTTTCTCGAATTGTTTTCCTTTAAAATATTTCAGTAGTTATGTTATTAAATTCCATTAACCTATATAAATAACTAGTCCAAAAAAACATATATGCATATCATGTTATAGTAAAGAATTTAGGAAACCCTAAAAAGGAGGCATTTTCATGTTTGAAGATAAATCTAAAATAAATTACCCATATGAATTTACCGAAACTACAACAATCCCTCTAAAAAACCCCATTGATAAAAAATTCAAAAATGGCACAGGTACACATACTTTCCCAATTAAGAAGCATTACAAAGAGCAAGTTCTATACACTGAAAAAATTAATAATAAAAATAAATAATTGTATAGATCCTTATAATAATTAACCAAATAAGAATCAATATTTGGCCATGCATAGTTACGTTTTTAGCAATGTATAAATCTTTATTATACAATTCACGTACCTTTTAAAAAGTGCTGGTATACAGCGCTTTTTTATACATAGATAAATTAAGGCCGCACTAGCCAAGAAATGAATTACTTATAACATGAATTATGATGAGCTTAAATTTAAATAAACAGCAATAATACTCCATCCCATTCTCATTTAACAATTACAAGTGTACATAGTAAGAGGGGAGCAACATTAATATGTTGCTCCCCTCTTACATCTAATTTTATAAACCCTACATAACCCTCTTAAACATCTTCTCCAATTCATAAGTAGAATGATGCACAAGAATCGGTCTTCCATGCGGACATGTGTATGGGTTCGTCGTCGTACGAAGTTCTTCGAGTAAAGCGAATATTTGATCGTTCGTTAAATATTGATTTGCTTTAATCGATGCTTTACAGCTCATCATGATGGCAGCTTCTTCTCGTAGTTTTTTTATGTCTACTTTTTTTAGCTTGACGACTTGTTCCATCATTTCATCGATGATTTCTGTTTCTTGTCCTTTCGGGAACCACGTTGGGTGCGAGCGGACTATAAAGGATTGATGGCCGAATTGCTCTAGAAATAGTCCGACTTTTTTTAGTTCTTCTAACTGTTCTTCAACACGTAAAAATTCGGTAAGAGATAAATCGATGCGATACGGTACAAGTAATTCTTGCACTTCTTGCGTAACTCGTCCCACTTTATCACGGAAATATTCATAATTAATGCGCTCTTGTGCTGCATGCTGATCAATCATATATAACCCTTTATCATTTTGAGCGAATATATAGGTTCCGTGCATTTGTCCAATTGGATAAAGTGGCGGTAAATCATTACCGTTCATTTCAATCTCTTCTATTTCTCGAACTTCTTCTTCCAATTCCTCTAATTCAAAGTCCTCTTCATTGCTAGTCCATTCTTTTTCCTCTTGAACCGTTTCTTCTACTACTGGTTTATAGGATGGTTGCCAACTTTCTTCTTCTCTTACAAGCGACTGTGGTGGTTGCCATTCTTGTTTCGGCGGTTGCCAAAGTTGTGCTGGTTGTTTCACAGTCGTTGTTTCTTCTTGTTTTTCATCCATTCCAGTCGGTAAAACAATGTTTGGCATTGTTGGTTCTTTCGGCTTTGCATGCTCAAACTGGAACTGCCCTTGTACACTTTCATCTTTTTCTTTTTTCTTCGTTGTTACACCTGCATCTGGAATGAGCTGTATTTTTTTGAATGCAGCTTGCAGTGTTTCTTCGATAAGCTTTAGCAATTCTTGTTCTTTACTAAAACGAACTTCTAATTTCGCTGGATGTACGTTAACATCAACTAGCATTGGATCCATTTCAATCGATAAGAAACCGATTGGATATCGTCCAACTGGCAGTAATGTATGGTACCCTTGCTGAATGGCTTTCATTAATACGAAATTTCGAACGTAACGGCCATTTACAATCGTTGACATATAGTTACGAGACGCTCGCGTTACTTCTGGCAATGTTACATACCCTTTAATTGTGAAATCTAAAGATTCAGCTTCAATTGGAATAAGCTTCTTCGCAACTTGAATGCTATAAATCGCTGCAAGTACTTGTCTTACATCACCGTTCCCTGATGTATGAAGCAATTTCTTTTCATTATGAAACAGCTTTAACGATACTTCAGGATGCGACATCGCAATACGATACACAATATCTGTAATATTCCCAAGCTCTGTATGAATAGTTTTCATATATTTAAGACGCGCTGGTGTATTAAAGAATAAGTTTTGTACTGTAATATCTGTTCCTTTTCGGCTTGCCGTTTTCTCTTGTTTTATAATGTCTCCACCTTTAATGATAAGGTGTGTACCAGGCGCATCACCTGTGCTTGTGATTAATTCTAATTCACTTACAGAGGCAATACTCGGCAGGGCCTCCCCGCGGAAACCCAGCGTTCTTATACGAAACAGATCATTTTCATCTTTAATTTTGCTCGTCGCGTGGCGTTCAAATGCAACGATACAATCTTCTTCTGCAATGCCATCCCCATTATCAATGATGCGAATTTTCGATAACCCAGCTTCTTCTAAGTGGATTTCAATAGATGTACTATTCGCATCGATGGAATTTTCCACGAGTTCTTTTACAACTGAGGCAGGGCGCTCTACTACTTCCCCTGCCGCAATTAAATTAGAGAGTTGATCATCGAGTTTGCGAATTTTCCCCATCTACTTACTCATCCTTTCTTTAACTTTTTCTGTAAACGATACAGTTCATTCATCGCTTCTAAAGGCGTCATATCAAGTAAATCAATCTTTTTAATTTGTGCAAGTACTGCCGTTTCTTTTTGATCTAGCACAGGCTTGTCTTGTTTTTTCGAAGATTGTTCTCCTCCAAAGAAAGATAGTTGTGACTCTTCTTCAGTCTCTTCTTTCTTTTCTTGTATTTCTGCTGGTTCTTCTTCTACAACTACTGGTTCTGAGGCAACTTCTTGTACCTTCACTTCTACTCGTTTCGGAATAATAATTTCTTCCTGTCCTTCTAGCTGTGCTAACACTTCTTTCGCACGAGCAATTAAGCTATCTGGAAGCTCAGCAAGTTGAGCAACGTGAATTCCGTAACTTTTATCAGCCGCTCCATCTTGAATTTTATGAAGGAAAACTACTTTTCCATTCTCTTCAATAGCTGAAACGTGTACGTTTTTTAGTTGGTCTAAACTTTCTTCTAACACTGTTAATTCATGATAATGTGTAGAGAATAATGTTTTCGCACCAATTTGGTCATGAATATGTTCAATAATTGCTTGTGCAAGTGCCATACCATCATACGTAGATGTACCGCGTCCAATTTCATCGAATAAAATTAAACTTCTTTCTGATGCGTTTGCAATTGCATTTTTCGCTTCTAACATTTCGACCATAAATGTACTTTGACCCGAGATTAAATCATCCGCTGCACCAATTCTCGTAAAGATTTGATCGAAGACAGGTAATACTGCTTCTGTCGCTGGTACGAAACAACCGATTTGCGACATAACAGTTACTAGTGCTAATTGTCTCATATACGTACTTTTACCAGACATGTTCGGTCCTGTAATTAAAAAGACATCCATCTTCTCCGGCATAATACAATCATTTGGTACATACAATTTCCCGTTCAATACTTTTTCAACGACAGGATGACGACCATCTTTAATAAAGATTTCGCGCTTAGTTGTTAACACAGGTTTTACAAACTGCTCCTCTTCACTAACTGTCGCAAAACTTTGTAGTACGTCTAATTCACTAATGACTTTCGCTAAATGTTGTAATTTCGGAATGAATACTTTTACTTCTTCACGAAGTGCTGTAAATAAATCGTATTCTAATTGTACAATTTTTTCTTCTGCTTCTAAAATTAACGTTTCTTTTTCTTTCAGTTCATCTGTAATGAAACGCTCTGCATTTGCAAGTGTTTGTTTACGCTCATAGCGTCCTTCTGGAAGTGCTGCAAGATTCGCTTTCGTCACTTCAATGTAGTAGCCGAAAATACGGTTGTACCCAATTTTCAACGATTTAATCCCTGTAATATCACGCTCTCGTTTTTCAAGCTCAGCAATCCACGTTTTTCCGTTTTTACTAACGTAGCGATATTGATCAAGCTTGTCATTATAACCATCTTTAATAATATCTCCATCTTTAATAGAAAGCGGTGGGTTTTCTTGAATACTTCTTCCTAGTAATTCAGTTAAGCTCTCACATGGATCCGCGCCTTGAATTAATCTTGATGCATAAGCATTATCTAACAGACTTATCGCTTCTAAAATAGCTGGTACTTGAAGTAAAGAGCGTCTTAACTGTAATAAGTCCCGTGCATTTACATTACCAAATGCAACTTTCCCTGCTAAACGTTCTAAATCATATACTTCTTTTAATTTTTCTTTTAAATCTTCACGTAAGAAGTAATCATTTACAAATGTTTCAACCATTTCTAAACGCTCTTCCACTTTTTCTTTTTGGATAAGTGGACGTTCCATCCACTGTTTTAACATACGTCCACCCATAGCCGTTTTTGTTTTATCTAATAGCCATAATAATGAGCCTGTCTTTTCCTTCGTACGAAGAGTCTCTGTTAGCTCTAAATTGCGTTTTGAATGCACGTCAATTTTCATAAATTGGTTCGTGTAATAAATTTCTACTGGCTGCAAATGATCTAGTGAGCGTTTTTGAGTTCTGATTACATAGTTAAATAAGCGTCCAATTGCTTTAATTAACTTTGCTTGTGAAACATTTTTCACAAGGTGTTCTAACCCTTCAGGAATAGTTGTTGCATCTTCATACGAAATCGTCATTTTTAATGTTTCAGTTAATTTATTTAATTCATCTTTTGAAAATGTAGAATCTACAACAATTTCTTTTGAACCAGTTGCATACACTTCTAATAAAATATCTTCTACTGAACCTGTTAATAACGTCACTGTATTTTGTCCAGTCGTTAAATCATTACAAGCTAGCGCATAAGATCCATCTTCAAAATGTGTTAATGCTGCTAAGAAGTTATTCTCTTTCTCGTCTATTGTACGCCCTTCCATCATCGTTCCTGGCGTAATTAATTGTACTACTTCACGACGTACTACACCTTTAGCTGTTTTTGGATCTTCCACTTGCTCACAAACTGCTACTTTATATCCTTTTTCAACAAGTTGTTCAATATAATTTTTAGCTGCATGATACGGTACACCGCACATCGGTATACGTTCACTACTACCACCATCTCGGCTCGTTAATGTAATTTCAAGTTCATGAGCTGCTTTAACCGCATCCTCAAAAAACATTTCATAAAAATCACCTAAGCGGAAAAATAAAAAGGCATCTTGATAGTCTGCCTTGACCTTTAAGTATTGCTGTATCATAGGGGTATATTGCGTCATGTCTTTCCTCCATAATTCTTACATAATAATCTATATTCATATATGTCACACTTCACGGACACCCATATCTCCTATTTTAGGAGTCTTTCCTCATTATAGCACATTTCATAAGGAATCATGTTCATTCAGCACCACTTATGTAATGTAAAAAGCTAGGAAGAATTTCTCCCTAGCTTTCTATTACTCTTCTTCTGCATCGACAATAAAGTTCGGATCTAATTCTTCAAACTCATCGTCATCAACTTGGAAATCCTCATCTGATTCTACGCAACCTTCAGGATTTACACTTACACAAATTTTCGTTTCCCCGACTACTTCTGTTACAAATTCACGTTCTACCGTCACAACAATTTTATTACCATTTGGTGATACAAGAGCTTCTAAACAATTTGGCGGCTGAATTACACGAGCGATAATTTCTAAATCGTCACCAGAGAAATTTTTATCACGATACCCAATGCTTACTTCATCAGTGTAGTTAACACGTTCTGTTACAACTTCAGTCTTTGTGTTTCCATCAAATGAATACCAAGTGTTCACATCATAGAAACCTTCAATTTCTACGTGCTTTCCATCCTTTCTCGCTTCGTACGAGTGGTTAATTACCCAGCACCCTAAAATACTTGTTGGCTCATTATTCGATTCACATGTATGCGTTGACTTTGTATACTTACGTCCTTTTCCAACCACTGCTTTTGTAATAATCTCTCTAAATTCGGACATTCGTAACCCTCCTCAATCACTATTCACTTAATCATATGCGTGACAATAGCGGAATGTGTCATTCTTTTTTTGAGAAGAATTTACGTTATAGCCCATTAAAAAAGAGATGTCAATAAGACATCTCTTTAACAACCACAATTTCCTTTTTTACTTTCAACTGCTGCACCAGTTTCACCCTTCAACACATCGCCGCCAGTTGAAACTAATATTTCATCTGTTACATTGTTAGAAATGGTACTAGCAACAAGCTGTAGTAAGTCATTTACATATGTTTGTGAAGATTTAAATTCCTGCACAACCGGGATATTATCTAACTTATCTTGAAGCGCATCAATTTCAGCTTCTACTTTTTTCAAAGCTTCCCATTTCCCATAATGTTGCAAGTTTACTGCTTGTTTTTGCAAAGCTTTAATTTCATCAATTGCTCGCTTTACATTTTCATTTTTATGAATTTGTGCTTCTGCTCGCTTAAAGAAATCAACTTCTTCTGTTTCAGAGATCATTTTCGCTAATTCTTTCGCTTGCTCAACAATTTCATCTTTCGTATATACTTTCATCTATTATTTCACCTCAATCGGCTCCTTAACCAATTCCCCGTTAAGTGACCAAGTTTTTGCTTCCGTTACTTTTACTTTCACAAGCTGACCAATTAAAGATTTTGAAGCAACAAAGTTTACAAGTTTATTCGTACGTGTATATCCCGCGAGTACTTCAGGGTTATTTTTACTTTCTCCATCAACTAATACTTCTACAATTTGCCCTATATGATGCTTATTCTTATTAATTGCATATTCATTTACTAATGTATTTAAGCGTTGCAATCGTTCTTTCTTCACTTCCATCGGCACATTATCTTGCATTTTTGCAGCCGGTGTACCTTCACGCGGGGAATAAATAAATGTAAATGCCGTATCAAATCCTACTTCACGATATAGCGACATCGTTTCTTCAAATTGCTCATCCGTTTCATTTGGGAAACCAACAATAATATCAGTCGTTAGTACTGCATTCGGAATCGTTTCTTTAATTTTTCGTACAAGCTCTAAATAGTGCTCCCGTGAATATTTACGCGCCATAATTTTAAGCATATCTGTACTACCAGATTGAACTGGTAAGTGAATATGTTCTACTAGGTTACCACCTTTTCCAAGAACATCAATTAAATGATCATCAAAATCGCGTGGATGGCTTGTTGTAAAACGAATACGTGCGATATCGACTTTACGAAGTTCATCCATTAAATCACCAAGACCATATTGTATATCTTCAAAGTCTTTACCGTATGCATTTACGTTTTGTCCAAGTAATGTAATCTCTTTATAACCGTTTGCAGCTAAATGGCGAATTTCTTGAATAATATCTTCCGGACGTCTACTGCGCTCTTTTCCGCGTGTATAAGGTACAATACAATATGTACAGAACTTATCACAGCCATACATAATATTTACCCAAGCTTTAATATCACCACGACGTACTTTCGGAAGGTTTTCAATTACATCCCCTTCTTTTGACCAGACTTCAACTACCGTCTCTTTTGAGAACATTGCGTCCTTTAAGATATACGGCAATCTATGAATATTATGTGTACCAAACACCATATCTACATGCTGATTTTTTTGCATAATTTTATTTACAACAGATTCCTCTTGAGACATACAACCACATACACCAATTAAAAGATCCGGATTTCTTCGCTTTAATGATTTTAAATGACCAAGTTCACCGAACACTTTATTTTCAGCATTTTCACGAATCGCACAAGTATTTAATAAAATTACATCTGCCTCTTCCGTTGAGAAGGTTGGCTCATATCCAAGTGTTGTAAAAATCCCAGCCATTACTTCTGTATCATGCTCATTCATTTGACAGCCATATGTACGAATGTAAAACTTTCTTCCTGCGCCAAAATTGCGGAACTCTTCAGGTAAGCCAAAATCTCGTTCAATTTTAACTTCTTCTTTCCCACGCTTTTTCGCATCTTTCAAGGAAGGTGGTTGGTATACACTTTCAAAGTATTTACTATAATCTTTCTCTTCTTTTTTCGCAGAGGAATTTGCTTGTTGACTTGCTAATCGTTGTTGCTCGTTCATCGGTAATCTCCTTTCAACCTTAACTATACACAATTTGTAGTCCATTATAATGCGCTTAGACCCATCTCAATAATGTTAGATAGCTTGAGAGATAACTTGTCCTTTGAAACTTGATTAATCGATCTAATCATCCGTAAGAATGAAGTCTTCCCCACACCAATAGACATTCCCTTTTATTATTTCATCTTGTCCTATTGAAAAGCATATTGCTTTATCCCTATACACATTATCATAGTATAGAGCCTTTAGCCAACTTTAACAAAGAAGAAGGTTTATCCTATATTACATTTCACACTTAATGAACATGCTATTTTTATACAACGATTTATATATTATTTTATCATTCTGAATTTTCCAAGTAAACAAGTCTATTAATTATTTTTATTCACTCAAAAAAAGGTTGCCAAGCGGCAACCTTCTCTTCTATCATTACATAAATTCAGCAACAAGCTCATCAAACATTTTCTGATCCATATTTAAATCAGCTTGCACTAAAGGCTTTTCACTATAGTCTTTTACAAGTTCTTGGTACGAAGGCTGCTCTGTATTTTGATAAATTAAACCTGTTACTAACCCGTTATTCTCCATTAATGTTTGCATAGCCATCATGCGATTAGATGGATCATATCCTTCTACTGTACTTAGCTTCGTTAAATTCTCTTTAAACCAATCATAAGTATTTACTTTATTGTAAGTAACACATGGACTAAATACATTAATTAATGAAAATCCTTTATGATTAATACCAGCTTCAATAATTTGTGTTAATTCTTTTAAATCACTTGAAAAGCTTTGCGCCACAAATGTCGCACCAGCTGTTAAGGCCATTTCCATAACATTTAGCGATGGTTCAATTGAACCTTGTGGTGTACTTTTCGTTTTAAATCCAGCTTCACTACGTGGTGAAGTTTGACCTTTTGTTAATCCATAAATTTGGTTATCCATTACGATGTACGTAATGTCAATGTTACGACGAATAGAATGGATTGTATGTCCCATACCAATCGCAAAACCATCACCGTCACCGCCTGATGCGATAACTGTTAAATCACGATTTGCCATTTTCACACCTTGTGCGATTGGAAGAGCACGTCCGTGAATACTATGCAAACCATATGAATTAATATAACCTGAAATACGACCTGAACAGCCGATACCAGAAATAACAGCTAGCTCATCTGGATTTAAACCAACGTTAGCTGCCGCACGTTGAATTGCAGCTTGCACTGAGAAGTCTCCGCAACCTGGGCACCAGTTTGGTTTTACACTGTTACGAAAGTCCTTAAATGTTGCCATTTAATACAACCCCTTTTTTGCATTCGTTGTAAATCTCTTTTGGCAAGAATGGGTTTCCATCATATTTTAAAAGACTAGAAATTTTCTCACCATTACCAAGATTCATTTTCATAATGTTAGCAAGCTGACCGGTTGCATTGTTTTCTACGACTACAACACGCTTCGCCTTTTTCACAAGTGGATCGATTTCAGCCGTTGGGAATGGATGAATTAAACGTATTTGTGCGTGGTTTACTTTCATTCCTTCTTGCTCTAAACGCGCCATCGCCTCTTCGATCGCACCACGAGTTGAGTTAAATCCAACAAGCAATACGTCTGCGTCATCATGCTTAGCATTTTTATAAACAGGGGTATTGAACTGCAAGTTCGCCATTTTACGGAAACGTTTGTCCATTTGATCTTTACGATTTAACGCTGATTCAGATGGTTTACCCGTTTCATCGTGTTCTACACCTGTAACATGGTGAATACCATTTTTCATACCAGGTAAAACACGTGGTGAAACTCCATCTTCTGTTACTTCATAACGCTTGAAGTATGCTTTATTTTCACGTTCTGGTAATTCCACTTCTAAGTCAAGCTTACCGCGACGAATTTCAACTTTATCTAACTTAAGTGGTTCTACTGTTTGCTTTCCTAAAGAAAGCTGTAGATCTGTTAAGAAGATAACAGGCACTTGATATTCTTCCGCTAAGTTGAATGCTTCTACAATATCATAGAAAGCTTCTTCAACTGTACTTGGCGCCATTACGATCTTTGGAATTTCACCATGCGTTCCGTAAATCATCGCCATTAAGTCTGACTGCTCTTGTTTTGTTGGTAAGCCCGTACTTGGACCACCACGTTGTGTATCAACAATAACTAGCGGTGTTTCAGTAATACCTGCTAAGCCAATTGCTTCCATCATTAAAGAAAGCCCAGGACCAGCAGATGCAGTTAATGTACGAACACCAGCATAGTTTGCACCGATCGCCATTGTACAAGCTGCGATTTCATCCTCAGTTTGGATTACTGTTCCGCCAACTTTCGGTAATTTTTTAATTAAATATTCCATGATTTCAGATGCAGGTGTGATTGGATATGCAGACATAAAACGTGCACCACCAGCTACCGCACCAAATGCGATTGCGTCGTTTCCAATCATAAACATGCGTTTCTGACCGTCAGCTTTTTCAAGCTGCATCATGTTTACTTTCTCACCAAGCAATTCTTTCATATATTGAGAGCCGCGTTTAATTGCTTCCATATTCTTTTTAACGACTTGCTCTCCTTTACGGCCAAAGATTTCTTCAACAACCTCTAAATAAGCTGTCTCGTCTAACCCTAATACCGCACTAGATGCCCCAACAGCAACCATGTTTTTCATTAAAGATGTACCTAATTCTGAAGCGATATCTGTAAACGGTATCACATATAGATTTACATCTGTATTATCAGGTATTGTCGGATTAAATTTCGCATCCGCAACTACAATTCCACCTGGACGTAGTTCGTGGAAGTTAAAATCAATTGTTTCTTGATCAAAAGCAATTAAAATATCTAAATCATCTGAGATCGCGCGTACTTCTGTTGTACTTACACGAATTTTATTATTTGTATGGCCGCCTTTAATACGTGATGAGAAGTGGCGGTAACCGTATAGGTAATATCCTAATCGGTTTAATGCAATACAGAAGATTTCTCCTGTACTTTCAATTCCTTCACCTTGTTGGCCTCCAACTTTCCATGAAAGTTGACTAATCATCTCCTACACCCCTTTTGGCTGCATTCATTGTAGTGTATTTTTTTACAGTAATAGTTTAGCATTTTTTATACAAATAAACTACAATGGACGCAAATTATGCCTCTTCTGATTTCCCTGAATCTTTAGTATAATGCTATTTCGTTTACCATTCTAGTATTAGGTCTTAAAAAAATCAATAAATTCAAGTGAATTTATTTTAATTTTTCTGAATTTTTAAAAATCAATACTTAGAAAGTAACACGGTCAATAAAATTTTTATACAAAAATCGTTCTACAATTGATTCACTATACTTTTTACACAATTGATTAATTATATTTTCATAATCTCTATACGCTTCTACACCTACAATAGTTTCTATAATCCCATCAAAATCAGAACCAAACCCTGTATTTTTTTCTCCACCCAATGAACAAATATATTCCACATGCCTTAATATATCTGTTATATTCGCTTGTCTTTCATTCGTTAAAAATTGTGGTACGAAAGTGACACCAATAATGCTATTTTTCTTTATGAGAGCTCTTATTTGTTCATCGTTTAAATTGCGTGGATGTTGACAAAGTTGATGACAGTTTGAGTGAGATACAATTGGATTTTCAGCAATTTCTATAACATCCCAAAAGCTTCTTTCATTCAGATGCGACAGATCGGTCCATACATGTAACGTATTAAGCTCTTGTACAACTTGTCTACCAAAGCTAGTTAAGCCTGCACCACGTGTCTCTAATGCCCCATCAGCTAATAAATTGGCATAGTTCCATGTTAATCCAAAAGAACGTACACCTAAGCGATAAAACAGACGTAATTTCATCGCATCTTTTCCAATAGCTTCGCATCCTTCTAATGTTAATAGCGCTCCAATCTCGTCCTGTTTTAGCATGTTAATATCATCTTTTGCCTGAATAAACTTCATTCCTGGTAGCGATAGAATTTCACTATGAAAAATATCTATCATTTGTAGCGCAACTTCAAAGCGATTTTCATACGCTACTGTTTCTGGTACATATATAGCAAAACATTGTATACTTCCTTTTCTTTGTTTTAATTGTTCAAATGTAATATGTAATTGTGAATCATTCTGAAAATCTTTCTTTCCCTTTGCACTCCATAACTGAAAGAGCACATCACAATGAGCATCAAAAATTTTCATTTTCATTCCTCCATTATAAAAACAACCTGTTTGCATACATGCAAACAGGTTGTTTAAACTTAACGAGGTTCTACAATTAATTTTATCGCTGTACGCTCTTCACCATCAATCATAATATCTGTAAACGCTGGGATACAAATCAAGTCCAAACCGCTAGGCGCTACAAATCCTCTTGCAATTGCTACTGCCTTTACCGCTTGGTTCAATGCACCTGCACCAATAGCTTGAATTTCTGCTGTTCCGCGTTCGCGAATAACACCTGCAAGTGCACCAGCTACAGAATTAGGGACCGACGTTGCTTTAACTTTTAATATTTCCATTCCGCGTTTCCTCCTCGTTTCTATAAAAAGTAATAGCAATTATTTCACTTTAACTTATATTCACGAGGAATGGCACGTATTCCTGCTAAATTTCCGTAATTTTTCTAAAAAATTAAAATATAATGACTTCTCTAACTTTTCGTTAAAAATCACTCAAAAAACGGCTGGTCATCATTAATTAAAATGCGCTCAATTTTCTTCGCTTTCCCTGTATTAGGATCCACATCAATTAACACTGCACTTAATTGTGTTCTACCATTCGTTACTTCAAAACGTACTGGTAAGTTCGTTAAAAACTTCTTCAATACCGCTTCGCGATCCATACCTAAAATCCCATCATACGGGCCTGTCATACCAACATCTGTAATATAAGCTGTTCCGCTTGGTAAAATACGATTATCAGCTGTAGGAACGTGTGTATGTGTACCTACTACCGCTGTAGCGCGACCATCTACGTACCAACCTAACGCCTGCTTCTCGCTTGTCGTTTCAGCATGAAAATCAATAAAGATAATGTTTGTACGTTTTTTTGCAATGTTGATTAGCTCATCCACTTTACGGAATGGACAATCAATTGGAGGAAGGAAAGTACGTCCTTGTAAGTTAATAACTGCAACTTCTGTTCCGTTACAATTTACAAAGATCAGCCCTTTTCCTGGCGTCCCCTCTGGGAAGTTAGCTGGTCTTGCAAGATATTTTGCATCATCAATAAATTCAAATACTTCACGGTTATCCCAAGCATGGTTTCCAAGTGTAACCGCTTGTGCCCCGCACTCTAAAAAGTTTCGATATATTTTTTCCGTAATTCCACGTCCACCCGCAGCATTTTCTCCATTAATGATTGTTACTGTAGGTGTATATTTTTTCTTTAATGCCGGTACGTACTGTTGAATCATGTCTCTACCAGGAGATCCTACTACATCCCCAACGAATAATATTCTCATATGTCTTACCCTTTCTATGTACTACATTTTTTACTACCATGCTATAACTTGAAGCGATTCCCCTTACAATAGTAACAATTTATCTATTATAAGTTTCTTTCACTTGCATGCAACTCATAATTAATTTTCTTTATTTTACCCAATTCCAACACAAAAAAATAAAGTGGTGTTTCACCACTTTATTTTGCGTATTCCACTGCACGCGTTTCACGAATAACAGTTACTTTAATATGTCCTGGATAATCCAGTTCATTTTCAATACGTTTTCGAATATCACGAGCTAAACGATGAGCTTCTAAATCATCAATTGTATCTGGTTTTACCAGAATACGAACTTCACGTCCTGCTTGAATTGCGAAAGATTTTTCTACGCCTTCATAAGACTCTGAAATCTCTTCTAACTTTTCAAGACGACGAATGTAGTTTTCAAGCGTTTCACTACGAGCTCCTGGTCTTGCAGCTGATAATGCATCTGCTGCTGCAACTAGAACTGCAATGATAGAAGTTGGTTCCGTGTCACCATGGTGAGATGCGATACTGTTTATAACAACAGGATGCTCTTTATATTTCGTTGCAAGTTCAACACCAATTTCAACGTGGCTACCTTCTACTTCATGATCAATCGCTTTTCCGATATCATGTAATAGACCCGCACGTCTTGCTAGTTTTTCATCCTCGCCAAGTTCCGCTGCCATAAGTCCAGTTAAATACGCTACTTCCATAGAATGTTTTAAGACGTTTTGCCCATAGCTTGTACGGTATTTCAAACGACCTAAAATCTTAATTAAATCTGGGTGTAAACCATGAACACCCACTTCAAACGTTGTTTGCTCTCCGACTTCGCGAATATACTCGTCCACTTCACGTCTTGATTTTTCAACCATCTCTTCAATACGCGCTGGATGAATACGTCCGTCCTGTACTAGTTTATCAAGAGCGATACGAGCTGTTTCACGACGAATTGGATCGAATCCTGATAGGATTACCGCTTCTGGTGTATCATCGATAATAAGGTCAATACCTGTCAACGTTTCTAGCGTACGAATATTACGACCCTCACGTCCGATAATACGCCCCTTCATTTCGTCGTTTGGAAGATTTACAACCGAAACGGTTGTTTCAGCAACATGATCAGCTGCACATCTTTGCATTGCAAGAGATAAAATCTCTTTTGCCTTCTTATCCGCTTCTTCTTTCGCGCGAACTTCACTTTCTTTTACCATAACGGCAATTTCATGAGAAACTTCACTTTCCACTTTACCAAGAATAATTGCTTTCGCTTGTTCGCGTGTCAGATTGGAAATGCGCTCTAATTCCGTTTGTTGCTTTTGAACTAACTCTCCCACTTTGCTTTCCAACTCTTCAATCTGTTGTTGTTTCGCTACAAGAGATTCCTCTTTCTTTTCTAACTGTTGCTCGCGCTTATCGAGCGTTTCGTCTTTACGATCAAGGTTCTCTTCTTTTTGCATTAAACGATTTTCTTGTTTTTGTAATTCGCTTCTACGGTCACGAATTTCTAATTCAGCTTCTGTACGAAGTGTATGAATTTCATCCTTTGCTTCTAAAAGCGCTTCTTTCTTAAGTGCTTCAGCATCGCGATTCGCTTCGTCTAGAATACGTTTCGCTTCATTAGCTGCACCGTTGATCTTCGCTTCAGCAATAGACTTTCGAACAAAAAAGCCAACAACTGCACCGACTGTTGCAAGCAAAATGGAGATGAGTATCCAAACTGTACTACTCGTCATGATTTCACCTCCCCTTGCTATGAATGAAAAAAGACTGTCGACATGTACATTGAATTACAACGTACAGCAAAGACCGTCGTCCCGCTTTTTTAAGGGACTTTCTTCATTTCACAATTAAAATGTCATATTATTATTTCGGCAAGATTTAAGTCTTACTCCGAATATTACTTCTCTTCTTGAGAAGAGTGTATCGTATATAAGAAAAAATATACATTCTCATTGTATCTATCGCAATTTTCATTGTCAAGCGTTGTCTACTTTTACTTTCTTTACCTTCAGCCCTGAATCTTATCTGAATTCGAAAAGTAAATAGCATATTATCCTGGAAAACCTTAGTGAATCCCAATTCATTTACTTAAAATATATAAATATTCCCCTTTACACATAGCTTTTTGGTTAGAATAAATATTTTATCTCCAGCTACATACAGCGCTTTCATAGCGAATTAAAAATAAAAGACACGGTCCCGTGTCTTTTATTTTTAATCTTGAAGAGTTGAATCTTCCGTGTCTTCAACACCAGAGTCTTCACCAATTCCGTGATGTTCACGAACAAAGAAGGCAATTTCCTCTCTTAAATCCGTATTCTCTTTTAAGAATTGCTTCGAATTTTCACGACCTTGTCCTAAGCGTTCTTCATTATAAGAGTACCAAGCACCACTCTTTTGAACGATATCAAGTTCAGAAGCCATATCTAAGATTTCACCTTCTCTTGAAATACCTTCTCCGTACATAATATCAACTTCAGCAACACGGAATGGTGGTGCTACTTTATTTTTAACTACTTTTACTTTCGTTTTATTACCAACGATGTCGTTACCTTGCTTTAATTGCTCAGCACGACGTACTTCAAGACGAACAGTTGAATAGAATTTCAACGCACGACCACCTGGAGTTGTTTCTGGGTTTCCGAACATAACCCCAACTTTTTCACGAATTTGGTTGATAAAGATTGCGATTGTTTTTGATTTATTAATTGCACCTGAAAGTTTACGAAGTGCTTGTGACATTAAACGTGCCTGTAAACCAACGTGTGAGTCACCCATATCCCCTTCGATCTCAGCTTTCGGTACAAGAGCTGCTACAGAGTCAATTACGATAATGTCAACCGCGCCACTTCGTACAAGTGCTTCTGCGATTTCTAGTCCTTGCTCCCCTGTATCAGGCTGCGATAATAGTAATTCATCGATGTTAACACCTAATTTTTGTGCATATACAGGATCCATCGCATGCTCCGCATCAATGAACGCTGCTTGTCCACCTTGACGCTGTACTTCCGCGATTGCGTGTAATGAAACTGTTGTTTTACCTGAACTTTCAGGTCCATAAATTTCAATAATACGGCCACGTGGGTATCCGCCTACCCCTAGTGCCACATCAAGTGCTAAAGAACCACTTGAAATTGTAGAAATTCTACGTTCCGCTTGTTCTCCCAATTTCATAATTGAACCTTTACCGAATTGCTTCTCTATTTGTTTTAACGCCATATCTAATGCCGCTTGACGATCACTCATTCAAAATTCCTCCTTAGCTGAATTGCTAATCTTATTATACCTATTTTCAATTCAATTTGCCAACAAAAATCGAACATTTATTCGATTTTTTTATTTTCCATCAAATAAAACTCGATTTACCCACAAAAAAAACTAGAAGAAATTTATATCTCTTCTAGCTTTTTATATAAATGATAAAATCCATATTTTGCAGAGCGTTCTCTAATTTGTTGACGACTTCCACTCAAATTAAGTGGGAAGACTACAGCTGGTTCATCTTTAATCGCCAATCCAACAAATACTGTGCCTGGTTCTTTATGTTCTGAAGCATCCGGTCCTGCCACCCCAGTAAAACTAATTCCGATATCCGCTTTTAACAGTTTCTTTACATTTTCAGCAAGATAACGAGCACACTGTTTACTAACCGCACCATCAGTACGCAACACTTCTTCAGGTACATGTAAAATTTGTTGCTTCACATCATTTTGATAACAAATGACACCGCCTTTAAATACAGACGAAACACCAGCATTTTCTGTTACTTGATTTCCAAAGAGACCACCTGTTAAACTTTCTGCACATGCTAAAGTTAACCCTTTTTCCTTCAATAACTCTACTACCTTGTAATGAAGGAAATCTTGGTCATATCCGTAGAAAAATTCTCCTACTCTTTCTAAAATCAAATCTTCCACATGTTGAATTAGTTTCTCCACCTCATCAGCATCATGATGTTTGGCAGTCAAACGTAATGTCACTTCTCCATCATTTGCAAGTGGTGCAATTGTCGGATTCGTTTGTTCATCAATTAAATCTTGGACTTTCACCTCTAATTGAGATTCCCCAATACCAAAAAAGCGAAGAACACGAGAATAAATATTTTCACCCGTTGTAAAATTACGTAAAAAAGGCTCTACGTAACTTACATACATCGGCTTCATTTCTTTCGGTGGTCCCGGTAATAAAATATAAACTTTCCCGTTCTTATTTAACCCCATACCTGGCGCCATACCGTGATCATTCGCAAATACTGTCGATCCATTTAAAACGAGCGCCTGCTTTTTATTATTCTCCGTAAATTCACGGCCTGTACGCTTAAAATAATCGCTTATCGATATTAATGCCTTTTCATCATACACAAGCTCTTCATTTAAACTAGACGCTATTGTTTCTTTCGTTAAATCATCTTTTGTCGGTCCTAATCCACCTGTAAAAATGAGCATATCAGCGCGTTCTTCAGCAACTTCAATTGCCTTCTGTAATCGCTTGTTATTATCCCCAACCACAGTATGGTAGTACACATTAATTCCGATTGAAGCTAACTTTTCAGATAAAAACTGGGCATTTGTATTTGCAATTTGTCCAAGTAATAATTCAGTTCCAACCGCAATAACTTCAGCATTCATCCCAATTCCCCCATAAACTTCTATTTTGAGTTTACAAAAGCAGTTCTATTTTTCCAGAAATAATCCCATCCTGAAATAACGGTAAAGATTAATGCAATCCATATGAAAATATCTGCAACTGGGATATGGATTAAATTTAACGGTACATCGTGTAATAAATATGCTGCAATCGCAATAATTTGAGTCCACGTCTTAATTTTCCCCAACTGATTTGCTGCAACTACTTCCCCTGTTCCAGCAAGTACAAGGCGCAAACCTGTTACTGCAAACTCACGGCTTATAATTACAATAACGATCCAAGCAGGTACATATTGCATTTCTACTAATGTGATAAGTGCTGCCGAAACAAGTAATTTATCTGCTAACGGATCAAGGAATTTCCCTAAATTCGTTACAAGATTATACTTTCTTGCATAATATCCATCAATCCAATCTGTAGCTGAAGCAATAATAAAGATAAGTGCCCCTGCTAAATGTTGAATTGGTAAATCAACATCACCAATTGTAAATGAGCCCCAATCAAACGGCGCTAGCATAATTACCATAAAAATTGGAATTAAGCAGATTCTAGATATTGTAATTTTATTTGGTAAATTCACAGCTATTCCTCCATCATGTCAAAAACATTTGTTCATTGAAAAAAGTCATCGAAGCGATGACTGTTATTGTGCAGGTTGCCCTATCCCTTGGTTTTTTATCACCAATCTTTGGTGATATTCTTTTTCTGGATCTAATGGGAAGGTAACCACTTGGCCATTCAGTTTAATTTCAACATTCGGTGCACTTCCAATATTAAGTCGCACTTCTTTTGCTGTTGATAAATCACGTTTTTCTGTTTGACCACTTTGTACTGTAGTGTTTAGAATTTCGTTACCCGCATCATCTTTAACATCTACATAACTTGCACCCTTTGCTGAGATTTCCAGTTCTAATGTTTTATTATTATGAATTTCCAAAGTAGATACCTTACCAGTTGTTCCAACTACTTTCACTTCTTGTTGTCCAGTTGGTTGCGCTGGTTGCTCCTCTTTCTTTGGTTCTTCTTTTTTTGGTTCTTCTTTTTTTGGCTCTTCCGCTTTTACTTCATCTTTCTTCGTATCTAGCGGAGAATCTTTTGCTTTTTGAACTTCAATTTTCTCACTTTGAGCATTTGGAACTTGTCCGTCATCTTTTCCAGTTAACATTTGAATCACAAACCAAACTACTACTCCAAATACGATTACTAATAACGCAATTAAAATCTTTGGCATATGATCTGCAATTGGCCATGATGAAGATTTCTGCATTGTTTCTTGTGTTTTTTGTCCAGTTGATACTTGTGGAACTTCACGATTTTCAGATTGTGGTATTGTGCTCTGATATTCTACAAGCAGTTCCTCTCCATTTAATCCAACAGCATCTGCATATTGTTTAATGAATGCACGCGCATAAAAAGCTCCTGGCAACACATCGTAATTGCCTTCTTCAATCGCTACTAAATGGCGTTTTTGAATTTTTGTAATCTCATGCAGCTGATCCATAGACAAGCCTTTTGCTTCTCTTGCTTCTTTCAGCTTTTGTCCTAATTCCGTCACTACTAACACCTCAATATTTCTTTAAAAGTCGAACATAGAGAAATTATTTTGCGTACCTTGCTCAATTTCATCTACTAAATTATATTGAATTTCTTCATCATAATCGTTACGCAATTCGATAATATAATCAAAATCATCCAACGTGTATTCTGACTGACTCACAAATACATCCGGATGTTCCACAACTTTCGTTGCAGGCAATCTCATTATTTCACGAACGAGCTGCCAATGCCTTTCATTTGCACGCTTTGTTGACACGATTCCATCTAGTATGAAAATATTATCGTCGCTATACTCATCTTCAATCAATTGACTACGAACAGTTTGCTTAATAAGAGTAGATGATACAAATAACCACCTCTTATTTGCACAAACACTTGCGGCAACAATGGATTCTGTTTTTCCAACACGAGGCATTCCTCGTATTCCAATTAGTTTATGACCTTCTTTTTTCATTATCTCCGCCATAAAGTCTACAAGTAATCCTAATTCATCACGCACAAATCGAAATGTCTTCTTATCATCTGCATCTCGTTGTATGTACCTACCATGTCTAACCGCTAGCTTATCTCTAAGCTTTGGCGGACGATATTTCGTTACCGTTATATTATCCATAGTATTTAAAATTGATTCAAGTCTAGAGATTTGCTCTTGATTATCACACATAAGCAAAAGCCCACGTCGTGCATTATCTACACCATTAATTGTGACAATATTGATGCCAAGCATACCGATTAACGAAGAAACGTCACCAAGCAAGCCAGGTCGGTTCTTATGTATTTCATATTCAAAATACCATTCAATCATCCAAGATCACTCCCCCACGCTTACTTTACACCTACGTACTATATTATATGATTTCACCTTAATAGGGAAGCTAAATGTATAATCTATTCCGTGTAATTATTATACAAAAAAAGTAGAGAGGAGCTTCTCCTCTCTACTTTTACTTATGTTGTACAAATTTCACCATTAAATTTGCAATTGTATGTTGCTCTTGTTCATCAGCAACTTTCCAAAGTTCAGCTAACAATTTTTCTTGGTCATTGCGCGCTTCCACTTCATTAGCTAGATAATCTCCAACGCGAAATGCCATATCTGATACTGCACCACCATCAAGCCCTTTTCCTTCCGCTTGTTCTAAACGTTCTCCTAAAAAGCTCTTCCACTGATCAAAGTTTTCTAACACTGTCATGTTTAAGCACCTCACTATTGAGTAATAGAATCATGCTTAATTTGTACAATTTCTTGTTTTTTATGTAAGAATTTTTTAGCAATGCCAACCGCCATTCACTCCGATAATTTGCCCCGTAATATAAGAAGCTCCTGGTGAAACGAGGAAGGAGACTGTTTTAGCTACCTCTTCTGGCAACCCTAATCTACCTAATGGAATATCTTCAGCAATTTCAGTTTTATCCTCTTCTGAAAATACACTTAACATCTCTGTCTCGATTGCCCCTGGCGCTACCGCATTAACACGCAATCCACTTAAAGAAACTTCTTTTGCTAAAGCTTTCACATATGAATTTTGTGCCCCTTTTACCATTGAGTACAGTACCTCACAAGATGCTCCTATTTGCCCCCAAATAGATGAAATAATGACAACATTACCACTTCTCCGCCCGATCATCGGTGGAAGTGCCATCGATAGAAGTCTATATACACTCTTCACTTGAAGCTCCACCATATAATCTAATTCTTCATTCGTAACATCTGTTACTAATCCAAAGATACTCTTTCCAGCTGCGTATACGATAACATCAATCGGATGTTCGATTTGTCCCCATAATTCCTCAGCGCCATCTTTAGAAGCTAAATTCGCTTGAACAGGAATTACTTCACCAAATTTCTTCTGTAACTCCCTTACCTTCTCTTCGCTTTTATTGTAATGAATATAAACTGTATAACCATCTTCGATTAACTGCTTCGAAATAGCAGAGCCAATCCCTCCGCTCCCTCCAGTTACTAATGCATACTTTTTCATAAATTCCCTCTCTTATCTTTTACGTATAAATAAATAATACCCTCATCTTACCATTTGGCAATAACCAAACGTTAGATGAGGGATTTAGATACTGCGTTTTTTATTCAAATATCACTTTATTTTTTTGGCAACACTTGGCAAACACTCATTTTCTCTTCAATTAATAATGTTTTCGCTGCCTGTTGTAAGTCTTGAACAGTTAATCCTTCCAACACTGTAAGAGCATCAAATAAACTAGATTCATTAAACGCATAACGTGTAAACTGATTTGCAATGTACTCAGGTGAATTCAATGAGCGTAAGAAGCCACCAATTTTCTTTTTCTTCACTCGTTCCAATGCCGCCTCATCTAGCTGATCATAATTTGTTTGTAGTAAAATCCCTTTTAATCGATCTGCCAATTCATCAGGCTGCTTCGTATCGCCGCCCACCATTGCAAAACCGAAGTTATTTTCTTCTGTATAGTCATACGAGAACGAATCATCAATAAGACCTTCGTTATATAGAGCTTCGTAATGAACTGACCCTTTCCCAAATAAATAATCTAAAAGTAATGTAAGCGCAATTTCTTGTTTTAAAAGGGCTTTCCCTTTTTCTTTTAAATTTGTCGCCTTAATACCAACTAGACATTTCGGAGTTTGAACAGGCATTGAAATAATCTTTTTCTTTTCATTTACTTCTTCTGGTTCCTCTTCAAAAGAACGCACAATTTCCGGTTGGTTTTCATAATCTTTTTTCGCTTGGTTTTCTCGTACTAAATCCATTGTTTTTTCAGGGTCAATTGCTCCAACAACAAACATTAACATATTGCTCGGATGATAAAATGTTTCATAACATTCATACAAAAGGTCTTTTGTAATTTTACTAATCGACTCAATTGTCCCTGCAATATCAATTTTAATTGGATGTTTAACAAACAAACTATCGATTAATCCAAAATATAAACGCCAGTCTGGATTGTCTTGGTACATTTGAATTTCTTGGCCGATAATACCTTTTTCTTTTTCAACCGTTTTTTCAGAGAAATACGGTTCTTGGACAAAATTTAACAACGTATTTAAATTTTGCTCTACATTTGATGTACAGGAAAAGAGGTAAGCAGTTCTCGTAAAGGATGTAAAAGCATTTGCCGATGCTCCTTGTTTACTAAATAATTGGAACGCGTCATGGTCCTCTTTTTCAAACAATTTATGTTCAAGGAAATGAGCAATTCCATCTGGTACACGGGTCATTTCTTCTTTTCCAAGCGGAACAAATGTATTATCAACGGAACCGTACTTCGTCGTAAATGTTGCAAATGTTTTGTTGAAGCCTTGTTTCGGTAAAATGTATACATCTAATCCATTCGGAAGTTTTTCATAATATAGCGTCTCTTTTAATTGCTCATACTCAATCTTCTCCATTTATTCTCCCTCCGTTCCATGTAAAAAGTAAATTGTATCTAGTTCAATATTATTAGCAACTTTCACAATTTCTTCTTTCGTCACGTTTTCTATGCCCGTTAGCCATTCTTCAACTGGACGCGTACGCTCTGAAATAACGCCGTGATAAAGCATTTCCACAAAACCACGTGGTGTATCAATTGCCTCTAATATTTGATTTTGAATTACACTTTTCGTTTGTTGAATCTCTTCTTCTGAAAAATCACCGTTTTGCATTGCTTTCATCTGTTCTTTAATAATTTCAACTGCTTTTTCAAAGTTCTTCGCTTCAATTCCAGACATAACAAAGAGCAAACCTTTATGACTTTCAAATCTCGATGCTGCATAGTACGCTAAACTATTTTTTTCACGGACATTTACGAATAACTTCGAATGAGAAAACCCTCCAAATAATCCGTTAAACAATTGTAATGCAAAATAATCTTCATCTTTATACGTAACGAATGTGCGATAGCCGATATTTAATTTACTTTGCTTTAATTCTTGTTTTTCAACAATTTCCTTTTCTTCATTATTTCGTTTATGAAGAAGTACATTCCGCTCTTTCACAGTACGAGGGGAAATAGAGAAATATTTACTTACAAGTTCAACAGCATCTTCTGAAATGTCACCAATGATATATAGATCCAGTTCATCTTCAGCTAACACTCTTTGATAAAATTGATACAAACTTTCACTTGTAATGGGAGCAACACTCTCTTTTTTCCCATTTGCACTTAAACGATACGGCTCTACTTTGCACATTTCTTCTACTAATCGTTCATTTGCATAACGCATTTTATCATCATAAGTTGCTTCAATACGTTGCAAAAGTGCTCGTTTCTCACTTTCTACTATAGAAGGTAAAAAACCGTTCCCTTCTGTTGCTGGATGTAAAACAATATCAGATAACATAGAAAGCGCTTTTTCAAATAGCGGCGGTGCATCGCGTAAGTATGTTTCATTTGCGATGTCTACATAAATAGAAATGATATGATCTTCCCCTTTTTTACTTACATCTACTGCTAAAGAAGATCCGTACAATTCTTCTAAATATTGACGAAGGCGAATTACAGAAGGCAGCTTTTCCGTCGCACTTTGTAACACGTATGGCAATAGGGCGCGCTCTGTCACCGTCTCCTCATTTAAAGGTGCTTTGAAACGAAATACAAAGGTATTTGTTTTATATTTGTCAGTCGGAATAATATGTACTCGCAAGCCACCTAATTCATGCATTTGCTGTTCCATTAGTTTCATTTATAGCCCTCCTTTACGTATGTAGGAATATTCCTCTTCAATATACAGTTTTTAGAAATGAAAAATCAACTTTTCTTCCTTATTATCTTTACATATGACTCATTCTAAAAACTTTAATATGTAAGGAACATATTAAAATCCCGTATTAAATATATTCTATGTAAAAAAGCCCGCACTAATGTGCGAGCTTTTCTTATACTTTCTAAAGACTCATCGTTTTCCTTTTTCATAAGGCGTTCCTAATGCTTTCGGGGCTTCAGATCGACCTACAAAACCAACAAGTGCTAATATTGTAAATACATACGGTAATATCGTTAAGAATACACTTGGAATTTCTTTTAATACAGGAATTGTACCACCTGTTATCCCAAGTGATTGAGCAAATCCGAAGAACAGAGCTGCTCCAAGGGCACCTAGTGGATTCCATTTACCGAAGATCATAGCCGCTAGCGCTAAGAAACCTTGTCCTGTAATTGTAGCACCTGAGAAGTTACCAGAAATCGACATTGCGAAGACCGCGCCACCAACCCCTGCAAACATTCCCGATATACAAACGGCAATATAACGCATTTTATATACATTAATCCCCATCGTATCTGCTGCCATTGGATGTTCACCAACAGCACGAAGACGAAGACCAAACGGTGTTTTATAAATAATATACCAAACAACAAACGCTAAAATAATAGCAATATACGATGTTAACGGTACATTTGAGAAAAAGATTTTCCCGATTACCGGAATATCCGAAAGTCCTGGAACATCGATTTTTTCAATACGGTATTGAATAAAATCAGTTTGTCCTTTACCAAAGATTTTCTTAATCGCAAATACTGTTAAACCGAGAGCCAAAAAGTTAATTGCTACTCCACTTACTACTTGATCCGCGCGGAATGTAATAGATGCTACCGCGTGAAGAAGTGCAAATAACCCACTACCAATTGCTGCAAATAAAAGTGCAATCCAAGGAGTCATCGCTCCCCACGTATCACCCATTAATAAAGTTGTAACGATACCAGTAAATGCACCAAATAACATTAAACCTTCTAACGCTATATTTACAACTCCAGAACGTTCACTGAACACCCCACCTAACGCCGTAAAAATAAGTGGCGCCGCCGTATATAACGTACCAGTCACAAGAATGGCTAAAATATCTATAAAGCTCATTTATTTCCCCTCCTTGCTCATGCGTGTAAGTGCCCAGCGTAAAACATAACTGCAAGCAACAAAGAAAATAATACATGCAATAATAACATTAATTAACTCAGAAGGTACATCTGCTTCAAAATTCATTTGTGGGGCTGCACTTTTCAAACCACCGAACAGTAACGCAGATAGTAGTATACCAAACGGATTATTCCCTCCAAGAAGAGCTACCGCAATCCCATCAAATCCAATACCAGTAAACGACGTCATTGCCGTCATACTTTGGAATGTTCCTAGACCTTCCATAGCCCCACCAATCCCGGCAAAAGCGCCAGCAATTGTCATTGATAATACAACATTACGAGAGACTTTCATCCCTGCATATTGCGATGCATTTTGGTTAAAACCAACCGATTTCAATTCATATCCTAACGTAGTTCTATCTAACAAGAACCACATTACAATAGCAATTATAATAGCTACAACAATTCCCCAGTGCAGACGAGATCCATCTGTCAATGAAGATAGCCAATCAGAAGCTAATGAAGCACTCGCTTGTACATCATAAGATTTCTCGTTACCTTCATGTATAAAACGTTTAATAAGATCATACGTAACATAAAGCGCAATGTAGTTCATCATAATTGTGACAATTACTTCATTTACTTTAAACTTTCCTTTCAGATACCCAGGTATAAATCCCCATAAACCCCCAACAATTGCTGCTACTAAAATAGATAACGGTATATGCAAAAATGCTGGTAAAGATACTGCGTATCCAAACCATACAGCGGCAAGCCATCCAACTAATAATTGCCCCTCTACCCCAATGTTAAAAAGGCCGGTACGGAATGCAAAAGCCACGGAAAGTCCTGCTAACACAAGCGGAATCATCGTACGTAATGTTTCACCAATTGCTTGCGGATTCCCAACCATTCCTTCCCAAAGCGCTGCATACCCAACAATTGGATCATATCCACTAACTAACATTACAATGGCACCAACAAGTAAACCAAAAATAACGGATAATACGGGAACTAAAATATTAATTGTTCGCTCCGTTAAAAATTTTTTAGCCATTTGTATTCACCTTCTCTTTCTCCGTTCCGCCAGCCATCAACAAACCAAGCTGTTGTTCATTTGTTTCTTTTGCATCGACAATCGCTACAATTTTCCCTTCATATATAACAGCAACTCGATCGCTAACATTTAAAATTTCATCCAGTTCTAACGATAAAAGTAATACCGCTTTCCCCTTATCTCTCTGCTCGATTAACTTCTTATGAATAAATTCAATCGCACCTACATCTAAACCACGTGTTGGTTGTGCTGCAATTAATAAATCTGGATCACGATCTACTTCACGTGCAATGATAGCTTTCTGCTGATTTCCACCTGATAGAGCACGCGCTAATGTTTGTTCGCTAGGTGTACGTACATCAAACTGTTCAATAAGCGCCTTTGCTTTTTCTGTGATTTTGCTAAAGTTTAAAATCCCTTTCTTTGAGAATGGATTTTTATAGTATGTTTGCAAAACTATATTATCTCTAACAGAAAAATCAAGCACAAGCCCGTGTTTATGACGGTCTTCTGGAATATGACCAATTCCTTCTTCTGTAATTCTTCGAACAGGCCAATTCGTTATTTCTTTTCCTTTAATTGCAATAGAACCTGACTCAACTTTTCGTAAACCAGTAATCGCCTCTATTAATTCACTTTGTCCATTTCCATCAATCCCTGCAATACCAACAATTTCTCCTGCACGAACAGTTAAGTCAAGGCCTTTTACAGCAGGTAATTGACGTGCATCATGAACGACAAGATTCGCAACAGACAGAACCTCTTCTTTCGGTTTGGCCTCTATTTTTTCTGTTTTAAAATTCACTTGACGTCCGACCATTAATTCTGCAAGTTTATGTTCATCCATTTTCGCAACGTCAACTGTACCAATCCCTTTACCTTTACGAATAATTGTACAACGATCGCAAACTTCCATAATTTCTTTCAACTTATGTGTAATAAGAACGATAGATTTCCCTTCTTGCACAAGTTTTTTCATAATTTGAATCAATTCATTAATTTCTTGAGGAGTTAACACCGCAGTAGGTTCATCAAATATTAAGATTTCCGCGCCACGATAAAGTGTCTTTAATATTTCAACCCTTTGCTGCATCCCAACCGAAATATCTTCTATCTTTGCATATGGATCAACAGCTAAACCATATTGTTCAGATAATTGTTTAATTTCTTTTGCAGCCTCTTCAACAGCGATTTTCCCTTTTTTCTTCGGCTCATTTCCAAGAATGATATTCTCTGTAACTGTAAAATTATGAACAAGCATAAAATGCTGATGGACCATCCCAATGCCAAGGTCATTTGCTATATTCGGATTTGTAATTTTTACAGGTTTTCCTTTAATTTTAATCTCACCCTGTTCTGGTTGATACAAACCGAATAGTACATTCATCAGCGTTGATTTCCCTGCACCATTTTCTCCAAGTAAAGCATGTATTTCTCCCTGTTTTACTTGCAGCGTAATATCATCATTCGCTACAATGCCTGGGAATACTTTCGTAATATTGTTCATCTCAATTACGTATTCCATTTTGTTCCTCCTTCTAGCAGGGAACACTCCCCAATTACACTCTATTAAAAGTAATTTTATATATACAAAGGTTAGTTCTAAGAACTAACCTTTGCTATTTCTCTATTATTATTTCTTTAGAGAAGCTTCGTATGTTTTATATTCATCATCAGTCGCAGGTACTTTAATTTCGCCAGCAGTGATTTTCTTCTCAAACTCTTCTACTTTTGTTAAAATTTCTGGGTTTACTTTTTTCACATTGTCAGTTGTTTTCGCAATACCGACACCCTCATCTTTTAAGCCAAACTCTTCTATTTTACCGCCTTTTAACTTACCATCTTTCGCTTCTTGCGCCACTTTTGCAACCGCAATATCAACACGTTTTACCATTGAAGTTAAAGTTACGTTTTCAGGCATACCTTCTTGGTTTTGGTCACGGTCAACACCGATTACCCAAACGTTTTCACCTTTTTTCTTACGATTTTTTGCTTCTGTGAATACACCGTTACCAGTTGCACCTGAAGCATGGTAAATTACGTCAACCCCTTGACCGTACATTGCTGATGCTAATACAGATCCTTTTTCTGGTTTATCAAATGCATCTGCATATTGCGCTACAATCTCGATGTTTGGATTTACTGCTTTCGCTCCAGCTTTAAAACCCGATTCGAACTTTGTGATTAACGGGCTCTTTACACCACCAACAAAACCAACTTTATTTGATTTCGTTGTCATTGCTGCTACAACCCCAACTAGGAATGAACCTTCATGATCTTTAAATGTAATACTTGTTACATTTGGCTTATCCACAACTGTATCTACAATTGCAAATTGTTCTTTCGGATACTGTTCAGCTACCTTTATTACAGATTTTTCCATTAGGTATCCGATACCAAATGTTGTGTTATAATTGTCTTTCGCAAATTTCGTTAAATTCGGGATATAGTCTGCATCTTTACTTGATTGAAGATAACGGTATCCTTCATTTTTCTTTAAATTATTGTCTTTACCAAATTTCGTTAAACCTTCCCAAGCTGATTGGTTGAATGATTTATCATCAACGCCCCCAACATCTGTAACCATACCAACTTTGAACTCTTTATCACCTTTTTTGTCGCTACCTGCTTTATCTGCTTTATCCGAATTACCACATGCACCTAACACTGTACTTGCTGCTAACGTTAACGATAATAAAAGACCTGCTTTTTTCTTCATACTAGAAACCCCTCCTGAAATGATATGTCTATTTTTTATACGCTGCTGTCCCTTACTTCTTGCTGTCACCTCCCTAAAAAGGAACTTACCTACATACGTTTTCTTAATACGTGGAAGCTAAACTTGTCAGCTCTAAAGTAATTAATAGAATATAAGATTGGCTCATCATTTTGATCATAGTGCATTTGTTTTAAAACTAGCAATGCTGTCTCAGGTTCACATTCTAAAATCGGTGAAATTTTCGGATGATAACCTATTGGCTCAATGTGAGCAACTGCGTATGTGATTCGCTTGTGCGTGTTATTATGTATGACTGTAAGCAGCGATTCCTCATTGTATCCCGATAAATCTGGTAATATCTCTTTTGCCAGTTTATCAATGCAATATACAACTGGTTCCCCATCCGCTGTACGAACACGCTCAATCATTACTGCGCTAAAACCATCTTCACAATTGAATTTCTCTTTTTCTTCTTCTGTTAAAGTTGTTGTAGATGATGATAAAAAGATTGTTCCTGGTGTTTTCCCCACACTAGAAATCATATCTGTAATACTAGAAAGTTGCTCTATTCCAGAAGAAAATAGCGGCTTTGCATTTACAAATGTCCCTACACCATGTCTACGAATAACAACATTTTCTTCTTCTAAAATACGCAGTGCTTCCCTTAAAGTTGCCCTACTTACACCTAGTTCTTTCGCTAGATCAAACTCTGAAGGTAACTTTTGTTTTTCTTTGTAAGCCCCATCTTTAATTTTTTCTTTAATGTGATCAATCACCCGCAAATATAGGTGACGACTATCGGATTTTACTGACATAAGACTCCCCCGCATTTCAATTATTCGACCTCTGATGTAAGACTTCTTTTCTCTTTTTTCAACTTACAACATAGTATAAATTACTACATACTAAAAATAAGCATAATTGTCGAACAAATATTAATAATTTTTCAAGATGAAATTTTCACTCTTTATTCCATAAAAAAAACTTTGCACCATAAACATTCCTCATATCGAGAAAAAGTTCGGCACAAAGATCCCTTACATCCTTTGTTACACACTTTTCCCCTCATAGTCTAGCAATTCATGGTTGCCAGGTAGAAACTTATGGACCTTATCTCCAAGATTATATGAGGCAGTGATTCTTTTCGAAGTAATCTTACCACTTGCTCCCATATGTGTCAACATAATTCAACACTTTTCTACATTAAATATCGAACGTTTTAAAAAACAAAACGAAAAGCATTCGTATTCTAAAGAGCACCTCGTAATGTAAGCCCTTTCTTCATTGTTGACTATAGTATATAACAAAAACAGTATATGAAAAAGCCTAATTGTAAAAACAATTAGGCTTTTTTTAAGAACTTTTTTCTTGTACATCTTTAATGAGTACTTCTCTCGGTTTACTACCTTCGTAAGGACCTACTACACCATTCATTTCCATTGCATCAATTAAGCGAGCTGCTCGTGTATATCCTACTCTAAATCTACGTTGCAACATAGAAACAGATGCTGTTTGCATTTCTACTACAAGCTGAACCGCTTCATCGTATAATTCATCTTCTACTTCCTGTCTTGTTTCAGGAACATCTTGTGGAATCATATCCTCTTGATATTGCGCTTTTTGTTGTGCAACAACATATTCTACGACTCTCTCAACTTCATCATCAGATAAAAATGCCCCTTGTACACGAACAGGTTTCGATGCACCAATTGGTATGAACAACATATCTCCACGACCTAGCAATTTCTCAGCACCACCACCATCAAGAATCGTTCGAGAATCTGTTTGGGAAGATACAGCAAATGCAATACGTGATGGAATATTCGCCTTAATAACACCCGTAATAACGTCAACTGACGGACGTTGTGTCGCAATAATTAAATGAATACCAGCAGCACGTGCCATTTGTGCTAAACGCATAATTGCATCTTCTACATCAGAAGAAGCAACCATCATTAAATCAGCTAACTCGTCCACAATTACTACAATATATGGCAATTCAGGTTGTTTCGCTTCTGATTGGCTATTATGTTCTTTAATATGATCGTTATATCCTTCAATATTACGCGTTCCACTATGCGCGAACAATTCATAGCGACGCTCCATTTCACTCACAACTTTTTTCAACGCCTGTGACGCTTTTTTCGGATCAGTTACAACTGGTGTTAATAAGTGCGGAACCCCGTTATATACATTTAACTCTACCATTTTCGGGTCAATCATCATTAATTTTACTTCATGCGGTTTCGCACGCATTAAAATACTAACGATAATTCCATTAATACATACACTCTTTCCGCTACCAGTTGCACCAGCCACTAGTAAATGAGGCATTTTATTCAAACGTGCCAACACAGCTTCACCGGTAATATCACGTCCAAGACCGATTAATAACTTCTCTTCTGGATGGTTATTCGCCTTTGAATCTAGAACTTCTCTAAGCGTTACCATAGAAACTTCTGAATTCGGAACCTCAATCCCTACAGCCGATTTCCCGGGAATAGGTGCTTCAATACGAATATCTTTCGCAGCTAAAGCAAGTGCTAAATCATCACTTAAACTAACAATTTTACTTACCTTTACTCCCATATCAGGGTACACTTCATACTTCGTAACTGCAGGACCTCTATGTACTTTTGTTACTTTCGCTTTCACACCAAAACTTTGGAATGTACGTTCCAATTTACGAGCATTCTCATAAATTTCCGCATTTTCATTTGTAAGTTGTTTATTCTTTGGAAATTTCAATATATCAAGAGCAGGAAGCTTATAATCTTTATTTTCCACATTAGAAAATTGCATAGGTGGCGCTTTCGTTTCACTTTCTAGCGATTCAACGATTTTTTCTCCTCGTTTCTTTTGCGATTGCTCTACTGGCGTAGGCGGAACTGCTTCTTCAATAAACGGAGATGTAATTGAATCATTTTCGTTCTCTTCTTCAATACGCTTTTCCGTCTCTTCACTTATTGGATAATTCTCAGTAAAGTTCGAAATAATTGGTGGTCCAATTTCTATTTCTTCTACCGGCTCAATAGCTTCTTCTTGTTCGGCAACACGTTCACGGCGCGTGCTTCTTGTTGTTTTTTTCTTTTCAGTTTGCTCGGCGACCCTTTTAGATCTCCAATCTTTATAATCCCCTTGCATCACTTGAAATTGACTTCTAAGTATTCTTCCTACTGGAGCAAGCACTTCTCCAATATGCTTATTTGTTATACAAAGTATTCCGAGGATAACTAAAATAATTCCAATGATATATGCTCCTACTTCATCAAATAAGAAGTAGCATGTTGCAAACATAAGCGCACCAAACATACCACCGCCTAAATGAACGCTATCTGGACCCTTTTTCATTTCAAGAAAGAAGTTATCTTTTGTACTAACAATAACAGATGTATTTTGCACCGCTCCATCTTTTGTAAGAAGATTAAATAATGTAATATGACTAAACATTAATATCGCTAATACAATTAAATAAACACCAATTAGCCGTTTATTTAAAAGGTTCGGCCACCCACGCTTTATGACGAACGCAACTGATAAAGCTATTACACCTAACACACCAATTATGTACCACTCACCAAAGAAGAAGCGAAAAAACAACACAAACGATTTCCCTACAACACCTAGCTGTAAAATCGTAATAATCGAAAGTGCAAAAAGAGTCAAACCGACGATTTCATAATACAAAGTTGGCTTTATCGTACGTCTTGCCTTTGCCTTCGTCCCTCTTTGCTTTTGTTTTGCCATTTCTTCACCTCATGTTCTAAAATTAAGTACAACTTCCTTATAAAAAAGCTCTACTTATATGTCTTTCTCTCTATTTTTCAGGTCTTTATATCTTCTATTTTTACACTTCTTGTAAAATGTTAAATAAACAGAAGAAAGCAGCCTACTCATGGCTGCTCAACCGTCTTGTTTTTTATATTATACCATAGCTTCTAAACAAAATCCTTCTTTTTACTAAAAGGTTATTTTCTGCCCAGGCTCAAATTCTAAGTAGTGAGATGGATTCGTACTTAACACCCGTACAATAGAATAACATTGATGATCCTCTTCAGAGACCATTAATTCTACACCGTTTATATTTACAACTTTTTGGCTTTCGCACTGTGAATAATCGGCCGGATATACAAGTTGTTCTGGCATAATTGTATATAAGATCATTGTAGCATTGTCCCTTCTGTATGATCGTCCATGCGCGCATCAATTAATTCGTTTAATTTTCGAAGTGCACTCCCAATACCACCGACATCATCTATAAGACCATACTTCACTGCATCTCCACCAATTACATTTGTCCCAATATCTCGTGTCAAATTCCCTTTCGCAAACATAAGTTCTTTAAAGCGATCTTCTGTTACTTTCGAATGCTTTGTCACAAATCGAATGACTCTTTCTTGCATTTTATCCAAATACTCAAATGTTTGCGGCACACCTATAACAAGACCTGTTAAACGAATTGGATGAATTGTCATCGTAGCTGTTTCGGCAATAAATGAATAGTCAGTCGAGACAGCAATCGGTACACCAATTGAATGCCCTCCTCCTAAAACAAGAGATACAGTTGGTTTCGAAAGTGAAGCCACCATTTCAGAAATTGCTAGCCCAGCTTCAACGTCACCTCCAACTGTATTTAATATTAAGAGCAAGCCTTCAATTTTCGGATTTTGTTCAATCGCGACAATTTGCGGAATGATGTGCTCATATTTTGTTGTTTTATTTTGCGGCGGCAACTGAACATGACCTTCCACCTGTCCAACGATTGTTAAACAATGAATACGTGCTTCATTCATTTGCGGTACATTCGTTTGTCCAAGCTGTTGAATTTTCTCCACTATAGAAGCTTCTTTCGGCTCAGCTTCCTTTTCTTCATTTGTATAACGATCACGTTCTGTCATATCGCATCCCCTTTCACTCGTATATAACTATTATTTCTTAAGTTATAAATTTCATTCGATAGGGTTAAAAAAGAAAAAGATCACCTGTAAAGGTGACCTTCTTTATACTTCCATAATAATCGGTAAAATCATTGGCTTTCTCTTCGTTTCTTCGTACAAGAACTGCCCTAATAATTCACGAATATTTTGTTTCAACATAGACCATTCAATTGTATACTCTTTAATTGATTGTTCAACAATCATACGTACAATATCTGTAGATCGTTCGATTAATGCTTCTGATTCACGAACGTATACGAAACCACGTGAAATAATTTCTGGACCAGAGATGATTTTCTTTTCATCTTTACCAAGTGTCACAACGACAACTAAAATTCCATCTTGAGATAACATCTTTCTATCTCGAAGAACAATGTTACCAACGTCACCCACACCTAATCCATCAATTAAAACATTGCCAGCTTGCACTTTACCGACTAAGTTTGCTTCGTCGTCGCCAAAAGCAATTACATCACCTTTTTCTACGATAAAGATATTCTCTCTCGCAATACCTACATCTTCCGCTAAATATGCATGTGCTTTTTGCATACGGAACTCACCATGTACGGGTACAAAATACTTCGGCTTCATTAAGTTTAACATCAGTTTTAATTCTTCTTGGCTACCGTGACCTGAAACGTGAACTTTTCTTTCACCGTAGTAAACAACTTCAGCTCCAGCTCTAAATAACAAATCAATGATTTTCGATACAGATATTTCATTTCCTGGAATTGGAGAAGCTGCAATAATAACCGTATCACCTTTACGAATTGAAATTTGTTTATGAGCTTGCTTTGCCATTCTAGAAAGGGCTGCCATCGGCTCACCTTGACTACCTGTCGTTAAAATAGCTACCTTTTTCTCCGGGAAATTGTCTACTTCTTGTAATGAAATAATCATACCTTCAGGAACATCTAAATAACCAAGACGTCTTGCAATGTCTACCACTTTTACCATGCTACGTCCTACTACCGCTACTTTTCGTCCTGTTTCGGCAGCTGCATCAAATACTTGTTGGATGCGATGTACATTCGATGCAAATGAAGCAACAATAAGGCGACCTTCTGCACTATAGAACACTTTTGAAATCTCTATACCAACTTCTTTTTCCGAACCAGTATAGCCAGGACGTTCAGCATTTGTACTATCAGATAATAAGCACAGTACGCCTTCATTTCCGATTTGAGCCATTTTCCCAAGATCCGCTCCACTATTTCCGATTGGAGTTTGATCAAATTTAAAATCTCCTGTATACACTACAGCACCTTTTGATGTATGGAAACAAACACCAACAGAATCCGGAATACTATGTGTCGTTCCAAAGAATGACACATTTGTTGAATTAAACTCAACAGTTGAATTCGAGTCAATTGTTTTTAAATCTACACGGCCTAACATTCCTGCTTCGCCAAGCTTTTCTTGTATAAGTCCTACCGTTAATTTCGTCGCATATACTGGAATAGATAATTTACGAAGTACATAAACAATTCCACCGATATGATCTTCATGACCGTGAGTTATAAATAGTCCTTTTACTCGCTCTTGATTTTCTACTAAATATGTAATATCAGGAATAACAATATCAATCCCAAACATTTCATCTCCCGGGAACATCAATCCTGCATCTACAATAAAGATTTCAGAATCAATTTCAACACAGTACATGTTTTTTCCGATTTCACCTACTCCGCCAAGAGCAAATACTTTAACAGACTCATTCTCTTTTCTCTTCATGTTGTTGCCTGGTTTAAAAATCTTGCAAACACTGATTTCACTAAAATTGCAGAGACACCAGGGGAAACTCTACAACCACCATATATTCACCGTCCAAGACGAATGTCCTTACCGTTATGCGATATCATGTCCTTGTTTATTTTTTAAACCAGGTTTCACCTCTCTTTCATTATATAAATCAAATATCTTATTCGATATGATATGAAAATTTCATTAAATCATAATTTTTCCCAATTTTGCTAAGCATACCCGTACTAAGCTACTTAGCCATATTATACCTGATACAAGAAATAGAACACAAGTTAAATTATGCGAAAGACTAGAGAAGAAGCTAAAGTGAGGTTGTAATTTACGAGGAAATTTTTCATATCGTACCCACTATTTTTCCTACTTAGATAGGAGTTTAATGGAAAAATATACATGTAAGTTCTTTACATAAACATGAAGCGATTTTTACTAAAACATCTTATCTCTGTAAGCAGTTTCTAACCAATATTATGCCATCCCCTGCTGATTTTTACCACTCACATATATTTAATCAAAATAAAAATGACCTAGTTTTTCACTAGGCCATTTTTATTAACGAGGAATAGATTGCATTACAGATTGTAACGTTACTCTTTCTTCTTCTGTTAATGGAAGAAGCGGCAAACGTACCGAACCTACATCTAATCCAACCATTTGTAATGCTGTTTTTACTGGTGTTGGGCTTGGCGCCATAAATAGTGCATCCGTTACTTTTACTAGTAATTGATGTAATTTCTGCGCTTTTTTGAACTCTCCAGCTTGGAATGCAGCAATCATTTCTTGCATTTCATTCCCGATAACATGAGATGCTACAGAAACAATACCTTTTGCTCCAATTGCCATAGCTGGTAACGTTAAACCATCATCACCGCTGTATACCGCAAAGTCGTCCGCTGTTTTTTCAATGATTTCTGTCATTGTTAACACATCGCCGCCTGCATCTTTAATCGCAACAATGTTTTCTATTTCTGATAAACGAACAACTGTATCAACGGAGATTTGTACAATAGATCGTCCCGGAACATTATATAGCATAACCGGAAGCGGAGTGCTTTCAGCGATTATTTTAAAATGCTGATACATCCCTTCTTGACTCGGTTTGTTATAATACGGCGCCACTAGCATAACTGCATCGACACCAACTTCTGTTGCCTTTTTAGTTAAATCAACCGAAGCATGTGTATTATTGCTACCTGTTCCAGCGATTACGGGCACCCTTTTATCGACAACAGATACGACATGGCGATATAACGCTACTTTTTCTTCTGAAGTTAATGTAGGAGATTCACCTGTCGTTCCTCCTACCACGATTGCTGTTGTACCGTTATCAATTAAATAATTTACCAATTTCGTTGTCTTTGCAAAATCGATATTACCGTTTATATCAAACGGTGTTACCATCGCGGTTGCAATTGTCCCAAAATCTATCATGGTCTCACTCCTTATTGTTCCAGTTGCTTTTCTTTTGAAAGCTCAAACGCACTATGTAATGCATTTACAGCCTCCACTAAATCGATTTCTTTTACAAGAACCCAAATCGTTGTATGACTATCTGCCGATTGCAAAATTTGAATACCTTTTTCCGCTAAAGCTGTAACAATTTTCGCAGTAACCCCTGGGTATCCTGCCATTCCAGCTCCAACAATAGATACTTTCGCACAATGTTCTGTCACAATTGGCTCATATCCAAGTTGTTTTAAGACTTCAACAGCACGAGCTGATACACTATCATTTACTGTATAAGCTACGCCAGTAGGAGAAATGTTAATTAAGTCAACACTAATGCCTTCGTTTGCCATCTCTTTAAACACTTGTTGTTGCAAATCATATGCAGTTTCTTTTGCAAGTACTTTAATTTGCGTTACGCTTGATACGTGAGCAATACCTGTAACAGGACGTTCTTCTACATCCTGCCCTTTTGTAGCACCATCGTATGCCGCAATAAGAGTACCTTCACTATCAGAATACGTAGAGCGTACACGAAGTGGTACTTTTGCATGCATCGCAATTTCAACCGCACGCGGATGAACAACTTTCGCACCTTGGTAAGCCATGTTACAAATCTCGTTATACGTTACAGTTTGAAGATGACGTGCATCTTTAACGATACGAGGATCCGCAGTCATAACACCTTCTACATCTGTGAAGATATCAATATATTCAGCATGAAGCGCAACACCTAATGCTGAAGCTGAAGTATCACTACCTCCGCGTCCAAGTGTTGTCGTATCTCCATTTTTCGTTTGACCTTGGAATCCAGTAACGACAATAACATCTACATTTTGTAACTCTTCATGTATACGATCGCAATTCATTTCAACTATTTTCGCATTAGTAAAATCCGCATTCGTTACAAAACCAGCTTGTGCACCATTTAGCGCTGCTGCTTTTATGCCATTCTCATTTAACATATTAGAGAAAACAATTGCTGAGATTAATTCTCCACATGATAATAATAAATCTTGCTCACGTTTAGAAATATTAGATTCCTCTTGATTTACAAGACTTAATAACGTATCAGTTGCATACGGTTCACCTTTACGGCCCATTGCTGATACGACAGTAACTACTTTATAACCAGCAGCTAACGATTTTTTTATATGGTGAAGCGCATGCTTACGCCCATTGTCATCACGTACTGATGTACCACCAAATTTTTGAACAATAATTTTCATATTTTGCACCTTCTCTTAGCCGTTTACACTAATTGTAATTTTACTAAGCGCTCTGCGATTTGAACAGAATTCCATGCAGCGCCTTTTAATAAGTTATCAGATACGACCCAAAGATGGAACCCTTTATCATTATTTAAATCTTTACGGATTCTTCCAACGAATACTTCGTTTTTACCTACTGCAGTAGCAGGCATTGGATATAACTGCTCTGCTGGATTATCTTGCAGTACAATACCTTCTGCATTTGCAAGTAAGTTTTTCATTTCTTCTACTGTTACGCCTTCTTTATCCACTTCAATGTACACAGACTCAGAATGACCTGATACAACTGGTAAACGTACACATGTCGCAGCTACTTCTAATTCAGGCATATGCATAATTTTTTTCGTTTCATTAATCATTTTCATTTCTTCAAATGTAAATCCATTATCTTGGAATTTATCAATCTGTGGAATAGCGTTAAAAGCGATTTGGAAATGCTTTTCGTCACCTGATACAGGTAAAACATTCGCCTTTACTTCTTCTCCATTTAAGATTGCTTGTGATTGTTCATGAAGTTCTTCAATAGCTGCCGCACCAGCACCCGATACAGCTTGGTATGTGGAAACGATTACTCGTGTTAAACCATATTGCTGACGAACTGGCTCAAGAGCTACTACCATTTGAATTGTAGAACAGTTTGGATTTGCAATAATACCATTATGTTCTTTTAAATCATTTTCATTTACTTCAGGTACAACAAGTGGCACGTTTTCTGTCATACGGAATGCACTTGTATTATCAACAACAATTGCACCGCGCTTTGCTGCTTCAGGCGCTAATTGTTTCGATACAGATCCTCCAGCACTAAATAGTGCAATATCTACTCCTTCAAAACTTTCAGGAGTTGCCTCTTGAACTGTAAATTCTTCGCCTTTAAATACAAGTTTCTTACCTGCAGATCGTTTAGATGAAAGTAACGTTAACTTCCCAATTGGAAATTCTCGTTTCTCTAAAGTATTTAACATTTGTTCACCAACTGCGCCGGTTGCTCCAACTACAGCGACATGAAAAGTTTTTTGCTTTTCCATCACTATGCCCCTTTCTAGATACCAATCCTTCTATAACTTAGAATTAGAAGGAGCTACGATGCCCCTTCTAATCTTAATAACGTTAATTTTATCATATTCTACAGTAAGAATGATGGTTTCATCAAAAATTGTCCGTTTTTTTTCGTTTTTTAATTCATATATCTGAATTTTTCTACAACAACAGGTTGCAATTGCTTTCCTTGTAACGCCTCTAATACTGTATCTTCAAGTAACTCCATACGAGCTACCATTGAGTTCGGTTTTTTCTCTGGTGCATCTTGGCCGAACGGGACGAAGTATATGTTTTTTGTGGCCATTAGGCGCATGAGGTTGACACCAACAAGATGACGACAAAAAAAGAAATATTTTTTATTTACTTCTATTATATACGTACAACGTTAGAACGTTTAATAACTAAGACTTGTAACTTTATAATCATTTTTATAGTCTACGCTTGCAGACACCTCTTTCTTTTTATCTTCAGATACATAACCGTCAACATCAATCCAGCTTCCAGAGATATCGTTAGAAAATTCCACTCTTGTCACTACGATATCTAAATTCTTCCTTTCCTTAAAGTATTCAATAGCTGCTTTCGATGCTTTTTCTTTTATCTCTTTCTCTTCTTTTTCACTATAGGGGTGTGTAGCTTTATAAATTTGATAAATAGTGCACGAACCTAAACCTAAAACCACTAATAATGTTATTAAAAGGATTTTTTTCATTTCTTACCACCTCTATTTTTCATTCGGTTTTGAAGCTTGGACATCCTTGTTTAGGTGGCTATCTGAAATCACATAGGTTTCTTTTTTTCATAGAAACAGATCAAGGTGATTTCTTTTTACTGTCTGCTATAAGGGGAGTGTATTAAATCTAGGTATCTTTTTTTATGGTGAGGAAAGTTCTCTTACTTCGTAATCATTGGTAGAAGATACCTTAACAGAAAAACCCTTATTTTTATCATTAGAGATGTATCCATCAACAAAAACCTTTAAACCTCCCATTTCACCTGAAAATTCAGCATTTGTTATAGTAACATCAACATTTTTTTCTTTCTTAAAATATTCAATTGTAGCCTTTTTAGCTTTATCTTTAGTTTCTTGTTGTTCTTGAGACGACATCGTCCATACGGGATCCAGTGCATCTATGAATTTTATAACTGTACAAGAGACCATACCAATAAGAATAATTCCGATAATCATTATAATTTTCAGTGATTTTTTCATTGAGTTCCCTCTTCCTTTGTTATTATACTTATATTAACAAATAAATAAAATTATTGAACGTTACAAAGCAGCCGTAACCGTTTTGGAAACTAAAGAAATTTCTTCACTGTTTAGATTAGATTTCAAGATTTTTGGTGGAGTTAGAGCATATCTCGACTCTTGCAGTGATTATAATAATCCTATATTAGGTGAAATGTATAAGTTAGAACAATCTCTTCAGAATATATTAAACAATAATGAATAATATTAGACCGTCCTCAAAAAAGGATCAGGATATGTAGGAGGACAAACTGATAGAACCTTAAGGGTGGGAAAAATTTTGAGTAATATGAATAAAAGCCGAATCGAAATTCTAAAAATGAAAGTAAAAAGAAACGCTAGTAGAAAAGAACTTTTAGACGAACTTTCTAATATTGTTACGATTTCTATGGACTCATTTATGGATGCAGAATCTAATGATTTATTTTGTAAAGAATTATTTAATACGCTAGAACAAAATTCAAACATAAAAAATTTTGGTAGCACTGATTATAAAGAAAATGGAAGACTATCAATAGCATTGTTAAAAGAAACAACTAAAACTATTAAATTTCCAGTTAATCAAGGGAGACTCTTTTTCTCTAAGGGTGGTAAATTTGAAGCAGTTAAGCTGAATATTGCTGAAGTATTTGATAATTTAGAAGAGTTATCAACCATATCAAGGTTTCTAACTGGGTATGCGGATTTTGTATTAGTTGGTGATGATTTAGAATTCGGCGTATGTATAGAGAGAACTGAATATCATTATGAATTCAGTATGTGGGGAATAACGAAAATCTAAATTATGAAAATAATCAAAACCACCTTTTTGATAGGTGGTTTTGTCTACTATTTCACATATACATAGGCTACATTTATCCCCATATTAGATATTTACATTTTTTTCTTTTCACCTCATAATTTTAATTGGGAAAGGAGGAAGAAAATGGTTCAAATTAAGGTAACACCCGAAATGCTAGAAGAAGTTGCAAAACGGGCAAGTGATACGAAATATGTGCTAGAATCGATACATAAAGATTTATGTAATCAAATTGATTATTTATGTTATCAATGGATAGGTGCTTCTAATCAAAATTTCGTACAAATGTTCAATGATGCAAGACCAAAAGCATTTACCTCTATCAATGCAATTGCAAATGTAGAAGAAGAATTAAAACGAATTGCTGAGAAATTCCGTACCGCAGATGCTTCATATGACGGAAGTATTGTTAATGGAAACTTATCTGATGATAATGTCGAAGAAGAGTCAATAGATGGTGGGGTATCTGAAAAATCTATACTAGAAAAAATTTGGGACGGTATATACGTTGGTTCTGGGCAATTCGTTGGAGGTGTAGTAGAAGGATTCAAATCACTAGACGATACAGTAACAAAAGAAAACATTAAGTATGCTATAGGCCATCCCCTAGAGACAGCCTCTACTGCGTGGAATACTTTTTCGGATTCATTTATGAATGATGTTTGGCATGGTGATGCAGAGAGTCGTACAAGATGGGGAACAAATATTTTTATGGAACTTGGGTTAGGCGGAGTTGGGGGTAAAGGAATAAGCAAAGTCACTACACTCGAAAAGGGTGCGAGTGTAGCAAAATTCTCAGAAGGTATTTCGCATTTTACAAATAATTTACCATTGAAAGACCGATTTGCATTCGCAGGTGCGAGTGGCTTTGGAAGCACTCAGATAAAAACTTTTGAAGCTTTACAAGAAGCCCGTGATACATTTATGTTTTCCAAAACTGGTGGAAGAAG
>NZ_MAOI01000070.1 GCF_001884235.1 Bacillus paramycoides | reverse complement strand
TTCTTGATAGAGTAAATGTAAAAAATGATTATCCCGATTCGTATACAGCATCTAAAGTATTACGTGAAGAACTTAAAGATGCAGGGATTGAACCACCCCCATATTCTAATGCAGCACATCATCTAACACCTTGGAACGATAGTAGGGCAGAAAAGGCACAAATATTATTAAAGGAATTTGGGATAGACCATGATTCGGCGGCTAACGGAGTATTTTTACCTTATAAAGTGAATGAATACGTGACTACTGAAGTCTTACATATAGGTAAGCACAGTTCAGAGTATATACTTGAAGTAGAGAGGGTATTAAGTCTTGTTAAGAAACGAGGCGGTACTCAAGCAGATGCTGTTGAAGCCTTACATGATATAAGAGAACGGTTATTAAATGGTGAATTAAAATTAAATAAACCGAAGAAGGAATAATTTTATTTATGCTAGAAAAATAGTAAAGGAGAAAAAAGATGAAAATTTGGGAATTAAAGAGTTCATTTGATGACTATGAATCCTTTCAACTATTGAATTTAGAAGAAGATTCAAAAAAATATTTTGAAGGGAAAATTGATTCAGCAGTAAAAGTATCTGATTCATGGGGAGAAATACGTATTAATTGTGTAGAAGAAGGAAATCACAGTGATTTCCCTCATTTTTGGGGAGAAGTTGGTACACCAATGGTTAGTGAGAGAGCAAAACAATTCTTAGAGTCTATGCTTGGTGATAATGTAGAATTTCTACCACTAATTCATAATGTGACGGGAGAAGTGTATTATATAATTAACGTTTTAAATGCAATAGATGCAATTGACTATGAAAAAGCTATATTAAAGAAACTACGCTCTGGCTTAGTAATAGATTTCAAAAAATACGCATTTTTACCTAATATGGTTAAAAACCAAACAATGTTTAAAGTTTACTTAAATGAAATATTACACATTCCTTCTGTTTTTGTATCTGATGAATTTAAAAATACAATTTTAGAAAGTGACTTAAAAGGCTTTGAATTTGTAGAGGTATGGAATTCGGAATCAAATATGTAGTTAAAATGACTTTCAAAAGATGACAGTCATTATAAAAAAGCAGAACCTCAGCTCCCATCAGGCTCTGCTTTTTTTGCTACCTACTACTTCACATACACATAGGCTTCATTTGCTGTTACATAGTATGTTTTACCTTTGCTATTGTGTACTTTGTATTGCGGTGATCCATTGGCACTTATTTTTGTATCAATTGTGAATCCTAACCCTGCATCCACAGAACCAGCAACATCTTTATCCTGCCAAGATGGAGCGTCATAGAAACGTAGATTATTAACTTTAGAAACAACACGCTTCCCTACAATAGAAGAATCCACTGTACTTTTCTTATCAAACTTCACATAAGATGGATCATTTTTAATCCATTGCTCACCGCCAAGATTTAACCAACCATCTTTTTCAGCCCACACAATATATGATTCTGGTTTATTTAACTGACGAATCTTAGCATAGCTTGTACCTGGTCCTTTACGTAAATTAACGTTGTATCCTTCAATATAAGCAATACCATCTGTTACAGCTGTTGGTACTTCTGCTGGTTTAGATGGCTTTTCAGGAACAGAAACTTCCACATTAGAATTATTGTATGCACGTTGTACATCCGCACGAAATTGAGCTTCTGATACACCGTGACTACGTAAATAATCAAGTGGATCTTCATGATCTGTTCCACCAAGGTATTTCGTTACATCGTAGTGAGTCCATAATCCTTTTTCTACAGATAACCCACGGTCACGTAAGATTTTAGCTAGTAACTTAACGTATTTATCATAGCTGCGTTTGAATTTCTCGTAATCTCTCGTTTCGCATAACTCTACATGAACAAATCTTTTATTTGCACCTAATCCAGCTCCATACGCAATGTACTTTGTATCTGCAATTTGAATTGTTTCATCCCAATCGACCGCATAATGAACAAAAGCTGAACGCCATGTGCGAGACTCGTATTTTTGAATATTAATAGCTGGTGCTTCTGGGGTTGCCGTACTATGAGCTACAACACCCTCATAAGCACCCACACCTAAACGATATGGAGTTTTAGGTAAACCATCAATAATAAGCATTCTATCAGCAAAAGCCCCTGTAGCAAAGCTAGACAGGAGCAATAGAGTCATAAATACAGAGGAAGCTAGTTTAATTGTTTTTTTCATTTATTATCAACATCCTTTTTCGTAATTTTGGAGTGGTCGTATAACCCGCTAGCCGATAAACCGATGATGAGTCCTTGGAATACGTTCATTTTTATGTCAAACGGCAAAAATAAAACGCCTAGCAAAATGCCAAGCGCTAAATTAAGCAATGGAATATATTTAGTTTGTAGCCCAAGCATTTTTACTACCTGGGATAAAGATACTACAACTGCAATTATCACGCTGATTTCTACCAACTTATACACCTCCCTTCATTAACAGACCAAGTAATCCAGCTACAATTGCACCAATGATGATTCGGAGAATCCATGTAGTATTGGCACTAATCTTATCGAGAAGCTTATTTATATTCACGATATCCTTTTCATTGACAGTGGTACGTGTTTCTATGTTTCGGATGTCTCGTTGCATATCTTTTTGATCTAACTTTATCTGTTGGATCTCTTGCTTTAAATCTTGAATCTCTTGCATTAGTTCAGCTCCTTTCAAAATAAAAAGAGAGACATAATAGTCTCTCTTCGAATTAATATCTATAATTCTTAACTTGATACCAAACTCTTTACAGTTACTTTCCCTTCATACAAGGTCTCCCAGATTGTTTCAAATTTAACCCCACTATTTTTATAAAAACCCCAATTTACTGAGTCATCTTTAACGCTCTTCCCACTATAATAATAGTCGGCTATTTCCTTTATTGATTCGTAATATTGAAATTCAGTTAAGTCCATCCAACGCATATCGAATTCTTTAGCAAGGTCTGGCTCTTCAAGTTCTACTTCGTAAATGAAACTTTTATTATATTTACATTTATACTTCATAGCGTTTTCTAAATCCCGCCATAAATATATCGACCTAACACGTGAAGGTGATGAAGGGAACTTATTAGTTCTAATATCCTCAAATATACTTTCTTTCAAATATTGCGAAAACCTAGTATAAGTATCCCTGAAATATCTGTGGAAATTTATTGTATTTCCGTATCTAGGCTCTAATACTGTTCCCTTAGATAATTTCACATTTGAAACATGATAGAAAGTTCTCAAATTACTTCCTCCTAAAATTTATATCTAAGAGTATTTTATTCATGTCTTGATTTTTTGCACCTTCATTAAAAGCCGTATTTTGTGCAAAATAAAAAACAGCTTATGGCTGCTCTATTTGAACTGTATTTTCGGTTGTTACTGGTTCTTGTGGGGGATTTTTACCTGTGAGTTTGAAATAATCCTCTGCACAAATATTCTTTTTTGCAAATCCCATATCTAATTCATATAGACGTGAACCACGGCCACACAATTCACATCTTGTAGCAATTCTAAAACAAATAGTCCCGTCAGCAATTTCCCTCCACACTTCGACTTTACTAGTATCATTTGGGATACCTGCATTATTTAACATATCATCGGGTATTTGAACAAAAACCCCTGTTTCTGTTCGTTTTGCGTCTACTAATCTGCCCATAAAAGGAAACGTTTCTCCTGCTTGCAAAGGCATCATATAATTACCATCCATGTTCTATCATTCCTCTCTATCCAAGTGCATTAAATTTCCAACCATTCGGAGTATTTACATAAAAACCTGGTCCAAGATTACCGTCTCTAAAAAGGATATGCCCCCAACTTTGGTATGCATTTCCGCCAAGGTTAACGCCTTGTACCGCTCTTATATTCCTAAAGAACTTAACCTCATTTTCTGTTGATATATCCAACGTTTGACCATCAGGTGCTAGAGCTATGCTGTTATTCACATCTCCTATTGAAATCCTATTAAATGGCTGAAGACCATCTGCTCTTTCTGATGCCGATCGATCCCAGTTATACATGCTAGCGTAGTTACCACTAACCAAGGTTACCCCTGACACACAAACAGCTGTGCCAGCAGAAACTTGAGCATTTGTTGCTGTAATTTTAATAACAATCATGTGTTCCTGTGGGTTATAATTTTTAGGAACAGTGAATGTAAAATTGTATCTTCTAATTTCACCGTAAAAAGTGCTAGGCTCCGGAAATTCTTTGTATATTTCGTGCCAAATTTTATAACTTACCTCATCCAGTGGCGTAACAAAACATACTTGCAATCGTGGTTTTGCCGTTTTACGTACACCATTAATCTGTGCGGCTCTATAGTGGGCTGATAATGTATATGAATTTCCCGGATGTATCCCGTTTTGAACTTTTGTTTCAGGATAATTATACGTGTCAACACGTACTGCATTTACCATTTGTTCATAGTTAAATGCCCTTGTATTCTTTTCTATAACCACACCATTTCCCTGTGCTTTCCACGTAAGACCGTATCCACTACCAAATCCCCAATAATCATTGTTTCCTATGTTGATTTTCGAAACGCTAGAAAAATCATGATCGGCTATTAAATTTCGTTTAGGTATAACGGTTGTTTTGGTTCCCCATTCATCTTCAAAAAGGAAGTCTAGCATTTTAACGGTTACACCATTTTTATCGATGGTAATTTTATCACCATTAACGTTAATGATATTCGTATCAATACCTTTTGCTGTTAACCACTTTACCATTGTATCAGCATTAATATTTACCTTTGAAACATCAATTACTAATTTTTCCGATGAAAAGTTAATAGCTGCGATGATATTCCCTTTTTTAACTTCTGCAAGGATTCCTTCGTCTAACACCTGTAACTTAGATCCTGTTTGTTTGACATAGGCATCAAAAGTATCATTCACAAAAGTTTCGTGTTTTTTAGAGATAATTGAAACACCGTCTGAATTTGCGGTAATACTTCTTTCTAACTCAGTAACTTTTTTATCGTATTTTTCAGTTGCTACCTTTTCAGCCAAATCTTCCATGATTTTGTCTTTATTTACAATGTCATTAGGATTCTCCGTAAATGATGATGGAGTCGTTCCTCTTTGCAACATAGGTAGCGCCATCCATATACGCCCATTCCGATTAAGGTGATATCTCAATCTAGCTTTTACAGCTCCAGCAGGTACTTTAGCTGTGACAAAAAACCTTGTCCAAATTCCTTTTAATAATTGAATTGATGTTGATGGAAATAGAATTCTTCCTCCACTAGCATCAAAGAATTCTAATTGGAGAGCTGCACCTCTATCAATAGAAGCAGGAGCATCTGTATAAAAGTATGCAGAATCAACTATATCTTCTCCTGGTGAGACTTCCGTGAAATTACTCATTCCTCCAAAGTATTTATCTGCTGTTTCTCCTTGTGTGATTGTACGAATGCTCGAAAAGCCCTTGTAAGTGACTTGTTTATCAATAACAGTATTTCCGTTCGATTTGGTCCAGTACTTAAAATCTTGTTTAAAGGGAGCATCTCTAACTTCATTTGTACTACCGATACCACCAACATAATCCTCAACATCTTTCTTTTTCATTGTTAACTTCAACGCTTCACTATGTTGACCTATTGTTGTATTAGCCCCGCTAAGCGTCTTTCCTTGCTGAGTTTGTGTTTCTTGTAGTTTGCTAACATTTAAAGTAATCCCTTCAGCAGTTTTCTCTACAGCAGCAACACGTTTATCAAATCCCGTTTGATTTTGTTCAACCTTCGTTATGTTCTCTTTGATGCCATCCACACTTTTGACAATCTCAGTTGTTTTCTCTTGGAATGCCCCTTGTGACACTCCATCCTCTGGAGCAAGATTCCAATTCTCAAGAAGATCACCGAATGCAACCATAATTCCTGTGAATGTTGCATCGACAGTAGTTGTATTTGCAGTCGCTATATTTACCCTTACCTCTTTTAAAGTACCAGCATATTTCGTTGTATCAAAAGGAATTGAAATACGCTTCCATCCATTCGTTACTTCTTTTTGCGAAATAATAGAATAGTAATTTTGATCTTTGCCATTCTGTTCATAAGTAAATCGCATATATATTCGTGGATACTCTGATGTAGAAGTTAGAGCTTTTACATCTACATAACCGGAAGCAATACCTTTTCTATTCGCAAATGGTTCCGTCTTTAAAATTTGGGTAATAAAAGCACTATTACTTGTTAGCTGTAAACCCTTCTTAATTTCAGGGACATCTGGTATAGTAACATCAATAATTTTAGTAGTAACTGGATTGGTGATTCCAGACCACCCATTTTTATCATTTGAAAAATCAGAGTTACTTGCATAGTTACGCACTCTTACTTCGCGTGTTTCTAAATTTGTAAGTTTTTCAGTTATTTTACCTGCTTGCTCTTTAATTTCAGTTGTTGTTTTTGTTAGCTCATTAGTTTTCAATTGCACTTCAGAAATCGTCTTTTTCGTTTCTCCTACATTACTCTCGACTGTATTAATTTTTTCAGTGATTTCCCCACCTTTTTTAGTTAATGACTCAATAGAAGATTTAAAACCTTCATTTGTCTGTTGCATTTGAGAAACTGTTTTATTCATATTACCCTGTTCTTTTTGTACCTCACTAATAGTACGGGTAACACCAGTAAGGCTTTCTGTGACTTCGTTATATTGCCCTGCCGCTTCTTTTTGAACAGCTTCTACTTTTTTGTTTATTTCCGTTTTTGTGGACTCAATATCTTTATTTACTTGTTCTAAGGTTTCTTTCTTTACTTTTTCTACATCAGGAACAACAGGATCCCATATACCGTTTTTCCAGAGTTTTAAAATACCAGGTTTTCCATTACTAATATCAAGCCAAAGTGTTTTACCAGGCTCTAATCCTGTAGTCGGTGCTGTTTTACTTTCAATAATGGTAGTTTGGTAGTTCTTCAGATTTTCTTGTACTTTTTGCGCTAACTGCTTTGCTGCTTCTGATTCTTTTTGAGCATTATTAGCTGCTTCAGAAGTTTCTTTAACAAGTTTATCTAGCTGATCCAATAACGCTTGTTTATCGCCTAGTGAAGCAATAATTTTGTTGTACATTTTCCGCAATTCTTCATTAGCATCCACAATTTCACGATAATCTCCGAAAACGTATTTATCTTGTGTAGGATCAGTAAATGATTCATCACCAGCAATAACACGAGCTTCTAGATACAATTTAGGCGTGAGCCCTGTATCTTTAATTCGAATTGTATCTCCTTCATTAATCAGCTCATGAGCTAGCCCAAATACACGCCCTATACTTTGTGCTTGAACATCATATGAATAAGATGTATTTACACGTTTTGCAAGTTCTGTTTTCATGAGTGTCAAAAGGCGTTGTGGTGTTATATCTTCTTCTGTTTCTGGAGTATAAAAGCCGAATTTATGTTGACCACGCTCATTCCATCGCTGAAATGAATCATTATCTACGAGATAAGGAACTCCATTATTAATACTAGAGATGGTTATAAAGTCCCCACCTTCTTTCTTTATGAACCCCAATAAGGCTGTACAGATGTTTTGAGAGTTTTCGACACGTTTAATTCCCATCAAATCTTTACCAAGAGATACTTCTTTACCAGTATCACGCCCCCGTTTCTTCACCATATCTACATAACGTCCGACAATTTGAGATCCTACAACTTCTGCACGATATTGGATTTCTAATTCGAACAAGGACGCAGTATCTTTTAAAAATTTCAATGGATCTATAAATTCATCAATCGTCATTGTGTGGAAACCAGCGTATTCTGTTTTTCCTCTTTTCCACTTCGTACCTACAAGAGCCATATCAATAAACTCATTGACTGTTTTACCTTCAATCTTCTGCGGATTGATAATGCCAGCTTTCGCTAGTTGAATCCATTCACCAGATGCATAAGCAATAATAGATCTATCATCTGAATTTTTTTCAGTTTCAGTAATGACATACGGAACAATCCGTCCATCCCTTACCTCTTTTAAAACTAAATTTTGCTGCATGAGTGTAGCTGCATGATCTGTATTATCAAATACTTTAAACTCTAATGTATCAATGTTATTTTTTATCTCCCAATGTCGTTTATCATCCCAATAATCTTTTGGTTGTATATTGGAAACGATTTGACTTGTTTTAAAATCAACAACATGTAAAATTCCGCTTGGTGTCCTCATCTAAATCGCTCCCTATACGTTACTTTGGCTGTTCCGACAGTGGAAGGCATGATTTCTAGTTTATTTAAACCCTTATGAATAAAAGGATAATCACTAAATAAATCTTTTAAGTTAATAGCACTCTTACCATTTATCGTTACAAGGCTTCTCTCTGTATCAATGGCTACTTTATCTCCAACATCGAAAATATACGGTGGTTTATCTTGTGTATTCATATTGACTTTCCATATCTTTAAATCATCGATAGACATGTTTTGACAGAACATATTATTAGAAAATTGACAGATGCTAATTTGAATCTGTGCGACTTTAGCCATATTGACATTTTTTTCATCTATCCACACGACAAAGCGTTCTGAGTCGTCGATTTCTGTACCATCTTTAAATCTTGAAATATAAGCTTCCCACCTATTGCCTGTTCTCGCTAACCACAATCGACCGCGATATTGATTCCACGTATTCGGATGATCACCCGTTTCATTAATAAAGACCTGTCCGCCCGGTTTTTTACTATTCCCAACACTAGCAAATCCACTATTCTGCTCGGCTTCCCATTGAACATCACTCATAGATATACGAGCAACATAATCGCTATTTTCATCAAGAAGCCCAATTTCTACACGCCCCATTTGATCCCAATGCAAGCTTCTTACTCCAACATACGCTTGCATAATAAAATCCTGTAATGGCCCTTGTGGAATATTCTTTTTGGCTATGCAACCATGCCATCCTTTTACTGTAGGTTCACCTAGATACTCAGCCATAAAACGATATCCATCTGTTTTAAACTTCCCTCCACCCGTCATGTCTTCTGTTTTAGGAACATTGGTCCATCCCACGGTAGTTGACATTTCATCCCACAATACGCGCTGATTCCTTTCAACAGGAACTTGATCAGCTTTAAGCGGATATCCAATGCGAAAGTAATTCGTTCCATTCCATACATCAAGAAATGTGGAAGGTTTCGTTACTTCAATTTCTAAAATCGGATTAGATTCCACGCTTCCTTTGTTTTGAACATTTACGATTAACCCTCGGCTTTCTAACTTAAAATCTACTGTTCGGGTTGGTCCTAATTTATAAGGCATTGGACAAATAAACTTTAAAGTACCTTTACCAAGGGTTACAAATTCATCAGGATCAAAGCCTTCATCAATAACAGCTAAATAAGTTCTATCAGGAGTTACGTCAAAGATTAATTCAACAGCTTCTTCTGTAATTAGCCAAGCTGCTATTTCTTCTTTTAATGTTTCTAAATCTGCACCATCTGTCACAATAATTCCAACTGGAACAGGTAAAATACGCATTTCTGTTTGTGTGTTTAATAATCTTGTACCTGGATAACCTGGAACACTTAAAAAATTTCTTTTTAACGGTGCCCATGCTGGTTTTTTCCATCCTTTTTCTATTTGAATAAAATCTTTACGTTCTTTGTTAAATGTAAAAGAACTCATGTTAACACCTCATTTCTTTATAAAATAAAAGAAACCCAAACCTAAAAGTCTGAGTTTCTTTTTGCTTCTCTATCTTGATACTCTGTTGTATATCGATAAGTACCACGTGCAACTTCTCGCCCTTCTAAAATTACAGGTACTTCAATTGCTAATCCACCACCTGGTACTGCAAATTCACCGTTTACTCCTTGCGCTTGATATAATCCATTAGCTTGCACACCTATATTACCCACATTAACTGTTGGTACTGCTGCTTCGCTCATTGCTTGAGATGCGCGGTTTATTATTCCAATTGAATTTTCCATACCAACCGCAAGACCAGCGCCAATTTGTTTACCAACTGCATCGCGCATAAGTCGTGAAGGCGAATGAATATCAAAGAAGTCTGTGAATCCTTTTTTAATGCTACTTCCGATTGAGGCTACTTTATCCCAAACCGCACCAGCCATTGAACCTATACCATTAATTAAACCTTGGATTATATCTTTACCAATGCTTAATAAGTTTACCTGTTTAAGAGTATCAACTATTTTAGGTATTATGTCTGTTACAATTGTAGAACCTAATTGTCCCACCATACTTACAATACCTTTTATTAAAGCCCAAATTAGTTGGACACCAGCTTCAAGGATTTTAGGTAAATTCCTAATTAATTCTCCTGCTAAAGTAACGATTAAATTAAGCGCTGCCCCTATTAATTGAGGTATAACTTGTACAATACCTGCGATTAACATAAGCAAAATTTTGATGCCAGCTTCAAGTATCTTTGGTAGATTTGCAATTAATGTGGATGCTATTTTAACAATTAAATCTAATGCTGCATTAATAAGTTGCGGTAAGACTTGAACTATACCATTGATAATAGCTAACAGTATTTTAACCCCAGCATCGATTATTTTAGGTAGATTCGTAATCAGTGTATCTGCTACTTTTGCAATAAGATTTATCGCTAAATCTATTAATTGAGGTAGAATTTTTATGATTCCATCAATTAAGCTAGTTAAAACTTTAACGCCAGCCTCAATAATCATAGGTAAATTTGCTGTGATCGCTTCAATTAAAGTGGTAATGACTGTAATAATTGCTAAAGCAATCATTGGTAAAGCTTGCGTAATTCCAGTGATTAACGAAACCAATAAATTGATTCCCATTTCAATCAACTGTGGTAAAAATGACATAATTCCATTGATTATTGTTTGGATGATTGTTACTGCAATTGGGATCAACTGTGGAATCATCTGCATAATTCCATTTATTAAGGTCAAGATCAATTGAAGTCCTGTCTCTATAAGTGTAGGTAAGACTTGTACAATTCCAGAGATTAAGGTTTGAACAATTTGGATTCCAGTTTGTACAATCATAGGAAGATAAGTTGCGATCATTTGTGAAATTGTATTTATTATCCCAACTATCGCTTCAAGTATGATTGGAGCCGCTACAACTAACCCATTCACAAGACTTGAAATCATTTGTGATCCAGCTTCAAGAAATTGCGGTAAGGCTGTTGTCACGAAATTAGCTATATTGGTAAAAATATTTGTTATGGTTTCAAGAATAATTCCGGAGTTTGCATTCAAATATTCTGCAATCGCTGGTAAATAACGAGATACAGAGACAAGAACACCAGGAAGCCCACCGATAATTGCACCCGCTATAGTAGGACCAATCATCTTAAAGATTTCACCTAACTGGCTAAAGTCTCCCGAAAAAACAGCTTTCACAGCATCAAAAAGATGAAGACACGCTTCACGTATTTTACTAACTGCTAATCCTATAATCTTTGCTGCATTTTGAAAACCTTCTGGTAAATTTGTAATCCAAACATTCAACGGATCTCCACTTGCAGCTGTCCAGAATAAATATTTACCTAATGAAACAAGTGTATCTATGAAACTTTGTATGCCACTTATCACGCCAGTAATACTATTCTTAAATCCTTCGTTTGTCTGCCATAAATGCCGCATCCAAATGATTAATCCGGTTATAGCCGCGGTGGCGGCTATAACTCCACCTACTACTAATGCTACTGGACCAGCGACAGCCCCAATACTTACACCTACAATTCCAGCGATACTGGACAAGGTTATAAATACTGGGGCTAAAGCCATGCATGCCCCAATTAATATTCCCAGTGTGACAACAATAGTTGTTAATGCTGCGGCTAATGCTGGGTGTGCTGAAATCCAACTCGCAAAGGCTCCAATAATGTTAGCTACTACGCCCAAAAGTGGCTCAAGTGCCATTTTCAAATCGCCCATTGCCTTTTGGAACTTTATAGCTGGACTTGCATCCATTTTCTTTATCATTGCATTTAACTCTTCTTGGCTCACGTTTAAATCAATAACTTTATCTTTTGCGTTTAACAATGTATCTATAATGTTTTGTCCTTGGTCTTCAAACATTGTCATTTTGTTATCGTAAAGGTTTTTTATCCTCTACTTCTTGCACTTCATATTAATGCAAGCTCGGCATACGTTTTCACTGTTAAAGTGTCGCGGTCTCGTGGAGGGATTATATCTTTTCACCCTCTATGCTCTGCCCCTGACTACACTTTGCATAGCCTTCGGTTCAAGTTAGGAATCTCACCCTCCTTGCTTAATACCGCGATTTTATTTCGGCACAATTTATCATCTACCGAAAAGCTTAACACCAATCTCGTTTCGCTTCGTTTCATCTTCAATCTGATTTAACGCTTTAGCAATGTCAGTCATAGCGGCCGAGCCTTCTTTACCGCCCTTTGCTACAGATTGTCCCCATTTTTGCAATTGATCTGCTGATATATTAGTACCTTCAAGAGCTTCTTTCATAGCTTTATCGACACCTTGACCAAATTCAGCCGCTTTAATACGCCCTTCTTTTAGACCCGATATGTTCAACAAGATTCGCAACATCCTGCCAGTTCTCTTATGAACTTCTATATATCACTATACAGACCAGACTATATCATCATCTTTATATAAGATGCTCCCCATTTCGGATGTCATTAGCTTACACCCTACGCTTTTCAGCTAGTCGTTGCACGTTCCTTTGTTAAAGGCTTCGCTCAGTATTGTCTCTTTTGAGAGTTCCACTGAATTAAAAGAGTTTTCTATGAATGTCACCACTCATAGGGACAATTTTTTATCCAATAGGTTGTCAATATTCCAGGTACCTGTATCAACGCCAGCTGCCATAATAGCCTGTACTTCCTCAGCTGTATACCCAGCTCTTGTTAGTTGGCCACCGTATTCAGCAATAATATCTAATTGCTCCGGTGGAAATCCCATTTTTAATAAGGCATTTGTTAAAGCTAAAGCACTTTCGTTGGTTATCCCTAATTCACTACCAACTTCATTTGTCTCTTGGATTAATTCCGTAAAATCTATACCAGCATAAGAAGTTGCTATTGCTGAAGCGCCTTTTACAATAGCTGCATTCGTTTCATCGCTAACATTTTTATTTAAGGCCCATTGTCTACGGGTTCCTTCAAGAGCTTCTTCCACATCTACACCGTATGCTTCAACCCCACGAACTGCTTGTTCAACCGATTTCCTAGATGACTCAGGGACTTCAAAAGTTACATCAATTTTTGTTTTTAGTTTAGACGTATCAAGAGCTTTTTCGATTACACCGGAAATACCACCAGCTGCCATCGCCCCGCCGAGCATATTCTCTAAACCGATGTCTAACTCTTTGAAGCTTTTACCTGCTCTTTCAGCTTCTCGTGAAAGGTCTCTCAAATCATTTCGAACTTGTTGTATTGAATTACCGTCATCCACAGAACGAAGCGTACGTTGTAACTTTTCAATATCAGCTTCTGCTCCCAACGCTTCACGACCAATAAGACCAATTGCCTGGTCTAACTGTCTACTTGTAGCCGTGCCGCTTTTAATTGCATTCACAAGACGATTTCCTAACGCTCCTGCAAAATCATCGACGCTTTTTCCTGTAGCACTAAATAAGGTTTCTAATTGTCTTGCCGAACTTGCTATATTGTCCTGTTCAGCTTTTAATCCAGCAAGTTTGCCTTTTAGACCATTAAGCGATCCTTCTGTAAATTCAATTTCACGCCTAAATGCACGATACTGTTCTTCAGAAATCTTTCCATTTTGAAATTGAGCTTGGACTTGTTGCTCCGCTGCTTTCAATTTGTCTAGCTTTTGTGTTGTATTTTCAATTGCTTGTGTGAGTAATTGTTGTTTTTGAGCTAATGCTTCAACATTACCTGGGTTAAACTTCAAAAGACGTTCAACATCTTTTAATTCTTTAGTCAAATCATTACTATGTTTATTTACATCTTTTAAAGCATTTTGAAGTCCTGTGGTTTCTCCATCAATAGAAATAGTAATTCCTTTAATTCTTCCTGCCATTTCCTCACCTCACTTCTTTAGAAATTGTTAAAGTCTTTTTGCGTTGCTTTACGCGTTTTTTCTTGTGGTGGCTTCTGCATTTCTAAATATTCATCGATATAATCAAGGCACATACCAATAGTCATATCCTCTAAATCAGCTTTTGTAAGTTTGCACTTATAACACAAAACAAGGAACGTCTCAGTGGTGAATACATCACCCTGATTCGCTCCTTGTTGACTATTATTATTGCTATCTACAACTTTTTTTTAGATTGAATCGTGGAAGCTATCATATCTTGAATATCTTCTAAGATTTCAATGATTGGAAATTCATCAAATGAATCTAACCACACCATCGGCTCTGGTATTTTTGGATCAGCCGTTTTCGCCATAGTCCAAACCAGATTATAAAACACCTCAAAATCTACACTATCTAACTTACTTGGATCTAAATTTTCCATATCGATTTTACCAAGCGGCGCTAACTTGAGAAGTTGCGCGAAATAATCTTTTCCGAATTGCGCTTTAAATCGGACTGGTGTTCCTCCTGTGCTTTTCAAACGAACATCTTTACCATCTACAACAATTGTTTTTTCCATTTACTTACGCTCCTTTTGGTGCTGCTGGTGTTTTTACATATACTTTTTTGTACCAGTCGTTATAAATTGCTTGTGTTGTTTTAGCAGTCGTTTTCGTTTTAACCATCGGTCTTCCTCCTGGTGCTAAAACAATTGGGCTAGAAACAAACTTCAGTTCATTTGTATTTGGTTCAGCTGAATTTGTTTTTGTTTTAGATGCAATCGTAGGACGACTTGCTGAACAGTTATACATAACATGACGAGTCGCGTTCACATCGCCATCGAATTCAAATAGTAATGCAAATGATTTTCCTTTAGCATCAGCTAACTCATTTAATACACCGTCTGTTTCATCTAATTGCTCGCCTAATGCATCGATAGCAAATTGTTCCGGAATAGTTGCAATGGATAGCGTTCCATCATAACCTTGGTTATTACTTGCTGCATAGTAAAGCATGTCATCTGCATAGAATTCAATTAAATCACCGCGTGGTTCGAAAGTTAATTCAACTCCACCGGGTAGTGGAATTGGTGTACCAAACTTCACTAAAAACCCTTCAATATCAATTGGCACATAATGTACATTCTTCAAACCGAATGTCACTTTGTTTTCCTTATTCATTTACATCAACCTCGTTTCATATATTTTTTGATACATTTTCTCAGATTCAATAAGCCCCTCAATTGGTGAATCATAAGGAATCTCATGATCGTCTAGGACTTTTTCAAACTTTGCTTCCGCAACTAAATCTTTTCTAGTTGTATAAAGTTCAATATTTAAATCATTTATCTTGTGATAAACCTTGTTATCAGCCATGAGATTGGCTGAACCGTCCACAAGAAAACAAATATAAGGTGGTGCCGGAACAGGATTAGTTGGCGTTGCTGTGAAATGCGAATAAGCCACAGGATAACCTGTAGCTTCAAGAATTTTTGTTAATTCACCTAATTTCATTGCCCAATCGTCCTTTCGATACGTCTTGGCAATTCGTCAATTACATACTCTTCAACTGGACGAATATGCACTTGCGCTGGTACTCGACCACCACCAACTTTCGTATGCCCATTTTCTAAAAGATGTGTTAGTTGTCCTTGTGTATTATGAAGAACAACACCTTTACCTTCTTTTTTCTTGCGCCAACCTTTACGATAAGCACCTGTTTTTTTAGGACTATTTTGCTTTAATTTACCTACAGCAATATCTCCTATTTCATCGATTTCATTTTCTAATTCTTCTTCCACAACATTCGCATATCTTTGTAATTCCCTAGCAAGATCACTCGCAAAATCATTCATACTAAACATGCTCCTTTGCGATAATGGTCAATGTTTGATACATTTCATCATCATTCATTGGCGGTTCGATAATATCAAATATACGACCCTTCATATTGATTCGCATTAATTCTGTGATACCTGTTGTATAAGGAATTATAAAACGATACACCAAAGTAGCCTGTGAAGCCGAAGCCTCAATGTACTCCGAACCTTTTACTGTTTTTATCATCGCCCATGCTTTTTTTACTTCCTTCCAATTATCTGTTTCAACTTCTTGATTCAATTCATCTTTTATTACTTCAGGTTGTTCAATGATAATTCGATTCCTAAAATCACCTGTATTTAATGGCTTTTTGTATTGAAAAGGACGCATTTTAATCACCGTCCAGTTTGATTTCTTCTAAAGCTTTTTCGATACTTAAACTATTAATCTGACTTAAAAAATTCTTGTCAAAATACTCTAAAGCATCGTTATAAACATAACGAGAGCGTTCAAAGACTAACTCCTTGAACACCTCGTCATTGTTTATATCATAATCGCCACAAACCCTGATCAAATCTTTATTGGATGCAAATAGGATGCGTCTTAGGTTATCATCTTCATCATCGCCTAACCGCATCCTATCTTTGAATTGCTGTAATATTTCATTTGAAATTACTGTATCCATTCACATCATCCTTGTGTCGGTGGCGTTACTTCTTCAAGTTTCAATGTATAAACTTGTGAAGTGTATTTATCTTTCGGTTTACCTGTAGCATATTGTTTAGCAATATAAACTGTTGCATCTTCTAAAGCCAGTGTTTCTTCATATTTTTTGATTGGCTCTGTTCCACCCATCGCTGCAACATATTGACCCTTAACAAAGAATAATACTTTCCCTTGAGGTACAAACACCGATTCTGTAAGGATCGGATTAAATGGCAAGCTAGTTACATATACTCCAGCTGCATTTTGAATTGTTGCGTTCGCTTGAATATCAAAAGTATCAAACGGATTAGTTACCATAACTACTTTACCAGCAATATTTTTTGGTCGATCTGCATCCGAACCATCAGCATTTAATTTTTTAGCTAGTAGTTTAACAACACCTTTTAATTCATTGATTGTTTTACGACCTGGTTCAAACGTTAAAGTGCCTACTGGCTTTTTATCTGGATATACTCCATTTACAACACTTCCGCTTGGATCTTTTAATAACCCAATAGGTTCATTTTTACCTGTACCAGCTACAAATCCACGTTCTAAACCTACTTTCATTGCTTCTGTAATCATTGTACGAATATAACGTTCGACCCATACAGGCCCAAGTTTCAACATGTCGTTTGCTAATGGAATAAATGCCGTTAATTTAAGTTGTGAAATGCTATCTTTACGGAATGTAGCATTTAATTGACCTTTAATACCATCAAATAATGGTCCCCATACTGCTGCGCCTTCTGGATCTCCGTAAATAAATTCTGTTACAGCCCCTAAATTTTCTAAACCAATATGTTGTAAGAAAGGATGATCTTCAACTAAATCATCAAAGATTCGTTCTTGAGTTGTTTTAGGTAAAGTTTCAGTAGACTTAAAGCCACCTTCTTCCACAACTGCATTAAAGAACTTCATTTCCTCGCTTGTTAATACATTAGCGCCGCGAGATTGCATAATAGAACGATCTACCATTGATTCATTTACCTGATTCAAAATATCCGAGCGAACATCTATAGCAAGGGCTTCAATCATAGAATTTAATGCTGCCGATTGTTCTTCTGTTGTACCTTCCTGTGTTGCTTTCGCAAAAGCTAATTTCTTCTCTTCAAAGTTATTGAATTTAATAACCATATTTTAATTTCCTCCTAAAGTTAAAAAGAGCTTACTCAGATTCTGTTTTGTATTAACAGGTTCTGGAATAAGCTCTTTTGGATTTGTATTCGTTTGTAAATCATTCAGGATTTCGCTTTTTAACCCTGATAATGCTGTATTTAAATCTTCTTTTGTAATTCTTTGACCTTTGCCCATTGTTCCATTTCTAAAACCATCAATTACTTTCTGCGGGATCATAGTATAAGTGGCACTTGAAGCTGTCATTTTAACTGGATTCTCCATGAACATGATTTCATCTACAAAATTATTTTCTAATGCTTGTTGTGGACCCATCCAAGTTTCTTCAGCCATCATATTAAGTAGTTCTTCTTCTGATTTACCACTTTTAATGACATAGGCGTTTACAATTGCTCGATCTGTTATTTTTAACATCTCAGCCGCCTTTTCCATGTCACGATGATCACCACCATTCCACATAGAAGCATTGTGAATCATGATTTGTGCTGTTGGAGAAATGCGGACTTTATCGGCAGCCATTGCAATAAATGATGCTGCACTTGCTGCTAAACCAACAATTTGAACTTCTACATGACCAGGATAATTTTTTAATGCCGTGTAAATCTCTGAACCTTCATTTACATAACCACCAGGACTATTTATTGATACAACTAATTCCTCGCCATTTGCATTTTCAAGTTCTTTTGAAATCTTACCTGGGCTTGTAGCATCCATTTCAAACCAATCATAAATCCAAGCTTCATCATTAGAAATAATTGGTCCTTTCACGTCAATTTTCACCGTCATTTTCTTTCTCCCCTCCTTCAGATTCATTTAATTTTGTATAGTTCTTCGTAATATGGTGGATATTTAGGTTTGGATCATCAGAATCTTCATAATCTACTTCTGATCGAATCTCATTTCCTGTAAATGCACTTGAAGAAATGAGTTTATCAATACTTGTCGCAAGATCAAATATACTTTGATAGGAAACAGCCTTAACCTCAATTCTTTGCCCCAAAAGATATTCACTCATCTCAAAGAATTTAACGTTCGCTTCATCAGATAGCTTTTTTAATAATGGCCGTACTGTAAAAAGCATATAATTTTTCGTTTGCTTTTCTACATCAGCCATTTCCCCATATATCAAAGCTGTTGGAATACCAATTGCCATAGCTACTTGATTTAAGAAACCATTTGTTACTTTATTGATTTCTTCCACACTTGGACCATTCGCAACACCGTTGTATATCTCGTTATAATTAATACCCTTTTGTTGTGGAACAATAGCTATATCTTTTGAGCCAATCGACTTATACATGTTGTCTATAAACTCTTGTAACTTCGCTATTTGTTCTTCTGTTTTAGCACCAATCATATCCATATCAACTGTGCCACGAACTTGATTTTTACGCTTCTGTGAGTTTAATATCCTACCAAATAAATCACCGTAATCTGCAAATAAACCATCAATAAGTGGAGATAATTTATCATTTCGATACTTTAAATGAATTACTTCGCTTTGTTTAAAACTTCGCTTAAACGTGTAATCTTTTACTGTTACATCTGTAAAAGTATCTTCATATACAGCATATTCGTTATGCTGAAATCCATCAGCAATAAGCAAATCACCATCATCCGCCTGTACAACTAAACACTCATTATCATAAATGAGTTTACGGATAAATCTTTCCCAGAAGGTGCTGGCCGTCATATTCTTATTCGGTCTAATATTTAGGCGATAATAAAGCTCATTCTTCTCAAATGTTTTACCGTTTCTTACCCTGAATTCAGATTGACTAATCGTTCTTCCTAGAAAAGATACGCATGTATCAAGTGCTAATCGTTTCATGTGAAGCCTGTTTGCTGTATCAGCAATCAAATCCAGATCTAGCATAAATTCTAGTTCTTTATTTCTTTTAAATACTGAACCTAACCATCCAATGGTTATCACCCCCCTTTATTAGAATTTAATGTTACCTATAACAAAATCAGTTGCTTCTTGTATCTCATCCGCACGATAAAGAGCATGAACAAAACACTGAAACCCATCTGTTTTTCTACGTACAGGTTCTTTCTTTTCATATATTTTATTTCCATCACCTTTGATAACAACCAACACATTTTGCGTATACCAACGCATTAGCGGATTATCATCAAAAACAATTTGTTTATTTGCAAATGCCATTTCAATACGTGGAGCTAATAAACTATGAATTGCTTTTGGGTTTCGTATAACTTCTATTTCAAACCCCTCTGCTACTAATAATGGCCTTATTGCTTCCATTCTGAAGTTATCAGCTATAATCTTTTTAATTCCATATTGTTCTCGCATTTCTACAAACCAATCAACAATGTGTTGAGGATTAATAGTTGGTTCATCCACAACTGTTAGTAAACCTTGCTCTTCCCACTCTTTTATAGGAGCAAATTTCTGCTTTTTAAATTCACCTGCTTTTTTAGAATATCCGTAATAGATATCAACAAATTCTTTTCGAACAAAGGAATGAGTTTTAAAAATGTATTCACCATTTTGTCTAAATAAAAGACCACATGCTGCAAAGTCTCGAATACTTGCAAAGTCTAATGCCCCTATGCATTCTTGAGCATATAAATCAGGAAATGGACGATTTGTAGCAAGAATTTCTGACCATTTCGCAACAGATCGCTCCAAATTTGTAACCGGCAAGTTCATTCGTTTTGTCATGAACTCCTCTCGGTTGCTTGGATCATCCTCTAAATCCTCGTATTCTTCTTTTATCGTTTCAAGTAATCCCTCAGCATACTCACTTAAAGGATGAGATAACATTGGATTCGCCATTTCCCAATTATCGATATCATCGACTTCTTTTTCATCATTTAATTTACAAATGAACGGAAAGATAGCATTTGGACGGGCTTCACCATTTAAAACTTTCATTGCTTTTTCTTTTTGCTTATCTAGAAATCCGTCTCGTACATACCCGTCTGTACCAATGTAAAATTCGCGTGGGTTTTTCTTTTTCCCTAAACCACTAATGTGGACTCGAACATCTTTATTGCTTTCATATTGATGTATTTCATCAAATACAACCGCGCCATCACGCAAACCATCTTTTGTATCTCCATTAGACGTTCTAAACTTCAATATACTTCCTGTAGCTTTAGAGACAGTTTGAGTTAATGTGGTTTTAAATGCTCGTTGCAATATTTCATTTCGTTTGACGCATTTATGAACTTCATCTGGACTGGTTTTCGCCTGCTCTTCACTGTTTGCAACAACGGAAATGTTATACTCCGTAATACCATGCATTTCACTAATTAAAAAATGAATGATGACTGATATTAATCCGTTTTTACCGCCACCACGTCCTAGCATCCACAAAAATTTCCGGTAAAACACGCGGCCATTTTTCTTATAAAACAAAAAAACGAATGCTATTAAGAATTTCTGAAATGATTGTAACGGGAAGTACCATTTCTCTCCAAAGCGGATACACTTCTCTATCATTTCATCATCAAAATACAAATCGTCTCTGTTCAAAACATATTTTTCTAGATAGTCAATTAACAGTTCTCTTTCTTTGTTGAACTTTATTTTTCCACTTCTATAAAGCTCAATATATTCATCTACATGCTTTTGCCTAATCATATTAAATCACTTGGACTGTATCCCGTATTAGAAGCACCAACTTTAGGAACGAATTTTATATCTCTTCCTAAAGCAATTAAAGAACTATTAATTTTATTCCTCTCACTTATAAGAGGGTGGGCTTTAACAAAAACTTGAGAACCATTTTTTACTGTTACAGATTCACCTTCTTTATTAATGGTCTTATTTATTTTTCTAAATGCTTTGACTAGATCAATGTATCTTTCTACTTTTTCAACTTCGACTAAATCTGTGATATCAATACTATTCATGAGCTGTTCTTTTAACCTCACAATACTAACAGCCATCTACCCACCCCCCCTTACGTGCGTAAAATCGAAAAAAATCTGACAGTTAACCCCCTCCTCCGGTGCCCCTTAGAGCAATTTTTGATGAAATATTTTAAGGGGGGGATTATTATTGCCGATTCATTTTTACCACTTTTCATCATTTTCCCATTTGTTGATTTTCTTTTTGAATGTTCTACCGTGTTCTTTATTATGGCAATCCACACATACTGTTTCGAGATTATCTTTTTGTAATGCAAGTTCTGGATGATGTTCGAGTTCTTTTATATGATGGACAACGAGTAGAATCTTCTTACGCTTCGCACGCTCACTGTATTCATTCGTGTCTGTTTGAACGCGACCGTTTCGTTTACACTCTTGGCATTCATAGTTGTCACGCTTCTTTACTTGCTCGCGTATACACTTCCACTCACCACTGTCATAGAATTTGCGCTTCTGTTGTTTGGTTTTATATTCATTCACTATCCTTTACCTCAACCACACCTGTATCAATCCGCTTCTCTCGATGTTGAATATCAAGGCACTTCTCACAGTAGAAAGTAACGGATACATCTACACCATAACGATTCGCATCAGAATAGAAAGTAGTAGTCCCATTATCTAACACTTGGTACTTATGATCACACATCTATCCTCACTCCTTACTCTTTAAGAATCCATCCATTGTTTTATCTAGCAAACTATTCATCGCTTCTCTCTTTTGCTTTGGTGTTGTATTATCTTCCAACTCATTAAATATTGGGATTGCACTTTCTAATTTCTTTTTATCAATACGTTCGTTTACAAGATCCTGCCCTAACATTGCAATGAATGTTCCGATCACAGCCGCTTGTTCTTGTTTGTTTAATTTAGTTAGATCCATCCTTCATCCCTCCAAAATAAAAAGCGCTCAGTTAATTTGAGCGCTTAATTTTAAATATTTATTTAACTACACCGTGCACAATTCTGTTTCTGTAACTATTAATAGTAGATAACGAATATCTTCTTCCTGTTTCACTTTGTATTATTGTTCTTATCTCCTCAAGATTCTTTTCCTGATTATCTCTTATAATTTGGAAAACTTCCTCGCGCACTCTTTTCTGTTCTTTTTCCCGTTCTATTTCACTCTCTAAAATATTTCCCCTTTTACCCCAATATATTTTTTGGGAATTTTCTTTGTTTTTTTCTTGAGTTAGGATTTCACCAATATTTAAAGTTATATCTTTACTCACTCTATTAATAATTTTATCAACTTCATCTTTTGTATATGTATCTTTTTTCTCAATCTCTTCACTATATACTTGTGCCGTTTCTTCACCAACGCTATTTACTATTGAAGGATCTAATTTTGCGTCTACACTTTTCACATCTATTTGTATATTATTTAATAAATCTACCAAACGGTCATTTACTTGTTTATTATCACTGTCCTGTTTAAGAGCAATAAATATTGCTACACCAGCAAGTGCTATAGAAACTGAACTAGAAATAAATGAAAATAGATTTATTACATCCTGATTATCTCCTAATCTAATAGTTAAAATTAAGATAATGATGCCAGATAAAATCCCTACTACCCAAGCCCAATCTCTATTACTCCACCTTTTATTCTCCATAAGTTATCGCCTCCAAAATACATTATGCGACAATTTGAAATTTTTATCTATAAATTTTTTTATACAAATTTATAAAACCGTTCAAAACATCACCTATATAATAAAAAGCATCTACTATGCGAACACTTCATGTTATTATGATTAAGCTGTATAAATCAGATTGATATGTATGTGAAACGAATGGAAAACAAAGAGTTCCCTGATAAAATTAGCGGTCGCTGTGATAATTGTGACAATACCGCATTCAAAAGTTCCGTTAAAGATTTCATCTTCTTAAGAGAATATCGTCAATGTGGTATAAAGAAAATCATATAGCCATCTCCATGGCTTTTTTCTTTGTAAAATAAAAAGCAGCCGAATGGATGCTTTTATATCAATTATTGATTTGTATTTTATTTACGGTAAATGAAGTTTTATTCTTCTTCCAATCACTTAATGTCGCTACATTCATCTGTGCCAACAATAATAAGTAACTGGAAGAAGAGCAAAAGCTCTCCTTAATAACGGTATCATTCAATCATTACCATCTGCTGGTTTCGGATTTTATGTGCCGTCATTATGAAACCGTTTAGACAACATATAGATTATAAAGGAATCTTTATGAGTTGTGTTTTCCGCCACTTCTCACAATACAAATATATCACGATGATTCCAAAACAGCCGGCACATTTCCTGCCAAAAAGCGGTCACGACTCTGCCACTTATTTTATTCCATACTCATAGCTATCTCTTTTAAAAGACTAGGAGTCCCTGTATTTAATTCATCTTCATCATATTTTTCATTCATCTGTTTTTTTAATTGGTTATATTCTTTAACTACTAACATCGTTAGATCATCTACATATACATACGGACTAACATCAAATGGATTAAGTTTATTTCTTTTATATGCCAATTTTTCAACTAGTTTATGTACTTCTAATAAAAGTTCACTGCTCGCATAACGTGAGTTTTTCATTATAAATTGTATATATTCTTCAGTAGACAGATACCCAGATTCTATCTTAATACAGAATCTAATATCTTCCATTCTACGATCTGATGGAATATCTACTAGCTTAGCTAAAGTCATTGTATATAACGGAGCATAAAGATTTTTAAGTTTTTCTTCTCTCTTCCTTTTCTTTTCTTTCCGTGGCTCGATAAATAAATGTAGGATTGCAAAGGTAATTATTGATGTAATTACAGCACTCGTGATTGCCATTCAATCTACTCCTTATCCATAAAATTTGCAATTCAATTACGGTACGTGAAGTTTTATCCTTCTTCCAGTCACCTAATGATGCTATATCTGCATCAACAATATTAAGTAAATGGAAAAAGAGCAAAAGCCCTTCTCCGTTTACACAACGTGAATTGCAATTGAATGTGAAAACAAGAAACAACTATTCATCCAATTTGCAACCATTTTCATTTCACTTTAATTTAGGACTTTACTTTTCGTGTTTGAACCTAAGCTAGTAATAACTGTCTTATTTCTAAACCGCCTTTTTACATAGACACTTTCTATGATTTTTTCCGCTTCCCCATCTTCCCTAATTGTTTTGCTCTCATATGTCATAACTTCATTAGCTAATGTGTTATATGTAACTTTGATGGTCTCTGTGAAAAAGTCTACGGTATCACTGGAAATCAACGGGATATATACCTCTTCATCTGCTTGTAACATGTAGATATCAAATTTCATACTTTGAATTTCTTTACTTTCGGATACTACGCGCACTTCTACTATAGGTCCAAAACAGTGATTTGACGTTATGTTTTTTATTTTTAAAAATGCACATGGAATTTCATTTAATGCTTTTTTAGAAGTTGGAAGTTTATCATATATAGAACGGATTTCTTCGTAGTTCTTAGTAATAAATAACTTTGAACCTTTCTTATAATGATAACCATCCAGTGCGAAATTTCCCGATATTAAGTCTGTAGTTATAAATGCTCTCAAACTCTTTTTCTTATCTTTATTTGCCATAAATTGATTCACTAGCAGTGTGATCATAGTTCCAGTAAAAGCTAACAATGGCCCATTTTTTACAAGGTAACTCCATAATTGCGCCCACATAATAACTATCCTCCTATCAATATATTATCTTCAAACCAACATTTCAATATTACCATTTATTATATATCTCAACATACAAATATCTTTCTCACTTACCCATATCTTATATTTTGTGTAACTAAGCCAAATGCTATAACTCTTGGCATTCCTAAGTTTATAAGATATTTTATTTCGAATTACACCACACTAAAATTATGTATAACTTCAACAAGGAATTTGGCATACGCTAGGTAATAGACTTACAATTTTTGAAAATGATGTTAAAATATTTATAATATTTATCAAATTGAGCAACATAAGGAGCTGAATAGTATTGATAGAATCAATCATTTCTGATGCATTACGCTTTGCTTTAAATCCAACAGGTATGCTTATAGAAAAAAGTACCCAAGCATTAGTCAATAAAACTAATAATTTACAAGAAAATGGAACTATCGAACAATTGAAAGAAGAATCTCTTAAACAAGAATACGTAAACCAAATGTCTGAATCTCAAGCCCGTGTGTCCCAAGAACTAGCTATTGCTCAACGTATCAGTACAGCTGAGGAAGTAGAGATTGAAGAATTTTATGAAGGGAATCGTTCTGGTGGTGTTGGTGTTCAGACTACTGATGTCGGAATGAATTTAGGTGCACATGGATCTGGTCAGAAAGTTACTAGAAGAATTTATAGATTTAAAGGGTGGCATGATGGTGCAAAAGAAATATTAGAACAACTAAATCAGGCCAATTCCCAAACCCCACCTCACCCTCAGGAAAAGTAATAAAATTTAAAGAGCTCAGATTTTTAGTCTGAGCTCTTTAAATTTTAAATCTAGTCATCGCTTTGTCCATTGCATCTTGATTAACACCTATATATCTTAGTGTTACTCGTTCCGATGAATGATTAAATATCTCCATTAGCAAGGCTATATTCTTTGTCTGCATGTACATATGATACCCAAATGTCTTACGGAGTGTATGTGTTCCTATTTCGTCTAAACCAAACTTTTCTGCCGTGCTTCTAAGTATTTTATAAGCCATACTACGCCCAATTGGCCTATTCTTGCCCTCACGACTTTTAATCAAATACTCCTTGTCTTCTCTTTCGTCAATATACCAACGTAATTCTCTTTTTAATGCTGGTGTCAATTGAATACGTTTCTGTTTACCCGTTTTCTTTTCTCTCATTGAAATATGACTACCCTTTAAATCACCTATTTTAAGCTTTAGAATATCACTTATACGCAACCCTGTATTAATTCCCATCACAAACAAAATATAATTACGTTCATTGTTTTCCTTTAGGTATTCTTTAATATGTTGTATTTGCTCTGGATCACGAATAGGTTGGACAAAGTTCATAGATTCTCCCTCCTATTCTGCTCTTCTGTCTCATATACTTCTAATCTAAGAGCGAAAGCTAGTTTATAAAAAGCATTAGATTTATTTCTTCTATATGTACGTTCACTCATACCAATATCGTTATAAACCATATAATCAAAGACTTCCTCATCTTCCAAATAGCGTTTTACAATGATGTCTCGTTGATTTTTACTAAATCGACTTAACGCTTTATCAATTTGAAAAGATAAACGTTGTAATTTTAATTCTCTTTCACTCATTGCAACATTTGCTAAAGCAACATCTTCAGCTGGCTTTCCTACTATGTTTGTTGGACCGTGATATCTTGCCTCACAAGAGGCTGTAACCTTCATCTCATTTCTAATCATCCCAAATTTTCTATAAATACGAACATTTTCAAGAATCTCTTCCAAACGAGCCTGTGTTGCTTTGCGATCAATTTTAGGTAGGAAAGTTAATTGCGTCATATATAAAAACACCCCTTATCTATTTTGTTAAAAAAACAAAAAAGCGGACACCAAACTACAGAGCAATATCACTAATGCTCTTTATAGTTCGATGTCCGCTGGTTCTTCCAGTAAGACTAAATGTTTAATTGCTATTATTATATCATTTTCTTACGTTTTTTCGCCTTTTACAAGATTATATAAATTATAAATCATTTATCCGATCAAAATCCGATGTATGTATATGAATCTACTTTTATATATATTATTTCTTCGACCTTAATAGCTTCTTTACCTACTATAAGAAATTCTTCCCCATTAATTGGATTTTCAATAAATTTAACTAGTTCATGCTGAATCGTTTCTTCTTGTTTAGATTCAAGAGAATTCAGTTGCTGATTAAGTTGAATATCTCTCTTAGTGTGAATACAAATACTATATTGAAATTTTGGATTTTCTACATCCTCAATATGTTTTAATGAAATGATGTCGGTTAATTTTTTCATTATTTCATCCCCTTTGTAGAAAATAGAGTTTTGGTACAACTATGTTCTAGTAATAATATTATCATTTCTTCTTTAAATCTTCATTATTTCTTTCGTACTTTAAAATACAACTTCTAAATCAAAGGATTTTTTGTAAAATACTCATCTTAATCTATTTTTTCGTTATATAATAAGAATTCCGGTATATAACGATGGTTAAACATGTAAACACTGGTGATTATATATATTTATTCTAGACTAGTTGCAGTGTGGACTTAAAGAAGACAAAGTAAAACATTTTTTATTTTAAGAATTTATGAACGTCAAAAAATTTATAAGAAGAGGTGAAAACTATGAATGAAGTAATTTGTTCAAGATGTTGTGGTTTAGACGAAGGATTAGAAATAATAAATTTAGATATAGATGAATTAAACGAAACTCCTCCTGTCTATATTGTTGGATATGCGGAAGAAGGTGAATACTATTGTGAAGATTGTGGCGATGAATTGTCCCCAACTGAATTCTATATTAATTGTGCAACGGAGAAGGAAGAGATAATAAGAATAGTTTCGGAAAAAATAGGAGAACTTCTTTCTGAAAAATTCGATTACTGTTCTCATTGTTCTACAGGGCAAGAAATAGAAACTTTACTTTATGTTGCCGAGAAAGAGGATATTAGCCATATCAATAATGCAGGTGAAGATTTATATGATTTTTTAACTGAAAATGGTGTTACAGAAAAATATTTTGATTTAGTATTAGAGAGCTTAGTTTGTCCAAAATGTAATTATGGAACAGGTCGTGATCCAAGAGATCCAGACAATGGGAATTTCGAGCTGCTGGATAAAGTATATACAAGTGAAGAAATTGATTCCTTTTGGGGATTTGATGAACAAGCCTTTATTGAAATTGCCAAGAAATATAATATTGATATTGACGCATCAAAATTCTCAGAATTCAGGGATTATTTGTTTGAAAAGCCCCTATTAGCTTATAAGCACGCCCTTGGTAGAGAACTATATAAAACACTGGAAAACATTTATTTACAAAAAGACTATTTTAAATTACAAATTGGCGTGGAGTTATTTCGAGGTCGAAATAGAGGTAAAGATAAGAAGAATTACACTTCTGATGCAATGTGGAATCCTCCAAAAGGCGAAACCTCACATGGTAGATATAACCCAGTAGGCATTTCAGTATTATATTGTACGGATGATATAAAGGGTATTCCATATGAAATAGAACCCAAGAAAAACGAAGTTACAGATGTAGCTACTTTTACTAATTGTAAGGTCCTGAATTTATTAGATATTGATGAAATATTCAATGGATTCGAAGGCTTTTTATCATCAGAAAGCGAAGAAAGCACAAATGTTAGAAAAGGATATTTAATTACTAACTTTATTGCAATTTGCTGTATTGAGATTGGATTTGATGGTGTAAAATATAAAGGAGCTAATGGTTTAGATTACTACAATTATGCTTTCTTTACCTCAAACTCTGAAACATTTAGTATAAGTACAATAACTAAAGAATTCAATTTTATCTCAAACTATGATTTTTCTTAAATCGCTTTAAAATCATATTATCGATAACACTTATCAAGGAAGGATGAGGCACAACACCTCGTCCTTTTTATTATTGATATTTATACTTCTCATCAATTAGACTTTTTATATACCTGCATTTCTATATAAAATAAATAACTCCCTACTACCTGTAAAAATGCTTCTAATACAAATCGAATCATGATTTGTATTTATCAAAATCTTGATCTAATTTACATAAAGTGAAATTTCTAAGGAATTAGACCTTTAATATTCTCTAACGTTTCTTCTAACTACAGTAATTCCCACTTTTTCTCCAACATATTTAATTTTTTACCCCCTTCACATTTCACATCTCCTTTTCTATAAAATTCAAATTATATATCACCCTTTCCCAATTCGTTAGGAAAGAATGTTATTGTGATTATATTTCGCCACTTGTGGCGAAGCTTAATAATGTATTAAATTAACTGCGTTTTCCGCTCATCTATACGAATTACTTTCCCAGATTTATATACAAAAGATTGCTCACCATGCCCAGTATCTGGTGGTTCAATCGAATAAACCTGTCCATCTTTCACAACGTAAATCATATTTCCTACTAAAGAAATTTCAGCTTTCATTTTTGCAACATTTTCAGTGATAACTGCCACCATGACCACTCCTAGTTATGTTATAATTACTTTGTCGAATAATTATGTCGGGAGCAATCTCGGCTTTTTTGTTTGACTACAAATATCGCACAACATTTTCTGGAACAAATGATTGTTCAAGTGATAAATGCAGCCGTATTGGAATCGGCTCTTTGCTATCCCTTGCTCGCTTACATATCTCTTCAGCTTCTTCCCAATCAAACTGTTTATCCTCCACTCGCTTATAACGCCAAATCCCAATTGTATAATCCTCAAATAATTCGTAACGATCATCTGGCGCTGTCGCTGGTTTTAATTCGTCAATCGCCTTTGCTTGGCGTGGTATTTGCACAACCACATCTGCATACCGTAATTTTGAATTCAAACGGTGAATGTGAGCCTTCTCAGGATCAAATGATACAACTGGTTCCACGTCAAAAATTGTTAATTGCTTTGGCATTGTTTTTTTTCCTCCAATACCTGTAAGCTCACAAATAAAATTCCTTCAAGCTGCGTTAACGTTAGTTGATCTAATGTTTGTCCGTTAATTTCTGATAATCCCAATCCCAATAATTTACGAATAATTGCTAGTTTTCTACGTTCTACTTCCTGACGTAACAACATAATTAAGCCTCCTGTTGATGACAAAGCTTTCGGTCTAAATTTACAAACTTACTAAATTCTTTAATGAATGCTAGTTCAACAACACCAACTGGACCGTTTCTCTGTTTCGCTAAAATAATTTCCGTTATATTTTTATTTTCTGTTTCACGGTCGTAATAATCTTCGCGATATAAGAATGCGATTAAATCTGCATCTTGCTCAATTTGACCATTCTCACGTAAGTCTGATAGTAACGGTCTCTTATCTTGCCTGCTCTCCACAGCACGACTTAATTGTGATAATGCAACCACACATACATTTAGCTCTCTTGCCATAAGTTTTAGCTTACGACTAATCTCACCAATCTCTTGCATGCGGTTTCCTTTGTGCTTTGGATCACCTACAATAAGCTGCAAGTAATCAATTGCGACTAGCACCTTTTTGTCTGGGTATTTGCGCTTTAGTTTCCTAGCCTTTGCGTAAACCTCTTGCATCGTTACATTTGCTTTATCGTAAATTTCTAATGGCAAATCATTAATTAACCCCATTGCCTGACTAATCTTTTCCCAATCCTTTAAATTACATAGTTTTTTAGGATTCTTTAATTTCGTAGCATCTATATTTCCAGTACTTGAAATCATCCGCTTAAGCAACTGTTCTTCTCCCATCTCTAGCGAAAAGACGCCTGTTGCTGTATGAGCACTCGCTGCATGGAAAGCAATGTTTAATACAAATGCTGTTTTCCCCATCGAAGGACGGGCACCGACAATAATTAAATCACCTTCTTGTAGTCCTGCTGTCATTCTGTTTAAGTCGTCATAACCAGTTGGTATACCGGTTAAATCTCCTACATCAATTTGCATGTTCTTATACAGATCAACTAGGGTTTGCTTTAGATTAAATTCATCTGAATAACCTGTTTCTTCAATAGCGCTTAGTTCATCAATCGATGTACTAATAGCACTTATATCTCTTTCATGCTGAAGACGATTATATAAGTTGCCAGCAACCTCTTGAGCATGTCGCATCTTCCAAGCTTCAATCACTAAACCTTCATGATACGAGAAGTTTTTAGTTGTTGTTACAACTTCTGTCAGGTTTACAAAGAATTCAATTCCACCAATTTGATTCATAAAGCTTTCATCGAATTTCCCCATGAGAGCAACAAGGTCTATTGGAACCTCAGCATCCTCTAATTCTCTCATCGCTTTAAAAATCACTTGATGTGTTGGTAAAGAAAACTGTTTTGTTTTTAGCTGGCAATCTTTAATTAAATCGCCTTCTTGGATAATGCTACCTAAAACACTTTGTTCAGCTTCTGCGTTACGAATCATATCGTTACTCATTGAACCATCCACCCATTTTGTTGATTAAGTGCTGCAAGTTCTTCATCCGTTGGAATGTTTTTCTCCCATGATTGTTGCTGCTGTATTACGTTCTTAGTAGATTCTGATAAGCCTTTTTGTTGATAAGAAGTTTGCGTCGGTTGTTGAGCCTTTGCTAATCGTTGAGTACGAAATTCTTTATCAGCTGCTTCAACATCTGCTACTGTTTTCAATCCTTTAAGATGCCAATCTCGTAAAATCGTATTTACGTAGGACATGTTTCTCGTATTTTTCTCTAAAGCAATCTCCATAGCTTTTACAACTAGCTCTGCATTTAAATCCTCTATCCAAGCGTGAATACCATCTGCGATAAAAGGTGTAATGAATCCGAAGTTCTGCTCGTAAAAAGAAATTGGATTAACCTCAACAACTTCTTCCGCGCCTGCGCGTTCTTCTTGTTGTTGTTCTTTTTCTTCTTCTTTTTCTTTTTCTTCTTCCTTGCTAGGGTCTTGGAAGCCCCTTATAAGCCCCTCCAAACGTACTAATAAATACTCCTTAATTCTTGGAATCTTAAAGTCTTGTTGCACTTCTAATTCCAAGCAAGTTTCATAGAAATCAACTAAAAAATCCTGGTCCTTCACAGATTGAATTTCTTTTAATACACACTTTTCAATGTTCACATTTTTAATCGGATTGAATTTTAACCAGTTGATTAAGAACAGCTCTTTTGTTTTTTGGTTGTAATTAATTTTCCCGTACTCTGCAAAGCGTTCTAATAGTTTCATAACAGTTTCTCGGTTGTACCCTGTATCAGTTTCAATGATACGAAGTGGAAGCTCATAGATTCCTGATTGAGACGTCTTACTGTTTGTCATCAAATATAAGTAGAAATATTTTTCCTCCGGTGTAAGATCTAAAACAAATGAATCCTGCCAAAATGAAACATGTACTGGTCTATAAACTGCCATATTATTCATCCTCCCGTTTACATATCGCGAATCCGTCCTCTACACGTAATAAGCGATAATTCTTGTATCCTATTTTGAGATATTGGTTTACTAAGTAAATTAGGTGTTGCTCTGAGGTCGCTTGCTGAAATACCTTAGGGTTCAGCAACACTCTATGTAATGATTTGTCTAAAAGCATGCAGCACACTCCGTTGTTATACGAATGCTAATTTGATATAATTAATCCTAAGATCATTTGCAAAACCATTTATCTATCACTCTGCCAAGTGATAGATTTTTTATTTTATACGTGTTACTAATGAGGCGTTAACTCCTCTTGCTCTTAAATCTTTAATCACTACACGATAACTCTTCGATACCTCATGTTCTTCTTTTGTATCACGAAGCATTTTAAATTCTTTCATACATCGCTCCAGTTCTTCTTCCCAGCGATTTGATTCTTCGGTTGATTCTGCATTAAACATGTTATGAATACATGCAACCATACAGTTATGAAGTTTATTCGCGAATGAAAAGTCTCCTGGAAGAACTAGATCATGAAGACGATCACATTTATGTGTCATGAATTACATCTCCTTTCTATTTGAATTGATGCTGTACGCATCGTTACAACCAGAAAGGAACATTGTAGGGGGATGTGAGGAACAATCCCTTTCTGGTCATAACGACAAGCACAGTGGCTTGTCTATTTCTATAAAAATATTTAAAAACCTATTATTTTGGTATAATCTTCCTTGAAGGGAGGTGTACTATATGAAAATGATTAAACTATCCGAAATACTATTTAAATACATGACGACTGAGTATAAAAAACACGAAACTGAAATATTTTCTTTCGAAAGATTCCAGGAACTATGTCCTGATGAAACTGACAAATCAATTTCAAAAGCTTTATTTCATTTACAAGAGGAAGGTTTTGTATCTATATATGAAGCAGACAGTATTGCTTATATGACTACTTTACTTTCAGCAGGAATTGCGTATTATGAAGAAAATACTCTTCTAAAAAAAGGATACAAAGCTGCTAAAGAGATAAAATCTTGGATGCCCTAATCAATAACTATCCAATCATCAGCAATTAGATCATCTGCTCGTGGACTCCATGCCCTGCGTGGCTCAACTTCACCAGGATTTAAAGAATAAGTTTTGCATAAATCATACGTATTTGTTGGTTTAAGTTTGACCCTAAAGGTGTTTATAAAATGTACTCGCGAAATATATCTATTTTGCTTTATTGCCAATTTAGTGGCTTCTTGGATGTTCATAATTTCCCACCTCACTTCTTGTTAAATTAATGTTGTGCACATCGTTACAACCAGAAAGGAACATTGTAGAGGTATGGGAGGAACACTCCCTTTCTGGTCATAACGACAAGCACAGTGCTTGTCCAAAATATTTATATAATGTTATAATTGCTTTATCGATATATTTCTGAGCTACTGTTGTCTAGGCGGTAGCTTTTTCTTTTGCCCATTTATGTTTCAAAATGAATGATGCTTCAATAATTTTGATTCGAATCCCCAACAATTTCTTCTCTTGCTTTAATTCAACTGATTTTGAATCCTCACCAAGCATTTTCGCTATTTTAATCTCACCAGCTAGTTTTGCATCATAGCGAATTAGTTCCTTATATTCTCTTAAACTTGGTTTCTTATAATCTACAGTCATTTTCCTTCCCCCTTTACAGCACCTTTGTTAAAGTCATTAAGCTATCCACCGATTGAATAATGACGTTCTCCGCCATAGCCTTTTGCAACCAACTTCTTTGTATTTGTTCCATAATGCCAAAATGAACCTGCTCAAGAGCTTGTACTACACATTGAGTAGCTTGGATTGTATCGAAGATTTCTTTTGCATGAACTGCGTATTCATATTTCTTCTTTTCGTCCAGCTTCCATGACCTTGTTGCAACTTGTAAGTTCATGATTTCCTTCGCTGCTATAATCCCCTCTTCAGCCTGTTTAATGTAGTTCATCAATTGTAGATTTACATCTTGAGTTAAACGTGGATCTGTAGGCGGTAACCCAACACCATAAATATGTTTAATCGCTTGTTGATTCAACTTTGCTCCTGTTGCATGACACCAATCCATCGCAAGCTCAAATTCTGGTTTAGAAAGTCCAGATTCAATACGGGTTAATCTTTCATGTGTAATACCAAGGTACTTAGATAGTCCTTTCTTCGTTTTCAGCTGAACATTATCACAACATTCTCTAGCATTCTGTAATAATTCCCCTATTGCTGAATTGCAGTATATGCTTGTTCCCATATCTGTTCGCCTCCATATTTAGTTTTCAAATGGTTACAATGAATTTAGTACATATGTAACTTGTCTATTTTTCATGTAAAAAGAGAGGAACTATTCCTCAATGTTTTCTTTCACTTGCATTTCTTTGATGATGGCCCAACCAGCCTTGTAATATGCTTGAAGGAGTTTATCAATATCCTTTTGCGATTTTGGCTCAGGAGCCACAACATGGACTTTCGTTTTTCCAAATTCATAAGTCGCTGCATATTCTTCTTGTTGGCTCATGGTGTCACCTCTTGAAGTGCTTTTTATATGTTTATGCGACTGATCTGTTGGTACTGCCATGTTAGTTGATGGCATTTTCTCACCCCTTTGTACACTATGGTTTACATTTTAATTAAAAAAGATCCTCAACCCGCTTATTTAAAACTTTAGCGATTCTAATGGCAGCCCCGACACTAGGTTGTACTTTCAAATTTTCAATATTAGATAAATATGGCCTTGATACCTTCGCTTTTTTAGAAAGTGAGTCTTGTGACATATTCAATTGTTTACGAATTTTTGCTACATGGTTCATTCAATCACCACCTATGTATTCATTTGATTACAAAATAAATTGTACTCCGTTGAATACATTACGTCAACCATGAAGTACATTGTTTTTTTAGCTTTTTTGTAAACGATAGATTACAATTGTATTCAAGGAGGGACAAGATATGAAAACATTAGGCATGATAATACGTGAATACCGTCAAGAACGTAACCTTTCATTAAGAGAATTTGCTACACGTTGCCAACTAAGCCATTCTTATATAGATAAATTAGAAAAGGGTATAGACCCTCGAAATGGAAAACCTGTTGAGCCAACATTAGCTGTCATTGAGCAAATTGCTAAAGCTATAAATAAAGATAAGACAAATTTATTAGAGGAAATTGGTTATCTTAATAAACCAAACGATATTAAATTATCTCCTAAAGATGAACGTGATATTGCACGTGACTTAGAAAAAACATTAAAGGATTTAGAAAACAGTGATGAAGCGTTAATGTTTGATGGAGAACCAATAGACGACCATACAAAAGAAATGATTCGTATTTCTCTGGAGAACTCAATGCGCATGGCAAAACAATTAGCAAAACAAAAATTCACTCCAAACAAGTATAAAAAAGATTGAACGGAGCGAGAAATGGAAATTAAAGAATACGCACTCAAAATCGCAGAAAAACATGAAACAACAAATCCATTTGAAATTGCTAGACGAAAAAATATTATAGTGTTGTTTGAAGACCTTGGGAATACTCTTGGTTTTTACAACACATACAAACGCTTTAAATTCATTCATATTAATAATCAAATCGACGAAACTACTCAACGTTTTGTGTGTGCTCATGAACTTGGACATGCCCTATTACACCCAAAAGCAAATACCCCATTTTTAAGAAATAAAACTCTGTATTCTGTAGATAGGTTAGAGATTGAAGCAAATACATTTGCAGTCGAGCTCTTATTACCTGATGAAATGATTTCTGAATATCAAGATACTAATCTATCAATTCAAGAAATAGCTGAAATCTATGGGATTCCAGAAAATTTTGCTCGTTTAAAAACCTATTAATATGAATTTAAAATACAACTTTATAAGTTAGGAGTTACATAGATGAAAATATTTTTCTCATTTCTATTTGCAATAGCAATGATAGCCACGTTCATTTTACTAATTACATCATTAGTGTTTCGTTTAAAAAAGAAACCAACCACTAAGAAATACTTTAAGCTTACAGGTATAGCTTTTGTTTTATCTATCATTTCATTAATTGTAGTTAACATGAACATTACACCACAAGAAAAACAAGAAATTCTCGCTAAACAAAAAGCTGAAGAAAAGCTAAAGGCCGAAGAAAAACAAAAAGATAAAGAACAAAAAGAAGCTGATGAAAAGCTAAAAGCCGAAGAGAAACAAAAAGCTAAAGAGCAAAAAGAAGCTGATGAAAAGCTAAAAGCTGAAGAGAAACAAAAGGCTAAAGAGCAAAAAGAAGCTGATGAAAAGCTAAAAGCCGAAGAAAAACAAAAGGCTAAAGAACAAAAGGATGCTGATGAAAAGCAAAAAGAGTTCGTGTCTTACGCTAAAAACATCAGAGGTAGCAGCTTTATTAAAGAAATGAAACTTAACAATAATGAGGCTGAAATTACATTCCATGATTCATTTGCATCCTATAAATCAGCTAACCCTACTAGCTTAAATACAGAAGAACAATATAAACAATATTTTTCAACTGGAAATACTATTGAGAAAATATTTGTAAGCGAACCTGCAAGATTACTAAGACAATTTCCAGATTTAAATGCTGTAAAGATGACTCTTCCATATGAAGGAAAAACATACAATATCAACTTGGATAGAAAATCTTTAAATACACACTTAGGCTTTAAAATTGAAGATTTAAAAGTTGAAGACAAATCTTGGGTCAAAAAGTTTGACGATCCATACGTATATGATAAGACAAAACGTAAGGCATTCTTTACGAAATTTGTTACTATTCAATAAAATATCATTTTTATAAACTTCTCCTAGCCAATGAATTTTTTATTAGAGAAAATATAAACGAAAGAAGTGATTATAATGAATCCTAACGACGTTAAATTAACTCCAAAAGAAAAAGTACATCTAGGCATAGAAGCCTGCTTACAACTAATTCCAACTATCGGTGGGGCTATTTCAACATCTTTCTATGGTTATCAAAAAGAAAAGAAACTTAAGCGACTTGAATCTTTTTATAATGAGCTATCAGAAGAAATGATTGCTCTAAAAACTTCCGAACAAAATTCATCGGCAACTCTTGATATGGATGAACTACTAAGTATCATTGAAGATTTAAATGAAAAAGTTGAACGTGAACATGTTGAAGAAAAACGGAACTATTTTAAAACTTATTTCATAAATAACGTCTTACATCCAAAACAAGTTAACTATGATAACAAAAAATTCTTTTTAGATACTTTAGCAAAGATGACTTTAATAGAGTGCAACAGTATCTTATACCTTTTCGATCAATATGAAAGAGTAATTGTAGATTCCGTTATCTCGGGTGCAACGAGTAATTATGAAAAACTAGGTGCAATGCACCGTTTGCAATCATATGGTTTTATTGAAATGGGAGAGCGATTCAAGACAGATTTCACAGGTAAAATGACTCATGATACCTATGTTAAAATTACTGATTATGGAATAAAATTCGTACAATTTTGCTTAAAAAAGGATTAACCATTTCTATCAAACCTTAAATACGCAACAAAAATAGTGCTACAAATTATAATTAACCATAACCACCAATATTTAACTAACAACTGACCTTGAGTTAAATTAATAAAGTCATTAAAAAATTGATTCATAAAAAACCTCCTCTTTTCATTTTATCAAATGAAGGTAAAAATACATAACTTCATAAATATTTATTCATATAAAGTCCCTTTTGGGGGCTTTATATTTTACTATTAAGTACACTTACTTCTTTAGCATCTTAACTTTCTATATAATAACTACTAACAAGGAGGTCTAATTATGAAAACTGCAATCTATCTACGTAAATCCCGCGCCGATCTCGAAGCTGAAGCACGTGGCGAAGGTGAAACGTTAGCAAAGCACCGCTCTACCCTGCTGAAAATTGCCAAGGAAATGAACTTAAATGTTTTAGCTGTCCGTGAGGAAATCGTTTCTGGTGAGAGCTTAGTGAAACGTCCTGAGATGTTAGCGCTGCTTGAAGAAATTGAAGATAACAAATATGATGTTGTTCTTTGTATGGATATGGACCGTTTAGGTCGTGGTGGTATGAAGGAGCAAGGAATCATTTTAGAAACGTTTAAACGCTCGAATACGAAGATTATGACACCTAGGAAGACTTATGACCTTAATGATGAGTGGGACGAAGAATATAGCGAATTTGAAGCGTTTATGGCACGTAAGGAGTTAAAGATTATTACACGTCGTATGCAACGCGGCCGTATCGCAAGTGTAGAGGCTGGAAATTACCTTGGCACACATGCGCCATTCGGATATGATATCCATCGTTTAAATAAGCGAGAGCGTACGTTAACGATTAATTCAGAAGAAGCTTCTGTTGTAAGAATGATATTTGATTGGTATGCAAATGAAGATATGGGTGCGAGTGCAATTAGAAACAAGTTAAATGACCTTGGCTACAAAAGTAAGTTAGAGAATGATTGGAATCCTTATAGTATCTTAGATATATTAAAGAATAATGTGTACATCGGAAAAGTAACATGGCAAAAGCGAAAAGAAGTAAAACGGCCTGATGCTGTAAAACGTAGCTGTGCAAGACAAGATAAATCAGATTGGATTATTGCTGATGGAAAACATGAGCCTATCATACCCGAAAGCTTGTTTGAACAAGTACAAGAAAAATTAAATTCAAGGTATCACGTTCCTTACAATACGAATGGAATTAAAAATCCACTAGCTGGTATTATTAAATGTAGTAAATGTGGTTATAGTATGGTCCAACGTTATCCGAAGAACCGAAAAGAAACGATGGATTGTAAGCATCGCGGTTGCGAAAACAAATCAAGCTATACGGAATTAATTGAGAAGCGTTTACTCGAGGCATTAAAAGAATGGTACATCAACTATAAAGCTGATTTTGAAAAACATAAGCAAGATGACAAATTAAAAGAAACACAAGTTATTCAAATGAATGAAGCTGCATTACGTAAGCTTGAAAAAGAATTAGTGGATGTCCAAAAACAAAAAGGTAATTTACATGATTTATTAGAACGTGGCGTTTACACAGTCGATATGTTTTTAGAACGTTCGAATGTAGTTTCTGATCGCATTACTGAAATTACTTCCACGATGGAAAACTTAAAGAAAGAAATTAAAACAGAAATTAAGAAGGAAAAAGTGAAGAAAGATACAATTCCTCAAGTAGAGCATGTTCTTGATCTATACTTTAAAACAGATGATCCAAAAAAGAAAAACAGCCTCCTAAAGTCGGTTTTAGAAAAGGCTGTTTATAAAAAGGAAAAGTGGCAAAGGCTCGATGATTTCGAACTTGTGCTTTACCCTAAGCTCCCTCAAGATGGCGACATATAAGCGTTTATGCTTTGTTGTCACCTTGTTGGTGTAATTAGATTTACCCCATTAAGACCTAAAGCATCATTCGTCGATACAGCCAACACAACAGGCTTTCCATTTCTAAGCGTCGCCTTCGCCGCCATTAATACTGGAGAATCTGTCATCGCGTTAGCAAATTTACTCATCGAATTTCCAGTTAAAGGAGCAATTACCATACAATCTAGCGGGATTTTCGGTCCTAATGGTTCTGCTCCGACAATTGAATTTATTGCTTTAAATCCCGTTATTTCTTCAATCCTTTTAATCCATTCTGCCCCTTCGCCAAATCTAGTATTTGTTGATTCGACAGTATAAGAGACAACTGGACGCACTTCCGCACCTTCTGCAATTAACTTTTCTAGATGCGGCATAACTTCCTCATACGTACAATGTGAACCTGTAAATCCGAAGCCAATTCGTTTCCCCTTCAAACTCATTTCTCATCCTCCTCCTTTGCACTTGCATCTGCTATTAATAACTGAGAAAGAACATTCGCTAAAATTTGCCCAGCTGTTTTCGGTGCAACAATTCCAGGAAGACCAGGTGCTAATAGTGCCTTCACGCCTCGCTTTTCCGCATAACGAAAGTCCGTTCCACCTGGCTTAGAAGCCAAATCTATAACTAACGTGTGAGCAGGCATCCGTGAAAGTACACTTGCCGTTACCACGAGATGCGGAATTGTATTAATAACAATATCGATATTGCTTACTTCTTTCTCAATGTCTTGCATATGAAAAGGAGAAAACATCATTTCTGTAATACGAGCAATATGTTCCGAACGTCTCGCTCCAACTTTGACATGTGCTCCTAATGATTGAAAGGCTCTTGCTACACTCATACCAGTTCTACCAAATCCTAAAACCATTACATTCGACCCATGAATTGTGTAATCAGTATGTTGAATAACCATCATTAATGTACCTTCTACAGTCGGAATAGAGTTATAGATTGCAACATCATCACGATCAAATAATTTTACCAGTTTGCGATTTGTAGTAGACACGAGATTTTCCAAGTAAGGTGTACCAATACCTGAATATATAGTAAAGTTTTCTGGCGTCTTTTCAATTTGTTCTTTCGTTATGGAAACTTTTTCATTTGAAAAAATAGTATCTACTTCTCCTTTGGCATTCGTCCCTGCAACCGGCAAAATAATCGCATCTAAAGAAGTGAAATCTAAATCTTGTATACTTTCTTTTGCTGCCCCTGTGAAGCCATGATCTAACTGTTCAAACCCTATTAATGAAAGTTTCGCGTCCAGTTCGACTAGCTTGCGAATTACTTCTAGCTGCCGTGCATCTCCTCCTATGACAGCAATATGCATCTCAGTCAACATTCCCTAATTCACCTTCTTTTTCTTTCATTTATAAGAAAAATGCCTACTTTTTCTTTTTCCTCCACATCATATGTAATGTACGAGTTTGAGGTGATTGAAAAGCAAAAAGCACACGTGATTTATGATTGGTGTGGGCTAATAATCAGTGGGGGACGGACAAAACCCCCACTAATTAAAGTTTCACTTTATATAAAAATAAAAAAGACAACCAAAATGGTCATCTTTCACTCCGATTTTGAATGGTTCGTAAGATCACAAAGTATCATATCATGTCCCACCTTCTTTATTTTGCTCCATTCTACTCTCATTTCTTGCTGTTCTCTTTTAAAACCTCCCCATTTCCCAACAGGTATAATAAGCGCTTGTATTTGTCCATCTCTCTCATCAATTTCTAAATCTGTATGACCTAAAACTCCCATTTTTTCTGCTCTTTCTAAATCCACAATCTCTTTGCCACTTAATTCACTTAAACGCATTAAATCTCCCCCTATCCTACTTTTCATGAAGGTTATCCTATAATAAGTACCTATTCTGCATATCTAAAAAAAATAACCGTATCTCATATAAAAGAGATACGGTTATTTCCAAAAGCGAATGAATTACAAAACCGATTAAAGTTTCATTCCTTTTGGCAGTTTTCCATCTGGACTAATAAGTGCTGCAGAGAATTCATCGGTAAACATGTTGCGAATTAATTCGTCTACATTTTGTTTTGTTACAGTATTTACACTTTCAATAATCTCATCAAGAGAACGATGTTTACGAAGAAGCAGTTCGTTTTTACCGTTACGACTCATACGACTATTGGTACTTTCTAAACTTAACATTAAGTTTCCTTTTAATTGTTCTTTACTATTAACAAGCTCTTTTTCTGTAATACCTGTATTTTTTAACGTATCTAACGTTTCTTGCATTGTTTCATACAGTGTATCTAATTGTTGACTGCCTGTTCCACCGTAAAGCGTTAACATACCTGTATCTTCATAAGAAGAATGGTAAGAAAATACTGAGTATGCCAATCCACGTTGTTCACGTACTTCTTGGAATAAACGGCTACTCATGCTACCACCTAAAATATTATTCAATACAATTAAGTTATAAATATCTTCGTGTCCCATTTGCAAGCCTTTATATCCTAAACATAAATGAGCTTGTTCTGTTTCCTTTTTACGTGATACTTTATTAAAGTGGAAAATTGGGCTATGTACTTGTTCACGATTTGTTGTTCCTTCGTAATTACCGAAATATTGTTCCACAGTTTGAACAAATGCTTCATCAATATTTCCAGCAATTGATACAACTACGTTTTCAGGTGTATAGTGATCTTTAATATATTGACGTAACGTATCACCTGTAAATGTTTCAAGCGTTTCCTCTGTTCCTAAAATAGGATATCCAAGCGGATGCGTTTCATATGTTGCTTTCGTTAACATATCATGCACAATATCATCTGGAGCATCTTCGTACATTTTAATTTCTTCACATACGACATTCTTCTCTTTTTTCAGTTCTTCCTCATCAAATGTTGAGTTAAAGAACATATCCGCTAATACATCTAAAGCATATTTAGCATGCTCATCTAGCACTTTCGCATAGTAACATGTATATTCTTTTGAAGTAAAAGCGTTTACTTGTCCACCAATGCTATCAAATGATTCTGCAATCTCTCTTGCACTTCGCGTTTCTGTCCCTTTAAAGAACATATGCTCTAAAAAGTGCGAAACTCCATTATTTTTTTCATTTTCATTTCTTGAACCTGCATGGATCCATATCCCAATTGCAACCGAGCGTACAGTTGGTATATTCTCCATAACAATTCTTACACCATTTTTACAAGTATATTTTTTAATCAAAAACTTTCCTCCTACTGCCAGTTTCTCTAAATAATTGCTATTGTTTAATGATAACAAGTTTACAGATGAATGTCATGCAAATGTATTTAATCCACACGTTTTTCATCTAGTAATTCTGTAATATTCCCCACTTTATATCCTTGTTCCTTCAAATTTTTAATCATAGTATCTAACGCTTCTGTTGTAGATGAAGTAGGGTGCATTAGCACAATAGCACCTGGATGGATTTTTCGCATTACTCTCTGCAATAGTACATCCGGTTCTGGACGCTTCCAATCAATTGTATCTACAGTCCACATAATCGTCCCCATTTGGAAATCATTCGCTATTTTTACTACCTCATCCCGAAAGCTTCCGCTTGGCGGGGCAAACCATCTCACTTTTTGATTCGTAGCTGCTTCTATCATTCGATTCGTTTTTTGTAATTGATCTCGTATTTCATCCGCAGATAGCGTTTTCATATTAGGATGTGTGTAAGAATGATTTCCTACTTCTTGATTTGCATCCACAATCATTTTTGCAAATCGTAAATTTTCTTTCACCCAACGCCCTTCTAAAAAGAAAGTCGCCTTCACATCATGTTTTTTCAATATCTCTAATATACGTGGCAAATACTCATTACCCCAGGCCACATTAATTGTTAATCCCACCATTTTTTTATTTGGATGTCCTCGATAAATGGGAGCTGGTGATAAATCTGCTAAGTGGACACTTGGTGATACTTCCTTAAATTCAAGTTGTTTGTGATCAAACTTCTTGAGCTTCTTCATATTATTATAGGACGCTTCTATATCCACTTGTCTTCCATTATACCCAGGCGTCGCTTTCCAAATCTTATCAATCATCGCATTTTGCGGTAAGATCTCGTACTGTTTTGCATGCTTTCGAATCTCTTCATGCAAGCTATCCTGTGCAAAGACTGAATAAGAGCCAAAACCCACATATAAAGAAAATATAAATATGTATGCCAATATACGAACTTTCATAAAAAACCCTCCCATTAACTATAAAAAAAGAAACCATTTTCTTCTTATCTTTGTTAATTTGAGCGTTATGATGAAAACTATACCTATACTCACATAAAAATCTATATGAATCACATTTTTTACATAACAAAAAAAGCCAGTTAAACTGGCTTTTACTTATTGCTGCTCTTGTTTATTTTCTTCTTTAGCAGCTTCTTTTTCTTGCTCTTCTTTTAGCAATACTTTTCTAGATAGGTTCACGCGACCTTGCTTGTCAATCTCGATAACTTTAACTGTGATCACATCACCGATTTTCACAACGTCTTCTACTTTACCTACACGCTCAAGTGCAAGTTCAGAAATATGAACTAATCCATCTTTACCGCTGAATAATTCAACGAAAGCACCGAATTTCTCGACACGTTTTACTTTTCCTTCGTAGATTTCACCTACTTGTACTTCGCGAACGATATCTTCGATAATTTTCTTCGCTTTGTCATTCATTTCTTGATTTATTGAAGAAATGAATACTGTACCATCTTGCTCGATGTCAATTTTAACACCAGTTTCTTCAATAATTTTATTGATTTGTTTACCGCTTGGTCCAATAACGTCACGGATTTTATCTGGGTTAATTGTCATTGTAATAATCTTTGGAGCGTAAGCTGATAATTCAGTACGTGGCTCTGCAATAACAGATAACATATGATCTAGAATGTGCATACGACCAACTTTCGCTTGTAGTAATGCCTCTTCTAAAATCTCACGAGATAAACCATCGATTTTAATATCCATTTGCAGTGCAGTTACACCTTGTGCTGTACCTGCTACTTTAAAGTCCATATCGCCTAAATGGTCTTCCATACCTTGAATATCAGTTAAAATTGTGTAATGCTCACCAGATTTAACTAGACCCATTGCAATACCAGCAACTGGAGCTTTAAGCGGAACACCAGCATCCATCATTGCTAAAGTACTACCACAAATACTTGCCTGTGAAGTTGAACCATTTGATTCTAATACTTCAGATACAAGACGTACTGTGTATGGGAAATCTTTTTCAGATGGAATTACAGGCTCAAGAGCACGTTCTCCTAGTGCACCGTGACCAATTTCACGACGACCTGGTCCACGCATCGGTCTTGTTTCACCAACACTAAATGATGGGAAATTGTAATGGTGCATGAAGCGTTTTGATTCTTCTACACCAAGACCATCTAAAATTTGCACATCGCCTAATGCACCTAATGTACAAATACTTAATGCTTGTGTTTGTCCACGTGTGAATAAACCAGAACCGTGTGTACGAGATAAAATACCAACCTCTGATGCTAAAGGACGAATTTCATCACCTTTACGACCATCTGGGCGGATTTTTTCAACTGTAATAAGACGACGTACTTCTTCTTTTACAATTTTATATAAAATCTCATTTACTTGTCCTAATGTGTCAGCGTCAGCTTCTTGAGCTTCGTAATGCTCAATTACACGCTTTTTCACTTCGTTAATTGCATCTTCACGTGCATGTTTCTCATGCACTTGAATTGCAGAATGCATATCTTTCTCAGCCATTTCACGTACAGCTTGATTAATATCAGCGTCAACTTCGTAAAGTTTCACTTCTGATTTCTCTTTACCTACAGCTTGTACAATCTCTTCTTGGAATGCAATCAGACGTTTAATTTCGTCATGTCCAAACATAATTGCTTCTAACATTGTTTCTTCAGGTACTTGATCTGCTCCTGCTTCAACCATGTTAATTGCATCTTTCGTACCCGCTACAACAAGGTGCATATCACTTTGTTCTTGCTGTTCTACTGTTGGATTAATAACGAATTCGCCATTAATACGACCAACTGTTGCACCAGCGATTGGGCCTTCAAATGGAATATCTGAAATCGATAACGCTAATGAAGAACCAAGCATAGCTGCCATTTCAGAAGAACAATCTTGATCAACACTCATTACAATGCTGACAACTTGTACTTCGTTACGGAAACCATCTGCGAAAAGCGGACGAATTGGACGGTCGATTAAACGACTTGCCAAAATTGCTTTTTCACTTGGACGACCTTCACGTTTAATAAAACCGCCTGGAATTTTTCCGACTGCATATAAACGCTCTTCATAGTTTACTGTAAGTGGGAAGAAATCTACATTTTTAGCCTCTTTTGATGCAGTTGCTGTAGATAGAACCGCTGTATCGCCATATCTTACTAATACTGCTCCGTTCGCTTGTTTTGCAAGCTGACCAGTTTCAACTGTTAGCTGGCGACCAGCTAAATCTATCGAGAAGACTTGCTTTTCTTGACTCATTTAAGTACCCCTCTCAATTTAAAGTATTCAATTCTTCTATGTAAATGGATAGTATATCACAATATTCTACCTCTAGTATTGCCGAAAATTAAGTAAGCTATAAAGCGTAGAAGATATATTTTTACCTAACAAAAAAGCGGGAATATTCCCGCTTCTTTGACTATCGACGTAAGCCAAGCTTTGTGATTAATTCACGGTAACGTGTGATATCGCTATTACGAAGGTAAGTTAGTAAGTTACGACGTTTACCAACCATCTTTAATAGACCACGACGTGAATGATGATCTTTCTTGTGAGTACGTAAGTGCTCGTTTAGAGTGTTAATTTGCTCCGTTAGGACAGCAATTTGAACCTCTGGAGAACCAGTATCAGTCTCATGAGTTCTAAATTGTGCAATGATTTCATTTTTACGCTCTTGTGTTAAAGCCATCCTATTTCACCTCCTATTAATTAAACCCCCAATTACCTAGCAAGCGTCGGTGAGTCGCAATGCCAAGCAATGGTTGTCATAAAGTACATAACATAGAATACTACTTTTCATTTGAAAAAGCAAGTGTATTCTTTACGCTCGCAAAATATTCTTGGGCAACTTTTTTATCCCGAGCGATTTGTGCAACTAACTCATCAATACCATTGAACTTTTTTTCTTCTCTTATACGCATGTGCCACTCTACTGTAACACTTTGTTCATATATGTCTTTATTAAATTCAAATAGGTGTACTTCAATCGATAATTGACGCTCATTCTCTTTGAAAGTTGGTTTATATCCGATATTACATACGCCATCATGCCACTCATCATGAACTTTCAGCCTTACTGCGTATACACCTACAGGTGGCAACAAATATTCATCACTTAAACCTACATTTGCAGTCGGAAAACCAATTTGGCGTCCACGCTTATCACCGTGCACAACTGTTCCTTCTACCGTGTATGCTCTTCCTAAAATAGATGGAATTTGTTCCATTTCGCCATTTCGAATTAACTTTCGTAATGAAGTAGAACTTACTTTTTCTTCTTGATATTCAACTTTTTCGATCACGGTCTGTGTAAACTCCCCTCTTGCATGAAATGGTAAAGTCTCCATCTTCCCTTTTCCTAAACGTCCATATGAATAATCAAAGCCTGCTACTACATGCTTTACATTTAAACCAATAATATAATCATCGACAAACTGTTGTGGCAATAATCCAGCAAATGGTTCATCGAATTTCACCACATATAATATATCAATTCCTAAACTTGCGACGATTTCTTCTTTAAGGCGCATCGGTGTAATGTACTCCACATGCGCTTCTTTTTTTCCTAATACAACAGATGGGTGTGGATGAAACGTCATGACAGCACTTTTACATCCTCTTTCATCCGCTATTTTTTTCGCTGTTCGAATTACACGTTGATGTCCTAAATGAATGCCATCAAAATATCCTAATGCCATTACAGTAGGTGGTAATTCTATTTTATTTTGTTCATGTGGATGAGTTAAATGAATAAGTTTCACGCTTGAATTCACCTTTTTCTGTAATAATCCTTCCAATAATTCATTATAGCTTTAGTTCTTGATTATTCACAAGTACTTTCATTGGCTTTAGCATACCAGGGTGTTTTGGATGGTGCTCATAAATTGCTAAGCAACGATCATTTTTATCAAATACTGTAATAAATGGTGCTGTTGTTTCTAATTCATTCTTTAAGAACATACCATTTTTTATTTTCTCTGCTTGCTTTTCATCTACAACCATTTTTGGAAACTTACTTAGCGCCTCATCAATTGAAATGAAAATAGACTCTACTGTTCCATTTTGCACGTTTTCTTCAATTTCTTCAAATGATATGCAATCTTCTAGTAAAAATTCACCAGATGCTGTTCTTACAAGGTGAGACATATGTGATGGAAAACCAAGTTTTTCACCAATCATTACTGCTAGCGTTCTTACATATGTTCCTTTACTACACGTTACACGGAAACGGAATGAAACGTTTTCCCCTTCAAAAACTTCATGTTCATCAAGTAATACAAATTCATGAATTGTAATTGTACGAACTGGACGTTCAACTTCTTGTCCTGCTCTTGCATATTCATATAATTTTTTCCCGTTAACTTTTACAGCTGAAAACATCGGAGGCATTTGTTCAATCGTACCTGTTAATTCTGCAAGAACTCCTTCTACTTCTTTACGAGTAATAACACGGTCAACATTTTTTGTTTCCACAACTTCACCAGAAGCATCTTCAGTTGTTGTTGAAAATCCTAATGTCACTTCACCTTCATATGTTTTCGTTTCACTCGTTAAAAACTGTGCAATCTTCGTTGCTCGTCCAACACAAATAGGTAATACTCCTGTTACATCCGGATCTAATGTTCCCGTATGACCAATTCGTTTCTCACGTAAAATCTTTCTTAATTTAAATACACAATCATGTGATGTCATGCCTTTTGGCTTATGTAATAATACTACACCTTCCATATATGTTCACCTCATCATAATTCTTTCATAGTAAATATCCAAAACTTATTTTGCATTGAAAAAATGGATAGACAATTGTCTATCCATTATTCTTCACGTTTACCTTCTTTATTAATTTCATGTAAAAGTGTATCAATTCGATGACCATATCCGATAGACTCATCAAATTCAAAGGAAATTTCCGGTGTTTTACGAAGACGAATACGTTGGCCAATTTCTGAACGAATGAAGCCTTTTGCCTTCGCTAAACCTTTTAATGTACTTTCTTTCTGTTCTTCATCACCTAAAACAGAAATATATACTGTAGCAATTTGTAAATCTCCACTCACTTGTACATCTGTTACTGTAACAAATCCGACACGTGGATCTTTAATTTTACGACTGATGATGTCGCCTAATTCTTTTTTCATTTGCTCGCCTACACGGTTCGCACGTAATTTCATAATTCTTCACCTCATTCAATACCATTCCAATTGTGTTATCGTACGTTCAATTTCAGGAAATGAATCGATATACTCAAGTACACGATTCATTTCTTTTTCACAGACAACACGATTTGAGGATACGGAAACAATTGCAATTTCTGTACGTTGCCATACATCTTGATGCCCAACTTCAGAAACAGCTACATTATAGCGCTGTTTCACACGAGTTAACACACGTTGCAAAATTGCTCGTTTCTCTTTTAAAGAATGCACATCGTAAATCATACACTCGAATGAGAGTGAAGCGATAATCATCGCTTCACTTCTTCCATAATGTACGCTTCAATGATGTCCCCTTCTTTAAGGTCATTATATCTCTCAATTGTAATACCACACTCATAGTTTTGTGCAACTTCTTTTACGTCGTCTTTGAAACGTTTTAACGTATCAAGTTGTCCTTCGAAAATTACTACGCCATCACGGATAATACGAACGCCACTATCACGTGTAATTTTACCGTCTATTACGTAACAACCTGCGATTGTTCCAACTTTTGTTACTTTGAACGTTTGACGAACTTCCGCTTGACCGATTACTTTTTCTTCGAATTCTGGATCCAGCATACCTTGCATTGCTGATTCGATTTCTTCGATTACTTTATAGATAATACGGTGTAAACGAACATCAACGTTCTCTAATTCAGCTGTACGCTTCGCATTTACATCAGGGCGTACGTTGAATCCAATTATAATTGCATTAGATGCAGAAGCTAAAATAACATCTGATTCTGTAATCGCACCTACGCCTGTATGGATAATTTTCACTTTTACGCCTTCAACATCAATTTTACGAAGTGATGCTGCCATTGCTTCTACAGAACCTTGTACGTCTGCTTTCACAATTAAGTTAATTTCTTTTACATCGCCCTCTTGGATTTGTTGGAATAAATCTTCAAGGCTTAATTTAGATTTCTCACCACGTTGTGCAACTAATGCTTCTTGTGCACGTGATTCACCGATTTGACGAGCTTTCTTCTCATCAGCGAATGCCATGAAACGATCGCCCGCTTGTGGTACTTCATTTAAACCTGTAATTTCAACAGGAGTTGATGGACCGGCAACTTTTACACGACGACCAATATCACTTACCATTGCACGAACACGACCGAATGATGTCCCAACAACGATTGGATCTCCAACTCGAAGTGTACCGTTTTGAACAAGTAATGTCGCGATAGTTCCTTTACCTTTATCAAGCTGCGCTTCAATTACAGTACCAGTTGCATAGCGATTTGGATTTGCTTTATATTCTTCTACTTCACTTACAAGAAGAATCATTTCTAGCAAGTTGTCAATTCCCTCGCCTTGAATTGCAGAAATTGGTACGAAAATTGTGTCTCCGCCCCAAGCTTCTGGAACTAATTCATATTCTGTTAATTCTTGCATTACACGATCAGGATTTGCCGCTGGTTTATCCATTTTATTCACAGCCACAATAATTGGTACTCCAGCTGCTTTCGCATGGCTAATCGCTTCTACTGTTTGTGGCATAACACCGTCATCAGCTGCAACAACCAGAATTGTAATATCCGTTACTTGCGCACCACGAGCACGCATCGTTGTAAATGCCGCGTGACCAGGCGTATCTAAGAATGTAATTTTCTTATCGTTTACTTCAACTTGGTATGCACCAATATGTTGAGTGATCCCGCCAGCTTCGCCAGCAGTTACTTTTGAATTACGAATAGAGTCAAGTAAAGTTGTTTTACCATGGTCAACGTGTCCCATAATTGTAACAACAGCTGGACGTTCTTTTAAGTTTTCTTCATCATCTTGCTCATCGATGAATGTTTCAAATTCAGTTTCACTTACAACTACTTCTTCTTCTACTTCAATACCGTAATCAGTAGCAATTAACTCAATTGTATCTTTATCTAAATCTTGGTTAATTGTTGCCATAATTCCTAGCATGAAGAGCTTTTTAATAATTTCAGATGGCTCTTTGCTTAACTTTTTAGCAAGGTCACCTACTGTAAGGCTTCCAGAGAAAGTAATTTTATCTGGTGTTTCTACTATTTGCGTTTGTTGTCTTCCAGCAAAGTTATCTTGACGTTTGTCTTCATTTCCTTTGCCTTTTTTCTTCTTCTTATTGCTGTTCTTTTTACTGCGAACAACTTTCTCTTCTACTTCAAACTCATCTGCAACAGAAGGTTTTTCCGCTCCAGTGTTATATTGATTATCTAATTTGTTTACTACTTCATCTTCTAACATTGTCATATGATTCGAAACCTCGATATTCATCTCTTTTAGTTTTGTCATAAGATCTTTACTTGAGATATTATTTTTTTTTGCATATTCATGTACTCGAATTTTACTCATACCTTCACCCCCGGTAATTTGTATCGAGCATGCTACGTAGCTTTTTCGCAAAGCCTTCATCTAACACAGCTACAACGACTCGCTCGTCTCTCCCAATCGCATGCCCTAATTGTTGTCGATTTTCGACTTTTCTCATTGGTATGTTGTAGTACGTGGTTTTATCAATGATACGTTTTGTAGTGTTCGCTGACGCATCTTCAGAAAGCAATACAAGCTTTGCTTTGCCACTTCGTACTTCTTTTAAAACGAGTTCTTCACCCGAAATAATTTTTCGAGCGCGGTTTGCTAGTCCTAAAAACGATTTCCAATCGGACACTTATTTCGACTCCTTCTCAACAAGCTCAAGAAGCTCTTCGTACAGAGAACTGTCGATTTTCGCTTTTAGATGATGTTCCAAAATATTTTTCTTTTGGGCTTGAATAATGCATTCTTTATCTTTTGACAAATATGCACCTCGTCCTGATTTTTTTCCTGATAAATCAATAGACACTTCGCCCTCTTTGGAACGAACAATGCGAACGAGCTCTCGTTTTGATTTCATCTCTTGCGTCGCAATACATTTTCGTAACGGAACTTTTCGATTGCTCATACTCATCACCTCTACTCGATTTCGTCTTCAACTGAATCGAATCCGAATGCGATTACGCTATCTTCTTCTGTCACAATACCAAGTTGTTTCGCATCAGACTCACTTTTAATATCAATTTTCCAGCCTGTTAATTTAGCTGCAAGGCGCGCATTTTGTCCACGCTTACCAATTGCTAATGAAAGCTGGTGGTCTGGAACAACAACAGTTGTTGCTTTTTCTTCTTCATCTACAAGTACTTTAACGACTTGTGATGGACTTAAAGCATTCGCAACATATTCAACTGGATCATTTGACCAGCGAACGATGTCAATCTTTTCACCTTTTAGTTCATCCACAACGCGTTGTACACGTTGTCCTTTCGGTCCTACACAAGAACCTACTGGATCAACATCGATATTCTCTGCATATACAGAAATTTTAGAACGGTCGCCTGCTTCACGTGCTACAGAGCGAATTTCTACAGTTCCATCATAAATTTCTGGAACTTCCATTTCGAATAAACGTTTTAAAAGACCAGGATGTGTACGTGATACGTAAATTTGTGGTCCTTTCGTTGTCTTTTCTACTTTTGTAATAAATACGCGAATACGATCATGTGGTTTATATTGCTCATTTGGCATCTGCTCACTTACAGGTAATAAAGCTTCTACTTTCCCTAAACTTACATAGATGAAACGAGCATCTTGACGCTGTACAATACCAACCATAATGTCTTCTTCACGATCACTAAATTCTGAATAAATAACACCACGTTCCGCCTCACGAACTCGTTGTGTTACAACTTGTTTTGCAGTTTGCGCTGCAATACGACCAAAATCTTTTGGCGTTACTTCAATTTCTAGTACGTCGCCATCTTGGTAGTTTGGATTAATTTGTCTCGCCTCTTCTACAGAGATTTCAAGACGTGGATCAAACACATTATCAACAACGTCCTTACGTGCTAAAACTTGAATTGTTCCCACTTCTGGGTTAAAGCTCACACGAACGTTTTGTGCTTGGTTAAAATTGCGTTTATAAGCAGAGATTAATGCTGCTTCAATTGCATCAATAATAATATCTTTACTAATACCTTTTTCTGACTCTAATACGAGCAAAGCATCTAACAACTCAGTGCTCATGAAGATCCCCCTTCTTACTAAAACGTAACAGCAAGTCGCGCATTTGCAACTTTATCCATTGGAATTTGGATTTCTTTTTTACGTGTTTTAATTGTTAATAGTAGTGTAATTGTAGTACCGTCGTAGGAAAGTAGCTTTCCTTCAAACATCTTTTCACCATCAATCGGCTCATATGTTTTAATTGCCACTTGTTTTCCTACCGCTTGCTGGAAGTCTTTCTCTTTCTTTAATGGGCGTTCCGCTCCAGGAGATGATACATCCAAAAAGTAAAGATGAGGAATTGGATCCTCTTTATCTAAAGCTTCGCTTAAACGTTCACTTACCGCACCGCATTCTTCAATGTCGACTCCCTTTTCAGAATCGATGAATACGCGTAAGAACCAGTCTTGTCCTTCTTTCACATACTCTACATCTACAAGTTCAAGATTTAACTCTTCAACGATTGGCTGCGCAAATGCTTCTACAACTTCTGTGACTTTCTTATCCATAAACAGCCTCCTTCCTGCCGCCATGTACCATTTACAAGAAAAGATTCCGTTCATAAAGACGGTATATCTTATTCTTTCTCGTTAGCTAACAAAAGCCCCTGCCGTTAAGCAGGGAATATCTGTCTTAGTATTACCAAATTTAAGAAGTAAAACTTGTAACAAAATATGTATATACGACAGAAATATCTTTACTATCTACAGAAATAAAATGTAGATAGTAACACGAAAGAGTGGGTTTCCCCACTCTCTTTTTCACAAAATATACATGACATGGTTATCTCGGTTTATAGTATACCATAGCAAATGTTGATTTGCAAAGACTTTTCCTACCTATTAGAACAGTGACAATTGGTTTTGATCCGGTAAATCTCCTAGACAACCTTGACTATCTAAATACTCAATAATCGTTTTAGAAACCTTACTACGTTGCTGTAAGTCTTCTTTTGATAAGAAATCACCATTTTTACGAGCTTCAACGATACTGAAAGCTGCGTTTGTACCAAGACCAGGCACTGCATTAAATGGAGGAATTAAAGTATCCCCATCAATAATAAATTCGGTTGCATGCGAGCGGTATAAATCAACCTTTTGGAATGAGTAGCCACGTTCACACATTTCAAGCGTCATTTCTAGTACCGTTAATAAACTCTTCTCTTTCGGTGCTGCATCCAATCCTTTTTGTGCAATTTCATCAATTCTTACACGTATGGATGCTGAACCTTTCGCCATCGCCTCTACATCAAAGTCATCTGCACGAACTGTAAAGTATGCCGCATAGAATAAAAGTGCGAAATGTACCTTAAAGTATGCGATACGTACAGCCATAAGTACGTAAGCAGCCGCATGGGCTTTAGGGAACATGTATTTAATTTTCTTACATGAATCAATATACCAACCTGGTACATTGTTATTTCTCATGTCCTCTTCCCATTCTTCTGGTACACCTTTACCTTTACGCACCGACTCCATGATTTTGAAGGCTAATGATGGATCCAAGCCTTGATAAATTAAATATACCATGATGTCATCACGACAACCGATAACTTCACTCAGTGTACACGTACCGTTATAAATTAATTCGTTCGCATTACCTAGCCATACATCTGTACCATGAGACAGTCCAGAAATTTGGACAAGCTCTGAAAACGTCGTTGGTTTCGTTTCTTCTAACATTTGTCTTACGAATTTCGTACCAAACTCTGGTATACCAAGTGTACCTGTTTTACAGTTAATTTGTTCTTCCGTTACTCCTAAAGATTCTGGACCTGAGAAAATCTTCATTACTTCCGGATCATCCGTTGGAATTGTTTTCGGATCAATACCACTTAAATCTTGAAGCATACGAATAACGGTCGGATCATCGTGTCCTAATATATCAAGCTTCAATAAATTATCATGAATGGAATGGAAGTCAAAGTGCGTTGTTCTCCACTCAGCCCCTATTGAATCAGCGGGAAACTGAATTGGCGAAAAGTCGAAAATATCCATGTAGTCTGGCACAACGATAATACCACCTGGATGCTGTCCGGTTGTACGCTTTACTCCCGTACATCCCGCTACTAAGCGATCGATCTCTGCATTTCGAATTGTTAAGTTATGATCATTAGCATAACCTTTTACATACCCATAAGCGGTTTTTTCTGCAACCGTACCAATTGTTCCAGCACGGTATACGTAATCCTCACCGAACAGTACTTTCGTATAGTTATGGGCACGCGGTTGGTATTCTCCGGAGAAGTTCAAATCGATATCGGGCACCTTATCTCCTTTAAATCCAAGGAACGTTTCGAACGGAATATCATGTCCATCTTTCACGTATGAAACATTACATGTTGGACATTCTTTATCTGGCAAGTCAAAACCAGAACCTACAGAACCGTCATTAAAGAATTCTGATTGTTTACACTTTGGACATACATAGTGCGGTGGTAATGGGTTTACTTCTGTAATTTCCATCATCGTTGCAACAAATGATGACCCTACCGATCCACGCGAACCTACTAGATAGCCGTCTACTAACGATTTTTTCACAAGCTTATGCGAAATTAAATAAATAACGGCGAATCCATGTCCAATAATACTTTTCAATTCTTTTTCCAAACGAGCTTCTACAATTTCCGGTAGTTCTTCACCATAAATACTGCGTGCCATTTTATAACTCATATCACGGGTTTCATCATCAGCACCTTCAATTTTCGGTGTGTATAAATCATCTTTTACTGGATGAACATCACCAATTAATGATGCAATCTTTTGTGTATTTGTTACAACAATTTCTTTCGCTGTATCTTCACCTAAGAATGAAAAACAATCTAGCATTTCATCTGTTGTACGGAAATGTACAGGCGGTAATGAATGGCGATTTAACGGATTTGCTCCGCCCTGTGAACTTACTAAAATTTTACGATACATCGCATCTTCTGGATCTAAATAATGCACATTCCCCGTAGCAACAACTGGTTTATCTAACGTCTCACCTAGTTTTACTAAGTTAGAAATAATTGTTTTTAATTGTCCTTCATCTCGAACAAGTTCACGTTCTACTAAATGACGTAACACCTCTGGAGGCATAACCTCAATATAGTCATAGAACTGTGCAATTTCTTCTACCTCTTCAGGTGCTTTTTGCATCATCGCTTCAAACACTTCACCTTTATCACAAGCCGTGCCTACTAATATACCTTCGCGATATTTTTTTAATAATGATCGTGGTACACGTGGTACACGGTAAAAGTAATTCAGATGAGAATAGGAAACAAGTTTATATAAATTTTTCAATCCAACGTCTGATGTGGCAAGTAATGTCATATGACTTGGACGCCCACGTTTATATGCATCCCCTTGCCCCATACTATCGTTTAGTTGATCGTGATATTCGAATCCCTTTTCAATCACATCTTTCAACATTTTCACAAGTAAATATCCCGTTGCTTCTGTATCATAAATCGCACGGTGATGTTGCGTTAATTCGATATCAAGCTTTTTACACATCGTATTTAACCGATGATTTTTCATTTCCGGGAATAAGAACCGTGCAAGTTCTAACGTATCAATAACTGGATTTTTCGTTTTTTCTAGCCCGGCCTTTTTAAAGCCGACATTAATGAATCCCATATCGAAGCTTGCGTTATGAGCAACAAGTGTATGGTCACCCATCCATTCCTCAAACTTCTTAAACACTTCGGCCACTTCTGGTGCATCAGTTAACATATCATCAGTAATACCTGTTAATTCAATAATCGTCGCCGATAATGGTTGATGGGGATTTGCGAAAGATTCAAAGCGATCAATAATTTCGCCACCTTTTACCTTTACAGCAGCTAACTCAATGACTGTGTCATATACAGCAGATAATCCTGTTGTCTCAACATCAAAGACAACATATGTTTCTTCTGCCAGTAGACGATGTGCTTCGTTATAAGCGATCGGTACACCATCATTAACTAAATTTGCTTCTACACCGTATAGAACTTTAACTCCAGCCTTTTTACCAGCAGAATATGCTTCTGGGAATGACTGCGCAACAGCATGGTCTGTAACTGCAATAGCCTCATGCCCCCATTTACCTGCTTGAGCAACAAGCCTAGAAACAGGAGTAACAGCATCCATTTGGCTCATTGGAGTATGAAGGTGAAGCTCTACACGTTTTTCGCCTTCTGGCGCTTTATCTTTACGAGACGGCCCTGTTATTTCATTAATATCATTTGCAATCATTACTAAATCTCGAACGAATGTATCATTTTGAACAGAACCACGTGCTTTCACCCACATTCCTTTTTTCAAGGATTGTAGCATTGGAATATCTTCTTTATCACGAGAGAACATTTTGATCATAATAGAATCCGTATAATCTGTTATTTTTAAGGTTAATAACGTACGACCACTACGAAGCTCTTTTGTTTCTACATGGAAGACATACCCTTGAACCGTTTTTCTTCTTTCTTCATCTTGAATTTCTCGCATCGGTGTAATCTCTTCATCTGGCTTAATAAGATACCCGAGTACAATCGGTCCTTCATGCACAACACTGCTTTCTTCAGCCTGCTTCTTCGCCATTTCTTCCATAGCTTGTATAACACGTTGACGGTCTTCTTGCTGAGTTTGCTCACGAAACTTTTGCATCTCTTCTGCATTTTGCTTTATATGTGTGTCTAACTGAAAACGTGGGAATCCAAAAGCTTCGTATTGATCACCTACTGTTTTCGCAACGTTTTTCTTTAAGGCTGTAGATTCCAGTTCATTATTCACATTTAATAGTAACTTCACGCCATTGACCTGCGGAAGTTGCTTCTTTAAGTATGCGAACATAGGTGAAAATGTAATTCGTTCCGTACAAAGCGGCCAATACGCTTTAACTTCTTCTTCTGTAAATTGTTTATTCTCTGTTTCTAATGCAAATGTTGTTCTTGCAATATGAGAAAATGATTGCTTAAGCTTTGTTTCTAGCAATTCATATAATTCTGTCGGCAAAATACGTGGCACTTGTAAGTCAAAATGCCAACTTTTATTCGCTTTATCAATAACTAGCTTTTCAATACCACCGCCATGTAAATATTGATTTATAAGGTCTTCTGGTATTTGCAACTGCTGGAGCAAAATTTGAAATCGCTCTTGTTGTTCATTTGTTAATGACATAAGCACTCTCCTTCCATTTGCTATTATAAATTGAAACGTACTACAAAGAAAGATTTCTACCTTCTTCTTTTACAAAATACGTTTACAAAGAAAGAGAAGGTACCTCATTACGAGGTACCCCTTCTTATTTTAAAATATTTGCAATATATGTTTGAAGTTCTTCTACTTTCACTTCTTCAGACTCGCCTGTAGCACGTACTTTCACTTCTACAATACCTTCATCTGCTTTTTTACCAACTGTAACGCGGACTGGAAGGCCGAATAAATCTGCATCTGCAAATTTAACACCTGCACGTTCTGCACGATCATCTAGTAATACTTCGTATCCTTGCTCTTGTAATGAGTTGTAGATGTTTTCACCCATTTCGCGTTGTGCATCAGATTTCATATTTACTGGAATTACATGCACATGGAACGGTGCAACAGCTTTTGGCCAAACTAGACCGTTCTCATCATTAAACTGCTCTGCAATTGCTGCCACTGTACGAGATACACCAATACCGTAACAACCCATAATAAGTGGTTTTGTTTTTCCGTTTTCATCTAGGAATGTTGCGTTCATCGCTTCACTATAACGAGTTCCTAATTTGAATACATGACCAACTTCAATGCCACGCGCGAAAAGAATTGTTCCGTTTCCATCTGGAGATTGATCTCCTTCTTGGATGAAACGTAAATCTGTATATTGACTTACTTTAAAGTCACGTTCTGGATTTACATTTACATAATGGAACCCTTCTTCGTTCGCTCCTGAACATCCGTTTACAATTGATGCTACAGCATGGTCAGCAATAATTTCTACATCGCCTGTCACACCAATCGGTCCTAATGAACCAACTTCACAATTTAATAATTCTTTTACTTCTTCATGAGAAGCAAGTTCAACAACTGAAGCGCCGTATACATTTTTCACTTTTACATCGTTTACTTCATGATCACCACGAACAAGTACAACTACTAATTTCTCGTCTACTTTAAATACCATAGACTTAATGCACTTTTCCGCTTCAATGTTTAAGAATGCAGATACTTCTTCAATTGCTTTTTGATCTGGTGTTGCTACTTTTTCAAGTGCCTTTTCTGCTTCGTCACTCTTCGTATACGTAGCTACAACAGGAGCCATTTCAATGTTCGCTGCATAATTAGATGTATCAGAGTATGCAATTGTATCTTCACCAACATCTGATAATACCATAAATTCATGTGTATCTTTTCCGCCCATTGCTCCAGAATCAGCAATAACCGCACGGAAATTCAAGCCACAACGAGCAAAGATGTTAGAGTATGCTTTATATAAGCGATCATACACTTCATCTAAACTCTCTTGCGTAGCGTGGAAAGAATATGCATCTTTCATTAAAAACTCTCTTCCGCGTAATAAACCGAAACGAGGTCTTTGTTCGTCACGGAACTTTGTTTGAATTTGATATAGTGTTAACGGTAATTTTTTATATGATTTTACTTCATCACGTACAAGATCAGTAATTACTTCTTCATGTGTCGCCCCTAATGCAAATTCACGAGCGTTACGATCTTTCATACGCATTAATTCAGATCCGTAAGAATACCAACGGCCTGATTCTTGCCATAATTCTGCAGCTTGCATAGCTGGCATTAATAATTCTACAGCTCCTGCGCGCTCCATTTCTTCACGAACAATACGTTCTACTTTGTGTAATACTTTTAGACCAAATGGTAGAAAACTATAAATACCTGAAGCATTTTGACGCATAAACCCTGCGCGAAGTAATAATTGATGACTCTTAATTTCAGCATCGGCTGGAACTTCACGTAATGTAGGACTGAATACCATACTTTGTTTCATTGATTCGCACCTCTTCATTTTACTCTTACACGCAGTAAAACCCCTCACCTCGAGTTAGGTGAGGGATTTTATTCTACGAGCTTTATTTCATTATAAACTTCATCTTATTTTACAAGAAAAACTTACGGATGTCATTCCATGTTACAACTAACATAAGCAACATTAATAATGCAAAACCAATAAAGTGAACCATTCCTTCTTTTTGACGATCAATCGGTTTGCCTCTTAACGCTTCAATTAAGAAGAAGAACAAACGTCCACCGTCTAAAGCTGGGACTGGTAATAAATTAAATAAACCAAGGTTAATACTTAAAACTGCTGCTAAACTTAGTACACGCGTAAATCCATACTCTACAACTTGATCTGTTAGATTATAAATTCCTACTGGACCTGACAACTCATTAATAGAAAATTGACCCGTTACTAATTTCACAAGAGAATCAAAAATTAGTTTCGTCCATTGGTACGTTTGTTCAAATCCTGATTTGATAGAACCCATCACTGTTTTCTCTACAGGAGAGTAAACACCAATTCTACCAACTTCTTCTTTTCCTTCTTTATCAACCGTTGGTGTTACTTTTACATTAAATTGCTCACTATCACGCTTTACTTGTAACGTAATTTCTTTATTTGGGTTTTCACGAACAATTGATACAACATCTTTCCATGTACTAGTGTTCTTCCCATTAATCGCTTGAATTGTATCATTTTCTTTTAATCCAGCTTGTTCTGCAGCACTATTCTCCATTACTTTTCCGACCATCGGTTTGTCAACAGGAACTCCTTGTACAAATCCAAGAATCACAAAAATAACAAATGCTAGAATAAAGTTCATTGCAGGACCTGCAAAAATTGTTAGAGCACGTTGGCCCAACTTTTTAGAGCCAAATTGTCTATTATACGGAGCGATTTGGATTTCTTCTCCCGCAGAAATGATACGAGCTTTTTCATTCACTCGGAATGTTTGCTGCTCTTCCTCGTACTCTTCATATCCCGAAATTGTAAGATTGTGTTCTAAATCAGCTTGTTCGACTTCAATGACACGAACATTTGGATATTTTTCATGTCCGTCAAAAACTAATTTCACAACTTCGTCTTTTTCATTTAATACAAGGCCAACCTTTTTCCCGGGCTTTAACTCAACTGTATCCGCATCCTCGCCAGCCATTCTTACATAGCCACCAAGGGGCAGTAATCGAATCGTATACACCGTTTCATTCTTCTCAAATGAGAATATTTTCGGACCAAAACCAATCGCAAACTCGCGGCACAAAATACCTGCTCTTTTTGCGAAATATAGATGCCCTAGCTCATGGAAAAATACGAGTGCACCGAAAATTAATATAAAGGCAATCGCTGTATTCAATTCCATAACCACCTTTGCTAAATTTGTTCCATCACAAACCGTCTTGTGGCTGCATCAATTTCCTGAATTTCCTCTAAGCTCGGACGCGCAATGACATTGTGATGGTGCATTGCTTTTTCAATGAGGTCTTCAACCGTTAAGAAACCAATTCTCTTTTGTAAAAAAGCTTCAACAGCTACTTCATTTGCCGCATTCATTACAGCTGGCATACTTCCACCTGTTTTTCCAGCTTCATACGCGAAACGTAGACAACGGAAACGTTCTTGATTCATTTTCTCAAAATGCAATGTTCCCATTTCCCATAAATTTAACTGTTTCGTGTCTGAAAGAGGTAATCTATCAGGATATGTAAGCGCGTATTGAATTGGTACTCGCATATCAGGTGAGCCAAGCTGCGCCATTACACTACGATCTTCAAATTCAACCATAGAATGAATAATACTTTCTTTATGTAGAACAACATCGATTTGCTCATAAGGGATACCAAAAAGCCAGTGTGCTTCAATTACTTCTAGCCCCTTATTCATCATTGTAGCAGAATCAATTGTAATTTTCGAACCCATTGACCAGTTTGGATGACGAAGCGCATCTTCTACGGTCACATGATGCAATTCATCTCTCGTTTTATCACGAAAACTTCCGCCTGAAGCAGTGATAATTAGTCGAGAGATCCTTTTTTCATTTTCACCATTCAAGCATTGAAAAATAGCTGAATGTTCACTATCTACCGGAAGTAACGAAACGTTATGTTTTCGTGCTGCTTCCATTACAAGATGCCCTGCAGTTACTAAAGTTTCTTTGTTTGCAATTCCAATTGTTTTTTTTGCCTCAATTGCGCGGAGTGTCGGTAACAACCCTACGCTACCTACTACAGCATTCACTACAATTTCTGTATCTGGGTGTAACGCTACTTCTAATAAGCCTTCGCTACCATATACGACTTTTGTATTACCAGAAACAGCTTGTAATTTTAAAACATCTTCCTCTCTTTGCACAGAGACAATTTGCGGAGAAAATTCTTGAATTACCTTTACTGCGTAGTCAACATTTTTCCCTACAGAAAAAGCAACGAGACGGAATTGGTCTGGGTGCGAGCGTAACACATCTAATGTTTGTGTACCGATTGATCCGCTTGCACCTAATAAACTAATGTTTTTCATGACTCCAACCCCTCGTTCATTTATTAATTATATTGTAATAAGAAGTATAGAATTGGTAACACAAATAACCAACTATCTGTTCGATCTAATATACCACCATGCCCAGGTAAAATTGTACCTGAATCCTTTACACCATAATGGCGTTTAAATGCAGATTGCACTAAATCACCAATTTGTCCAAAAATAGAAATGATAATCGTCAGAACGATTAAAACTCCTACATTCGCTTCAACTGGGAAGAACATGTTGTAAACAAGTGCAACAACAACTCCGCAAACAATACCGCCTAATGAACCTTCAATCGTTTTATTCGGACTAATTTCTGGCCACAATTTTCTTTTTCCAAATGCTTTTCCTATGAAATATGCACCTGAATCAGTTGCCCAAATGACAAATAGTGCACAGAACACATATTTGATTCCCAATATTCTCGTTTCATTTAAATATAAGAATCCCATTCCAACATATGTCGTTGCCATAAGTAAAAATGAAGCATTGTCAAAAGTAAATGTATTCTTAGAAAGGACTGTATATGATAAAAGTAATAAAACAATCACAAATGTGATTTCTAATTTACCTAATCCAATCCATGTAAACAGCTCTGATGCACTACTTGGAATTAAAATAACCCACAATAATACTGCAGCTAAAACTGTCGGTACCGAAATAAGCGTAAGCTTGTTCATACGAATTAATTCATATAAACCTATAGAAGCAAGTGCATACACTAAAACTGTAAAAGGCACACCACCGTAAATTACGATGGGAATGAATAGCGCGGCAGCAATCACTCCAGTAATAATTCTCTGTTTCACTACCAAACCCTCTCTTTCTACACGCCTCCGAATCTGCGCCCTCTATGCTGAAAGTCTGTAATCGCATTTAGCAAATGTTCCTCCGTAAAATCTGGCCAATACACATCTGTAAACCAAAATTCTGAATAAGCAATTTGCCATAACATGAAATTACTAATACGTAGTTCTCCGCTTGTACGGATTAACAACTCTGGATCAGGTAAAGAACTCGTCATTAAGTAAGAAGAAATTATTTCTTCATTTATTTCTTCAGTACGAATTTTTCCTTCCTCACTATCTTTCATCATATGTTGCACAGCAGAAACGATTTCATCTCGACTTCCATAGTTTAACGCGAAATTAAGAATTAATCCCGTATTCTCTTTCGTATCTTCCATGGCTTTTTCCATCGCTCTGCGCGTATGCGTAGGGAGACGATCTTTTTGCCCTATTACTCGGACTTGTACGTTTTCTTCAATCAATTCTGGTAAAAATGTACCTAGAAATTCTTCTGGAAGTTTCATCAAATAATCAACTTCCTTTTTCGGTCTTTTCCAGTTCTCAGTCGAAAAAGCATAAAGAGTTAATACTTTCACACCAAGTTTACTTGCAAATTTTGTAATTTTCTTCACAACTTGCATGCCTTCATGATGTCCAGCAATGCGAGGCATCGCTCTTCTCTTCGCCCATCTTCCATTACCATCCATAATAATAGCAATATGTTCTGGGATATATCCTTTTTTCACTTCTTCAATGAGATGATCAAACGATGTGACCTTTTTAGCTTTAAAAAAAGGAAACTTTTTAAACATCATTCATACCCTCCAACAAGCAGACGTATGCCTAAAAGTGTAAAAAGACCCCCTTAAGAAGAGGGTCATATTTGCGAAGTTATCGCTATTACACTTCCATGATTTCTTTTTCTTTGTTTTTTGCGATTTCGTCAACTTTTGCAATATATTTATCTGTTTCTTTTTGGATATCTTCAGTATATCCTCTTAAATCGTCTTCTGTAATTTCGCCAGCTTTTTCAAGCTTCTTAAGATCGTCATTACCATCACGACGTACGTTACGAACAGCAACTTTTGCTTCTTCAGCATATTTTTTCACAACTTTTACAAGATCACGACGACGCTCTTCTGTTAATGCAGGGAATGCAATACGAATTACAGTTCCATCATTAGAAGGGTTTAAGCCTAAATCTGCTTTTAAAATTGCTTTTTCAATATCACCGATAGAAGTTTTATCATAAGGTTGAATTACAAGTAAACGCGCTTCTGGAACTGTAATGTTCGCTAATTGCACAACTGGTGTTGGTGCACCATAGTAATCAACTTGTACCTTATCTAATACAGACGAGCTTGCACGACCAGCGCGAACTGTTGCTAATTCACGAGAATAAGCAGCAACTGCTTTTTCCATTTTTTCATTTGAAGACTTCAATACTTGTTGTCCCATATTTATTTCCCCCTTACAACTGTTCCAATATTTTCGCCTAAAACGGCACGTTTAATATTACCTTTTTCCATAACCGAGAATACAATTAATGGAATATCATTATCCATACATAAAGAAGAAGCTGTAGAATCCATTACACCTAAACCTTCTTTTAATACATCTAAGTAAGTAAGTGTTTCGTATTTCGTAGCTGTTGGGTCAATAGATGGATCTGCACTATATACGCCATCTACATTGTTTTTCGCCATTAAAATAACGTCCGCTTCGATTTCCGCTGCACGTAATGCTGCTGTTGTATCTGTAGAGAAGTATGGGTTACCAGTACCTGCTGCAAAGATAACAACACGTTTTTTCTCTAAGTGACGGATTGCTTTACGACGAATGTAAGGCTCTGCCACTTGACGCATCTCAATTGAAGTTTGTACGCGAGTTTGAATTCCAATGTTCTCCAAGCTATCTTGAAGAGCTAATGAATTCATAACTGTTGCTAACATGCCCATGTAATCTGCTCCTGCACGATCCATGCCCATTTCACTTCCAATTTTCCCACGCCAAATGTTACCGCCACCAACAACAACAGCAACCTCTACATCAAGTTCTGCAATTTCTTTCACTTGTTCCGCAACTGACTTAATAACAGCCGGGTTAATTCCAAATCCTTGCTCGCCAGCTAAAGCTTCTCCGCTCAGCTTTAAAACGACACGATTATATTTCGGTGTACTCATAATGAACCTCCAATTGCTTACATCTTTATTTTAAAAAAGGGAACACAATGTGTTCCCTAATCTGTATTAGTTGTTACCTTTTACTTGGTTCATTACTTCTTCAGCAAAGTTGTCTTCGCGTTTTTCGATACCTTCACCAACAGCGTAGCGAACGAATCCTTTTAATGTTCCGCCTTTAGACTCAACGAATTGACGAACTTTCATATCAGGGTTTTTAACGAATGCTTGGTCAAGTAAGCAAATCTCTTCAAAGAATTTGCCAAGACGGCCTTCTACCATTTTTGCAACGATTTTTTCAGGCTTGCCTTCGTTTAAAGCTTGTTGTGTTAATACTTGACGCTCATGCTCAACTTCTTCAGCTGTTACAGCATCGCGGTCGATGTATTTAGGGTTAACTGCTGCAATGTGCATTGCTACATCTTTAGCAGCTGCTTCGTCAGTAGAACCTTCAAGAACTGTTAATACACCAATGCGTCCACCCATGTGTAGGTAAGCACCGAATGCATCTGCATCAGTTTTTGATACGATTTCGAAACGACGAAGTGTAAGTTTTTCACCAATTTTAGCGATTGCTTCATTGATGTGCTCTTCTACTGTTTTGCCACCTTCAATTGTTTGAGCCATAGCTTCTTCAACGTTAGCTGGTTTGTTAGCTAATAAGTGAGCAGCTAATTCTTTAATTAAAGCTTGGAAACCTTCGTTTTTCGCAACGAAATCAGTTTCAGAGTTTAATTCTAAGATTAAACCGTCGTTACCGTTTGTTTCGATGAAAGTTAAACCTTCAGCAGCGATGCGGTCTGCTTTTTTAGCAGCTTTCGCAATACCTTTTTCACGTAAGAAGTCAATTGCTTTCTCCATGTCGCCGTTAGTTTCTGTTAAAGCTTTTTTGCAGTCCATCATACCTGCGCCAGTTTTTTCACGAAGTTCTTTTACCATTTGTGCAGTGATTGCCATATTTTTCATCCTCCTAAAATATGTATTTATACCTTTTATAAAGGTGTTTATACCTTAAAAAAGGTGATAAAAGGCCGAACCCCTTATCACCTTTCCAAATTTGTTACGCAGTAACAGTTTCTTCACCTTGTTTTGCTTCAAGGATCGCGTCTGCCATTTTAGATGTAAGAAGTTTTACAGCACGAATTGCATCATCGTTTGCTGGGATAACGTGATCGATTTCGTCTGGATCACAGTTTGTATCAACGATACCGATGATTGGAATGTGTAATTTGCGTGCTTCAGCAACTGCAATACGCTCTTTACGAGGGTCTACTACGAATAATGCACTTGGAAGACCTTTCATATCTTTAATACCGCCTAAGAATTTCTCAAGACGCTCTAACTCTTTTTTAAGTTGAACAACTTCTTTCTTAGGAAGTACTTCGAAAGTACCATCTTCTTGCATTCTTTCGATGTCTTTAAGACGCTTGATACGCTTTTGGATTGTTTGGAAGTTTGTTAAAGTTCCACCTAACCAACGTTGGTTAACGAAGTACATACCAGCACGAGTTGCTTCTTCTTTAATAGCTTCTTGTGCTTGTTTTTTAGTACCTACGAATAAAATGTCTCCACCTTCAGCAGCGATGTCACGCATCGTTCTGTAAGCTTCCTCAACTTTTTTCACAGTTTTTTGTAAGTCGATGATGTAGATACCGTTACGCTCTGTGAAAATGTAACGCTTCATTTTTGGGTTCCAACGACGAGTTTGATGTCCGAAATGAACACCAGCTTCAAGCAATTGCTTCATAGAAATTACTGACATAATTTAGTTCCTCCTAAATGGTTTTTGATATCCTCCGTTTACTTCATCTCTAAGCGAAACTACGAACGTAGCACCAACACTTAAATCAGTAAACGTGTGTACTTTGTACTGACACCACTGCTTACTATATCATACTGAAATATTACAATCAAGTCGAAAATGCGAACAATGTAAAACTTTCTTTTTTTCACGCTCAAATTCTAGTATTACCAACCTTCAATTCCTTTAAGCAAGGAATTGAAGGTTAATTAATAGTTTTCTAATGCACGTTGTCATGACGCCTTACGTAAGCAAAATCATTCTCTTAAAAAACAAAAAACTCTCCTCAACCGAGGAGAGTTTTTTATAAATTAGTTTGTTTTTAATTTAGCAAGTTCCTGTAGAAACTTGTCGTTTAGCACTTTAATGTATGTTCCTTTCATACCTAAAGAGCGAGACTCAATAACACCAGCACTTTCTAATTTACGTAGTGCATTTACGATTACAGAACGAGTAATTCCTACGCGATCAGCAATTTTACTTGCAACAAGTAAACCTTCTGTTCCATTTAATTCTTCGAAGATATGCTCGATTGCTTCTAACTCACTGTAAGATAATGAGCTAATCGCCATTTGAACAACAGCTTTACTACGTGCTTCCTCTTCGATTTCCTCTGCTTTTTCACGTAAGATTTCCATACCTACAACAGTTGAGCTGTATTCAGCAAGAATCAAATCATCGTCTAAGAACTCTTGACCCAGACGAGCTAAGACTAGTGTACCTAGGCGCTCACCGCCACCAACGATTGGTACGATTGTAGTTAAACCTTGACCGAATAATTCTCTATTTTCTACTGGGAATGCTGTGTAAGCACTGTTCACATCTAAGTTAGAAGATGTTTCTGTAATGTTGAATAAGCTTTGTGTGTACTCTTCTGGGAATTGACGCTCTGCAAGCATTTGCTTCATGCGTTCGTTCTCGATTTGTTGGTGAATCGCATATCCTAATAATTTACCGCGACGACTTACAACGAACACGTTCGCTTCAATTACTTCACACATTGTGTCAGACATCTCTCTAAAGTTTACAGGCTTTCCTGCTGCGCTCTGTAATAACGCATTTAATTTTCTCGTTTTTGCTAATAATTCCATTTCAAAAGTTCCTCCTACATGTTACTTACATATTTTTTCATCACTTGGAAACTAGGGCGAGTCACCTGATGACACTATTACAAAATAAACTGGCTCACATCTTTATTTTTAGCAATTGTCGCTAATTTTTCCTCAACATATTGAGGTGTTATCGTTATTTTCTCTAACGTAATTTCAGATGCTTCAAACGATAAATCTTCAAGGAGCTTCTCCATAATAGTATGGAGTCTTCTCGCTCCAATATTATCTGTATCCTGATTAACTTGATAAGCAATCTCAGCAATCTTACGAATAGCTTCGTCTGAAAATTCAATTTCTATACCTTCAGTCGCTAATAATGCCATATATTGTTTAATTAACGCATTGTCAGGTTCGATTAATATTTTAACAAAATCATCTACTGATAATTTTGTTAACTCTACTCGAATCGGAAATCTCCCTTGCAATTCCGGAATTAAATCCGACGGTTTAGACATATGGAACGCTCCAGCTGCAACAAATAAAATATAATCCGTTTTTACTGATCCGTATTTTGTTGCAACATTCGATCCTTCTACAATCGGTAAAATGTCACGTTGCACACCTTCACGCGATACATCTACGCTATTCGACTGCTTACCAGCAATTTTGTCAATTTCATCGATAAAAATAATCCCGAGCTGTTCAGCACGATAAACAGCCTCTTGTGTAACTTCATCCATATCAATTAAGCGCTGTGCCTCTTCATTTGTCAAGAGTTTTCTTGCTTCTTTTACAGAAAGTTTACGTTTTTTCGTTTTTTTCGGCATGATACTTCCTAGTGCATCTTGGAAATTCATTCCCATTTGCTCCATGCCAGTTCCTTGCAACATATCAAACATAGAAGACTGTTGTTCCGTCACTTCGATCGATACCACTTCATCTTCAAGAAGGCCTGCCGCAAGCTTTCTTTCCACATCTTGACGTTTCTTTTCGATTTCAACATCTTCCTGTGCATCAGATGTTTGGTTTGAATTTTGAGTACCACCAAAAAGCATTTCTAATGGATTTTTAAATCCAGATTGTTTCTCCGGACTCGGCACTAAAATTTCAACAAGACGTTGATTCGCTTGCTCTTCCGCTTTATCTTGAACTTTAACTACCATTTCCTCTTTCACGATACGAACGGATGTTTCAACAAGATCGCGGACCATCGACTCTACATCTCGACCCACATATCCAACTTCTGTAAATTTCGTCGCTTCAACCTTAATAAAAGGTGCTCCAACGAGTTTCGCCATTCGCCGTGCTACCTCTGTTTTACCAACACCTGTCGGTCCAATCATTAAAATGTTTTTAGGTGCAATTTCATCACGTAAATTTTCAGCTAATTTACTGCGACGGTATCGATTTCGTAGAGCTACAGCAACCGCTTTCTTTGCATCTTTTTGACCGATGATGTATTGATCTAATTTTTCCACAATTTGACGCGGAGTAAAATGTAAATGCATATAAAATGCCTCCCTTACGATTCTACAATTCTTCAACAACTATGTTGTGGTTCGTATAAACACAAATATCGCCTGCAATTTCTAAACTGGCATTCGCAATTTGTTTCGCTGTTAAATGTTCACTTGCATGTTGCTTTAAAGCACGACCAGCAGCAAGTGCATAATGTCCACCTGAACCAATTGCTAAAATACCATCATCTGGTTCAATTACTTCTCCTGTACCTGAAACAAGGAGCATCGTTGTTTTATCCATGACAATGAGCATTGCTTCTAGCTGACGTAACATTTTATCACCACGCCATTGTTTCGCCATCTCAACTGCAGCGCGCTGCAAGTTGCCATTATACTCTTCTAATTTTCCTTCAAACATTTCAAAAAGAGTAAATGCATCAGCAACTGAGCCTGCAAAACCAGCTAAAACTTTCCCTTGGAAAAGTTTGCGAACTTTGCGAGCTGTATGTTTCATTACAACAGCATTCCCCATCGTTACCTGACCATCTCCAGCCATTGCACATTCTCCATTATGATGAACTGCAAATATCGTTGTAGCGTGGAAATTTCCCATAGAAAAAACTCCTTTATATGTTTTTATAGCTTTAAAAGCAATTTATGCCCGCGGGTGATGCTTCATGTACACAGAACGCAATCTTTCTTTAGAGACATGCGTATAAATTTGTGTCGTCGACAAATTCTCATGACCTAATAGCTCCTGCACAGTACGTAAATCCGCTCCTTCATCCAACATATGTGTAGCAAATGTATGCCTTAACATATGGGGATTTATCCGCATTGTAAGTGAAGCCTTCTTAATGAGTTCGTTCAAAACATAACGTACACCCTGATCTGTTAACGGCTTACCTTTCGCATTTAAAAATACCATATGAGATTGTTCTTCAGTCTTTTGAGCTAACTGTTTTCTCCCGTTCTCTATATAAGTAATTAAAGCATCTTGTGCATAGCTTCCGAACGGAATATATCTTTGTTTTTTCCCTTTTCCCATCACTAAAATTGTTCCCACTGCAAAGTCAATGTCGGTAAGTTGCAAATTAACGCATTCGCTTACACGAATCCCAGTTGCATACATTAACTCTAATAAAGCTTGATTCCTTTGACCTAATGGCGTCTCTGTATCAGAAACTTCAAACAATTCCTCTAACTCTTCAGCATATAAAAACTTTGGGATTGACAATTCTTTCTTGGGGAGTGACGCAAGTGCAAACGGATTATCTTTTTGATAACCTTCACGCATCAAAAAACGATATAAACTTCTTAAGCTTGATACTTTCCTTGCGACAGATTTACGGGCTAACTTTTCATCGTGCAACGTCGTCAAGTATAAACGAACATCCGCGTATGTAACATCTAAAAAAGAGGATATGCCTTCTCGCTCCATAAATTGCACAAAATGTTCTAAATCATTTTGATAACTTGCAATTGTATATTTTGAATAATTTCTTTCAATTTGTAAATATCCAACGAATAATTGTAACAATTTCTTCACATTCACATCCATATAACTCACCTCAATAAAGGCTACTAAATCGTATCACAACTTAGTAGCCTTTGCAAGAAATTTAATTAAATATTTACAAAATTTTGAATTGTTTCTAAAGCGCGTGTAGCATATGCTTCATTTCGCTCTTGTTTCTTTTTAATTTTCTTCTCTAACGGTGCAAATAAACCGAAGTTTGCATTCATTGGCTGGAAGTTTTTTGCATTTGTCGCAGTAATATAATTTGCCATACTTCCCATTGCAGTTACAGGTGGTAATACAACTGGCTCTTCACCTTGTACAAGTCGAGCAGCGTTAATACCCGCTAATAATCCTGATGCTGCTGATTCAACATAACCCTCTACCCCAGTCATTTGACCAGCGAAGAATAAATCATCGCGTTGTTTATATTGATATGTTGGACGAAGCAAATTAGGCGAATTAATAAACGTATTACGATGCATTACACCATAACGTACAATCTCTGCGTTTTCTAGTCCTGGAATTAGCTGTAACACTTCTTTTTGTGGCCCCCACTTTAAATGTGTTTGGAAGCCTACAATATTGTATAATGTTCCTGCCGCATCATCTTGACGTAACTGAACAACCGCATATGGTGTTTTCCCTGTTTTCGGATCTTCTAACCCAACAGGCTTCATCGGTCCAAATACTAACGTCTGTCTTCCTCTACTTGCCATAACTTCTACTGGCATACAACCTTCAAAGAAAATTTCTTTTTCAAATTCTTTTAAAGGCACTGTCTCAGCAGCAATTAAAGCCTCATAAAAGCGATCGAACTCTTCTTCTGTCATTGGACAGTTTAAATATGCCGCTTCACCTTTATCATAACGAGATTTTAAATATACTTTATTCATATCAATGCTGTCCTTCTCAACGATTGGCGCTGCAGCATCATAGAAATAAAAATAATCTTCACCTGTTAGTTTTTTTAATTGTGCAGAAAGATCTGGAGACGTAAGTGGACCTGTCGCAATAACAGTTGGTCCCTCTGGAATTTCAGTGATTTCCTCATTCATTACAGTTACGTTCGGATGATTTTTCACATATTCAGTCACTTTCGCCGCGAATTCATGACGGTCTACAGCTAAAGCACCTCCTGCTGGTACAGAGCACTCATCAGCTGCACGAATAATGACAGAATCCATTAGGCGCATTTCTTCTTTAATAACACCAACAGCATTTGTTAATGTGTTTGCGCGTAGTGAGTTACTACATACTAATTCAGCAAATTTATCTGTATGATGAGCTGGTGTTTGTCGCACTGGTCTCATTTCATATAATTTTACTTGGACACCACGTTTTGCAATTTGATAAGCTGCTTCGCTTCCTGCAAGACCTGCGCCAATAACGTTTACTACTTGTGTTGTCATATATATCACCTTTCCTTTTCTTCCCGAAAAAAATGTGAGCAGTTACGCTCACATTTGTTGTTCTTCTTCATAATCACACGAAATACATTGTACTTGCACGCCTTTTTTCAACTTTTTCTCTACGAGCATACCTTCACACTTCGGACATTTACGACCAATCGGCTTATCCCAAGATACAAAGTCACATTCTGGATACGTACCGCATCCGTAGAAAAGACGTTTCTTTTTATTACTACGGCGTTCAATAATTTGTCCTTTATCACACTTCGGACAAGTAACACCGATTTCTTTTACAATCGGTTTTGTATTACGACATTCCGGGAAATTTGAACAAGCCATAAACTTCCCATATTTACCCATTTTAAAGACCATCGGGTGACTACATAATTCACAGTCTTCCCCAGCTGGTTCATCTTTAATTTCCACTTCACGCATTTCTTTTTCCGCTTTTTCTAAGCGCGGTTCAAATCCTACGTAGAAATCATCAACAATTTTCACCCAATTCGCATTTCCTTCTTCTACTTCATCAAGGCTTTGCTCCATATTGGCAGTAAATTCAATGTTAATAATCTCTGGGAAAAACTCTAAAATAAGTTCGATTACTATTCCACCAAGCTCAGTCGGAACGAAGCGTTTATTATCTAAAGCAACGTATCCACGTTTTTGGATTGTTTCAAGTGTCGGTACATAAGTAGACGGTCTCCCAATTCCAAGCTCTTCAAGTGTCCTTACTAGACGAGCCTCTGTATAACGCGGCGGAGGCTGTGTGTAATGTTGCTTCGGTTCTATATCTTTTGAAAATACAGTTTCACCTACTTCTAACGGTGGCAACATCTTATCCTTTTCTTCCGCACCATCATCTTTCGACTCTACGTACACTTTCATAAATCCTGGGAACTTTACAACTGATCCACTTGCACGGAACTGAACATTGTTATTAATGAGTCTCGCTGTAACAGTATCCATTATAGCAGATGCCATTTGACTTGCAACAAATCGCTCCCAAATCAGTTTATACAAACGGAGTTGATCACGACTTAAGAAACTTTTTAGTTCCTCTGGCTTTCTCATTACCGAAGTAGGACGAATCGCCTCATGCGCATCTTGTGCTTTCGACTTTTTCGTTTCTTTCTTCTTCTCTGTTCCTATGTATTCCGCACCAAACGCCTCAGTAATGTAATTACGAGCCTCTGTTTGAGCTGTTTCTGAGATACGTGTTGAATCGGTTCTCATATACGTAATAAGACCTACAGTCCCTTGTTTTCCAAGATCTATCCCTTCATACAGTTGCTGTGCAAGCATCATTGTTTTCTTTGCTCGCATATTTAACTTACGCGCTGCCTCTTGTTGTAAGGAAGATGTTGTAAACGGTAATGCAGGATTACGCTTTCGCTCTTTTCGCGTTACATTTTCAACCGAAAACGCATTGTCTTTCATCTTTTCGATTATTTCGTTCACTTGTGCTTCGTTCGTTAATTGAACTTTTTCACCATCTACACCGTAAAAGCTTGCTTCAAATGTGTCTTTCCCTTTCACAAATTCTGTTTTAATTGTCCAGAATTCTTCAGGTTCAAAGCTTTGAATTTCTCTTTCACGTTCGATGATTAAACGAACTGCTACAGATTGTACGCGTCCTGCACTTAATCCTTTTTTTACTTTCTTCCATAATAAAGGACTAATATTGTAGCCAACAAGACGATCGAGTATACGCCTTGCCTGTTGTGCATCTACTAAATCCATATTAATTGCACGAGGGTATTTAAATGATTCTTTTATTGCATCTTTTGTAATCTCATTAAATACAACTCGGCAATCTGATTCAACGTCCACATTTAACGTATTTGCTAAATGCCAAGCAATTGCTTCTCCTTCACGATCCGGATCGGCCGCGAGATAGACTTTCTTTGCTTTTTTTGCCGCTGATTTTAAATCTTTTAAAACGGGACCCTTACCACGAATGGTAATATACTTCGGGGTGAAGTTATTCTTTACTTCTATCCCCATTTGGCTTTTAGGTAAATCGCGGACATGTCCCATGGACGCGACGACTTTGTATTTTTTCCCTAAATATTTTTCAATGGTCTTCGCCTTAGAAGGCGACTCCACGATTACAAGGTAATCTGACATGCTAGTGCCTCCTTAAGAGGTGGATTCAAGTCTTCATCAATCTTATTGATTTCTCTTGTTTTTGTCAATCAAGAATGAATATACCATACAGCGACAATCTACCATTTGTCAATAATTGTTTAATAAAAACATAAAAATATAAGGTTAATTTAAAATTTCTTCAAGGATATCCTTTGTATTTCTTACTAGCTTTGCGCCTTGTTGAATTAGATGATTCGTTCCGGCTGCACTCTCTATAAATATAGGACCAGGAAGTGCAAACACCTCTCTATTTTGTTCTAATGCAAGGTCTGCAGTAATAAGGGATCCACTTCTCGCTTTTGCTTCTACAACTAAAACACCTTTACTTATACCGCTAATAATTCGATTTCTTTTTGGAAAATACCATTTTTTCGGCGCATAATGCGGCGGATACTCTGTCAATAACAATATATAGTCTTTCCACGTTTCATATAAACCTCTATTCTCCTTTGGATACATATAAGATAATCCGTGTCCTAATATTGCAATAGTCGGGCAATGCTGCCTTACCGTAACTTCGTGAGCAATTGTATCTATCCCTCTTGCAAATCCACTAACAATAAGCCATTCTTTTTCAAGTAAAGGGTGTAAGATAAACCTCATACTCTCCTTTCCATATAAAGACGGCTCTCTCGTTCCAACAATTGCCAATTTATTCACTTTATTCAGAAAACCTCTTTCTCCTTTTCCGTATAAAACAAAAGGGGGATCTTGTATTTCTCGCAGTAATTGTGGATAGTCCTTATCCCATATTGTTATATAAAATATTCTCTTTTTTTCTAACTGGGATACATATTGTTGGAGATTTGAAATTTGAAGAAAATTTACTAGTTCTAAAGATTTTTCCGAGGATATTCCAGTGTAATACTCAAACTGATTCGGACTATAAGTGTATATTCCCTTCAGTTCTGGATCAACATATAGTAGCCTCTCCATTGCCTTCCAATGATCTGCCAATATGTAATGAAGGTGCAATAATCGTTCTCTTTTCATCTTAATTCTCCTTACCCATAATTTTTATTATGTAAACAGAAAAAAGTGTAAAAAGGCACCTCAAACAAGGAGGTGCCTTTCAAAAAGATTAGTAGTTTTTACAAGTCTCAAATAATCCCTTTTCTTTTAAAACAGAGATTAATGTTTCACCCATAACAGCTGGTGTTTCTGCTACTTTAATACCGCAAGCTTCCATGGTTTTAATCTTTTCAGCAGCAGTTCCTTTGCCCCCAGAAATGATTGCCCCAGCATGGCCCATACGTTTTCCTTCTGGCGCTGTTTGACCACCAATGAAGCCTACAACCGGTTTTGTCATATTAGCTTGTACCCACTCAGCTGCCTCTTCTTCTGCCGTACCGCCAATTTCACCAATCATAATTACAGCATGCGTTTCTTCATCTTCATTAAATGCTTTTAACGCATCAATAAAGTCTGTACCGTTAACAGGATCCCCACCAATACCTACAGCAGTAGATTGGCCAATACCTTCTTGTGTTAACTGATGTACAGCTTCATACGTTAATGTACCAGAGCGAGATACGATACCAACATGACCTTTTTTGTGAATATATCCTGGCATAATACCAATTTTACATTCGTCAGGTGTAATAACACCAGGGCAGTTTGGTCCAAGTAAACGTGTATGTTTACCCGCCATATATCTCTTAACGTTTACCATATCTAATACAGGGATTCCTTCAGTAATACATACTACTAAATCAATCTTTGCATCAACAGCTTCCATAATTGCATCAGCCGCAAAAGCGGGTGGAACGTATACAACTGAAGCGTTTGCGCCTGTTGCTTTCACAGCATCTTCTACTGTATCAAATACTGGTACACCTTCAATATCAGTGCCACCTTTACCTGGTGTTACACCACCGACAATTTTCGTACCGTATTCAATCATTTGTTTTGTATGGAATAATCCTTGAGAACCTGTAATACCTTGAACAATAACTTTTGTATCTTTATTAACTAATACGCTCATTTTTCTCCCCCGCTTTCTATTAGCCCACTAGTGAAACAATTTTTTGTGCACCGTCTGCCATAGATTCTGCTGCAACAATATTTAAACCAGACTCATTTAAAATTTTCTTACCTAACTCTACGTTTGTACCTTCAAGACGTACAACTAAAGGCAACTCAAGACCTACTTGCTTCGTTGCTTCAATAACACCTTCTGCGATAACATCACACTTCATAATGCCACCAAAAATGTTAACGAAGATACCTTTTACATTTTTATCAGAAAGGATAATTTTGAATGCTTCTGTAACTTTTTCAGCTGTCGCGCCGCCACCAACATCTAAGAAGTTAGCTGGGTCACCATGGTAATGTTTAATGATATCCATTGTAGCCATTGCTAAACCTGCACCATTAACCATACAACCGATATTTCCATCTAAAGGAATGTAGTTTAAGTCATATTTAGAAGCTTCAATTTCTTTTGAATCTTCTTCATCAAGATCACGAAGTTCTAAAATGTCTTTATGGCGATATAACGCATTAGAATCAAAGTTTAATTTTGCATCTAATGCCATTACTTTACCGTCACCTGTTGTAACAAGTGGATTAATCTCAGCGATAGAGCAATCTTTTTCGATAAACGCACTATATAAGCCCATCATAAACTTCACAGCTTGTCCTACAAGCTCTTTTGGAATATTGATGTTAAACGCGATTCGACGCGCTTGGAAACCTTGTAAACCTACTGCTGGATCAATATATTCTTTAAAGATTTTTTCAGGTGTTTTTTCTGCTACTTCTTCAATTTCTGTTCCACCTTCTTCAGATGCCATTAAAACAACTTGAGAAGTTGCACGATCTAATACAAGACCTACATAATATTCTTTTTTAATATCGCAACCTTCTTCGATAAGTAAGCGTTTTACTTCCTTACCTTCAGGACCTGTTTGATGTGTCACAAGTGTAGTTCCTAAAATGCTTTCCGCATATGTACGAACTTCTTCTAAATTTTTCGCAACTTTTACTCCGCCAGCTTTGCCGCGTCCACCAGCGTGAATTTGTGCTTTAACTACACATACATCCGTTCCTAATTCTTTCGCTGCTTCTACAGCTTCTTCTACTGTAAATGCAACCTTCCCGTTCGGAACGCTAACCCCATAGCTTCTAAGGACTGCCTTACCTTGGTACTCATGGATATTCATGGTCCCATCCTCCCCTGTTTTCCTGTTTTACTCGAAAAGTTTTTTAATGTTGAAAAAACATTACATTGCCATTGTATAAGATGATTGGCACGCTGTCTACAATAAAGTGTCAGAAAACTGAAATCGCTTTATTCTTTTTTGAAAATAATAATGTTCATATACCAAAATAAAAAAATAAGCTGTATATTCACAGCTTATTTTTGAATCATATCTTTAATTGGTGCGAATGATTTCCGATGTTCCTCTAATACCCCATGCACTTCAATCGCTTCTAAATGCTGTTTCGTCCCATATCCCATATGTTGTTCAAATCCATATGCAGGATACTTTTCACCTAATTCTTTCATCATACGATCTCTCGTCACTTTCGCAATAATAGATGCAGCCGAAATAGAGACACTTTTCGCATCACCTTTAATAATTGATGTTTGCGGAATTGATGTAGGAAGCTTCATCGCATCGATTAATAAATATTCTGGTGTACATGATAAATTAGCAACAGCATCTAACATCGCTTGCTTCGTTGCTTGATAAATATTTATTTCATCAATAACTTGTGGTGATACAATGCCAACTCCAATCGCAATCGCATGGTCTTTAATTTCATCATAAAAACGCTCACGCTTCGCTTCACTTAATTTTTTTGAGTCATTTAATCCTGGAATATAAAAATCTTCTGGGAGGATGACAGCCGCCGTCACAACCGGTCCAGCTAACGGTCCTCGGCCCACTTCATCAATGCCAGCAATGTATGTGAGACCTTTTTCACGTAACGCATTTTCATATTTTGACATTTCTAAAAATTTTTCTCTTTCTTTTTGTGCTAATTCTTTTTGTTTATACCACTTCAAAATTAGTTTTTGAACACCTTTTCGCTCATCTTTCAATAACAGTTGAAAATGTTCATCCTCTTCACTCATAATTTCTTGCAATAAACATTCAGCTTCTTGAATAGTCATTTTTTGCATATATGTACACTCCCTTTTAAACGTAACCAAAAAGAAAAGACGCACAAACGCACGTCTTATACTTCTTCTACTTTTTCCACTTCTTCTACCTGCTCTGCAAATTCTTCTGGTGTCTCAAACGTCATTCTTCCAAGTTTACCACCACGAAGTTCACGAAGTATAAGCTCAGATGTTTTATCATAATCAATCATTCCGCCGCCCATTAAGCAACCTCTGTTTTTTCCGATTGCATCAAATAACTCCACGATATCTTCTGGAATCTCATTTAAATTATATCGCTCTTTCAAACGTTCTGGATAATGTTTCTCCATAAAACGTAATGCGTAAACAGCTACATCTTGTAAATTTAAAATTGAATCTTTAATTGCACCCGTTGTCGCTAAGCGAAGACCCACTAATTGATCTTCAAATTTAGGCCATAAAATACCCGGTGTATCTAACAGTTCCATTTCTTTCCCAACTTTAATCCATTGTTGGGCTGTTGTCACACCTGGGCGATCTCCTGTTTTAGCAATATTTTTCTTCGCCAACTTATTAATTAACGTAGATTTACCAACATTCGGTATACCTACAATTAATGCACGAATTGCTCTCGGTCTAATACCTTTAGCAACCATTTTGTCAAATTTTTCTTTAACCAACACTTTACAAGCCGCTGTAATTTCCTTCATCCCTTGTCCAGCTTGTGCGTTAATTGAAATTGCCATATGACCTTTTTCTTTAAAGTATGCAATCCACTGCTTCGTTAGACGGTCATCCGCCATATCCGCTTTATTTAAAACAACAAGTCTTGGTTTATGTGTAATAATTTCATCAATCATTGGGTTTCGAGATGATAAAGGTAATCGAGCATCTACAAGCTCAATTACAACATCAATTAACTTTAATTTTTCGGTTACTTGGCGTCTAGCCTTTGCCATATGTCCCGGGAACCATTGAATTACCATGTTGCCACCTTCTTTTTCTTTTATTTCACAATACGTGCATCTTTTAACGGCCAATATAACATATTTGCTTTACCAATCACTTGGTCCATTGAAATTGTACCAATTGAGCGGCTATCTTTACTAAAACGACGATTATCGCCTAAAACAAATAATTGACCTTCTGGAACAGTTTTCTTTCCTGTCATTTCTTCAAGAGTAAAATCATATGTAAGCGGTCCGTCAGCAAGTTGTTTTTTCTGCTTATCTAAATACGGCTCCTCATAAGGTTTCCCGTTAACATATAGTTTATCATTACGGTATTCGATTTCATCGCCTGGTAGGCCAATAATACGCTTAATATAATCTTTTTCTTCCGTCGCTCGGAATACAATAATATCAAAGCGCTTCGGATCACCTATGTGATAGCCAATTTTATTAACAATCATTCGATCACGGTCATGTAAAGTCGGCGACATCGATACACCATCTACGAGAATTGGGGCAAAGAAAAACTGTCTAATTACACCCGCTAATACAATGGCAATCAAAATTGCTTTAATCCATTCCCAAAGTGAACTCTTCTCTTTCTTCATGCTTTTCCCCTCCACAGTTATGTAAGCTGTTCGTATTATATCAAAATTTCATATAGATTGGAAAAAGGGAGCTTGCGTATTTACAAGCTCCCATACATGTCTTATCGAATTTCTTTAATACGTGCTTTTTTACCGCGAAGGTTACGTAAGTAGTATAACTTAGCACGACGTACTTTACCACGGCGAAGTACTTCGATTTTCGCGATTCTTGGCGTGTGAACTGGGAATGTACGCTCAACACCTACGCCGTAAGAAATCTTACGAACTGTGAATGTTTCACTGATTCCGCCACCACGACGTTTGATTACAACACCTTCGAAAAGCTGAATTCTTTCACGAGTTCCCTCAACTACTTTTACGTGTACACGTAAAGTGTCTCCAGGACGGAATGAAGGAAGGTCAGTTTTTAATTGGCCTTTTGTAATTTCTGCGATTAATTGTTGCATATTAAATTCTCTCCTTTAAACAGATGCTCTTATAAAGTCTTATTAAATTACAGCGGAACATCGTTAATATGGCCACTGATTTCAGTAGCACAAATGTTATAATAGCATATTGCTAGGACTGTTGCAATAGAAAATATATCAAGCCCTTATTGGTCTTCTTTTATCTGTTCCAGCCATTTCTCTTCTTGCTTAGATAATTCTCGTTCTTCCAATAAATCCGGTCTACGTGTGTACGTACGACGCAAGGATTCTTTATGGCGCCATTCATCAATATTTTTATGATTTCCTGACATTAGTACATCCGGTACCTTCATACCACGAAAATCAGCAGGACGTGTATAATGTGGGTGTTCTAACAAACCTGTGCTAAAAGAGTCTTCCACTTGTGACGTTTGATTCCCAAGTACTCCTGGTAAAAGACGTACAACACTATCAGTAACTACCATAGAGGCTAATTCTCCACCGGTTAATACGTAATCACCAATAGAAATCTCATCTGTTACAAGATGTTCACGAATTCTTTCATCGTATCCTTCATAATGGCCACATACAAAAATAACATGCTCTTCTCCAGCAAGCTCTTCTGCCTTCTTCTGCGTGAAACGCTCTCCTTGTGGACACATTAAGACGATTCTCGGTTTACGGTCTGTTTCCTTCGTTAGCTCTTCCACCGCATCAAAGATAGGTTGTGGGGTTAATACCATTCCAGCGCCCCCACCATACGGATAATCATCTACACTATTATGCTTACTAGTTGTATAATCACGGAAATTGACAACACGAAGCTCTACCGCTTCTTTTTCTTGAGCCTTCTTTAAAATTGAAGACCCAAACACACCTGTAAACATATCTGGAAACAATGTTAAAATGTCAATTTTCATTATAGCAATCCTTCCATTACATGAATGGTTACTAATTTATTTTCAATATTAACTTGAAGCACAACGTCATCAATGTAAGGAATTAAAAGATCTTGGCCCTTTGGACGTTTAATCACCCAAACATCATTTGCACCAGGGGATAGAATCTCTTTGATTGTCCCTAACGCTTCTCCTTCTTCCGTTACAACGTTGCAACCAATAATTTCATGATAGTAGTATTCACCTTCAGCTAGCTCGCCTAACTGCTCTTCTGGTACTTTTATTAAAGAACCTTTAAACTTCTCTACTTCATCTACATTGTTGTATCCTTCAAATGTTAATAAATCAAATGTCTTATGTTGACGATGAGAAGTTACCTTCACTGGAAGATAGTCTGTACCTTTCTCATTCGATATGTATAACGTGTTTCCTACCTTATATCGCTCTTCCGGAAAATCAGTACGAGAAATAACACGAATTTCTCCTCTTACGCCATGAGTATTTACAATTTTCCCTACGTTAAACCATTTTGTCATAAATAGTATGTCACCCCTGGTTTCTATATAAATTAAGCATCTCCATTTCATATACGGAACATGCAGTTTCTCTTTAAATGTTAAAAAAGGGAGAGGAAATAACTCCTCGCCCTTTTTACGTTTATTGAATTTCCAGTGTTACTTTTTCATCATTATGATGTCCCACTGAATACAAGAGCATTCGAATTGCTTTCGCAACTTTCCCTTGCTTTCCAATGACTTTTCCAACATCCTCAGGATGTACAGTTAATCGATACTTTATCTCTCCGTTGTAAAGTTCCTGTGTAACTTTTACATCTTCAGGATGATCGACAAGAGGCTTGACAATCGTCTCGACTAACTTCTTCATAGTCATTGCCTCAATTACTTACCTTGTTTAGATAAGTGGAATTTCTCCATGATACCTTGGTTAGAGAATAGGTTACGAACTGTATCAGATGGTTTAGCACCGTTTCCTAACCATTTTAATGCTGCTTCTTCGTTGATCTTAACTTCAGCTGGTTGAGCAACCGGATTGTAAGTACCGATTTCCTCAATGAAACGTCCGTCACGAGGAGAACGAGAATCTGCAACAACTACACGATAGAAAGGAGTTTTTTTAGCTCCCATACGTTTTAAACGAATTTTAACTGCCATTTATAAAGCACCTCCGAATTTATTTCACACAGATAATTATATTAGCAAAAAGACTATTGCTTTGTAAAGTATTTTTTCTTAACAGAGCCATCTTTTTTTCCTTACATGAATGGAAACTTCAATCCACCTAGTCCTTTTTTCTTACCTTTTTGCATTCCCGTCATCGTCTTCATCATTTTTTTCATATCATCAAACTGCTTGATTAGACGATTGATTTCTTGTACTGTTGTACCGCTACCTTTGGCAATGCGCTTTTTACGACTAGCATTGATTATTTCCGGTTGTTCTCGTTCTAATTTAGTCATAGAACGAATAATTGCCTCAATATGCCCAATTTGTTTTTCATCAACTTGCGCATTTTTCAGCCCTTTAATTTTATTTGCACCAGGAAGCATTCCTAACAATTCATCAAGTGGTCCAAGTTGACGCACTTGTCCAAGTTGTTCTAGGAAATCGTCAAGCGTAAACGAAAGCGTACGCATTTTTTGCTCAAGTTCTTTTGCTTTCTCTTCATCAACTGTAGCTTGCGCTTTTTCAATTAATGTTAAGACATCACCCATCCCTAAAATACGGGATGCCATACGTTCTGGATGGAACTCTTCAATCGCATCTAGTTTTTCACCCATACCAGCAAATTTAATTGGTGTGTTTGTTACAGCCTTAATAGATAATGCCGCACCACCGCGCGTGTCACCATCTAATTTCGTTAATACAACACCTGTTAACCCTAACTGCTCATGGAAACTTTGTGCAACATTTACCGCGTCTTGTCCCGTCATCGCATCGACAACAAGGAAAATTTCATCCGGTTTCGCAACTTCTTTAACTTTCGCTAATTCATCCATTAGTTCTTCATCAATATGCAGGCGACCCGCCGTATCGATTAAAACATAATCGTGATGATCTTCTTTTGCTTTTGCAATCGCTTGTTTCGCAATTTCAACAGGACTTACTTGATCTCCTAAAGAGAAAACAGGCATGTCCAATTGCTTCCCTAATGTTTCAAGCTGTTTAATCGCTGCTGGACGGTAAATATCCGCTGCAACAAGCATCGGTTTACGATTATGCTTTTTACGAAGCAAATTCGCAAGCTTACCTGTCGTCGTTGTTTTACCCGCACCTTGCAGACCAACCATCATAATAACAGTCGGTGGCTTATTAGCAACAGCAATTTTGCTTTGCTCTCCGCCCATAAGTCCTGTAAGTTCTTCCTGTACGACTTTAATTACTTGTTGTCCAGGTGTCAAACTTTTCATTACATCTTGTCCGACAGCACGCTCAGACACACGCTTTACAAAATCTTTTACTACTTTAAAGTTAACATCCGCTTCTAAAAGAGCTAGACGAACTTCTCTCATCATTTCTTTCACATCGGCTTCAGAAACTTTTCCTTTGCCGCGGATTTTTTGCATTGTCTGTTGAAGTCGGTCGGCTAATCCTTCAAATGCCATATTGCCGCCCTCCTAATCTAATTTTTCGATAGCTTCAACAACTTGTTTCATTTCTTCATTCACATGCTCTTCTTCGCTGATTAGCTGTTTTAGCTTTGCAACAAGTCGCTGTCGCTCTTGAAACTTTTGAAGTAATACTAATTTATCTTCATATTCTTCAAGCATCGCTTCAGTCCGTTTAATGTTATCATACACGGCTTGGCGACTTACATCAAATTCTTCCGCAATTTCACCAAGAGATAAATCATCTAGATAATAAAGCGACATATAACTTCTTTGTTTTTGCGTTAACAACGATTGATAAAAATCAAATAAATAGTTCATTCTCGTTGTTTTTTCGAGCATGTTGGATCATCCTTTGTTAAGTGATTTCCCTTTACATGAATTAGTTTACATGGAGTATAAAAGAGTGTCAAGTTTTTTTCTTAACATCACATATTTTTTTATACAAAAAGAAGCGGGAATACCGCTTCTTTCACTTACACTTCTTCTGTTTCTACCAAGTTCGCAAATAAACCATAAACATATTGTTCTGGATCAAACTGCTGCAGATCATCCATTTGCTCTCCTAATCCAACAAATTTCACCGGTACATCCATTTCGTTACGAATTGCTAATACGATACCACCTTTAGCAGTTCCATCTAACTTCGTTAAAACAATGCCAGTAACATTCGTTGCTTCACGGAATGTTTTCGCTTGGCTTAAACCATTTTGTCCTGTTGTTGCATCAATAACAAGTAATACTTCATGAGGAGCTCCTGGTACTTCACGCTCAATTACACGCTTCACTTTCTCTAACTCTTTCATTAAGTTTACTTTGTTTTGTAAGCGTCCTGCTGTATCACATAGCAATACATCCACTTTACGAGCCTTTGCCGCTTGTACAGCATCGTACATAACCGCCGCTGGGTCAGATCCTGATCCTTGTTTAATTACTTCTACACCAACGCGTTCGCCCCATACTTCTAATTGTTCAATCGCCCCAGCACGGAATGTATCTCCTGCCGCTAATAGGACAGACTTACCTTCCGATTTAAATTTATGTGCAAGCTTACCAATTGTCGTCGTTTTCCCAACACCATTAACACCAACAAATAAAACAACTGTTAATTGATTCTCTTGTATATTAACTTCATTACTAAAATCGCTGTCACCTTTGTAAATTCCCACTAACTTCTCAGAAATAACAGCCTGTACTTCTTTCGGATCTTGAATGTTACGACGTTGCACTTCTTCTTTCAGCTGATCAATTAATTCCATCACCGTCGAAACTCCGACATCTGCACTAATTAAAATTTCTTCTAATTCCTCAAAGAAATCTTCGTCTATTTTACGGTAACGATACACTAGGTCATTTACTTTATCAGCAAATGAATTTCTCGTTTTTTCTAATCCTTGTTTAAACTTCTCTGTTACCGTATCTGTTTGTTTTGAAATTTTTTCTTTTAATTTTTTAAAAAAGCTCATACTTCCCATCCTTCCTATTTACTTGCCACAAGTTCTTCGCCATCGTCTAAACGAACAGAAACAAGCTTAGACACCCCTGATTCTTGCATTGTTACACCGTACAATACATCAGACTCTTCCATTGTACCTTTCCGGTGTGTAATTACAATAAACTGCGTTTCATCACTAAATTTCTTTAAATACTGTGCAAAACGAGCAACGTTTGCCTCATCAAGAGCTGCTTCTACCTCATCTAGCACACAGAATGGAACTGGGCGTACTTTTAAAATACCAAATAAGAGCGCAATTGCCGTTAAAGCACGCTCTCCACCTGAAAGTAAACCTAAGTTTTGTAATTTCTTCCCTGGCGGTTGCGCTACAATATCAATACCAGTATTTAATAAATCTTCTGGATTTGTCATTACTAAATCCGCTCTTCCGCCTCCGAATAATTCAGAGAATACAGATTGAAACTCCGTTCGAATGCCTTCAAACGTAGTAGAAAAGCGTTTTTTCATCTCTTCATCCATTTCCGTAATAAGTTGATGCAATGTCGATTTCGCTTCTTCTAGGTCATCTCTTTGCTCTAGCAAGAATGTGTGACGCTCTGCTACGCGCTCATATTCATCAATTGCCCCTAAGTTTACTGTGCCTAACTCTTCGATGGATAGTTTAATTAGTTTCACCTTTTTACGTGCATCTTCTGCAGGCATCGTCATTGTATACTTCAGTTTTGCTGCTTCAAATGAAATAGTATATGTTTCACGCAAATGTTGCAATCTATTTTCCAACTCTACATCAAGTCGGTTAATCTTCACTTCTTGATCTTTCAACATCTCAAGAATATATTTATGTTTACCTATTGTTTCTTTCACATTGCGTTCTAAATACTCTACTCTCTCTTGTAATGTTACGCGTTGTTCACGGCGAGAACGAATTAGCTCCGAAGTTTGATTACGATCATACGCTTTCTTCTCAATCATATTCGTAATTTGTTCTTCACCACTTGAATTAGATGTCATCTCTTGTTTTAAGAATGCTAAATCTTCTTTCGTTTTTACAAGCGTCGCATCTGTCTCTTCTTTTTCCTTCGTCAATCGTTCAACTTTTTCTTTTTGATTAGACAAACGCTGTTGTTGTTCAGCCGCTTGTACTTTTAGCTCAGTCATTTCCTTCTGAACTTTTTCTTTCGAAGAATGTTGTTCACTCTTTTGTTTCGTTAAAGCGACGATTTTGCTATCTAATTCCGTAATCTCTGCTTGAAGAGTCGCTAAAATCTTTTCTAACTCTTCTCTACGCCCTTGCATTTTTACTTGATCTTGTAAAAATCCTTCAATCTCTAAATCGTAAATAGATAAACGATCATTAATACGATGTTCTTCTAATTCTAAACGACTAATTTCTTCTCTTAATTTCTGTTCATCTACACGCTCTGTTTCTACACCTTGTCGTAGTTCGCGTATTTGTACTTCTTTTTCTTGAATCTCTTGCTTTACTGCTTTAACAAAGTTTTCTAGCTTCGTTGTTTTTTCTTCCATATCAGCTAGCTTATTAGTCCACTCTTCCAGTTCACGTTGACGCCCCAATATAGAGGATTTCGCTTGTTTTACAGCTCCACCAGTCATAGAACCGCCTGGATTCACTACGTCACCTTCGAGCGTTACAATACGATAGCGGTATTGCAGTTGTTTCGCTAATTCATTTGCTCCGCGTAAATCTTTCGCAACAACAACAGTACCTAATAAATTTGAAACTACATTCTCATATTTATTATTGTACTGCACAAGTTCTGCCGCCACACCAACAAACGATGGATGCTGATTCACAATGCGTAATTGATCAAATGATAACGATCTACTTTTAATAACAGCTTGAGGTAAAAACGTTGCACGGCCATGCTTATTTTGCTTTAAAAATGCAATTGCATTACGAGCATGTTCTTCTGTTTGTACTACGATATGTTGCATCGCTGCCCCAAGGGCGATTTCCATTGCGATTTCATATTCTTTCGGCACAGTCAGAAGTTCTGCAACCGCTCCTTCAATGCCTTGTAACCTATTTTCTCTAGCCTTTAATACTTCACGTACTCCTTGATAGAAACCAGAATAGTCCTCTTGCATCTCTTCTAGCATTTCTTTTCGTGAGCGCGCCTGTTGCACAAATTGATACGCTTGATACAGTTTCGTTTCATTTTCACTATACTGCGACTTACATTTCCCAAGCGCAGCTTCTGTCTTCTGTATGTCGGAAATAATGCCAGCTACTTTCTCTTTCACTTGCTCATAACTTTCTACAAGTTTCGCCTTTTTCGCTGTAATTTCCATACGCATCTGTACATATTTTTCATTTTCTTCATCAAGTCGTTCATTTTTAGAGTTTTGCTGTTTAGATTGTTCTTCAATCATAGATAATTCATTTCGATGACTTGCTTGTTGATTTAAAAGTTCAATATAATCACCTTTTAAATTCTCAATCTGTTCCTCTAAATTCTCGGCAAAAGTTGCAAGTAGTTGCTCGTTATCATGCAATTTTGTCTCCAACTCTTTTACTTGATTCACAAATTGCATTAACGCTTCTGTACTTGTTTCAATTTCACCATCATAGCTTTTAGCTTTCTCTGCCAACTCAACAATTAGTTTTTCAAGTTGCTCACAATGCGTCGTTGCATTTTGCTTTCTTTCCTTTAACAACTCACGCTGTCCTTCTAGCTTTTCTAGCTCTTTACTAGAAAGAAGGAGAACTTCTTGTAAGGAGTCTACAGATTCATCAACCGCTTGTAATTGCCCACGTAATTCCTCAAGTTCTTCTTCACTTTTTTGTAAGTTCGTCGACATTTTGGCTTCTTCATCTTTATTATGCCCAAATTGATTTCGAAGCGCTTCCCACTTCTCATGTAATTCTTCAATTTCATGCACAATAAGCGCAGCTTCTACTTTCTCTAATTCTTCTTTTTTCTCAAGATAATCTTTCGCAATAGAAGCTTGTCTTTCTAACGGCTCTACTTGACTACTTAATTCGTGAATAATATCTTGTACACGATTTAAGTTTTCTTGTGTTTCCGCCAATTTCCCTTCAGCTTTCTTTTTACGAAGTTTGTATTTCAGCACACCCGCAGCTTCTTCAAATACACCACGACGTTCTTCTGATTTACTACTTAAAATCTCTTCGACTTTCCCCTGGCTAATAATTGAAAAAGCTTCCCTTCCCATACCAGAGTCCATAAATAAATCAATAATATCTTTCAATCTACAAGATTGTTTATTAATATAAAAATCACTATCACCTGAACGAGATACACGACGCGTTACACACACCTCGTTATACTCAATCGGTAATCGTTGGTCTTCATTATTTAAAGTTAATGTTACTTCAGCAACATTAACCGCTCTTCTCGTATCACTGCCAGCAAAAATAATATCCTCCATCTTTGCACCACGTAATGACTTTGCAGATTGTTCACCCAGTACCCAGCGAATTGCATCAGTAATATTACTTTTCCCGCTCCCATTAGGTCCTACTACAGACGTTACACCTGGAACAAAATCGACAGATACACGCTCAGCAAAAGATTTAAATCCTGCTATTTCTAATCTTTTTAAAAACACGAAAGGCCTTCCTCCTATTCTCCGTTGTTATAAACGTTGTCTGTACGAAAACAAGCTACTATACGGATTTCCCCCTCCTTTTACTTACAAATAAAAGGAAAGTTTCATTCTATGCATAAGGAATCCCCCTCATTCAAAGGGGGATTCCTTATGATTGTTCTTTTAACTTTTTCAATGCTTCTGCAGCAGCTTGTTGCTCTGCTTCTTTTTTTGACTTACCACTACCAAGACCTAACGCCACGTTATTTAACGTAACACGTGACACAAATTCTCGGTTATGGGCCGGTCCTTTTTCTTGCAAAATTTGATACTCAATATTGCCACTGCCATCACGCTGAATCAATTCTTGCAATTGACTCTTATAATCCATCACATGAGAAAAAGCACCTTCATTAATTTTTGGATATACAACTTCTTTTAAGAATCCCCAAACTATTTCTAGCCCCTGATCAAGATAAAGGGCACCAATAAACGCTTCAAAGACATCCGCTAATAAAGCTGGTCGTTCACGTCCACCCGTCATTTCCTCACCTTTTCCTAATAACACCAGGCTACCAAATGACAATTCGTTTGCAAAACGAACAAGAGATGGCTCACATACAATAGCTGCACGTAGTTTTGTTAACTCACCTTCGCTCATTGTCGGATATTTTTGAAACAGATACTGTGATACAGTGAGTTCCAATACAGCATCTCCAAGAAATTCAAGACGCTCATTGTCCTCATGCGGTTTTTTTCGATGCTCATTCACATAGGATGAATGCGTAAATGCTTGAATCAATAATTTTTCATCTGTAAACGTAATACCTATCTTTTCTTGAAACACTTTAAAAGCTTCACGATATTTTGTTTCGTATTTTTTTTCTCTATATTTTCGGTACGGCATAGGTCCCTCCAGATATAAGCCGAGAAAGCCCCGCTAAAAAACGGGACTTCACTCAAACATTATAGATGACTCTCTATGTAAGTCACAGCATCGCCAACAGTAGCAATCTTTTCAGCATCTTCATCAGAAATTTCCATTTCGAATTCATCTTCTAATTGCATTACAAGTTCTACTACATCTAGGGAGTCTGCGCCTAAATCTTCTTTGAAGCTTGCAGCTGGTACTACTTCAGTCTCTTCTACACCTAAACGATCAACGATGATTTTTGTTACACGCTCTAATACATCTGCCATTCCATTCACCTCCCCTCAAATATTATATTAAATATTGTCCAAAAAAACTAGGTGAAATCCATTCTTTTATTACATTACCATACCGCCATCAACATTTAACGTTTGGCCTGTAACATATTTGCTTTGATCAGAAGCAAAAAACGTTACAGCATTTGCGATATCTTGCGCTTCACCAAACTGAGCAGCAGGAATTACTTTTAACATTTCTTCTTTTATTTTTTCATCCAAAACATCCGTCATATCAGTCGCAATAAACCCTGGAGCAATTGCATTTACAGTAATACTTCGGCTCGCTAACTCTTTTGCCGATGTTTTTGTTAATCCAATCACACCAGCTTTAGCAGCAACATAGTTTGCTTGCCCTGGGTTTCCGATAACCCCAACAACCGAAGCAATATTTATAATTCGACCGTGACGTTGACGCATCATATAACGAGATACTGCTTTCGTACATAAGAAAACACCTTTTAAGTTTGTATTAATAACTGTATCCCATTCCTCTTCTTTCATACGCATTAATAAATTATCTTTCGTTACACCTGCGTTATTTACAAGAATATCAACTTGGCCAAACGTATCTACAGTTTGTTTTACCATATTTGTAACATCATCAGCATTTGCAACATCTGCTCTTACTGCAATTGCATCCGAACCTAATTTCTTTATTTCATCAACGACTTCATTCGCCTTTTGCTCATTACCAGCATAATTTACTACAACATTTGCCCCTTGTTTCGCTAAATCAATCGCAATTGCACGACCAATTCCACGTGATGCACCAGTTACTAATGCTACTTTCCCTTTTAACATCAGCTTTCTCCTCTCAAATTTGAAATGGTATCTTTTAATGTCTCTTCATCATATATCGCATATGCTTTCACTGAAGAATCAATCGACTTCATAAGACCAGCAAGTACTTTTCCAGGTCCGATTTCAATAAATGTATCTACCCCTTGATTCACCATGTTCTCAATAGATGGGTACCATAATACAGGCGAATAGAGCTGTTCAATTAGCTTTTCTTGAATATCTGTACCACGTGTAATAACGTCTGCCGTAACATTTGCAATAACAGGAATATCCGTGTCTTGAATTGTAATTTCATTTAAAACACTTTGGAACCTATCAGCAGCTGGCTTCATAAGCGAGGAATGAAACGGTCCACTTACTTTTAGCGGAATTGCTCTTTTAGCACCATTTTCTTTCGCTCTCTGAGAAGCAAGTTCTACTCCTTGCTTTGTTCCAGAAATAACAATTTGCTTCGTGCTATTCATATTAGCAATTTGTACTGCATATCCTTCACTTGTTACTTCTTCTGTAACTCGTTTCAGCATATCCGGATCTGCACCTAAAATAGCTGCCATTGCACCTTCCCCGCCTGGAACTGCTTCTTCCATATATTCGCCACGTTTCCTTACAGCATATACAGCGTCTTCGAAAGTTAATGCACCCGCCGCTACAAGAGCGCTATATTCACCTAAACTATGTCCTGCGACAAAGTCAGGTATAATATCATACTCCTTCAAAGCTGTTAAAATTGCAAAACTCGTTGTTAATAATGCAGGTTGCGCATTTGTCGTTAATGTTAACTTTTCTTGCGGTCCTTCAAAAATCACTTCTGAAAGAGAATCATGCAAAACTTCATCCGCTTTTGCAAATACTTTTGCAACCTCTTTATTATTCTCCGCTAACTGTCTACCCATTCCAACTGCCTGTGAACCTTGGCCCGGAAAAAGAAATGCTATTTTTCCCATTTCAAATCCTCCTCTTATTGAAGCGGCTCCTTCTCCATTACACTTGAAATTGTAGGAATTACTTCTTTCGCTACCATTTCTCTCGTTTGACGAATCGCACTAAATATCGATTGGTCATTAGAAGAACCGTGAGCCTTAATGACAGGAGCTTTCAATCCAAATAACGCCGCTCCTCCATACTCCGAATAATCCATTTTATCTTTTAATACCATAAGTTTTGGTTTTAATACTGCTGCTGCTAATTTACTCGTAAATGAACTCATTAGTTGCTCTTTTAACATAGAGAATAACGCAAGTGCTGTTCCTTCTAATGATTTCAACGCTACATTACCCGTAAAACCATCACATACAACAACGTCTGCTACACCTTGCAATAAGTCTCTTGATTCAACGTTTCCAACGAAATTAATTGGCGCATCCTTGAGCATAGCAAATACTTGTTTTGAAAGCTCGTTTCCTTTACCATCCTCTGTTCCAACGTTCAAAAGTCCAACTCGAGGGTTTTTAATCCCTCTTACCTTCTCTGCGTAAACAGATCCCATTACTGCATATTGATATAAATGAATTGGTTTTGCATCAACGTTTGCTCCAACATCTAACATAACAAAACCTTCTCCATCAACAGTTGGCATTGTAGGTGATAAAGCTGGCCTTTCAATCCCTTCCATACGACCGACAATAAACAATCCAGCCGCCATTAAAGCTCCTGTACTCCCTGCTGATATACAAGCATCCGCAACACCATCTTTTACTTGCTGCGCTGCAAGTACCATTGAAGCTTGTTTCTTTCGACGAACCGCTCTTACTGGTTCATCTGTCGCTTCGATTTTTTCATCTGTATGAAGTATAGTAATTCGCTCTTCACTCGTTAAGTATTGACGAATTTCCTCTTCTTTCCCTACTAACGTAATATGTATATCTGAATATTCCTTAATAGCTTTCATTGCTCCTAATACTACAGCCTTTGGAGCATGATCGCCTCCCATTGCATCTATTGCGATTTTCATAAGTTGTTACCTTCCTCACTATAATTACTAGATCGATACATTTCAAAAGTGCCTGTAAAAACAAGTTCTTCTCCAACAAAGCTTCGCACTTTGACAACCGTCCGTCCTTTATCATTCTCTACATCCTCAACACGCGCTTTTGCAACAACGCGCTCTCCTAATTTTACAGGACGAATGTATCGAATAGTAGACTTTGCAGTTAAAGCTAATTCTTCATCAATAACCGCAACAGCTAGTGAGTTTGCTTGTGCAAACAAATGATGCCCACGAGCAATTTGATTTCTTTTAAATACATGTTCTACCTTTACTTCAAAGATAGAAATAGCATGTCTATCTAATTCTATATCGATAATTTCTCCGACAACCTCTTCTAACGGTAAAGATTTCACATCTTCTTCATGTTGCTTTGTAGCTACATGCTTAATTCGCTCTCTTAATTCAGGAATAGATAATTCCATACGATCAAGACGAACAGTTTGTATGCTCACCTGAAATTTTTCAGCTAAATCTTCATCCGTAATAAAAGGATTCGTTTCTATTGTTTGTTGTAATAATTCTTGTCTTTCTTTTTTACTTCTTCTTTTTTTCATACCGCACCATCCATTTTTATGACTAGGTACTAACAGTAGTATATAATCATTAAAAGTAGAATGCAACAAAAACTTTTGTTGACTCCCTTTAATCGAGCTTCTCTCCTTGGAACACACCTGTTCCATCAAGATAAGTACGCAGCGAAGCATACTGATCATTGTGCCAAAATGCTTCTGATTCTACCAATATTGCCGCATCTTGTCTAGCAGTTTCTAACGCCCGATAATCATGTACCATATCAGCAACCTTAAATTCTGGCAGACCACTTTGCTTACTTCCAAAGAAATCCCCAGGACCTCGTAACTCTAAATCTTTTTCTGACAATACAAATCCATCATTCGTTTCAGTCATAATACGCATTCGCTCTTTTCCCGTTTCCGATTTCGGATCCGCGATTAATAAACAATATGATTGTTCACTACCACGTCCAACACGCCCCCTCAGCTGATGGAGCTGTGATAAACCGAAACGCTCTGCGTCATAAATAACCATAACAGTCGCATTTGGTACGTTCACACCTACTTCAACAACTGTTGTCGATACAAGAATTTGCACTTTATTTTCACTAAACTGTCCCATTATCTCTTCTTTTTCCTGAGATGATAGCCTTCCATGCATTAACCCAACTTGGCATTTCCCTTCGTAATGATGAGTCAGCATACTATGTAAATCGATAGCATTTTGCACATCAAGCTTCTCAGACTCTTCAATAAGAGGACAAATAACATATGCTTGTCTTCCTTTTTTTATCTCTTTCTCCACAAAACCGAGAACACGATCTAACATATCATGTTTTGCCCAATACGTTTCAATTACCTTTCTACCAGCTGGCATTTCGTCGATAATAGAAACGTCCATTTCTCCAAATGCAGTGATTGCTAACGTACGCGGAATTGGGGTCGCCGTCATAAATAACACATCTGGACTTTCACCTTTCTCCCGTAAAACCCGGCGCTGCGCTACACCAAATCGATGTTGTTCATCGGTAATAACGAGACCTAACCTATGAAATATAACTTCATCCTGAATTAAAGCATGCGTCCCAACAAGGATATCTATTTCTCCTTGTTCTAATTTCGCCAAAATTTCTCGACGTCTCGCACCCTTAACAGAACTTGTTAGTAATTCAACCTTCATACCGAAATGCGAAAATGTCTCAGCGAGCGACTGATAATGTTGTTCAGCTAAAATTTCTGTAGGAACCATCAAAGCGCCTTGGTAATGAGCCAATTTCGCCGCATAAAGAGCAATTGCAGCGACAACTGTTTTCCCAGACCCTACATCACCTTGTAATAATCGATTCATTCGATAAGGAGATGTCATATCTTTCATAATTTCATCTACAACTCGGCGTTGTGCGCCAGTTAACGGAAATGGAAGCGCATCGGTAAACTCTTGTAACTCTACTGACAAAATTTCTTTCTTCGTCCCTTTCGAATTTTCCCTTTCCATCTTCCGAAGTGTTTGCATTTTCAACTGAAACAAGAAAAACTCCTCATATACAAAACGGCGACGCGCTTGCTTTAAGTCTTCCTGTCCCACTGGAAAATGTAACGCTCGAAGCGCTTCATAGCGTGGTAATAATTTATACCGACTTAACAAACCGTCTGGTAATACTTCGACTATGGAATCTCCATACTCCTTAAATGCTTGCGCAACAAAACGGCGCATCTGTTTTACTGTCAGTTTTCCTTTCACTGAATATACAGGCTCTACTTCTTGTTGACGTAAAACTGGTCCAAAATGAAGTTCTGATACAGCGATTGTTTGGCGATGCTGATCCCATTTACCAGTAATTGTTACCGTTTCCTCTAACTTTAACTTCTGTTTATAGTATGGTCTATTAAAACATACAGCTGTAATTAAATAACGACCAACGAGGACACGAACTGTTAGACGCGACTTCTTCTTCCCATAATATTGCAGTAAAGGAGCACTATGAACTTTCCCCTCAACTGTCACACGCTCATCATGCTTCACTTCAGCAAGATCTTTCATCGCATAGTCTTCATAACGGTACGGAAAATGTTCTAATAGATGAGAAACTGTATAAATTCCCATCTCGTGTAATAACTCAGATGTTTCTCCTCCGATTCCCTTTACATCCGTAACAGGAACTTGTACAACTTCATTCAAGATTCTCACGCTCCGTCACATTATTTTCTTTGTTTCACTCTATTGATTAACCATTAACATCATTAACATCTGTAATCGCTCTCTTTCACCCTATATATTCTATCATAGGCATTCTAAGAGAAACTACTCTAATCCCTCTATATAAAACAAAGTTATACAACACGTAAGAAAAGAGCCTCACTTTTAGCAGCAAGGCTCTTTTCTATCATCAATATGCTAGCCTTTTGAATAAAAACTAGTAATAAATTTCATATCACTACTTCTTATCCATTAGCAAGTAAGTAATCCATTTATTTTCAAAACGAATCTTTTCTTATTCTACAGAGAAGATGAAAGAATACACCGGTTGGTTCCCTGCATGTACTTCTACTTCTGCATCTTCAAAGCTCTCTTCTACAAACGTAACTAATTCAGCCACTTCTTCATCTGTTGCATCTTCACCTTGTAGAATCGTTACGATTTCAGAATCCTCATCAATTAGCGCTTCTAGTAATTGCTTCGCAGCTCCTACTTTTTCAGCATTTGTAGATACAATTTTCCCATCTGCAATACACATGAAATCATCTTTTTGAATTGCTACACCATCAATTTCCGTATCACGAACAGCATACGTAATTTGACCTGTTTTCACATGGGATAAAGCTTCTTTCATGTGTTCTTCATTCTCTTCTAACGTTCCAACTGGATTAAATGCTAACATAGCAGCCATACCTTGAGGAACTGTTTTTGAACGAACAACAATAACTTCTTGATCTACCACTGATGCTGCTTGTTCTGCTGCCATCACGATATTTCCGTTATTTGGTAAAATGATAATTTTTTCAGCATTCGCCTCTTCAATCGCCTTCACGATATCCTCCGTACTTGGATTCATCGTTTGGCCACCTTCGATAACTTTTGTTGCGCCAATGCTCTCAAATAAAGTTTTAATACCAGATCCCATAGCTACAGTTACAATACCATACGGTTGTTTCTCTTTTGGCTGATTCGTTTGTTCAGGCATCGGAGTAGGTTCATCTAATAAAGCAGTATGCTGTTCACGCATATTTTCTACTTTGATCTTAATTAGACTACCGTAACGCTGTCCGTAGTTCATAGGATCTCCAGGATGTTCCGCATGAATATGAACCTTTACAACCTCATCATCCGATACAACAAGTAGTGAATCTCCGTACACACTAATATCTTCACGGAATTTTTGTTCAGAGAAATTATGTTCCTTCATTTTTTCAGGCTCTAATTTCACCATGAATTCCGTACAATATCCATACTTAATATCTTCTGTACTCAATTGGCTTTGTACACTACGGTGATGTTCTGCGCGTACCATTTCATTCATAGATGGTTGTGCAGGCGCATCAGAAGAAATCGTTTCTCCTTTTAAGTCAGCTAAAAATCCTTCGTATACAACAACAAGACCTTTACCACCGCTATCTACAACGCCAACTTGTTTTAATACAGGTAATAAATCTGGCGTACGATTTAACGATGCATTTGCTTCTTTCACAACGTCTTCCATAAACAAAACAAAGTCGCGCTGTTTTTTCGCAACTGTCACTGCATATTTACCCGTTTCTCTTGCAACCGTTAAAATCGTTCCTTCGATCGGTTTCATAACCGCTTTGTAAGCCGCCTCTACTCCAGCTTCTAAAGCTGCAGCAAAATCAACTGTTGTTAATTCTTCTTTTTGTTCAATGGATTTAGAGAAACCACGGAACAATTGAGATAAAATAACACCAGAGTTACCACGTGCTCCCATTAATAATCCTTTGGCTAAACTTACGCCGACTTTACCAGCATGCTGTGAAGGATTTGCTTTCACTTCACGTGCGCCTGAAGTCATTGATAAGTTCATGTTTGTACCGGTATCGCCATCTGGAACTGGAAATACGTTTAATGCATCAACAAGCTGAACATTATTTGTTAAATTATTCGCTCCTTGAATGATCATTTGTGATAAACGTTTCCCATCAATTTTTTGAATTGACACAGATTTTCCTCCTTAATGCACATTACAAGTTTATTACTTTAACTCCTTGTACGTAGATGTTTACAGAATCTACTGCTAGTCCTACAGTTTGATCTAATGTATATTTCACTTTCGTCTGCACGTTATGTGCTACTTCTGAAATTTTCGTACCATAGCTCACAATAATATACATATCAATATGTACTTCATCTTCATTTTTACGAACAATTACGCCTCTAGTGAAGTTTTCTTTTCGTAAAATGTCTGTTAATCCATCTTTTAATTGATTTTTTGATGCCATACCTACGATACCGTAGCAATCTACTGCGGCACCTCCAGCAATTGTTGCAATTACATCTGTACTAATATCAATTTGACCGTACTTCGTTTTAATTTCAATTGACATCTCGTTTCCCCCTTCATAAATGGTGAAAGTGAGCTAGACTACTTTAGTTACTATCATATAATCTTTTTAAAGAAAATTCCATCGTTCTTTCTTTTTCACTCTCATATTTTATGTTTTAAATTACATTTTTTTATGATGAGCAAAATAGTCCATTGTTATTATACAACATGTACCACTATAATATGTCAAGCAATTTTTCTTGATTTCAACTTTTCTTCATTGATATATAGTGTCAAGTAATTTTTCTTGATTTCTTTTTCCTACGGTGTTGCATTCTCTTTTTAGTTGTGTTAAATTATAGTAGTGTTTTTAGCATCGCATAAAAGACTAACATTGAAAAATTACGTATGGTAAGGTATCAAGGGAGGGAAATATAAATGGCTCGTGTTTGTGCTATCACTGGAAGAAAAGCTCGTTCTGGTAACTCTCGTTCTCACGCAATGAACGCTACAAAACGTAAATGGGGCGCTAACCTTCAAAAAGTTCGCGTACGCATCGACGGTAAAGTTCAACGTGTTTACGTTTCTGCTAGAGCATTAAAATCTGGCAAAATCGAACGTGTTTAATAATAAAAAAAAGAGCCGCTAGGCTCTTTTTTTACTATACCAATGGAAAAAGCACCGGTAATAGGTGCTTTTTTTAGTCTTTTTTAAAGGTATTTAACATCGCACGAACAATTCCACCAAGAAATTTAGGTAACTTAATTGTATAAAATCTCATGGTTTCCCTCCTAATCCCCATTACTCCACTTGTTCACTATATGATGCAAGGAGCAAAATTGTTTCTTCAATCAGTGCTTCTTATCATCATTAATATGCCAGAAGTAAATGAAAAAGTACCTTTTTCCTTAATGAGTTCATTACTAATACAAAGTGTCGATCCCCACTCTATTGTTTTATTAGTAAGAGGGTACTTAAAACCGTGAAGTGTAATGCCTTCCACCCTTTCAGTAACTGGTACAAATGATACGTATGGAAAATGTTCATTTCCTTCAATTATATACGTACCAAGCTTTTTCACCATTATTTCATTTTTATTGTCCACAATACACATTTCTATATTTACTTCTAATCCCTTTAAAAGCATCTGAATATTTGCTAAACCGTGATCAAGCCTTCCACCAGTAGCACCAAAAATACGAATTAATTTTGGTCTCTGTTCTAAAGCCCAGCTAATTGCAATTTCTAAATCTGTTTGATCTTTTTCTCGTGGGACAATATGTAATTCATTTGTCTGCTGTCCCATCCATGCTAATTCATCATCAGTAACTGAATCATAATCTCCAAACGCAACAGCCGGAGTGATTCCTCTTTTCAACAAACGGTACACCCCTCTATCAACGGCCGCCCACACTACTTCTTCATTTTCATATCGAGAAAAATCTGCGCAGCATTCTGCAGGTCCTCCCGCTAAAATATGAATAATCATTTTTCCTTCCCCTTCTATTGTAAAAAGGCAATCTGCCATTCGGTAGATTGCCTTTCTTCTTATTTTCTGCTCTAACATGTATAAATAGTGAAGTCTTAATGAACTAGAGGCTTCACTAGGATAAAAGTTCGTTTATTCTTTATCCACGAATTACACGAATTGCTTCACCGCGGTCTTTTTGATTGTATACTGCTGATCCCGCTACAAGAACATTCGCTCCTGCTTCAATACAAAGTCTTGCCGTTTCAGCGTTGACACCACCATCAACTTCGATTTCCACTTGTAGATTTCGCTTTTTAACCATTTCTGCAACTTGTTTAATTTTCGGTAATACAGAATGAATAAACTTCTGTCCGCCAAATCCAGGATTTACTGTCATAAGTAATACCATGTCTATATCTTCTAATACATGCTCAATCGTTGAAACTGGAGTATGTGGATTTAATACAACCCCTGCTTTAATGTCATGAGATTTAATTAACTGAATTGTACGATGTAGATGAGGACAAGCTTCTACATGGACAGTAATAATATCCGCTCCCGCTTTTGCGAAAGTGGGGATATAGTTATCAGGATTTTCAATCATTAAATGTACATCTAACGGTAATGATGTAATCGGACGGATTGCTTCTACAATTAATGGTCCGATCGTAATATTTGGTACGAAATGTCCATCCATTACATCGACGTGAATGTAATCAGCTCCGCCTTTTTCTACATCTTTAATCTCTTCCCCTAATTTTGAAAAATCTGCTGATAAAATCGATGGTGCAATTTTAATCATGACTAATACCTCGGCTTTCTCTCTCTAATTTCTTCTACGAATTGTTTGTAATTCTTATAACGATATTCAGTAATCTTTCCTTCTTCAACCGCAACTTTCACCGCACATTTCGGTTCAGAAAGATGTGTACACCCTCTAAATTTACAGTATTGGCTCGCTTCTTTCAACTCTGGAAAACAATATGTAAGATCTTCTACTTCTATATCTATGAAATCCAGTGAACTAAAACCAGGTGTATCCGCAACTAGTCCGCTTCCAACTGTAATTAATTCCACGTGTCTTGTCGTATGCTTCCCGCGTCCTAAATGTGAAGAAATATCATTTGTTTTCAATTCTAAATCTGGACGTAATACGTTTAACATTGAAGATTTCCCAACACCAGATTGGCCTGCAACGACAGAAATACAGCCTTCTAAGAATGGTTTCAAAATGTCGATACTTTCCGATGTATTTATAGAAGTAAACAAGACATCATAACCCATTTCACGATAATCATTTGCATAAGATTCAACAGTTTCTCTCATTTTTTCATCTACTAAATCCATCTTACTAATACAAATAATCGGCTTAATGTTATGATATTCAATCAATACTAAAAATCGATCTAACAGTCCTGGATTAAAATCTGGTTCTACTGCAGAGAAAACAAGAATTGCTTGATCAACATTAGCAATAGGAGGTCTAACAAGTTCATTTTTTCGATCAAACACTTCTAACACATAACCTTCATTCGGATTATCTGCTTGAAATACAACTTGGTCTCCTACAAGTGGCGTAATTTTATTCTTTCTAAATACACCACGCCCGCGACATTGTGTAATCCCTTCTTCATGCTGCACATAATAAAACCCACTTAAAGCTTTTACAATTTTTCCTTCTGGCATATAATTCTCCTTTATTTTGTATAAAGTGAAACTGTAATTAGAAATGAATGGACTAAAGCTCTTTAAACAATTATTTCAAAACCCACCAAATATATACCCAGGTTAATATATTTAATCTACCATCAAATTCAAAATACTATTTACAACAATATCACTTTTATAGCTTTTTGAATCATATATTTTTGCCTGTTATACCGTCCACTATGTAGACAGCATAACAGGCAAGAGTAATAAAGTGAAACTTTAATCAGTGAGGGTTTTGGCTATCCCCCATAACAAGACAATGGAATTCACTATTATTGAGATGGATACGGCACTTCTTTGTCGATAATCGTTACTCCATCCCGAACAATTTTATAGTGTCCCTTTGCACCTTCTTGAATTACAAAGTCTAAAGAAATAGTGGCCGACTCAGTAATTGTTCTCGTTTCAACTGGTCTATCCATTTTTTGCTGCATATCTTCTTTATAAATTTCTATTGTTTGTGGCTTTTTCTCACCTGTTGCAGGAGGCTCATATGGGATAGAAATGTTATCCACTTTTACCGTTTTCGTCACTTTAGGCTTCGGACCATCAGAGATAATAATCGTTACTTTATCTCCTTCTTTTAAAGCTGTCCCAGGCTTCGGAAATTGTGAAATAACAAGACCTTTATCAACCGTATCTGAATATTCCCTTTTTATATCAGAAACAAGTTTTCTTTCATTTAAATAACTTTTCACGCTATTTTCAGTCCAGCTTGAAAAATCCCCTGGTCTAATCTGATAAGGCCCTTTACTTATCCAAATCTTTACTTCTTGTTCTCCTTCTACAACCATTTGGTCAGGTGTTGGTATTTGTTCTACAATTTCACCTTTAGGTTTATCATTTTCAATATAATTTGGTGTAACTTGTTTATATTTCTCTTCTAGCTCAGCTCTTATACTCTCAAAATCTTTTCCTGTCAAATCGCGCATCTTACTTTTCTTTTTCCCACCTGATTGATAGATAGTAATTTTAGAGTTTTCTTTCACTACTCTTCCTGCTATAGGATCTGTTTTTATCACTTTTCCGACTTCAACATTATCTGTATATACAATATTAGGTTCAGTAACTTCAAACCCCTTTTCAACTAATGCATTTACAGCTGTCGTATACTTCATACCAGCCACGTCAGGAACCTTCACATCTTTCGGAATAAAGAAGCCTGGAATAACAGTAAGCGCTAATGTTATCCCTATTGCTAAAAGTAAAAATGTTGTAATTAAAACCTTCAGCCATTTGTTACTTCGTTTTTTCTTCTTACCGGATTCGGTCGCTTCTTTTCTTACTTGTTCATCCACTTTACTTCCTTTTAATACAATCGTTTCATCACTTACATTTTGAAATAATTGTTCTTGTTGAATAATTGGAATCGCTTTCGTCGCTTCCATATCTTCTGGTATGTAAAATGGTTGTTCATTTATTCGTTCTGGGTATAGCGCTGTTTCAATATCTCGTTTCATCGCATTAGCAGATTGATATCGATGAAACGGATCTTTCGCAGTTGCCTTTAATATAATATTTTCAACACTTTGTGGAATATTTTCATTCCATCTTTTCGGAGATGGTATTTCATTTTGTAAATGTTTTAAAGCAATTGCAACAGCAGATTCACCAGAAAATGGTTGTCTTCCTGTTAACAATTCAAACATAACAATCCCAAGTGAATAAATATCTGATTGTTTATTCGCTATACCGCCGCGCGCTTGTTCTGGTGATAAATAATGCACCGAACCGAGCACCGAATTTGTATGTGTAATCGTTGTTGCACTTGTAGCTGTCGCAATTCCAAAGTCTGTGACTTTTATCACTCCATCATCTCGAATCAAAATATTGTGCGGTTTAATATCACGATGTACAATCTCAAAATGATGGGCATGTGCCATGGCGGACGTTAACTGCTCCATAATATCAAGAGCTTCTCCTATCGGTAACATTCCTCGATCAATTATGTATTGCTTCAATGTTCGTCCAGGTACATATTCCATTACAAGATAATATATACCATCCTCTTCCCCAACATCATACATATTCACAATATTTGGATGCGACAACGTTGTAACAGATTGCGCTTCTCGATGGAAACGTTTAATAAACTCTTCGTTATTTGAATAGTCGAGTCTTAATATTTTTACCGCTACATCTCGGCCGAGTATATCATCATGAGCTAAATATACATTGGCCATTCCTCCACCGCCAATCATTTTTAGCAGTTTATAACGGTCATTTAAGCGTTTTCCAATCAGCACGTTGCACTTCACCTACTTTCGTTTGTCGAATCCGCATAATCAATAAGAACGAGGGTGATATTATCTTCTCCACCACGATCATTTGCTAATTGAATGAGATGCTCTCCTTTCGCCTCGAGCTGTTCATTTAATTGTAAAATTTGTTGCATATCAGTCATAGGTACTTTGTTAGACAATCCATCAGAGCAAAGAAGTAATTGATCGTCTTCTTCGAGCACCAATGTTTTTACATCTAGTTCGACCTTTTCTTCTGTTCCTAACGCTCTTAACAGAACATTCTTTTTCGGGTGATATTCTGCATCTTCTTTTGAAATTTCACCGTGCCTAACAAGTTCATTTACAAGTGAGTGATCTTCCGTTACAAGCGCTATCTCTCCCTCTGATACCATATAACAACGACTATCTCCTATATGACCAATTGTTACAAAACTAGGTGTACAAATCGCTACGATAACCGTTGTTCCCATGCCATTACACTCTACATGTTGCTTAGAGTACGCATATATGCGCTCATTAATAATTCCAACGTTAGTATGTAACCACTTTTCTATCTTTTTAGGCTCATTCATATTATGCGTTTGCTTCCAATAATCATGGAATAATTGAATGGCCATCGAGCTGGCTACATCGCCAGCTCGATGACCTCCCATTCCATCTGCTACTACCGCTAAAATATTTCCATCTAAATTGTGAAAAACTCCTGCACTATCTTCATTATGTTGACGAACTTTCCCTTTATCCGATAGAAACACGGCTTTCATCTCGTCACCTCGTCTCTTCTTTGCGCTCCTTCGCACGCAACTGACCGCAGGCTGCATCAATATCATGACCTTGTTCACGGCGAATTGTTACATTCACTCCACGATCTTTTAGCGTCTTTTCAAATAAGAAAATTTGCTCACGTGGCGTACGTACGTAATCACGTTCTGGCACGTAGTTTACCGGAATTAAGTTCACATGACATTTTACACCTTTTAAGAGCGCAGCAAGTTCTTCAGCGTGCTCAACTTGGTCGTTTTCTCCTCCAAATAAGCCATATTCAAATGTAATACGACGCCCTGTTCTATTTACATAGTATTTAATAGCTTCCATTAAATCAGGTAGCTTATAAGCACGGTTAATCGGCATTAATTTTGAACGTAACTCTGTATTTGCAGCATGCAATGAAATCGCAAAATTGATTTGCATATCTTCTTCAGCGAACTTATAAATTTTCGGAACAATTCCACTTGTTGAAACTGTCATATGCCTTGCACCAATATGAATTCCTTTTTCATGATTTACAATGCGTAAGAATGACATTAAGTTGTCATAATTATCAAACGGTTCTCCAATTCCCATAACAACAAGAGAACTTACACGTTCTTCTGTTTCATCAAGCGCACGCTGAACTTCTACTACTTGCGCTACAATTTCTCCAGCTTCTAGGTTTCGTTTTAACCCACCAAGTGTAGATGCACAGAACGTACATCCAATACGGCAACCAACCTGTGTTGTTACACAAATGGAATTTCCATATTCATGTCGCATTAATACCGTTTCAATAGAGTACCCATCGTATAACTGGAATAAGAATTTAATTGTTCCATCCGAAGACGTTTGTTTTACTAACGTATTTAAAGTAGTAATATCAAAGGAATTCGACAATTTATCGCGCAATCCTTTAGAAAGGTTTGACATATCCTCATAATTTTTTACACGTTTTTTATATAACCAATCAAAAATTTGTCCTGCACGGAATTTAGGTTCCCCTTGTTCCTTTAACCAATCTTGCATTTCATGAAGTTGTAAAGAGTAAATTGATGGTTTCTTTGTTTCTACATTTTTCTTTTGTTTTTTTACAGTCGTTTCCATGATGCTACACCTTCTTTCTTAAACAAGCAATATAAAAGCCATCTGTTGCAAAATAATGCGGTAAAATTTGTATTTGACCTTCATTAATATACGGACTTAATTTTTCTGGCATACGCTCTTTAATCGTAGTATCCCACTCAAATTCAGGATGCTCTTGTAAAAATTGCTCTATTACTTGTTCATTTTCTATTTTTTCAATTGTGCACGTACTATAAACAAGGCGACCACCTTGTTTTAACAATGGTGCTATTTTTTCTAATATCGCAAGTTGAATCGTTGATAATCGTTCACTATCGCCCTTATCTTTGCCTAACTTAATATCAGGTTTACGTCTTATAACACCAAACCCAGAACATGGTGCATCTACTAATATTTTATCAAAAGTTTCATTTTCGAAATACTCTTGAACTTTTCTAGCATCTAATGCCTTTGTTTCTACATTTTCTAGACCAAGTCGATCTGCTTGTTGTCTAATTAAACGCACTTTATGCGCGTGTAAATCAAGTGACATTACTTTACCTGTTCCCTTTAAACGCTCGGCTATATGCGTTGTTTTACCACCAGGAGCGGCACAGCTATCAAGAACTGTATCTCCCTCATTCGGTTCTAAAGCACGTGCAACAAGCATAGAGCTTTCATCTTGAATAGAGAGAAATCCTTTTTTGAACGCTTCTGTATGCGCTACATTCCCTCTTTCAATTTGAATTGCATCATCTGACAAATCGCCACGTTTCGCTTCTATACCCTCATTTGCTAATAGCTCAATCGCTTCTTCTACCGTAACTTTATCAACATTCACACGTGCTGTCGGTACAGGTGGTATCATATTTACTTCACACATTTTCTCTGCTGTCTCTAAACCATATTCAGATGCCCAGTCTTGTACAAGCCACATTGGATGACTTGTTGCAATCGCAAGACGTTCTACCGGATTATTGATTTCTTCTAAAGAAGGTACACCTTCTCGCTGAATCGAACGCAATACTCCGTTCACCATGCCTGAAATCCCCTTATGCCCACGACGCTTCGCAATCTCAACAGCTTCATGAATAGCAGCTCTTTCCGGAACTCGGTCTAAATATAGCATTTGATATAAAGATAAGCGAAGCAACACTCTTACCCACGCCTCAACCTTTTTTCTTAAAAATGGTTGTAAATAATAATCTAGTGTGTCACGACGTTGAATCGTTCCATATACAATTTCAGTTAATAAACCAATATCTTTTCTGTCAATTGTACTTTTTTCAATCAAATTATTTAAAAGTAAGTTACTATATGCACCACTTTTTTCTACTTGAATTAAACCATCAAGAGCTAACTCACGAACATTTTGTCTCATGCATTTTCTCCTAACTTCGTACCAATTTCAGGTTTTGTTCCACGTAAAAATTGTGAACAACTCATACGTTTTTTACCAGACGGTTGCAATTCAGTAATTTTAATACCTGTCTCATTCCCTGTTGCAACAACAAATCCATCTTCTTCATGAGCTACTACTGTACCTGGTTCAGCTTTCTCTGCCATAGAGACCTTTTCTCCCCACCATACTTTAACAACTTGTCCTGCTAAAGTCGTATAAGCAACTGGCCATGGATTCAATCCGCGAATGTGATTGTATACTTCTTCACCTGTTTTTGTCCAATCAATTTTCTCTTGCTCACGTTTTATATTATATGCAAACGTTACTTCATCTTCATTTTGTTTAATTGGTTCTAGTTTACCCTGAATTAGTAAAGGAACCGTTTTAGATAAAAGGTGCGCACCCGCTTCGCTTAACTTATCAAATAAAGAACCTGTTGTTTCACGCTCTTCAATTTCAACTTCTACTTGCGTTAAAATATCACCAGCATCTAATTTTTCTACCATATACATAATTGTAATACCTGTTTTCTCTTTTCCTTGCATGATTGCATAGTGAATCGGTGCACCACCGCGAAGTTCTGGAAGTAATGAAGCATGGACATTAATACATCCGTACTTTGGCGCTTCTAAAATTTCATTCGGTACAATCTGACCGAATGCAGCTGTTACGATTAAATCCGGCTCTAACGCTAATACTTTTTCATATTCGTCTTTTTCACGAATTTTCAGTGGCTGTAACACCGGAATACCATGCTTCTCCGCTTCTACTTTAACAGGCGTAGGTGTTAAAACCTTTTTTCTACCTACTGGACGATCTGGTTGCGTTACAACACCCACTACGTCATATCCATCCTCGATAAGACGACGAAGCACCGGCACAGAAAAGTCCGGTGTTCCCATAAATACTACTTTTATCATTCAAAAACCGCTCCTTTTAACACCTATTCTAATTCGTTTTCTTCATAATATCTCGTCACTTTAGATGTGAATAAAACACCATGTAAATGATCGATTTCATGCTGAATTGCACGCGCCAAGAAGTCTTTCGCTTCTAATAAGAATATTTTCCCGCGGCGATTTTGCGCACGCACTTTAATATAATCTGCACGCTCCACTTCACCATAAAGTCCCGGAAAGCTTAAGCAGCCTTCGGGACCTACTTGTTCACCACGTTTTTCTAAAATAACCGGATTAATTAATTCGATTTTCCCCGTATCATCACCGATATCAACAACAGCTACTTGTAAGCTTACACCTACTTGTGGCGCAGCTAAACCAACGCCGTCTGCAATTAACATTGTTTCATGCATATCTTTTAACAATTTCACTAACTTTTTATCAAAGTTAATTACTCTTTCGCATGGTGTTTCTAACACTTCATTTGGATGCTTTACAATTTCTAAAACTGCCATATTTCCCTCCGCTACATTAACATTGTTGGATTAAAATCAATTGAGATTTGTAGCTCTTTTTGCATTTCTGCTTGATAATGTTCATTTACCATTTTGAGCACGTTCTTTAAGTTTGGTTCCCGTTTGTATTTTATCATGCATTGGTAACGATATCTATCTTTTATCCTTGGAATTGCTGAAGCAACTGGCCCTAACACCATCGTTTGCTGTGAACAATGCATTCGTAAATGACCGACAATTTTTTCCGTCACTTGGACTGCCTTTAATAATTCTGGATGGGATACAGTGACAAGTACAACGTAGTAATATGGCGGATATTGCCTCATTCGCCTCATTTGCATTTCTTGTTCAAAAAATACATCATAGTGTTGATTCTTTGCTAATTCTACACTGTAATGTTCCGGCGTATACGTTTGAATTACAACTTCCCCTGGCAATTCATGTCTTCCTGCACGTCCACTCACTTGCGTCAATAGCTGATAGGTCTTTTCACTCGCCCGAAAATCAGGTAGGTGAAGCATCGTATCCGCCGTTAAAACACCAACAAGCGTCACCTTCGGAAAATCAAGTCCTTTTGCAATCATTTGTGTTCCAAGTAATATATCTGCTTTCTCTTCACCAAATGCCTTTAATAATTTTTCATGCATTCCTTTGCGGCTTGTTGTATCCACATCCATTCGAATGACTCGCGCTTCTGGAAATAGTTTTGTGATTTCTTCTTCAACCTTTTGCGTCCCTGTACCAAAGAAACGAATATAAGTACTATTACAAGCAGGACACTCTGTTGGCATATTTTCTTCATAACTACAATAATGACATTTTAAACGATGGTTCATTTTGTGATATGTCAGCGAAATATCACAATGCGGACATTGTACGACATACCCACAATCACGGCACATCACAAACGTAGAATGACCCCTTCTATTTAAAAAGAGAACCATTTGTTCTTTCTTTTCTAATCGATCTGCTATTTTTTCATGCAGTGCCTTTGAAAACATTGAGCGATTTCCATCACGAAGCTCTTCCCGCATATCAACAATTTCTACCGTCGGCAAGGCTTGTTCATTCATACGTTTTTCCATCGTCAGTAGCTCATAGACACCTTTTTTTGCTCTAGCAAACGATTCAAGTGTCGGCGTTGCACTTCCTAGAACGATTGGACACTTATGATATTGCCCTCTCCACACCGCTACATCTCTTGCATGATACTTCGGATTATCTTCTTGCTTATAACTCGATTCGTGCTCTTCGTCAATAATAATGATCCCTAAATTTTCAAATGGAGCAAAAATAGCTGAACGCGCACCAACTACAACTTTCACTTCTTTTCTTAAAATCTTGCGCCATTCATCATATTTTTCTCCGACAGAAAGCGCACTATGAAGAACCGCAACTTGCGAACCGAACCTACCTTTGAAGCGATCTACCATCTGGGGCGTTAACGCGATTTCAGGAACAAGCACAATAGCTTCTTTTCCCTTTTTCAGCACCGCTGCTATAGATTGTAAATACACTTCTGTCTTACCACTTCCTGTAACACCATATAGTAAAAATGGATTGTAAGTTTCATTTATAATCGATGACAAAATCGGTGTAATTACTTGTTTTTGTTCCTCAGTAAGTGGGAATGGTTTCGTTTGTTCAAAATTATCATCGTCATACGGATTCCGGTATACTTCTACATACTTTTCTGAGATTAGCCCCTTCTTAACAAGTGCTTTTATTGGTGCATCTGTTATTTGTAATTCTTCTGTTAAAATTTTCAACGGTACACTTTTATAATTTTCTACAAAATAATAAAGTACATCTTGTTGTTTTCTACTTTTCAGTTCAAACGCCGCTAATTCTAGTTTATCTTCCGGCAATTCTGGTTGAACTACTCTTTGTTTCTTCTTTTGTACTTTATCCTTTACTTGATAAACTACTTCAATCGTACCATTTTTAATTTCTTGTTGAATAGTGCGATATAGGTGTGGCTGCGCCTCGATAGCTTCCCAATCTATCGTTTCCTTCCCCTGAAATAAACAAAGAATTTCTGGCGTAACTTCTTCTTGTTTACGAAGCTGTAGACGCTTTTTATACGTTGCTTTTATCGCTGTCGGCAGCATCACTTGAAAAGCTGAAATCATATAACATAACGTTTCACTTGTAAGCCAATACCCAAGCTTTAATAACTCCTCATTTAAAACTGGAGTGACATCTAGTATTTCATAGAGTACCTTTAATTTTTTACTTTCTACGTCAACCGAATCCTTTATACCAATAATAAAGCCTTGCAATTTCCTCGGGCCGAATGGGACTACTACACGCATTCCTGTTTGCACAATATCTTCCCATTTTTTAGGGATAATATAATCAAACGGTCGATCTGTTTGACGTGCAGGTACATCAACAATTACACTCGCAAACTTCATAAACGATCATCTTCTAACATCATTTCAATTTGCTTTAATATTTCACGAGCTACTTCTTTCTTCGTTAAAAGTGGCAACTCAATAATCTCTCCATCTTTTCTATACATTGTCACAATATTTGTATCTGTACCAAATCCAGCTCCTTGGGCTTTCACATCATTCGCAACAATCATATTTGCATTTTTCTCACGTAATTTTCTCGTTGCGTACTCCTCTATGTTTGTCGTTTCGGCTGCAAATCCAATAAGTAACTGTTGGTCCTTCTTCTCACCTAACGTTTTTAAAATGTCCACTGTTCTTTCTAATTCAATAACAGCATCGCCATTCTTCTTTTTCATTTTATTATCATGAACATATTTCGGGCGGTAATCTGCAACTGCAGCTGTTTTAATAACAACATCCGTATTGGAATAATACTTAAGTACAGCTTCTAACATATCTTGTGCAGATTCCACTTGTACAGTTGTTACATGTAGTGGTGGAGTTAGCGATGTCGGTCCTGAAATAAGTATAACCTCAGCTCCTAAGTTTGCTGCCACTTCCGCAATTGCATATCCCATCTTTCCAGAAGAAAAATTCGTCATAAAACGAACCGGATCAATCTTTTCACGTGTCGGTCCAGCTGTTATTAATATTCGCTTTCCTTGCAATGGCTTTTTCTCTGAGAAAGATGCCTCTAAACGCGCAATAATCGTTTCAGGCTCTTCTAATCTTCCTTTTGCTACATAACCACATGCTAAAAAACCTTCCCCAGGCTCAATGAATGTATATCCTAAAGTTTTTAACGTCATCATATTTTTTTGAACAATTTTATTTTCATACATATGCACGTTCATAGCAGGTGCAATCCACACTGGCGCTGTAGTAGCTAACAAAGTAGTTGTAATCATATCGTCAGCAATACCACCAGCTAACTTTCCAATACAATTGGCTGTAGCAGGTGCAACAAGTACAACATCCGCCCAATCTGCTAAATCAATATGAGCGATAACCGCCGAGTCTTTCTCATCGAATGTATCTGTATATACATCATGACGAGAAAGGGCTTGAAATGTAAGAGGAGTAACAAACTTCATTGCTGACTCACTCATCATCACTTTTACAAGTGCCCCCGCTTGTGTCATTTTACTTGTTAACGCAGCTGCTTTAAAAACCGCAATGCCTCCTGTTACACATAGAAGTATCTTTTTCCCTTTTAGCATATGACTCGTCCTCTTTCTTTTTCAAACTTATTCTGCTGAAATGGAGTTTTTCCAGCTCGTCAGTGCTAGTATTTCGTTTCTTCTTTATACAAGTTCTTTTCAGCTCTGTCGTAAAAAAATAACAACCTACTTGTAAATAGGTTGTTACCGTTACATAGAAAATTATAATGTCTATGTTTTAATTTGTCGAAAAGATGGTCTTAATCAATTATTTTGTCTTCGCTTGGTACATATTTTAATACTTCTGCATCGATTTCTTCTAATGATTTACCTACACATTTATGAGAAACAGGTTGTTCAATAACACAGTTGTCAGCAAGTTGCATTTCACGAGCACGCTTCGCAGCTACTGTTACAAGCGTATATTTAGAATCGATTTTTGTTAATAATGAATCAATTGATGGATTTAACATAATTATAGACCCTCCGTCATTTCTTTATAATATTTTGCTACTCTTTCGCGGCGGCAATGTTCGCCAACCACAATTGCTTTAATTCTGTCGCAAGCTAATTCAACTTGATCGTTTTCTACTACATAGTCATAAGCGTCCATCATTTCGATTTCTTCTTTCGCTACCGTTAAACGATTTTCAATAACATCTTCAGTTTCTGTACCACGACCGACAATTCGGTTCTTTAGTTCAGATAAACTTGGAGGTGCTAAGAAAATAAATACACCTTCAGGAAAGGCTTTTTTAACTTGAATTGCTCCTTGCACTTCAATTTCTAGGAACACATCTTTTCCTTCTTGTAATGTTTTTTCAACATAATCAATTGGTGTTCCGTAATAATTACCAACGAATTCAGCCCATTCAAGTAACCTCTCATTACGAATCATTTCTTCAAATTCTTCTCTCTCTTTAAAGAAATAATCCACACCATCTACTTCACCTTCACGCGGTTTACGTGTCGTTACTGAAATAGAGTACTGAAAACGCGTATCTTCATGGCTAAACAGCTCTTTTCGAACCGTTCCTTTCCCGACCCCAGAAGGTCCTGAAAGAACGATGAGCAATCCTCTTCTACTTCTCATAAATATGTAAAACCTACCCTTCCTCACTTAAATCTTCTTTATTATTCAAACGATGTGCAATCGTCTCTGGCTGAATTGGACTTAATACAATATGCCCATCATCCATAACAATAACCGCCCTTGTTTTTCTCCCATACGTAGCATCAAGCAAAGCATTATGTTCACGTGCTTCCTGTACTGTTCGTTTAATAGGAGCTGACTCCGGACTTACAATAGCAATAATTCGATGAGCAGATACAATGTTTCCATATCCAATATTTAAAAACCTCATGGCCATAGTTTGCGCCTCCTAGTAAGTCTATCCGATTTCTCCACCACGTATAACTTTATATATTTTTTGAAAGCTACTCAATATTTTGTACTTGTTCACGAATTTTTTCAAGGTTATTTTTCATTTCTACGACATATTTTGAAATTGTTAAGTCATTTGCCTTAGAACCAATCGTATTAACTTCTCTATGCATCTCTTGCACGATGAAGTCCATTTTCCTTCCAACAGGCTCTTCAATTTGCAGTGCTTCACGAAATTGATCTAAATGACTTTGTAAGCGTACTAGTTCTTCGTGAATATCTGAACGCTCTGCAAATATTGCCACTTCTGTTAGCAATCGTTGTTCATCTAAATCTTGACTATGTAATTCTTTTAAGCGATTTTCTAATCGTTCACGATATTTTTGTGTAACAATTGGCGCATGTGGGATAATTGCATTTACACAATTGTGAATCTCTTGCAAACGATACGCTATATCTTTATGTAATCGTTCTCCTTCGCCCTCTCTCATCGTTTTCAACATATGAGCAGCTTGGCGAACAGCCTCATATAAACTGTTTTCAAATTGTACATTTACATTTTCTATTTCTTCAACTGCCGTTACTTCTGGCATTCCCATTAATTGTTGAAGTGTAATAGAATCTTGTAATTGAAATTTTCCTTTTATATCTTCCATAATGGATTGGTACTGTTCAAGAAGCTCCCAATTCACACTTAATTTTCTTTCAACAAGCCCTTCACCTGTTATACTAATAGACACTTCAATACGTCCACGGCGAACTTGTTCTGCAATTATTTTACGAATTTTATCTTCAAACACCATCATTTGCTTCGGAAGTCGAATACTCATTTCTAAAAAGCGATGGTTCACCGACTTCATTTCTACTGTAATTTGAAAAGTATCGTTTTCTACTTTCGACCTTCCAAATCCTGTCATACTACAAATCATCTTTATCACATCCAAGCCATGAAATAACTCAATGAAAAAGGTAATAGAGATGCAACTCTACTACCTTCTGTAAATTATATCACATTTTCATATTATTGACTATTTCAAGTTTAATCCCTTCTTATATAACAGTGGTTTTTTCTTTTCCTCCTTTTTTCTTGTTAATAAGGATCCTACTAATAAGAATGTCGGAATAGATGATAATCCTCCAATTAACAACCAATCTCGTGCTTGTATCGGCAATGTGCTAAAAATCGGTTGTAATGGCGGATAATAAATAACTACAAGCATTAACAATAAGGAAATAATAACCGCTCCTACTAAATATATATTTCCAAATGGGTTGCGATGAAATATAGAATGTTCACTGCGACAATCAAATACATGAATAAGCTGAGCAAGTACTAATGTTGCGAATGCTACCGTTTGTGCATACTTCAATTCGTTCGGATGCTGGTTAAATGCAATAATAAACGCTACTAATGTCACTGCTCCGATTAGAAAACCACGACTTATAATTTTCCACGCAAGCCCTCTAGCAAATACCCCTTCTTTCGGATGGCGTGGCGTTCGCTTCATCACATCTCCTTCAGCTTTATCCAACCCTAATGCCATCGCTGGTAAACCATCAGTAACTAAGTTCACCCACAAAATTTGAATCGGAACCATCGGCAATGGCAAAGCAAGTAACATCGCAAATAACATAACTAAAATTTCACCAACATTAGATGCTAACAAATACCGAATAAACTTCCGGATATTTTCATATATGTTTCTACCTTCTTTAATCGCCGATTTAATCGTGGCGAAGTTGTCATCTAACAACACAAGTGAAGAAGCTTCTTTTGCAACATCTGTCCCTGTAATCCCCATCGCAATCCCTATATCGGCTGTTTTAATAGCTGGAGCATCGTTCACTCCATCACCTGTCATAGCTACTATATGCCCCCTATTTTGCAATGCCTTAACAATTTTCAATTTATGCTCAGGAGACACACGAGCGAATACATACGTATCTTCTACAATATTTTCTAATGCCTCCACATCCATATTCGCAAGTTCTACTCCTTCTACAACGCGTCCACCCGGTGGTAAAACCCCTAACTGTTCCGCAATTGCCATTGCTGTCACTTTATGATCTCCCGTAATCATTACCGTTCTAATACCAGCTTCCTTACACTCTTTCACCGCTTGTGCAACTTCTGGTCTTGGCGGATCTATCATTCCTTGTATTCCAACAAGCATAAAATCCTGCTCGACTTCTCTTTCATGTTCAATTGAATCTGTAATTTTTAACGGTTTAAATGCCACCGCAATCGTTCGTAAAGCTTGACTTCCCAAACTATGAATCGCTGCCTGTACTTCTTTTCGGTACAGTTCACTTAAAGGCTGCTGTTTATTTCCCCATAAAATTGTTTGGCTCATTTGCAAAAGAACATCTGGTGCTCCTTTTGTAATAACAAATTTTTTGCCTTCACGATCACGAACGATAACGCTCATCATTTTTCTAGTTGAATCAAAAGGAAATTCACGAATGACTTCAAACTTTCCTTTAAGAGCTTCACGTGATATCCCCGCCTTCATTGCTGCTGCAACGAGAGCTCCCTCTGTTGGATCTCCATCTAACACATACGTCTTTTTCTTTTGAATAACATTCGCATTATTACATAAACAGCCAAATGTAAGTAGTTGATAAAGTGATTTCGTCTTAGCAGGGTCAATTACTTTTTCACCCTTCATAAACGAACCTGTTGGCTCATAACCTTGACCTGTTACCTTCCACAATTCTCCACCTGACCACATATGCGTTACCATCATTTTATTTTGTGTCATTGTTCCTGTTTTATCTGAGCAAATAACAGAGGCGCAGCCTAATGTTTCTACAGCCGGCAACTTTCGCACAATCGCCTTCTTTTTAATCATGCGCTGTACGCCAAGTGATAACGCAACCGTAACGATTGCTGGCAATCCTTCCGGAATAGCCGCAACAGCGAGCGAAACCCCAGCCAAAAACATGTGATACACTTCATTCCCTTGATATACACCGGCTAGTACAACAAGAGCTGTCAAAATAAGAGCGACAATAATCAAAATTTTCCCAAGCTGTTCTAATCTTCTTTGTAATGGCGTTTCCATTTGCTCAGCATTTTGCAACATATTTGCAATTTGCCCCATAGCTGTATTCATTCCAGTTGCTACGACTACTCCTGTTCCAGCACCTCTCGTTATCATCGTCCCCATAAATGCCATGTTTTTTTGATCCCCAATTGAAACATCTTGACCTTGTAACGCCTCTACCTTCTTTTGTACAGGCACTGACTCTCCTGTAAGAGCCGACTCTTCAATATATAAACTTGAGGATTCTACAAGTCGAACATCCGCGCCAATACGGTCACCACTTGAAAACTTAATAATATCACCTAGTACAAGCGCTTTAGACGGTGCCTTTATCCACTTTCCATTTCTTAGTACAGTAACTTGAGGAGCGGCCAATTCTTTTAAAGCTTCCAACGATTTTTCAGCTTTCCTCTCTTGAAAGAAACCTAGGATACCATTAATAATAACGATTGCAACAATTGCAATAGAGTCGATATACTCTCCTAAAAAAGCCGAAATAATTGTAGCACCAAATAAAACAAGCACCATAAAATCTTTAAATTGCGCTAAAAACACCATAAGCGCAGAAGGGCGCTTTGCTTCTTCCAATTCATTTGTACCAAATTTCTTTAATCGCCCCTCTGCTTCTTGCTCTGTAAGACCTACCTCCACATTCGTATTCGTTCTTTCCTCCACTTCATGTGCACGCATTTCATACCAGTTCATTCTGCCATCGACCTCCTGATTCCAGACATACTCTAATGAAAGCTTATTCAGCCTCGTCCAAAAAAATGCTATAATTAACTTTTAGTTAGAAAGGAGTGTTCATTCATGGCATTCGATGGATTATTCACAAGAGCGATTACACATGAAATTGCAAATTCTCTTCAAACAGGAAGAATTTCAAAAATATATCAACCCTCAAAATATGAAATTTTATTACATATTCGAGCAAACGGAAAAAACCAAAAGCTGATTCTTTCATCTCATCCTACATATGCGCGTATGCACTTAACGAATCAAAACTATGATTCACCAGCGATACCGCCGATGTTTTGTATGCTTCTTCGCAAACATTTAGAAGGTGGGTTTATTGAAAAAATTGAACAAATTGACTTGGAACGTATTATTCAAATTACAGTTCGCAGTCGTAATGAAATCGGAGACGAATCTTTAAAAACATTAGTAATCGAAATAATGGGACGACACAGTAACATTATCTTAGTAGATACGAAAACAAATGTTATTTTAGATAGCTTAAAACACGTTTCTTTAGCCGTAAACCGTCATCGAACTGTATATGCGGGAGCTGAATATGTTGCACCACCAGCCCAACATAAAATCAACCCACTGCACATTGAAAATGCGGATGATTTTATTAGACCACTAGACTTTTTATCTGGAAATATGGATAAACAGCTTGTCGGAGCTTTTATGGGGATTTCCCCACTCTTTGCAAAAGAAGTAGTGAAAAAAGCAGGTATGGTAAATGAAGAAGCATTATCTGAAGCTTTCTTCATCTTGCAAAAACCCCTACTAACGCATCAGTACGTGCCAACAATGATAACTGCAAATGGAAAAGAGTTCTTTTACCTATTCCCTCTTTCTCACTTGCAAGGAAATGAAAAAACATTTTCGTCTGTTAGTGAGTTGTTGGATCGTTTCTTCTTTGGTAAAGCAGAGCGCGATCGTGTAAAACAACAAGCTCACGATTTAGAGCGATTTATGCAAAATGAAAAGTCAAAAAATGAAAAGAAGCTAATTAAACTAGAAAAAACATTACAAGACGCTGGAAAAGCAGATAAATATCAATTATTTGGAGAGCTACTTACAGCCAATATGTATGCTTTGAAAAAAGGGGATAAAGATATTGAAGTTGTTAACTATTACGACGAAAATAGTGGAACTGTAAAAATCACATTAGATCCTTTAAAAACACCATCTGAAAATGCACAGCGCTATTTCCAAAAGTACCAAAAAGCGAAAAATTCGGTTGCTATTGTAGAAGAACAAATCGAAAAAACAAATGAAGAAATTCTTTATTTTGATAGCTTACTGCAACAAATGGAAGCTGCTTCTTCAAAAGACATTGAAGAAATTCGTGAGGAACTAGCTGAAGAAGGTTATGTGCGTAGTCGTAAGACGAAGAATGCAAAGAAAAAACCAACTAAACCAATATTGGATAAATATTTGGCTAGTGATGGCACAGAAATTTTCGTCGGTAAAAATAATAAACAAAATGATTATTTAACAACGAAATTCGCTCGTCGTGATGAGATTTGGTTACATACGAAAGACATACCTGGGTCTCACGTTGTCATTCGTTCTTTGGAGCCTGCTGAAGAAACTTTACTAGAAGCTGCTAAAATAGCCGCTTATTTCAGTAAAGCAAAAGATTCTAGCTCTGTTCCTGTAGATTTCACAAAAATACGCCATGTCAAAAAACCGAGCGGTGCAAAACTGGGATTTGTTACATATGATAATCAACAAACAATATATGTAACGCCAGATGCCGACACAGTAATGAAATTAAAAGCATAAATACTTAAAAATGCGTTGCTTGTAAGCAACGCATTTTTTTATGTTTTTAGTTTAGTTCATATATCCATTAACTAATTCGTAACATCTTTCTTTTGTCATCTTATATTTCTCCTCTGAAGCTTCTATACGTCTCATCGTTCCATTGTTTGGATCAGTACCAATTGCTTTAACTTTACTTTCTTTTTCTTTAACCCACGCAATTTGTTTCGTTTTTAACGACTGAAATGCATCAGGGGACATAGTATTTTTTAATGTGTTGTAAATTTCATTTAATTTACTATCCCACAATTGATAATTTCCTTCTATTTCATTTACTATATCGTTTGTTGTCATAACGTTCGTATGTTTTTCTTGATTTTCTAGAGCTGCTAACTCATTTAGAACCTTAGTTTTACCTAATGCTGAAGAAGATTCTTTTTTGAGCTGCTTCTCTTCTTTTGAGCTAATATACGTACTGGAATCATTTCTCTTAGCTGTTTCTTGTTCTTGAATAACATCTTCTTTCGTTATCTTTTCTTGTTTTTTATCATCTACATTGTATGTAATAACAGATGTTTGGGCGTCCACAGCAACTACCCCGTTACTTTCTTTAAAAATATATTTCTTATCGCCACTATTCTCTTCTCTAACAAAAGAGACATTCTTGAAACCTTGAACTCTAAGAAGTTCGTTAGCTTCTTCTTTAGTTAACTTTAAATCTGCTGGAGTATTTGATGACCATCTATCCATTAACCATTTTCCATCTTTATAAACTAAAATAAATTCCCACGTCTCCGCTTCATTCCCCATATCATTTGCAAGGGTGAGTGTCTCAATCTTTAAAACATCATTTTTCTGCGAATAAGTTAGCCTCACTTCTGGCTCAATATGAATAGGGAATGGCAACATATCCGTTTCTCTTGACCTATTAAATGTATCAAGCAATCCAGGAAGCTGATTCTCTACAAACTTATTTGAAACTAATCCCTTAACCCCTTTTTTAGCTATATCCAAATCTCCAGGATTATTTCGACTCCATCCATTTTCTTTTTCCATTTCACTAAAAGAGTTTGCAATTTCATCCACACTCTTTCTTACGATCTTTTTAGCTTCTTTCTCTGTCACCTCCGGCGCTTCATCCAGCTGATCAACTTTTTCATTGAGTTGAACGTTGTTATTACTTTTTTCACAGCCTGTTACAACAAGCATACTAATCGCTAAACAAAATGACATTAATTTACTTAATTTCTTCATGTACTCACATTCCTCATTCATTTATATTCGTTACGCATTCCTATCTTCGAGAGAAATCCAACAATTACCTATTATATCAATAATCATCATTTGTTTATATATTAAATTTTATATTCAAATAAAACAAAGGATATGTTACTTTTCCAAATGTATAATCTAAAAATCGTGTATACTTTTCTTTCCTAACTTCAATATTGTCAAAAAATTTGACACGCTATTTCGTATTTGTATAAATTTTTTTACAGTGTGTAAAGAAAGTGAATCTTGAATCGATGTATTTTTCATTCCCCCACTGATAAATTGAAGCAATCTGTATTTCACGAGCAGCCCACCTTCCACAAATAGTGGGCTAAATTTCTTACCTTCTCTAAAATATATGCAATTCCCACTATCTTTTCTCTAAATATAGATTTTGGCACGCTACTTGCTTTATTCAATACTGTGAAAAGGGGGCATTAACATGACTTTAAGAATTAATAAAATACAAAAACAACTACATAACTACGGAATTGATGGATTACTTATTACAAAAAAAGAAAATCGTCAATATGCAACAGGCTTTACAGGTAGCGCTGGCGTCGTCTTAATCTCTGCGGATAAAGCTATTTTTATAACCGACTTTCGCTATGTGGATCAAGCGAAATCACAAATAAAAGAAGCCGAAATTATTATGCATAAAGGAAATTTAGAAGAAGAAATTGCAAATCAAGTATCGAAATTAAACATTCAAAAACTTGGAATTGAAGAAAACAACATGACATTGCAACAATATAAGAACTTACAAAAATATATACATGCTGAAATGGTGCAGGTATGCGAAGTTATTGAAGATATTCGTATTATTAAGGACACACCCGAAATAGAAACAATAAAATTTGCCGCTACTATTGCTGACGAAGCTTTCCACCACATTCTCAACTTTCTAAAACTAGGAATAAGTGAGACCGATGTCCGAGATGAATTAGAATTTTTCATGCGAAAAAGAGGAGCTACATCTTCATCATTCCAAATCATTGTAGCTTCGGGTGTTCGTTCTTCTCTCCCCCATGGAGTTGCATCGGATAAAATAATTGAGCATGGCGATATCGTTACATTAGATTTCGGTGCACTTTACAATGGCTATTGTTCCGATATAACACGGACTGTAGCGATTGGCGAGCCATCCGAAGAATTCAAAAAAATATACAATGTTGTACGAGAAGCATTAAAACGTGGAACCGAAGCAATTAAGCCCGGCGAAACTGCGAAAAGTATCGATGATATAACAAGAGATTACATTACAGAACATGGATACGGTCAATATTTTGGCCACTCTACCGGGCACGGTCTTGGCTTAGAAATACATGAACCTCTTCGTCTATCTCAAGAAAGTAAAGCTACTTTACAAGAAGGCATGGTTGTTACAGTGGAACCGGGAATTTACATACCAAACTGGGGCGGTTGTAGAATTGAAGATGATATCGTCATTACAAAAGACGGATATGAAGTTATTACAAAAGCAAATAGAGAGCTAATTGTTATCCCTTGTTAAAAATTATGAACTTTTTAACAGGAGTTTTTCTCTGCACATAGAATTCCTTCTCTGGAGTATCCGTTTAAAGAGGGGGAATTTAAATTGAATTTTGTAATTGATAAAATAGATGGTTTACAAGTTGAATTTTCAAAACTTGTTTCCATGATGAATTACGCTCGTTATACAACAATGCAAGCGGTGGAAGGCTTAACAACTGAAGAACTTGATTATTTATATGATGATGAGGCAAATTCAATCGGCATGTTATTGTACCATATGGCCGCTATTGAATTTTACTACCAAATTCATACCTTTGAAGATCGTGAACCGACAGATGCTGAATTAAAACGGTGGTTACCTGCTGTTGAGTTAGGGGATCTTGGACGTGAGAAAATAAAAGGAAACTCCATAGAATTTTACATAAATACATTACAAGAAGTACGCTCCAAGACGATTGAAACTTTTCAATCGTTGCCTGATGAATGGCTATTTAAAACGACAGACTTTTGGTATGACAAACCAGCAAATAACTACTTTAAATGGTTTCACGTATTTGAAGATGAAATCAATCATCGCGGACAGATTCGTATGATTAAAAAGATGCAAAAAGCTCATTCAGTAAAGTAAGAAAGTGCCACCTTATCCGGTGGCACTTTCTTCTATTCATTAGCAAATATTATTTTATTTACTCACTATCATTACTTTTTTTATTCTTAGAAAAGATACGACTTTCAAAAGGGGTTTTTTGTCACTTAGCGAAATTATTTTAGGAGAGCAATTATTCAAAACGTTTATGAGAACCAAATAACTTCTACTAAAAAAGGGGACATAACTATGAATGAATTGATTTTCTTCTTATTAATTTGTCCATTACTTATCTTTATTGTTTCAATAATTGGAACACGTAGAACGAGAATGTATTACGTAATGCCAATTGTAACGTTTGCTAGTTTTTTAATAATAGGTGTTATCGCCTTTACTCCAAAATTTTTCTTTTGGGTTGGTATGTACAGCATCTTCTCATTTATCGTTTCTTATATGACTCTATTATTTGTGAGAGGATATGAAGTTGCAGAAAGCAATAAGTAGTTAGTAGTAAGGGGATTGTAATATGATTTTCTTTGATATCGATGGAACTCTACTTGATTATGACGCAGCTGAGAGAAATGGCATTTCACATTTCTTCCAGAAGTATAATGATATTTTTCTAGGAAACGAATTAGAGGCCACGAAACTGTGGCATGAATTATCCGAACAATACTTCAATAAATTTTTATCCAATCAATTATCCTTTCATGAGCAACAAGCATTGCGAATGTATCATTTATTTAAAGCATATGAAGTACATTTATCACTTAAGGAATCTAAGCAAAGATTCAATCAATATATCGAACTGTATAAAAAAAACTGGATTGCATTTGAAGATGTACTATATACATTACAATCCTTAAAGCAAAAAGGATATTCATTAGGTATCATTAGTAACGGCGATTATGAACAACAAATTGAAAAGTTGACCGCTTTAAATATTCTACAATATTTCAGCTATATTTTTACTTCTAGTAAAATCGGGATTTCAAAACCCGATCCAGCAATTTTTCAAATGGCCGGATTACAATCTAATTTTGAACTAAAAGATTGCTATTATATTGGCGATCGATTAGAAACGGATGCAATTAGTAGTACAATAGCTGGAATGCAAGGGATATGGTTAAATCGGGATAACTCGCAGCTCAAGTGCGATATTCCTACTATATGTTCTTTACATGAAATTTTAACAATGATATAAAAAA
>NZ_MAOI01000069.1 GCF_001884235.1 Bacillus paramycoides | reverse complement strand
GACGACCGCGTTTCCCCCCGCGGTCGTCTTTTTTCGTGTTACGCTGTAACCCAAGCCTCGTCAGCTGGATTTTTACGCCACTCTTGTAATTTTTTCGTTTCAGCTTGTCCAATCATACCTTTTTCTGCTGCAACTTCAGTTAATGCACTGTAATCACTTAAAGAATATGATGCTACGTTTGCTGCTTCTAGTTTCTCTTTTCCTGACTCAAGCTCGTATGTGAAGATTGATACGATTCCTAATACTTCACAACCAGCTTCGCGAAGTGCTTCTACACATGTAATTGCACTACCACCAGTTGAAATTAAATCTTCTACTACAACTACTTTTTGACCTTTTTCAGCTTTTCCTTCGATTTGGTTCCCTTTACCGTGTCCTTTTGCTTTACTACGTACGTAGCACATTGGTAAATCCATACGATCGCTTACCCATGCAGCGTGCGCAATACCAGCAGTTGCTGTTCCTGCAATAACTTCTACAGTTGGGAAGTGCTCTTTAATTAACTCTTCTAATCCAGCTGCAATCGCTTGGCGTACTTTTGGATAAGATAAAGTTAAACGATTATCACAATAAATTGGTGATTTCATACCAGAAGACCAAGTGAATGGATCATTCGGTTGTAAAAATACTGCTCCAATTTCTAATAAATGCGACGCGATTTCTTTTTTCATACTGTTACACCTTCCCACTGTTGTTTTACTGTTTTATACGCTTCAAGCGGATTTTCTGCTTTTGTAATACTACGTCCAACTACGATGTAGCTTGAACCAAGTTCCCTCGCACGTTTCGGTGTTGCAACGCGCACTTGGTCATTCACATCATCACTTGCAAGACGAATCCCCGGTGTTACTGTTACAAATGTTTCCCCGCATACTTCACGTAATTTTGGTACTTCAAGTGTTGAACAAACAACTCCATCAAGTCCACTTTCTTTCGTTAATTTGGCATAATGAGCAACCGCTTCTTCTAACGTTTTCTCAATACCAATCTCTTTTTTCATCATAGCTTCCGAAGTGCTTGTTAGTTGTGTAACTGCAATACAAATCGGTCTCTCTTTTCCTTCTTGCTTACCTTCCTCTAATCCCTCGATCGCAGCTTTCATCATACTGCTTCCCCCAGCAGCATGAACATTTACCATATCAACATCTAGACTAGCTAGGCTGCGCATAGCGCTTTTTACTGTATTCGGAATATCATGAAGCTTTAAATCTAGAAAGATTTTATGTCCTTTTTCCTTTAAGTACGTAATAATTGCAGGTCCCTCTTTATAAAACAACTCCATACCAACTTTGACAAATAACTCTTCCTCTTCAAAGTGATGTAAAAATTGTTCTACCTCTTTCTTACCTGGAAAATCCAGTGCAACGATTAACGACTGTGACATGTTTGCTTCCAGCTCCTTCCTTGACATTCCGAAATGTGGTCAAATCCTAACTCATCTAGTAATGTAGGTAACTCTTCAATGATCGTTGGACAAACGAACGGATCAATAAAGTTCGCTGTCCCTACTGCAACTGCGCTTGCGCCAGCGTAGAAGAATTCAATTACATCTTCCGCAGTTTCAATACCACCCATTCCGATAATCGGAATGTTAACCGCTTGACTTACTTCATGTACCATACGAATTGCTACTGGCTTAATCGCAGGCCCTGATAGTCCGCCCGTACGGTTTGCTAAAATTGGTTTTGCAGTTTTTAAATCTAGACGCATACCAAGCAATGTATTAATCATCGTTAAACCGTCCGCACCTGCATTTTCAATTGCTTTTGCAATCTCCACAATGTTTGCCACGTTCGGTGACAATTTCACATATACCGGCACTTCAGAAACCTCTTTTACTCGCTTCGTTAAATCAGCAGCAATTTCAGGATTTGTACCAAAAGCGATACCACCCGTTTTTACGTTTGGACAAGAAATATTTAATTCTAGCGCATGAACATTTGGTGCTTTTGAGATTTCCTTCGCAACCGCTACGTAATCCTCAGCTTGTGAACCAGCAACATTTGCAATAATCGGAAGATCAAATTGCTCGAGAAAAGGTAATTCAGAATTCATTACCTTTTCTAATCCAGGATTTTGAAGCCCAATTGCATTTAGCATTCCACCTGGTGTTTCAGCAACACGAGGCGTTGGGTTTCCATAACGAGGCTGTTCCGTCGTCGCTTTAATCATAATTGATCCAAGTACACTTAAATCATAGAACTGTGCATACTCACGACCAAATCCGAAGCAACCAGATGCTGGGATGATTGGATTTTTTAATGATAACCCTGGTAATTCAACTTGCAATCTGTTCATAGTACAACCTCCCCGATTGGAAATACTGGTCCGTCGCTACACACCTTCTTGTAAGAATGTCCACTCGGATCTGCTTGCAAATGGCATACACATGCGAAACATGCTCCGATGCCACAGCCCATACGTTCTTCTAATGAAATGTAGGCTTTTCTCTCTTTATAGCGTCCTTCTAATGCACGAAGCATTGCTAAAGGTCCACATGAGTATAGAATGTCAAAGTCAATTCCATAGCTATCAATTACATCTGTTACAAACCCTTTCGTACCGTGCGTACCATCAACTGTTGCAACATACGTATCACCAAGCTCTGCGAATTTCTCTTCATAGAAGACAACATCTTTCGTTTGAAAACCTAAGATGTGAATAACGCGTACTCCCTTTGCTACAAGACGCTGCGACAATTCATATAGTGGTGGTACACCAATTCCCCCGCCTACTAATAAAGCCGTTTGTCCAGCTTCCGCTTCTTCTACAGGAAATCCATGACCAAGTGGTCCTAACACATCTACAAGTTCACCTTGTTTTCTTTTTGCTAATGTTTTTGTTCCTTGTCCTTCCGCACGATATAGCATTGTAAATTCGTTCTTGTCTTGATCGACATTACAAATACTAATTGGGCGGCGCAGAAGGGGCGTAATGCCCTCTGCTACCTTTATGTGTACAAACTGCCCTGGATCGTTCATTTGTTGCACCAGATCCCCTTGAAGCACTAATTCGTAAATGTTTTTTGCGATTTCTTTTTGGTTAACGACGATCATATTTTGCTTTTGCATCATGCATGTACCACCTCGTGACGCTTCGTTTGCGTAATTTCTTTCATTGAATGAGCTGAGAATGTCATAGATTCTAGTACTCTCAAGATTGCTCTCGTTGTATCAAGTGATGTTAAGCAAGCCACACCATTTTCTACTGATTCACGGCGAATGCGGAAACCATCACGCGCTGGTTGTTTTCCTTTTGTTAATGTATTGATTACAAACTGTGCTTTTCCTTGACGGATAATATCAAGTAAGTTGTATTCTTCAGAATCAATTTTATTTACAACTTGCACTGGAATATTTTGCTCTGCTAACGATTGTGCTGTTCCAGCTGTTGCTAATAAGTTATAGCCGATTTCGTGGAAACGTTTTGCAATTTCCATCGCTTCTTCTTTGTCTTTATCAGCTACAGTAATGATTACTGATCCGTGCGTTGGAATGTTAATTCCAGAAGCAACTAGCCCTTTGTATAATGCTTTTTCAAGCGTTAAGTCTTTACCCATTACTTCACCTGTTGATTTCATTTCAGGCCCTAATGTTGTATCAACTGAGCGTAGTTTCGCAAATGAGAATACTGGAGCTTTTACATACACTTCCTTCTCTTCTGGGTGATAGCCAGTTCCATATCCTTGTTCTACAAGGTTTTGACCTAAAATAACTTTCGTTGCAACATTCGCCATCGGTACGCCTGTAATTTTACTTAAGAATGGTACTGTACGGCTCGCACGTGGATTTACTTCAATTACATACACTTCATCTTTGAATACTACAAACTGGATATTTAGTAATCCAACAATGTTTAATCCTCGTCCAAGTGCAATTGTATGTTCAATAATTTGTTCTTTTAATTTTTCAGATAAGCTTTGTGGTGGATATACTCCAATTGAGTCACCAGAGTGAACTCCAGCGCGTTCAATATGTTCCATAATACCTGGAATGAATACATTCTCACCGTCTGAAATTGCATCTACTTCAATTTCTTTACCAACCATGTAGCGGTCAATTAATACTGGGTGATCCGCATGAACTTTCACTGCGTTCTTCATATAGTGCAGCAGTTCTTCTTGACGATATACAATTTCCATCGCACGTCCACCAAGTACGTAAGATGGTCTTACTAATACTGGGTAACCAATTTTGTCAGCGATTGCTACCGCTTGCTCTACAGTCGTTGCTGTTTTACCAACTGGTTGTGGGATACCAAGCTGCGTTAACGCTGCTTCAAACTTATCACGATCTTCTGCACGGTCTAAATCTTCAAGTGATGTTCCTAAGATTTTCACACCGTGTTCTTCTAATTTAGCAGCTAAGTTAATTGCCGTTTGTCCACCGAATTGGACGATAACACCTTCTGGCTTTTCTAAGTCGATAATGTGCATTACATCTTCGATTGTTAGTGGTTCAAAGTATAATTTGTCAGAAATACTGAAGTCTGTTGAAACTGTTTCTGGGTTGTTATTAACAATGATTGCCTCATATCCAGCTTCTTTAATTGCCCATACAGAGTGAACTGTTGCATAGTCAAACTCAACACCTTGACCAATACGGATTGGACCAGATCCTAGTACAACTACACTCTTACGATCTGTTACAATCGATTCATTCTCGTCACCATATGTGCTGTAGTAGTATGGTGTTGCAGATTCAAACTCTGCCGCACAAGTATCTACCATTTTATAAACAGGAGTCATATTGCTTTCTTTACGCATATCGTAAATTTCACGCTCTGTTTTGTTCCAAGCAGCTGCGATGTAATGGTCACTGAAGCCCATTTCTTTCGCAGATTGTAATACTTCCATATTTCCTACATTTTCTTTTACTTTGCGTTCCATGTTTACGATGTTTTCAACTTTTTGTAAGAAGAAGAAGTCCATTTCACACCATTCGTTGATTTCTTCTTTCGTTACACCTTGACGAATTGCTTCTGCTACAATAAACAGTCTCTCATCATCGGCTTTAATAATGCGTTTTTTCATTGTTTCTTTGTCAAGTTCTTTTAAGTGATCTAATTCTAAGTGATAGATACCAAGTTCTAAAGAACGAACCGCTTTTAATAATGATTGTTCTAAGTTACGTCCGATTGACATAACTTCACCCGTTGCCTTCATCTGTGTACCAAGTGTTCTGTTTGCTGATTCAAACTTATCAAATGGCCAACGTGGAATTTTTGAAACAACATAGTCTAATGCTGGCTCGAAGCAAGCGTATGTTTTTTGTGTTACTGGGTTTACAATTTCATCTAATGTTAAACCGACTGCAATTTTCGCCGCTAGCTTCGCAATTGGATATCCAGTTGCTTTAGATGCTAGTGCAGACGAACGACTTACACGCGGGTTTACTTCGATTACATAGTATTGGAAGCTATGTGGATCAAGTGCAAGCTGAACGTTACATCCACCTTCAATTCCTAATGCACGAATAATTCTTAATGAAGTATTTCGTAACATTTGATACTCACGGTCACTTAATGTTTGGCTCGGTGCTACAACGATAGAATCACCTGTGTGAACCCCAACTGGATCGATATTTTCCATATTACATACTACAATCGCGTTATCATTCGAATCACGCATTACTTCATATTCAATTTCCTTACAACCAGCAATGCTCTTTTCTAATAAACATTGTGTTACTGGACTATGTTTTAATCCACCTGATACGATTTCAATTAGTTCTTCTTCATTACTACAGATTCCGCCACCTGTTCCCCCCATTGTAAATGCTGGGCGAACAATAACTGGATAACCAATTTCTTTTACAAATTCATGTGCTTCTTCTAGCGTATGAATAATGGTGCTAGATGGAATTGGTTCATTTAATTCCTGCATTAATGTACGGAATAAATCACGATCCTCCGCTTGCTCGATTGCTGATAATTTTGTTCCTAAAATTTCAACTCCGCACTCTTCAAGTATGCCTGATTTCGCAAGTTCAACAGCCATATTCAACCCTGTTTGACCACCTAATGTTGGTAGGATTGCATCTGGACGTTCTTTACGAATGATACGGCTTACGAATTCTAATGTTAATGGTTCTATATATACTTTATCTGCTGTTGCAGTATCTGTCATAATTGTTGCTGGGTTAGAGTTAACAAGGATTACTTTGTAACCTTCTTCTCTAAGAGATTGACAAGCTTGTGTACCAGAGTAATCAAACTCTGCTGCTTGCCCAATTACAATTGGTCCTGATCCGATTACTAAAATTGTGTTAATGTCTAGGCGTTTTGGCATAACTCTTCCCCTTCTTTCTTGAAGTTTTCAATCATTGCTAAGAAATCTTCGAATAAATCATTTGCATCTTCTGGTCCTGCTGAAGCTTCTGGATGGTATTGTACTGTAAATGCAGGGAACTTCTTATGACTAAGACCCTCTACTGTTCCGTCGTTTAAAGCAACATGCGTAATTTCAAGATCTGTATTTTTAACTGACTCTTCTTCTACTGCGTAACCATGGTTTTGAGATGTAATTGCTACTTTTCCAGTTGCAAGGTGTTTTACTGGGTGATTTAAACCACGGTGACCGAATTTCAACTTACTTGTATTCGCACCAGATGCTAGAGCGAATAATTGATGTCCTAAGCAAATCCCGAATAAAGGAACTTTACCGATGATTTCTTTTAACATTTCAATTGCTTCTGGTACATCTTTTGGATCCCCAGGTCCATTACTTAACATAATTCCATCTGGGCTAAGGCGTAAAATCTCTTCTGCTGTTGTATTGTAAGGTACTACAATTACATCACAGTCACGCTTATTTAATTCTCGTAAAATACCATGTTTCATTCCGAAGTCTACAAGTACAACTCGGTGTCCACGGCCTGGACTTGGGTATGGATCTTTCGTTGATACGCGTTTCACGTGATCTGTAAATACTGTCGCTTTTAATTGGCTCACGATGTATTCTACATCTACATCCATGTTACATAGACGTCCACGTAATGTACCGTATTGACGAATTTTTCTTGTTAATTTTCTCGTATCAATTCCTGCTAACCCTGGGATGTTTCTTTCTTTTAAGTAATCATTTAACGAAATTTCATTACGGAAGTTTGATGGGTGATCACAAATTTCGTTTACGATTAAACCATTTACAGATGGGTGAATCGATTCAAAATCGTCACGGTTGATGCCGTAGTTTCCGATTAATGGGTACGTGAATGTTACGATTTGACCGCAATATGATGGATCAGATAATGTTTCTTGATATCCAGTCATTCCTGTTGTAAATACAACCTCACCTGACTTTTCGATTTCTCCTCCGAAACCTTTTCCAATTAATACTGTTCCATCTTCTAAGATAAGTTGTCTTTTCATACTAATGCACTCTCCTTTTGCCATGCGATCTTACCACCAACGATTGTCATTACCGGCCATCCTTGGCATTTCCAACCTGCGAATGGTGTATTTTTTCCTTTTGATAAGAATGTTGTTGGATCAATCTCTTCTTCTTGTTCTAAATCAATGATTGTAATATCAGCTGTTCTATCTTCTTTCAGGCGACCTGCTTCTAAGCCGAATGTATCAGCTGGCTTTTCTGTTAAGAATTGAATTAACTGCTCTAATGTAATAATTCCTTTTTTCACAAGGTTTGTGTATAGCAGTGGGAATGCTGTTTCAAAACCAGTAATTCCGAATGGTGCTCTTTCAATTCCTTGTGCTTTCTCTTCCGCTGTATGCGGTGCATGATCAGTTGCGATCATATCAATCGTTCCATCTAATAAACCTTCAATTAGTGCTGCGTGATCTTCTTTTCCACGAAGCGGTGGGTTCATTTTAAAGTTAGGATCAGCTGATGGGATATCATCTTCACATAACACTAGGTGATGAGGTGTTACTTCTGCTGTTACTTTAATTCCAGCGCGCTTTGCATCACGAATTACGCGTACAGAGCCTTTCGTACTTACGTGACATACGTGATAGTGACAATCTGCCGCTTCAGCAAGCAGTATATCCCTTGCAATATGTACAGATTCACATACTGATGGGATACCGTTTAATCCGTGTTTCTCAGAAAACTTCCCTTCATGTACACAACCTTTATTAATAAGAGTATTCTCTTCACAGTGCGCAACTACTGCCATATTTAATTTCGCCGCACGCTTCATAGCAGCCAACATCATGCTAGCATCTTGTACGCCTACACCGTCATCAGTGAAAGCAAATGCTCCAAGTTCTTTTAATGTTTCGAAATCTGTCATTTCAGAACCCGCTTGACGTACTGTAATTGCTCCGTATGGTAGTACGTTGACATGCGCTTTTTCTTTAATACGATTTTGCAAGTCTTCCATATGTTCTCTGCAATCTGGTACTGGGCGTGTATTTGGCATTGCACAAATTGTAGTGAATCCACCTTTTACCGCTGCTAGTGTACCTGTTTCAATTGTTTCTTTATGTTCACCACCTGGTTCACGAAGATGTACGTGTACATCTACTAATCCAGGTGCGATTAACTTTCCGTTCACATCGATTACTTCAGCATTATCTGCCGTAATATTTTCTGCCACCTTAGCGATTTTACCGTCTTGTACGAGAAGATCTGTTGCTACGATTTTTCCTTCTTCATTCATATAACGACCATTTTTAAACAAGTAATTCATGTTTCATTCCTCCTAATACATTTGGTAAGGCGCGTTTTAGTACAGCCATTCTTACGTAAACTCCATTTTCCATTTGTTTAAATATGCGTGAACGCTCACACTCAACAAGTTCACTTGCAATTTCAACATCACGGTTTACAGGAGCTGGATGCATAATAATGCTTCCTTCTTTCATACGCTTTTCTCTTTCTACTGTTAATCCGTGTTTCTCATGATACTCTTTCATAATGTCTGTTTCATAATGATCATGACGCTCATGTTGTACACGAAGTAACATCATTACATCCACTTCTGGAACTAGTTCATCTAATGGTTTGTATGTTCCAAATGTGTTGTCTTCATCTTTCCACTCTTCTGGACTTGCAAAGTAAATTGTTGCACCCAGCTTCGTTAATGCTTCTGCATTAGAACGTGCTACTCGGCTATGACGAACATCTCCTACTATTGCAATCTTCAAACCTTCAAATCTTCCAAACTCTTGTTTAATTGTAAGAAGGTCGAGTAGGCACTGCGTTGGGTGGTTTCCACATCCATCTCCAGCGTTTAAGATCGGGATATTCACCTGATCTTTTAGCTCATCGAAGTAGCGATCTTGCTCATGGCGGATGACCACCGCTTTTGTTCCGATTGATTCTAGTGTTCTTATCGTATCGTATAAAGTTTCTCCTTTTTGTACGCTAGATGCATCAGCTGAAAAGTTTAAAACATCAAGTCCTAATCTCTTCTCAGCAACTTCAAAGCTAAATCTCGTTCTCGTACTATTCTCAAAGAACAAGTTCGCAACAAAAGTTTGCTCTGTCGTTTTGCTCTCTTTCCCATTCGCAAAATCTTCTGCGTCTTTTAGGATTTCTGAAATTTCTACTTCCGATAATTCACTCATCGTTAACAAATGGCTCATCGTCATCCCTCGTCTTTCTGATTTTTATGTTACCACTTTTGTATTTTTATAACAACCTTTGCATAAAAATACCCTAGTCGTGTGAGACTAGGGTGCAAGAAAGAAGCCACCCTTTCCGGTCTCACAGGACTGAATTAAAAGGTTATTATTATGAAGCAATCTGCTTAGATTGTTTTATTTGTTTCGTTTCCGGTAGTAGTAGATTTAACAGTACGCCTACAATTGCTGCTAGTGCCATTCCTTCTACTTGGAACGATTCTCCTACGTGAAGTACCGCTCCACCAATACCGATTACTAGTATTACTGATGCAATCATTAAGTTTCGTTTGTCACTTAAGTCTGTTTTATCATCTACCATCATGCGTAATCCACTTGATGCGATTACACCGAATAGTAAGATTGATACACCACCCATAACTGGTGTTGGGATCGAATGAATCAGTGCAGAAATCTTACCGATAAATCCGAACATGATTGCGAACACTGCTGAGCCGATGAATAAGTATACACTGTATGCTCTCGTAATTGCTAGCACACCGATGTTTTCACCGTATGTTGTATTCGGTGGTCCACCTATTAGTGATGCGATCAATGTTGCTATACCATCACCGAAGATTGAACGGTGTAAGCCTGGTTTTTCAATTAAATCTCTTTTAATAACATTTCCAAGTACAATTTGATGTCCGATATGTTCTGAAATTGTTACTAGTGCAACTGGTACCATTAAAAGTACAATCTTCCATGAAAACTCTGGAGTGTATGTTACAAACGGTACTGTAAAATCTGGTACAACAAACCATTTTGCTTCAGCAACCGGCTTTAAATCTACTAGCCCTTGGAAGTAAGCGAAGATATATCCGCCAATGATACCAAGTAGAACTGGTATTATGCTGAAAAATCCTCTTCCGAATATAGAGCAGATAATTGTAATCGCTAATGTTACTAGCGCTACTGAAAAGTGTGTAAAGCTATACTTACCATCCGCACCGTTCATCGCCATATTAACTGCTGTATGTGCTAAAGCTAGACCGATTACCATTACTACCGGACCAACTACGATTGGTGGGAGTAATTTCATAATCCACTCTGATCCAGACTTCTTAATTCCGATTGAGATTAAGATGTACACAAGTCCGGCTAGCAAGCCACCAAGCATTGCCGCTCCAGGTCCACCTGCTGTTTTTGCTGTAATAATTGGTGCAATAAAGGCGAATGATGATCCTAAATATGCTGGTACTTGACCTTTCGTTATAAGAAGAAACGCTAGCGTTCCTAATCCACTTGATATTAACGCCACTGACGGATTCAATCCTGTTAAAAACGGAACAAGCACTGTTGATCCAAACATCGCGAACAAATGTTGTATACTTAAAAATAACCATTTTCCCGGTTTCGGTACTTCATTAACGTCTAACACTGGCTTTTGTTCCATTGTTACATCCTCCTTCAGTCTAATTCTTTGCAATAAAAAAACTCTTTGTGCCTGTGCACAAAGAGTCCTATACTTTCGTATGCCAAATTTGACATATGAAAGCCAAGACCCTTTGGCAGCCTCACAGGACTACATTTAAAAGGGCTTTACTTATCGTATATGCTTACTCGATCTTGTTGATCTGTCTCTTGCAAATCAACTTCGATACGCTCTTCACTTGATGTTGGAATGTTCTTTCCTACATAATCAGCGCGAATTGGTAATTCACGATGTCCTCTATCAACAAGGACAGCCAGTTGGATTTGCGATGGTCTACCTAAATCCATAAGAGCATCCATTGCTGCTCGAACTGTTCTTCCTGTATATAATACATCATCCACAAGGATAACTTTTTTATTCGTAATATCTACAGGGATATCAGAACCTTTTACAAGTGGTTCTTTATTTTTGGATTGTAGTGTTAAATCATCACGATATAACGTAATATCTAACTCTCCTACTTCCATCTCTTTTCCTTCAATTTGACCAATTCGTTCTGCCAAACGTTGTGCAATAAAAATTCCACGTGTTTTAATTCCGACAAGAACGCAATTATCGACACCTTTATTTCGTTCCACGATTTCATGACTAATTCGTGTTAAAGCGCGGCGAATCATTTGGTCATCTAAAACTACAGCTTTCTCTTGCATGCTCTACACCTCCAAGCTCTTTTTCTTGCGTGAGAGTAATGGTATAAAAAAAGTCCTCTCAGCGTGTGCGAGAGGACTTTTGAAAAAAGGGTACAGCATACCCTAAGTATTTCAAACCGTTACCTTCTCAACCTCACGGGGCTGTGTTAAAGGATCATTATTTAACTGTTGTCAGTATCTCAGTTTTCTAATGATTTGTCAATACTATTTTCGTAAAATATTTAATGCATCTTCAAACACTTCTGGAATCGGTGCCTCAAACTGAATATATTCACCAGTACGAGGATGGTCAAACCCTAAAATACCTGCATGAAGTGCTTGTCCATTCATATCTAACGTTTTCTTCGGACCATACTTTGGATCTCCTGCAAGTGGATAGCCAATATATTTCATATGAACACGAATTTGATGTGTACGTCCTGTTTCTAAGCGACATTCTACAAGTGTGAAATCTTTAAATCGCTCTAATACTTGGAAATGTGTAACAGCGTTCTTACCATTTTCATCAACCGTCATACTTTGACGTTCTTTCTTATCACGAGCAATCGGAGCATCGATAGTTCCTTTATCATGCGGAATAACACCGTGCACAATCGCTTTATAACGTCTTGTTACTGTTTTTGCTACAAGTTGATTTACAAGTGATTCGTGCGCCATATCATTTTTAGCAACCATTAATAGGCCAGATGTATCTTTATCAATACGATGCACGATACCAGGACGCATTACACCGTTAATGCCTGATAGATCTGTACAGTGGTGCATAAGACCGTTCACAAGTGTACCACTTGTATGACCTGGTGCTGGATGTACAACCATACCACGTGGCTTATTTACAACAAGTACATCTGCATCTTCATAATAAATTTCTAAGTTCATATCTTCTGCTTGAATATCTAACTCTTCCGGATCAGGAATCGTTACTGTAATTTCATCATTTTCTTTAACTTTATAATTTACTTTTACCGATTTCCCATTAACTGTTACAACATCATCTTTAATCCATTGCTGTACTTGTGAACGTGACCATTCACTGTTTATTTCTGCAACGAATTTATCAATTCGCTCGCTTTTTTGTTCTTCTGCAACTGTTACTTGTACTACTTCACTCATTCAATTACTCCTTCGTTTTCTTGCCTTCTAATAATGTTTGAATAATAATTAATACAACACCAATACATAATGCTGAATCAGCTATATTGAATACTGGATAGTTGTACGAGAAAATATACACGTGAATGAAATCCACTACTTCTTGTCTAAATACACGATCAATGAAATTACCAATTGCTCCGCCTAATATTAGACCTAATGAAATCCCTAGAAGTTTGTCTGTTTTCGCATATTTTTTCATATAAATTACGATAAATGCTACAAAAACGACTGTAATAATGTAGAAGAACCACATTTTATCTTCTAAAATCCCCCAGGCAGCTCCTCTATTTCGATGTGATGTTATGTATAATACATTATCGATAATCGGAATGCTCGTACCCAATTCCATGTTCTTTACAATTAGCCATTTCGATATTTGATCGATGGCAATGACAAATAACGCTATTACATAATATATCATTTTCATTTCCCCCACAAAGACAGTGTACCTCAAAATTTTAGCATAGCTGCAACCTTTTCACAATGAACCTTTATAGAAGAATAAAATAAATTAAAAAAAGGTAATATAATATCGTTGTGCACATTCATACATTTACTTTTTCATAGAAAAATTCATGAATGGTACGGGCAGTCGGCATCGTTTTCATTTGTTTTACCGAAATTACTCTCCCTGTTTCTTCACAAATAGCGTACATATCTATTTCCATTTTAAACAATGCACGTTCTACATCTTTTAAATCCTCTTTTATATCATGTAATAGCAATTTTTTCTTTGTCTCTTCCTTTATTTCATATCCAAGTTCTTGCCCAAATTCCATATAATATGTGTGCATTACTTCTTTAGCCAATCTCTCTTGCAACTCTTTTCTCATCAATTGTAATTCTTCTTTTATTTCCATATAAATTTCATTCACGTGTACATTCCTCCCAGCTGCAATGTACGATTAGTGTGTCCGAAATTTCTATGCTTACCTCACACACATTTTTCCTTCATAGGAAAGAGAGTGAAAGTTATTTTAATATATCATCAATAAAAAAACTGACTGCACTTACGCACAGTCAGTTTTTTTATTATTTTACATAGTTTTCTTTAACAACTGTTGCACAACGCTCACATAATGTTTCATGTTCAGCATCTTTACCAATTGTTTCTGAAACTACCCAACAACGTTCACATGTTTCACCAGTTGCTTGAGCAACAACAACCGCTGTATGCTCATACTTCGGTGCATCTGCTGGCGCTTCTTCCATCATGCCACCAAGTTTATACTCAGAAACGATGAATAATTGCTTTAAGTCTTCGCTAATAGACTCTAACATAGTTTTCATTTCTGCAGTTGGATATAGCGTAATACTTGCATTTAATGACTTACCGATTACTTTTTCATTACGAGCTACTTCTAACGCTTTTAATACGTCATCACGCAATGTCATAAATGCATCCCATTTTGTTTTTAATTCTTCCGCACCATCTAATTGTACAGCTTCTGGCATATCAGTTAATTGTACACTTTCTTCTGTTACACCTGGAATGTATGGCCATACTTCATCAGCCGTATGCGGTAAGATTGGTGTTACAAGTTTCGTCAATGCAACAAGAACATCATATAATACAGTTTGAATTGCACGACGATCTTCATGGTTTGCACCTTCAATGTATAAAATGTCTTTTGCAAAGTCTAAGTAGAATGAACTTAAATCAATTGTACAGAAGTTATGAATTGCATGATATACAGCAGCGAAGTCGTATGTCTCATATGCTTCTTTTACTTTTGTTATTAAGTCATTTAATTTCACTAACATGTAACGATCTACTTCACGAAGTTCAGCTACCGCTACTGTATTTTCACTTGGCTTAAAGTCATCTAAGTTTCCTAATAAGAAACGGAATGTATTACGGATTTTACGATACACTTCTGCTACTTGTTTTAAAATATCATCTGAAATACGTACGTCAGATTGATAGTCAACAGAAGATACCCATAAGCGTAAAATATCTCCACCTAATTGATCCATAATTTTCTTCGGTACGACGATGTTTCCGATCGACTTACTCATTTTACGTCCTTCACCATCTAATACGAAACCATGGCTTAGTACGCCTTTATATGGAGCTTTACCTGTTACAGCAACCGCTGTTGATAATGAAGAGTTAAACCAACCACGATACTGGTCAGATCCTTCTAAATATAAATCTGCTGGGCGTTGTAGGTCATCACGCTCTTCTAATACCGCTTGGTGAGAAGAACCTGAATCGAACCATACATCCATAATGTCTGTTTCTTTACGGAATTCACCATTTGGGCTACCTGGATGTGTAAATCCTTTTGGTAATAGATCTTTCGCTTCACGCTCGAACCATACGTTAGAACCGTGTTCACGGAATAAATCTGCTACGTGGTTAATTGTTTCATCCGTAATAATTGGATCACCATTCTCTGCATAGAATACAGGAATTGGCACACCCCATGCACGCTGACGAGAAATACACCAGTCACCACGGTCACGAACCATATTATGAAGACGAGTTTCTCCCCATGCTGGTACCCATTTTGTTTCCGCAACAGCTTCTAATAACTCTTTACGGAATGCTTCAATAGATGCAAACCACTGTGCTGTCGCACGGAAAATAATTGGTTTTTTCGTTCTCCAATCATGTGGATATGAATGCGAAATGAATGTTAGTTTCAGTAACGCGCCTACTTCTTCTAATTTTTCTGTAATTGGCTTGTTAGCTTTATCATAGAATAAGCCTTCAAATCCAGGTGCTTCATTTGTTAATACACCTTTATCATCAACTGGGCAAAGTACTTCTAATCCATACTTTTTACCAACAACGAAGTCATCTTCCCCGTGTCCTGGTGCTGTATGAACACAACCTGTACCTGCATCTGTTGTTACGTGATCTCCTAGCATAACTAATGAATCACGATCGTAGAATGGATGTTTTGCAACTGTATACTCAAGTTCGCTACCTTTTACCGTTTTCACAACTTCAGCATTTTCCCACTCTAACGTTTTTACAACTGTCTCAAATAGTTCAGAAGCAATGATATATTTTTCATCATTTACTTTTACAATGCTGTATTCAAGTTCTGGGTGAACAGAAATACCTAAGTTTGCAGGTAACGTCCAAGGTGTTGTTGTCCAGATAATGAATTTTTCGTCGCCTTCTAATACGTTCTTTCCGTCTTTTACAGGGAATGCTACGTAAATAGATGCTGATTTTTTATCTTGATATTCAATTTCAGCTTCTGCTAAAGCTGATTCACTCGTTGGAGACCAATAAACTGGTTTTTGTCCTTTATAGATATAACCTTTTTTCGCCATGTCACCAAACACTTTAATTTGTTGTGCTTCATAAGCTGGCTCTAAAGTAATATATGGATTGTCCCAATCTGCACGTACACCTAGACGCTTAAATTGTTCACGTTGACGTTCTACTTGTTCATATGCATACTCTGCACATAACTTACGGAACTCAGCAACTGTCATTTCTTTACGCTTTACACCTTTATTCGTTAAAGCCTGTTCAATTGGTAAACCGTGTGTATCCCAACCTGGCACATATGGTGCACAGTATCCTGTCATTGATTTAAAGCGAACGATAAAGTCTTTTAACACTTTATTCAACGCGTGTCCCATATGAATGTCACCATTCGCATATGGAGGTCCATCATGCAGTACAAATAAAGGACGACCCTTTGTATGCTCTTGCACTTTTTCATAAATGTTCATTTCAGCCCATTTTTCTTGCATTGCAGGCTCGCGTTTTGGTAAATTCCCACGCATAGGGAATTCTGTTTTTGGCATTAGTAATGTATTTTTGTACTCCATGCTCAATTCCTCCTTGAATGTATAAAAGAAAGACCTTAAAAAACGGAATAAAAAAGAGACTTTCTCATCCCAAAAAGGGACGAGAAAGTCTCCCGCGGTACCACCCTAGTAGACCATATACAAATGTATAGGATCCTCTTTATATTCTTAACGCGAATATACGCCTACGCTTACTACAAATGTTCAGCGTGGAACTCCAGGGTGATATTCCCATTATCTCCTTATCCTGAGCTTACACCATCCTCAGTTCGCTATATAAGGTATGAAAAAGGTACTTATCCCTATCTTCGTTTTTCTTAATAAATATGTTGTTTAAAATTATATGTAATAATGAGAAAAACGTCAAGCTTACACTGTTTCTTCTTTTTTCAACAGCTCATCTACTTCGTCTTCTAACTCAATTAGTTTATCCCAATCGTCGTTGTTTAACATTTCAAGTTGTGTTTCTAATAACATACGGAAACGAGTTCGGAATACTTTCGCTTGTTTCTTCAACTCTTCAATATCAAAAGCAACTTTTCTTGATTTCACTAACGCTTCGTTAATGATACGATCTGCATTTTTTTCTGCTTCACGTACAATTAATTTTGCTTCTTTTTGTGCATTACGCTTCACTTCTTCGGCAGCCTCTTGTGCGACAACGATAGATTTGTTCAGCGTATCTTCAATATTAGAAAAATGATCTAACTTTCCTTCTAATTGTGCAACCTTTTCTTCTAAAGCTTTTTTCTCACGAATGACTAATTCATAATCTTTGATGATTTGATCAAGAAACTCATTTACTTGATCTTCATCATAGCCACGGAATCCGCGACCAAATTCTTTGTTATGAATATCTAATGGTGTTAACGGCACAACGCCACCTCCAAGTAGTTATCTAAATTTCCTCTTTTAATTATATCTTTTCTTCGACAAAATAAGAGAATTTCCTTCTAAAAAACCAATCATTTTAGTATACCATACAAAACTCTCCATTTGTCGCGCTTTGTTCTACCTTCAACGGAAAATAATTTGCTTCGTCCATACCCTCTAATCGAGAAAACATCCCCTGGAAAACATTCATACGAAGTTTGCTCTACTGTTTTCCAATTGACTTTTACTAGACCATTTTTTATGAGGGGTTGTGCTTTTTGCCTAGATATATGTAACATTTCAGCTAATAAAACATCTAGACGAAGTGACGAAACAGTACCAGATTTTTCTCCCCATTTTTCACTTACCTGCAAAATTTGCTCTACTTGTATAGGAAAAAGTGTGACTTTCATTTTCCCTATTGATTGTAAGTTCATTTCAATATACGATACAACTTCTTTTGCAACTGCAATTTGGGCACGATCTTCTTGTAGCAAAATATCACCACATTTTTCCCTTGTTAAACCAAGCGACATGAATGCACCTAATATTTGCCTATGTTCTAGCGTATAAAACTTGGAAGGATAGTCAATTTCTAATACTTCTACTTGAAATTCCTCTTCATTTAATTCTAGATAGTCTGGATAAATTAGTGCTCTTTTCCGTTCGGCTTCAGGCATCGCACCATCAAACCGTACAGCTACATCTCCTTGTCCTATTACCATAGAAACAATTTGTTGCTGTCTTGGATCAAGAAAGTCCGTTAACTTGACTTGATGGTACTCAGCTGCCTGTTTCCACTCTAATACTTTATCCACAAAGACCTCTTCATCAGGTCTAAAATGCTCGTAGATGCTCATGCATGTAACCTCTCGCTAAACAAAATAAAGAAATAAACTCGCCAATCCTCTACCAGCAAGATTCAATGTGAAAATCGCGACAATTGGAGAAATATCAATCATACCAAGCGGTGGAATAAATCTCCTAAAAGGCTCTAAATAAGGTTCGCAAATGCGTGCAAGAAAATCACCAAATGCTGATTCTCTTGCACCTGGGAACCAAGACAAAAGAATGTAAATGATAAGCGCATAGGAATAAATTTGAATAGCATAATGCAATACTGTTAGAACTGTTATCATGGCGTATTACCACCTCTTTATATTCGTCTCTTCTTCTTCACCGAACAACTCTGAAATTGCACCAACAATATCTACATTTTCAGGTGTACACATAAATGTTTTCGGGCCTATTTTTTGAATATCCCCGCCTATAGCGTATACAGTACCACTTAAAAAGTCAACGATACGTACAGCTTGATCTGTAGACATTCTCTGCAAATTAATTACAACAGCTCGTCTACCTTTTAAGTGATCCGAAATGCCTTGTGCTTCCGAATATGTGCGTGGTTCTAGTAAAACAACTTTTGAAGATTGCTTTGCTGTTTCAATGCTCACAATATTTTGTTTCGGTTGCACTTTCGCAAACGGAACATCTTGTTGTTCTGGGGGATCTTGTTGTTTTTTCATGTCTGTTTGCTCCTTTTCATACCCATATTGAGCTGCTTCTTTTTCTTCCGGTGTGTCAAAAAAGAAGTATTTTACTTTTGACCAACTCATAATAACTTTCTCCTTCCTTTTACGCTTTTCCTACTAAAACCGTTCCCAAACGAATATATGTAGCACCTTCCTCAATTGCAATCGTGTAATCATTGGACATTCCCATTGATAATTCTTTACATGGCGCATGTAATAATTCTAGCTCCTGAACTTGCTTTTGTAGCATGCGCAATTCCTTAAAGCAGCGACGAACCTCTTCCTCTTCTTCTGTAAACGGAGCCATTGTCATCAGTCCTACCACTTCAATTTTATCCAATTCTTGCAAACTTTGAATAAAAGAAATTGTTTCTTCTATCGCCAATCCTTGCTTTGATTCTTCAGATGATGTTTTCACTTGAATAAAGCATTGAATTTTCTTTTCAGCACGTTTTTGAATTTCTTTTGCAAGAGAAAGACGATCTAATGAATGTAAATAATCAATCTCATTAATGATTTCTTTTACTTTTCTCGTTTGCAATGAGCCAATAAAATGCCAATTCACTTTTGAGCCGAAATGCTCATATTTTTGTAAAAAACCTTCATTTCTATTTTCACCTAAATCGATAATTCCAGCTTCAATTACTTCGTTTGTTTTTTCAATTCCTACAGTTTTTGTAACTGCAACGAGCTTAATATCTTTCACCGAACGTCCAGCTCGTGCACAAGATTTTGTAATCGCCTCGTTTACAACTGCTAAATTCCCTTGTACTGTCACTTGCTTCAATCCTCCTTAAAACCTATGAAACTCAACATTCTCCCTGTCTTACCTTGATCACGACGATGAGAGAAAAAGAATTGTTCTTCACAGCTTGTACAAAGAGATGACATTACAATATGTTCTTCTTTTATACCTGCTTGTACACATAATATACGATTAACTTCTTTTAAATTAATTGCATACTGTCCATCAGAAATTACTTTATAAGGAACAGGACCGTTTACTACTTGCTGAGCTGCTGTTAATACTCGATCATCAACAACATAACAACATGATCCGATTGCTGGCCCAATTGCAACATGAATTTCATCACTTGAAACACCTTCTGCATTCCACTTTTGAATCATTTCTTTCGCAATCTCTTTTACAGTTCCTTTCCATCCAGCATGTGCAAGTCCTATCATACCACGTGATGGTGCATAAAAATAGAGTGGTACACAATCCGCGTAACAGGATGTTAAGAGTACATCTGTATTAGTTGTATAAATGCCATCCGTTTTTGGAATACCGTCTTCATATAAATAGACGCCTTTTCCTTTTTCTTGTTGCCCTACTTTTTCAACATGATGATCATGAACTTGTTCAGAACAAATCCATTTTTCTAATGGTTTTTGTAACTTATTCGCTAAAATGCGTCTGTTTTCATGAACATTCTCCACGATATCATTCACATGTAATCCTAAATTCATCGCATGAAAGGAGCCTGTACTTACCCCACCATCTTTTGTCGTAAATCCAGCAGTAATGTTTCCAAGTTCTTTCCACGCTTGTAAATACAGTATACCGTCCACATATTTAAATGGTTCTCTCATAAAGCGGCTCCTTTTAATTAAAATAACAGAAAAAAAGCATGGTACTTCCTGTCTATTTTACCATACTTTTATTTTTTCATAATGACAACAGAAAAAAAAGAGGAATTTGTAATATTCTTTAAGAAATTGTCGGTATTTGTATTGATTCTGTTACAGAATTAACATGATCTACTTTTACAAGTATGACATCTTCCCCAATTTTCATAATTTGTTCCCAAGGAATTACAAATTCTACTTCCTTCCCAAAGAGTCCAAGCATTCGTGCCTGTTTAAAAATAATAACCGCCCTAATCTTTCCTGTGTCTATATCAATATCAATATCTCCAATATTCCCAAGTCTCTTTCCATCTGAAACATTTACAACATCCTTCATTTGAAACTCCGAAATCCGTATCATATTCATCTTCTCCCTTATATCGCAAATTGTAAGTACGTAGACCATTATTTCTCACATAAAGTAAAACTTTAATCAGTGGGGGTTTTGTTCATCCCCCACTGATTATTAGCCCTCACCAATCGGGCTTTTACAGGAAGTAACCGCTACTAAGAGAAACCCCATATCGTTTTCATTATATGAATCCACCCCCCCTACTATGAGCGTCAACTCCATTACATATAAAAAGGCCTCACCATAACTGGTGAGGGCCTTATCCTTGAATCGTCTTATTCATTTGCTTAATAGCAGACTTCTCCAAACGTGATACTTGCGCTTGAGAAATCCCAATTTCTTCAGCAACTTCCATCTGTGTCTTTCCTTGGAAGAAACGTTTTCGAATAATCATTTTCTCACGATCATTTAAACGCTTCATCCCTTCTTTCAACGCTAGTTCTTCAACCCACTGCTCGTCCTTTTGTTTTTCATCACTTAACTGATCCATAACAAAGATAGGATCTCCTCCATCGTTATAAATTGGTTCAAATAATGAAACTGGGTCTTGAATCGCATCTAGCGCAAAAACAATCTCTTCATGTGTCACTTCGAGAACTTTTGCAATATCCATTGCTGTTGGTTCTTTTGAATTTTCAGCAATCAACTTTTCTCTTACTTGCAATGCTTTATACGCAATATCGCGCAATGAGCGAGATACGCGAATTGGATTATTATCACGCAAATATCTGCGTATTTCCCCAATAATCATCGGCACAGCATATGTTGAAAATTTAACATTTTGGCCTAAATCAAAGTTATCAATGGATTTCATAAGTCCAATGCAGCCAACTTGAAATAAATCATCAACATATTCTCCTCTGTTATTAAATCTTTGGATGACGCTCAGTACAAGACGTAAGTTTCCATTCACTAATTTCTCTCTTGCGCTTATCTCTCCACTTTGCATTTCACGAAATAATTTACGCATCTCTTCATTTTTTAGTACTGGAAGTTTAGCTGTATCAACACCGCAAATTTCTACTTTGTTTCTCGTCAAAGTGTTCCCTCCTATCGGGAGTTGCTGTACAGTGTAAAGTATTTCCTTTGAAGGGGATTTTATGCATATGGTTTTCTCATCATTTTTCATAAACGTTTCATTTCCTAATGCAACAAAAAAGAATAAGACCAGCTTGGATCCCAAGCTGGTCTTATTCTTTACACCATTTTATTAAATTCTTTTCGTAATCTTTTTATAATTCTTTTTTCCAAACGAGAAATATAAGACTGCGAAATTCCGAGCATATCCGCCACGTCTTTTTGTGTCTTTTCTTCTTCACCAGCGAGCCCAAATCGAAGCTCCATAATTTGTTTTTCACGATCATTTAATTGATGCAATGCTTTCATCAAAAGATGACGATCTACAGTAGCTTCTAAATCTTTTGTAATAATGTCATCATCTGTACCTAAAACATCTGATAACAACAATTCATTGCCATCCCAATCTATGTTAAGTGGTTCATCAAAAGAAACTTCCGAACGATTTTTATTATTTCGACGCAAATGCATTAAAATCTCATTTTCTATACAACGAGATGCATATGTTGCTAATTTTATTTTCTTTTCTGGATTAAATGTATTCACTGCTTTAATAAGGCCGATTGTTCCTATACTTATCAAATCCTCAATATTTATCCCTGTATTTTCAAACTTTCTCGCTATATATACAACAAGACGTAAATTACGTTCAATAAGCAGTGACCTCGCCGCTTGATCTCCTTTTGGCAATTTATTCAAAAGAACTTCCTCTTCTTCTTTCGTTAAAGGAGGTGGCAGTGCTTCACTTCCACCTATGTAATAAATTTCATCGGTCTTAATTCCTAGTTTCAATAATACTTTATACCAAAGGTATACTAAATAAAATTTCAATTTCATCATATTATCCCGCCTCTCATAATTAAGCGATTACCACTTTTTGTGAAATCAACATTTTCGGATGTACAATACATTGATACTCTCCATTCGTGGACAATTGCTGTGTGTTTAGCCCAATCAGAACCTTATTTACAACCACAGCATTTCCTTCGTGATAAACTTGAACACTATCTGGCTTAATCGCCCATAAAAATTGATGTTCTATCCCTACTGCCCGAAAAGGAACTAAACGCAACCTTGTCGCCCATCCAGAATCATTTTCTGGTATTTGAGGGATTTCTGTTTTGGAATAAATCTGCGCTGTCAACCAAGTTGGTAAACAATGCTCTAATGATGAAATATGCATAATCATAACAGGTGTTTTGGTTAAAGGATCGTGAAGTTGGTTCCCACTATCAATTAGACCGTCTAATTCCAATTCATACTCTGCTAATTGGATCTTTACCTTTACAATTTGATCATAATGTATTTTTGTAACTTCTACACTTTCAATACGTTTCTTGGAGAAATAATAAATAATCGGAAAACCAAGAAAAACGAATAACCAACTGACAGGATCTCCATAAGAAATCGATTTCGCTTGAACTAATCCATTTACCATTTCATTTGTTTGCAAAAAGAAATGAGTTCCAATTAATCCTCCGCCAACCATAAAAGTTACAAAGTAAAAAGTAAAAACAGTTTGTGCATAATTTCTAAACGTTGAAAATCCAAATGCTGTATACACAATAAGTAACGAGTACAGTAGTTTCATAATTGGATGTGTCATCATAGAAGCAAAGGGAGTAAAGGCGAAAATAACAATGGTCGAACCTATAAATGCCCCTAACACTAGCCTCCATCTTTTGATCCTCTTTTTCAACACGGTAGCTGTTAATAAAAGTAAAAGAAAATCAATGCAGGCGTTTAACAACCAAACAACGTCGGCGTAAACAACCAAACAATTCACCTCTTTTTTTAAGTTGAGACTAGTATAATGCATATCCACTAGGAAAGTGTGTCAATTTGCGGAGGGGTTTTTTTGTTATTTTGTGATTTCTAGACATAATCTGTCGGTAATAAATAAAAATATTTTTTTCATAGAATAATATAGATTTCTTACTTGTATACATATGAAGTGAACTGTATGTACACAAAAATATAAAGGTCTCCATTGACAAGCAATAAAAAAAGACCTGCTTAGCAGATCTTTTGCATTTAGACAACAAAAAAAGGAGCATGAAAGCTCCTTTTTTTATCGTCTACGACGGTTACGTAAAAATGCTGGAATATCGATATCATCTGAATCTGTATGACGCTCATGTACAATCGGCTCTTCACGTTTCATTTCACGTTTTACTTCACGCTGTTTTGAAGGTTGAGCTACTGGTTGTTGCTGTTGTGCATGATTCACATTCGGACGGATAATTGGTTTTGGTGGCTGCGTCGCAGCGCTATCATCAAAACCAGTTGCAATTACAGTTACAACGATATCATCTTTTAACCCTTCATTAATAACAGAACCGAAGATCATATTTACTTCTGGATCCGAAGCTGAAGCTACAATATCTGCCGCTTCTTGCACTTCATATAAACTTAAGTTTGCTCCACCCGTAATGTTCATAATAACACCTTGAGCTCCATCAATAGATGTCTCTAGTAATGGACTAGAGATCGCTTTTTTCGCAGCTTCAGCAGCACGATTTTCACCATTACCAGAACCGATACCCATTAAAGCAGAACCTCTATTAGACATAATTGTCTTTACGTCTGCAAAGTCTAAGTTAATAAGACCTGGTGTAGCAATTAAATCAGAAATACCTTGAACACCTTGACGTAATACGTTATCAGCTTCACGGAATGCTTCTAACATTGGCGTATTTTTATCAACAATCTCTAATAAGCGATCGTTTGGAATTACAATAAGTGTATCTACATTTTCTTTAAATGCCGCAATACCAGATGCTGCTTGCGTTGCACGCTTACGTCCTTCAAATGTAAATGGACGTGTTACAACACCAACTGTTAACGCACCTAATTCTTTTGCAACTTGAGCAACAACTGGAGCTGCACCAGTTCCAGTTCCGCCGCCCATACCAGCAGTTACGAAGACCATATCCGCACCACGAAGTGCTTCTTGGATCTGTTCTTTACTTTCTTCTGCAGCTTTTTTCCCTACTTCAGGGTTTGCGCCTGCACCAAGTCCACGCGTTAATTTTCCACCAATTTGCATTTTTGTTTCAGCTTTTGATAGATTTAATGCTTGTGCATCAGTATTCACAGCGATAAAGTCTACACCTTGTACACCGTGTTCAATCATACGGTTTACAGCATTGTTTCCGCCACCGCCGACACCGATAACTTTTATATTCGCTAATTGATCTTGAGTAGTATCAAACTCTAACATGTCGAAATCCCCCTAGAACCTCATTTTTCGTGTCCAATTTTAATCCCATAAATAACGGAATACACGTTTTACTTTTGACATCATACGGTCATCATTTTGATTATTATTGTTTTGATTACGAGTTTTTTGCTTTGCAGGTTGCTGTTGTACCGGCGTTGGCGCTGGTACTGGTTCAAAATGCTCTTGCTTTTCCTGCACATTTTTCCCACGTAATTTAGCTTTTTGATAAGAGTGTTTAATTAATCCAACTCCAATTGTATATTGAGGCTCACGAACACCAATATAATCAGGAGTTGCTATACGAACATTTTCATGTAAAATATCATACGCAAGATCAAGAACACCTGGCATAGAAGCAATTCCACCAGTTAGTACATATCCAGAAGCTACTTGTTTTACTCCTAGCTTACGCACTTCATCTTGAACAAACATTAAAATTTCCTCTACACGAGCCTCGATGATATCCGATAATTCCAATTGAGAATATTGTTCTGTTTGATCGCTTCCCATAATAGGAACCGTAAACATCTCTTCTTCAGATGCTGTATCATAAAAAGCATGTCCATATTTCAGCTTAATTTGATCTGCATTTTCTGTCGAAGTTTTCAGCCCAATCGCTATATCCTTCGTTATATGATCTCCACCTAATGGCAATACGCTCGTTGCTTGCAGCTCTCCATCTTTAAAAATAGATAACGTAGTAGATCCTCCACCAATATCAACAAGGGCTACTCCTCTATTTCTTTCATCCGAAGATAAGGCAACTGTCGCAGCAGCTAAAGGTTGCAGACAAATATCAACAATTTCAAGACCTGCTTTTTCTACACAACGAAGTAGGTTATGTAGTAAAGTTCTCGAGCCTGTAATAAGTGTACCTTCCATTTCTAATCTTACACCGATCATCCCGCGTGGATCGTTAATCTCGTCAAGACCGTCTACAATGAACTGTCGAGGTACCACATCAATAAATTCACGCTCAGGAGCAATCGACACAACTTGTGCTGCATCTAGAACGCGTAAGACATCTTCATTCCCGATTTCACGATCTTCATTTGATACAGCGACTACTCCGTGACAAGGGAGCAACTGTACCTGGTTTGCATTGACACCTACTACAACTTGCTCAATGTGGATCCCCACCATGCGCTCAGCTTGTTCAATTGCTTTTTTAATTGATCGAACAGTCTCGTCTATATCAACTATCGATCCCTTCTTCAAACCATTTGATTTTACGTTTCCAACACCAATAATGTTTAAGCTGTCATTAACCATTTCACCAATGATGACTTTAACATTGGATGTACCGATGTCAAGACTAACATATATTTCATTGCTGTTCATTCTTTGGCACCTCCTTCTTTATTTATACCATACAACTCAATATATGGAACAACAATCGCAACTTTGCTATTTATAAGAAAAATATTCAACGTCTTTATACGTTTCCCTTTTTTAACCCTATATTTTTCTTATTTTTATTTAACATTCATTTAAGAATATCGCAGTAAATTGTGAATAACTGCTTTATCTTGAAATAATTCTATTTCAAGCGTAAAGTTTACCGCCAAGTATAAGTCTACACTAAGATGTACTTGTAGAAAAGTGAAACTTGTACCAATCCTAGTATGAATCTAAGAAAATTTACATATTTTTCATCAAATGAAGCATTCTCGTAAATTAGTATGCATATAAAAGAACATTCGTTTCATTTTATCCGGAATAACGTCGTGAAAACTACCATTCTATTCTTTTTTTTCTTCAGCACCTAAATCCTTCGTATATGCGCCTACTTCTAAGTCAATTAAAACCTTCTTACCAGGTTCAATTGTTTTTATAATAAGTGGATAAGCTTCCATTCGCTTTGCGAAATTTTGAATAGTGGTGCTTACTTCATATCCTTCATTCATATATAAAGTAAGATGGTCTTCATTTGCGCTCGTTGGTGTATAACGAATTTCAGAAATAGACCTTAAAATAGCCGGTGTTAATTTTTCTAGTTCTGCAATTAACTCCTTCATTTTCTCCTCTTTAAAAGGTTCAAAAATTGGTGCTGCAACAGGAAGTTTACCATTCGGAAGTACATCGAGTGTTTTCCCGTTTTCTAACAACGGTTGTAATTTTCCATCTTTGTTTATATAACCAATCGTTAAATATTCTTCAATATGAACGTCAATTTTGTTAGGAAAACGTTTTTTTACATTTACCGCTTTAATTTCTTTTCGTTTCGTTAAGTTTTCTTCTGCTTTATGTGCTGTTACTCGGAAATAACTTGTATCATAGGTCACACCAGATTCCTTCATAACTTGTTCATCTGTCATATAATGATTTCCAAACACACTTATCTTTTTTATATTACTAAGCGGAGACCGAAAATAAATTAAAAAGAGTACTAATAAAAATAAAATTGATATGTATAAAATTAAACGATGATTAACAGGTTTTTTATTCTTTTTCTTTTGATTCTTTAATTTTGGTACACGATCTTGTAGTTTAATCACTTTACTATTTTTCATGTACGATCCCCCTACGTAACATAAAGAACGGCATGTTCTTCATGCCGTTCTTATCTTCTTATTATAACATAAATGATAATGAGCGGAACGAATAACCGTTATCTTCCAATGATTTCTACTTCTGTATGCATATCTACACCAAATTTATCTTTAATTGTATGCTTTATCAATGCAATCAAATCTAATACATCTTGCGCTGATGCAGCCCCAGTATTAATAATAAAATTCCCATGCATTTCAGAAATTTGAGCCCCACCTATTTTATAACCACGAAGCCCTGCTTTTTCTATTAAATTTCCTGCAAAATACGGGATTGGGTTTCGAAATATGCTTCCTGCACAAGGATGATTCCACGGCTGCGTTTCACGGCGGTAATCTTTATTCTTTTGCATGCTACTTATAATTTCCTCACGCTCTCCTGCCTGTAATTGAAACTCAGCTTCCAAAACAATACCAGGACGTTTCCTTTGTAATACAGATGTACGATAGGAAAATTCCATTTCATTATTCGTCAGCCAGTCAATTGTACCATTTTCAAACAAAATACGAGTCTTCGTTAATATATTCGATATCTCTGAGTTATGAGCCCCTGCATTCATATATACTGCACCACCAACACTTCCTGGAATACCACTTGCAAATTCCAATCCAGCTAATCCTTGGCGACTAAGTAAAGTTGACAATTTAATAAGGGGATATCCACCACCAACTCTTACTCTATTTTTTTCGACTTCTAAGTGGTCTAATCCTTCTCCTAAACGAATAACGACACCTTCTATACCTTGATCAGATATGAGAAGGTTTGAACCGCGACCAATTGCAGTCCACTCTTTCTTATATTTCTTTACTAACTCTAGCGTTTTCTCAATACCGGCAACATGCTTTGGCACAATTAAAATATCAGCTGGTCCACCTATTTTCATAGTCGTGTAACGCGCTAACGGTTCGTTAACTAACACGCGACCAACATTTGCTTCTAAAAGCTCTTTTACTAATTGTTCCATAACAATCTCCCCCATATTAAGTCTCCTTATTACAGTAATATGCAGGGCGTTCACCTAATGTTATTTTTTAATAAGCTTGTTCATTACTTCATACAGCTTATTTGCTGCATCTGGAATACCTAGTTGCTTAGCAGCCAGTTTCATGTTTTGTAATGTTTGTGCATCTAATAAAATTTCATCAATATCACGAATAAGCGTTTCAGATGTTAAATCTTTTTCAAGTAGCATTTTAGCTGCTCCTTTATCAACAACTGAACGTGCATTTTTTTCTTGATGGTTATTTGTTACGTACGGACTTGGAATTAATACACTCGGCTTTCCTAATGCTGTTAATTCCGCAAGCGTTGTAGCTCCTGCTCTTGAAACAACAAGATCTACACCAGTCAGTACCTCCGGCATATTATGAATGAAAGGTTTAATAATAACATTATTCGGATTACCTTTTTGTTTCACGGCTTCCATAACTTTATCATAATGTACTTCACCGGTTACATATAATACTTCGTAACTTTTATTCCCAAATTGTTCAATCGCTTCTACAAAAGCATCATTAATCGGTCTAGCTCCGCGACTCCCACCAAAAATAAGTACGGATTTTTTAGGAAGAGATAGTCCTACTGAACGTTTCCCTTTCATTCCATTTTGATCCATTACTTCTGATGCACGTGGATTACCTGTCATAACCACTTTTGACTCAGGAAAATGCTCTGCAGCTGCTTCAAAGCAAACAGCAACTTTATCAACATAACGACTTAAAAATTTATTCGTTACACCAGGTACACTATTTTGTTCGTGTACAATAGTTGGAATACCTAATTTGGCCGCAGCATAAACAACTGGACCACATACATATCCACCAGTGCCAATAACAATATCAGGATTAAAACGACGAATATATCGTTTACTATCTTGAACACCTTTTAAGAAACGCATCACTGTTTTTACATTATCGAGAGATATTTTTCGTTTAAATCCACTGATAACAATAGATTGAAACGGTATACCTGCTTTCGGTACGATAGTACTCTCTAACCCATTTTCCGTACCAATGTATAAAAACCTTGCTTCCGGATTTAATTTTTTTATTTCTCTAATTAAAGCAAGAGCTGGATAAATATGTCCTCCAGTCCCCCCACCACTAACTAATACTCGCACTACAAATTCCTCCACTTCCCTGTTCTTATTCAATCGTATTTATTTCTATATACATATTGTATTTTCACACACATACGAAAAACCCTGTCTTATAAACAGGGTTTAATAGCGAGAATGGCGACTTATATTCAATAATACACCTACTGCCATTAACATTAAGGTCAAACTTGATCCACCATAACTTAAAAACGGCAAAGTAATACCCGTAACAGGCATTAGTCCTGTTACAACACCAACATTAATCATTACTTGAATCGCAATCATCGCCACAATACCTACTGCTAAAAACGTACCATATAAATCTGGCGCTCCTAATGCTATACGAATCCCGCGCCATAGTAATAGACTAAATAATAATAACACAAATGAACCGCCAATAAAACCTAATTCCTCGGATAAGATTGCAAATATAAAATCTGTTTGTGGTTCAGGCAAATAAAGAAATTTTTGTCTACTTTGTCCAAGTCCAAGCCCAAATAAACCACCAGGTCCAATTGCGAGTAACGATTGGATAATTTGAAATCCGCTTCCAAGCGGATCTGACCATGGATCTAAATAAGATGTAATCCGCTTCATTCGATATGGTGCCGATGCAATTAACCCTACAAATCCTGCTACGCCAAGTAATCCAAACATTGCAAAATGAAAGACTCGTGCTCCCGAAACAAATATCATGATGATACATGTCCCAACCATTACGGTTCCCGTACCAAGGTCTGGTTGTAACATAATCATCCCGAAAGCAAGAAATACAAAACTAAGAGCTGGTAGTAAACCACGTTTAAAAGATGTAATTAATTTTTGTCGTTCCGCTAAAAATTTTGCTAAGAAAATAATCATCGCAAACTTCATAAATTCTGACGGCTGAATGGAAAATGCCCCGATTCCAATCCAACTTCGTGCCCCACCACGAACAAGACCTACTCCAGGAATAAGAACGAGAATAAGTAGAATGAAGCAAACTAGCAAAATTACTTTTGAATAAGTACGCCACACCCAATAATCAATTTTCATTATAAAAAACATAGCCACTACACCAAGACCTGCAAACAGCAATTGTCTTTTTGCAAAAAAGAATGAATCCCCCATTTTATAAGAGGCCCAAACCGCACTCGCACTATAAACCATAATCATTCCGATTGTTAACAACGCAAGTGTAACGATGATGAGAATAAAATCAGGCGTTTTCTTCATTACCCATGAACACCACCTCTTTGGGCAGAACCTTTTGCCCTATGTAACAAAACATCAGTAGGTGTTAGCCTACTGATGTTTTGATTTACTTTATATAAGTTTATGCACAGCTTGTATAAAAATGTCTCCTCTTTCTTCAAATGTTTTAAATTGATCCCAGCTTGCACATGCTGGAGAAAGAAGAATTACATCGCCATCTGTAGAATGAGCATAAGCTTTCACTACTGCTTCATCTAAAGTATCGACACTTTCAATTACATCTAATCCCGCTTTTTCTGCCGCTCTTACTAATTTAGATGCAGTTTGTCCAAATGTTACAATCGCCTTTACATTTTTGAAATACGGAATTAAATCATCAAATTCATTTCCACGATCAAGCCCGCCTGCTAATAACACAATCGGTTGTGTAAACGCAGATAAAGCTTTCTCAGTCGCTAACATATTCGTTGCTTTTGAGTCATTATAAAACTTACGTTTATTAATAGTTGTTACATATTCTAAACGATGTTTTACGCCTGTAAAACGTTTTAATACAGCAATAATTGCTTCATTAGAAACACCTAGTAATTTAGCAATACTCATTGCCGCTAAAATATTTTCTAAATTATGCTTACCAGGTAAAACGATATCACTTACTTCAACAACTTTTTCACCTTTAAAATAAAGAGCGTTATCTTTTATACACGCACCATCTTCAATTTCTTTCGTTGTCGAGAATAGTATTTTTTGACCTTTACTATAAGCAGATAAAGCCATCACATCTGCATCATCTGCATTAATTACACTATAATCTGTTTCAGTTTGGTTTTTGAAAATATTTGCTTTCGCTAAACCATACTCTTTCTTCGTCCCATGATAATCTAAGTGAGCCTCAAATAAATTTAAAAAGGCTGCAATTTTTGGTTGGAACGATTCTACTCCCATCAATTGGAACGATGAAAGTTCTGTAACGACAACTTCATTTTCTATCGCGGATTGCGCAACTTCACAAGCTACAGTACCAATATTCCCCGCAATAACAGGATGCTTTTGTCCTTCTTTCAACATTTCAAACGTTAACATAGTCGTTGTTGTTTTACCGTTAGATCCTGTAATCCCAACAAACGGTGCTGCTGAAATACGATATGCTAATTCAACCTCAGTTACAATTGGAATTTGCTTTTCTTTCGCCGCTACTAATAGTGGATTAGAATATGGAATCCCTGGATTTTTTACGACAAGTGAAATGTTTCTCTCCAGCAATTCTAACGGATGTCCACCACATACAACATCCATTCCTTCCGCTTGTAACTCAGCTGCAAGTACATTACCCGCTAATGGTTTCCCATCATTTACAATGACGTTTGCCCCTAATTTTTTTAATAAAGTAGCTGCTGCATAACCACTTTTAGCAATACCTAATACAAGAACATTTTTATTTTGATATTCAGTTACAGTTTTCAATTACATCCACACCCCGATATAAATTCCTAGCACAGCTAATAAAAATCCTACAGACCAAAACGTCACAACAACGCGCCACTCTGACCAACCACATAATTCATAATGGTGATGTAATGGACTCATTTTAAAGACACGCTTTCCTGTTGTTTTGAACGAAATAACTTGGATAATAACAGATAAAGTCTCCATTACGAATACGCCGCCAATAATAACAAGTAGCAATTCTTGTTTTAACAAAATCGCTACAGCTGCAATTGCACCACCTAAAGCTAGAGAACCCGTATCCCCCATAAATACTTTTGCTGGATTCGCATTGAATACTAAAAAGCCAAGTACAGCTCCTACAACTGCCATACAGAAAATCGCTACCCCAAATTGTTCTTGAGCTACAGCAATAATACTAAATGCTCCGAATGCAATAGCAGCTGTCCCTGATAATAAACCATCTAAACCATCTGTTAAGTTAACCGCATTCGATCCACCAATAAGCATAAATAATACAAGAACAAAATATGCCCAGCCCAGTTCGAATTTAACATCAGTTCCAGGAATCATGATATACGTGTGAAATGCTTGCCCTTTTCCAATTAAAAAGAACGCAATAGCAATTACAAGTTGACCAATCAATTTTTGTTTTGATGTTAAACCAAGATTTCTTTTCTTAACTACTTTTATGTAGTCATCTAAAAATCCGATTAACCCGTACCCGAATGTTACTAATAATAACAATGATACTTCTGCACCTAAATGATTAAATTTAATCGCCATAATAAGCGTAGTCACCATCATAGATACATATATGACAATACCACCCATCGTTGGTGTTCCTGATTTCTTTTGGTGTGACTTCGGTCCTTCGTCACGAATACTCTGTCCGAACTTTAACTTTCTTAAAAATGGAATAAATAATGGCGAAAGGGCAACAGAAATTAAGAATGCTACCCCAGCCGTTACTAATAAACCTTGTTCAAGCACATGTAGTCCTCCTCTCATGCTGTTACTCTGCGTTGTTTAAACGCTCCGTGATTGCTTCTTTAGCGACTTCACGATCGTCAAAATGATGAACTTCTTTACCAATAATTTGATACGTTTCATGCCCTTTACCAGCAATAATAATAATATCTTCTGCTTTCACTTTCGAAATCGCATAGCGTATCGCTTCTTTCCGATCAACAATTACTTCATAATTATTCCCTTTTGCACCGTCTATCATATCATCTAAAATAGCCACTGGATCTTCACTTCTTGGATTGTCTGATGTGTAGATTGCGTGAGTTGCATATTTTGTTGCGACACTTGCCATCACCGGTCTTTTCGTCCGATCTCTATCACCACCGCAACCAACAATACAATATACATCACCTTTTGCGAACTGTTTCGCAGTTTTCAGTACGTTCTCCAGGCTATCCGGTGTATGTGCATAATCGACAATAACTGTATAATTCTGTCCGCCATCAACAACTTCAAAACGGCCAGGAACTCCAGCTAGCTTTTTAATTACATCAATAATTGTTTGTAAGTTCACGCCTGAAACAAGCCCCGCTGCTGTAGCAGCTAATACATTGTATACGTTGAACTTACCAATTAATTTCATCGTAACATTTACACTTTCATAAGGTGTTACAAGTGTAAATGTCGTGCCACCGCTCGTCATAACGATATCTTTTGCCATAATATCACTCGAAACCTCTATACCGTATGTAACGACCGTAGCTGCTGTACTTCTCATATACTCTTCCGTGACTGGATCATCGCTGTTTAATATAGCGTACTTTTCACGATTATGATTATAACTATTGCCAAGCTGTGCAAAAAGCAATCCCTTCGCATGTTTATATTCTTCCATCGTATTATGATAGTCTAAATGATCTTGTGTTAAATTCGTAAATACTGCAACATCATAATCACATCCGTGTACACGACCAAGATCTAAAGCATGAGACGAAACTTCCATTACTGTGCTATCCACACCTTGTTCAACCATTTTTGAAAACGTCTGTTGAAGTGTTAGTGCATCTGGTGTTGTATTTTTCACCTCAAATGTTTCATCACCGATTTTCATATTAATCGTTCCAATTAGCCCTGTTTTATGACCATGTGCGCGCATAATTTCATCCATAATATGCGATGTTGTTGTCTTTCCATTTGTACCTGTAATACCGATTAAATGTAACTTGTGTGTTGGTTGGCCATAAAAGTAATCAGCTAAAACCGCTAACGAACGAAAAGTATTTTTCACAAGTACAACTGGAACGTCAACATCAATTGGTCTTTCCGCAACAATAGCAGCCGCTCCTTGTGCGGCTGCTTGCTTAGCAAAGTCATGGCTATCAACCGTATATCCTTTCATACATACAAATAAGCTTCCCTCTCTCACTTTACGTGAATCAGCTTCAATAGATGTTATTTCTGGATTTTCTTTTGGAACAACTGGAAAATCATGCAAACATGATACAAGTGTATGCAACTTCATTTCACTAAACCCTCTCTACATTGTTTATTTATCTCTTATTTTAAGTAAGTAACAGTTACCTCCTAGTTATATAAAAACTGGAGGTAAGTGCTACTACAGTCTAATAAATAGACTTGTTTATTAACGAGACACTTTTCGTCTCAAATAAAGCAACTCTTCTAAAAAGAACTCACTTCCACCAATTGTACCATAAAACACAATCGGTTACCTTTAATTCCCGAAGTAAATTCTAATTTTCGAACCTTCTTTAACTTTCGCTCCAGCTTCTGGTGATTGTTTAATTACTTTCTCTCCATCACCACTTATATCAAGCTTCAAATCGACAAGTTGTGTTTGTAAATCTTTCTTCTTCATACCAATTAAATTTGGAACTTCCACAGTTGGTGTATCGCCCCATTTATATTCTTTCTCAACTTGCTCTTTTCTCGGCTCCACTCCCATAACAGGAAGTGCATCTCGAAGAATATTCCCAACAATTGGAGCCGCAACAACTCCACCAAATTGAGTGACTCCTTTCGGATTATCAACAGCAACGTAAACAACAATTTGTGGATCATCTGCTGGAGCAAAACCGATAAAAGATACAATATAGTTATTATCTAAATATTTTCCATCTTTCACCTTTTGAGCAGTTCCGGTTTTTCCACCTACACGATATCCATCAATATAAGCACCTTTACCGGACCCTTTCGCTACAACATTCTCTAATGCATAACGAACTTTCTCTGAAGTTTCCTTGGAAATAACTTTTCTTTTCGCAACAGGCGTTTTTTTGCTGACAACTTGATTATTCTTCGGGTCAATAAATTCCTTCGCTATATATGGTTGATACAAAGTTCCACCATTTACAGCAGCCGCTACTGCCGCTACTTGTTGAATTGGTGTAACCGAAACACCTTGCCCGAATGAAGTCGTTGCTTGCTCGACTGGACCAACTTTATCTAAGTTAAATAAAATCCCGCTACCTTCACCTTGCAAGTCAATTCCGGTCTTCTGTCCAAATCCGAAATTGCGAATGTATTTAAACAATCGGTCTTTACCAAGACGATCACCGAGTTCAATAAATCCCGGGTTACAAGAGTTTTGAACTACCTCTAAAAACGTTTGGCTACCATGACCTCCAGCTTTCCAACATCGCAACCTAGCTCCACCAACTTCAGCTGCTCCATCATCATAAAACGTATCTTTCTCTAAGTCTACTAAATTTTCATTCAAGGCTGCGGCTAATGTAATAATCTTAAATGTTGACCCAGGCTCATACGTACTCCATACAGGTAAGTTTCTGTTATATACTTCCGGAGAAACACTTTGAAAGTCTGCTGGATCAAAACTCGGTCGACTTGACATACCTAAAATTTCACCATTTTTCGGATTCATCGCAATTGCTATCATACCGTCTGGATTATACGTCGATTCCGCAATATTCATTTCTCTTTCCATAATCCTTGTAATGCGTGAATCAATTGTTAATCCTAAATTCAAGCCGGCTTCTGGTTTTTTAAAATCATCACCAACGTTAGGCATTCTCTGCCCTTTCGCATCTGCAAAAAATCGCACATGACCTTTATCACCATTTAGCTCTTTGTCATAATATTTCTCTAGTCCCATAAGCCCTTGATTATCACTGCCCGCAAATCCTAATACGTGTGATAAAAAGTTACCAAATGGATAGTACCGGATGGAATCCTCTGCGATATAAACACCCTTTAAGCTTAACCCTCGTACTTCTTTCGCTTTATCATGCGATATTTTCCTTCCGCCTTTATCAAGCCTTACAATCGACTCTTTTTTTGTAATCCGCTTATAAATATCATCTTTTTCCACACCTAATACTGCAGCTAACTTCTCTGCAGTCTCTGCTGGTTTTTCAATTTGCCTCGGCACAACAAAGACGGTCGGTGCACTTTTATTCGTAGCAAGCTCCACACCATTTCGATCTAAAATTTTCCCTCGCTCTGGTTCAAAAGTAATATTACGACTCCATGAATCTTTCGCACGATCCGTTAACATATTCCCAAGAAAAAATTGCACATATCCAAGACGAATATCGATGATGGTGAAAACGAGTATTCCCGATATAAGTATAAAAATAAGTCGTTTTCTAACTGTTACATTTGATACACGCATATTGGAACAAGCCTCCCTTACGCCTAGCTTGTTCCAATATATGCTTGTACTTATTTAATTAGAACTTCTTCCCTATTACCATTATGGCTTTTCTGCTTCTTGCTGCGGCTCAAGTGGTGGTACGAGTGTTACATCTAATTCTGTACCAGGTTGCAACAATGTTCCTTCAGCCACACTTTGTTCCGTTACATACCCTGTACCAGAAGGTTTTAAGTTAAGCTTTAATGTTTTTGCTAAATTCATAACATCACGCAGTGCCCATCCCTGTATATTTGGCATTGTAGGCTTATCTCCTACTAAGAAGACTCGATCACCCTTCAATGTTTGTTCAGTCGCTTTTGGCACTTGTTGCTGCACTTTCCCTTCACCTAATACGATTGGACGAAGTTTTGCTTTATCAATTGCTTTTTTCGCTTCTTCCATCGTTTTTCCGGTTACATCTGGAACGACAGTTTGTTGCTCTTTCACATATTTTTTCGGATCTTTTACTTCATTTGGCTTAATCTTTAAATACTCTAAACTATTTTTCGTTACATATTTAAAGATATCAGCTAAAGGTTGAGCCCCGTTTTCATCATCTTTTAATTTCGGCTGTTTAACGGCCAAATACACAACAAGTTGCGGATCGTCCATCGGTGCCATACCTAGGAATGAGAATATATAATTCTCTCTTCCTGTCATATAGCCACCTTTTCCGTCAGGAATTTGTGCTGTACCTGTTTTACCACCGACTGAATACCCATCAACTTTATATGCAGTTCCTGTTCCTTTCGGTGATGTAACAACACGTTCTAGTAATTGCCTTACTTGCGCTGCTGTCTCTTTTGAAACAGGTTTTCCTACTTCTTCTGGTTTATGCTCTAACTGCACTTTACCTGTTATTGGATCCACAATTTTATCAATTGTATAAGGTTTCATCATTTTCCCATCATTCGCAATCGCTGTTGCAGCTTGCACGAGTTGGATTGGTGTCACTGTAGAACCTTGTCCAAACGCTGTTGTTACTTGCTGTATTTGTTGATCAAATAAAATTGTATTTGACCCTTCACCAGGTAAATCAATATTCGTTTTTTCGTCTAATCCAAAACTATGAATATATTTTCGGAAACGTTCTGGACCAAGTTTTTGATCGCCTAAAATCGCAAACGCTACGTTTGAAGAACGCTCTACCCCTTCATCAAATGTGATAGAGCCCCATCCAGCGCCGCCATTATGATCTTTTATTTTGCGATTACCCACTTGATATGTACCAGACTGATAAAAGTCTTGTCCCTTATACACACCTTCATTAATAGCTGCCGCTAATGTGAAAATTTTCATTGTTGATCCAGGTTCAAATGCATTTGCAATTGCATCATTAAAATAATAATCAATATTACGTTGATTTGGATCGTAACTAGGTTTACTAGACATCGCTAATATTTTTCCCGTTTTCGGATCCGCAACAATTCCTATTAAACTTTTTGGATCATAATGTTTACTCGCTTCTTTCATTGCGTCTTCTAAATAACTTTGAATACGTTGATCAAGCGTTAAATATACGTTATCTCCATTTTTAGGTGCCTTTACATTCACTTTTCCACCGTCAAGAGATACTCCTTTACGATCGCCTGTATAGGCTACCTCACCATTAGAGGCACCTAAATACTTGTCCAAACTCTTCTCTAAGCCAAATTGACCTACTGAGATTCCGTGTTCATCCGGTTTCGCATGACCTATGACGTAAGATGCGAAATCTCCATTTGGATACACTCTCGCATTTTCCGTAATAAAAGAAATCCCCGGCAATTTCAATGCTTCTATTTGTTCTTTCTGTTCTTTCGTCAAGTCCTTGCCTAACGCTCCAAATTCCACTTGACTTTTATCTTTATTTAAAGCGGCTAAAATCTGATCTTCGCCTTTTCCGAGTACTCCAGCGATTTTCTTTGCAGTGTCTTCTTTATTCTCAACAGGTTTAGCACCTTTTAATTCCGCTACAATTTTATAGGAATTTGCATCTTGCGCTAACACATGACCATTTTGATCATAAATTGTTCCTCGATTCGCTTCGAGAACTCCTTTTTTACTATGTTTTTGCTCAGCAAGTTTCTTTAAATCATGATCATCCACTGTTCCTGTTACTTGTATGTAAAAAAATCGGGCTAATAACAGCAAAAAGAGCAGGAGGAAAAATATCATAAAATAACCTGCTCCTTTATTGGTATGAAATTTGGTCATATTTCTCTTCATCTTTTCTTCACACCTACTTGCCTTACTTCAGGCCCTTCACATTATTCGCATTAATTTCTAGCCCGTGTTTTTTTGCAACTTCAGCAATACGTTCATAACGACTTAACTTCTCCACTTCAGCCTGCAATTCTTGATTTTCTTTTTGTTGCTTCACAATCTGTTCTTCTATCGTCGCTGCTTCTACATTAACTTGATAAAGACCCGCTTTATTGCCAATAAAAGCTACACAGGCATATATTAAAAAGCCAATAAACGCTACATACAACAGCTTTTCGATTCTTGTAATTTTCGCTTTTACCTTTGGCTTAACCATCTGCTGTGGTGGCGTTTGAATTTGTACCTCTTCTTGCGCTTGTTGTTTGTACTTAACAGCTAAATTAGTCATACCTCTCTCTCCTTTTTATCTTTTTTCAGCGATTCTCAACTTCGCAGAACGCGCTCGATTATTTTCTTCTAATTCAATATCAGAAGGTAAAATCGGTTTTCTTGTAATAAGTTTTAATTTCGGCTTAAATTCATCTGGGATTATCGGTAGTCCTGGTGGTAATTGCGGTGTTGTACTATTTCGCTTAAACGTCGTTTTACAAATACGATCTTCTAAAGAATGGAATGTTATAACACTAACTCTTCCACCAGGCTTGACCATCTCAATTGCAGATTCCAACGCTTCTTCAAATACTTTTAATTCATCATTTACAGCGATACGAATCGCCTGGAATACTCGCTTCGCAGGATGTCCACCTGTTCTACGGGCCGGAGCTGGAATACCTTCTTTAATTAATTCCACTAACTCTCCTGTCGTTTCAATCGCTTTATTCTCGCGATACGCTTCAATCTTCCTTGCGATTTGCTTTGAAAATTTCTCTTCACCGTACTGGAAGAAAATTCTTACGAGTTGTTCATATGACCAGCTGTTCACAACATCATATGCTGTTAATGGGGCATCTTGATCCATCCGCATATCTAACGGCGCATCATGATGGTAACTAAAACCACGCTCTGGTGTATCTAATTGTGGGGATGAAACACCTAAATCGAATAAAATCCCGTCTACTTCTGTGATACCTAATTCATGTAGTTTTTCAGATAAATAACGGAAATTGCTCTTCACTGTTACAAATTGTTCACCATAAGAAGAAAACTTTTCCTTCGCATTTTGAATCGCTATTTCATCTTGATCAAACGCTATTAATTTTCCGCCATCAGTTAGCTGAGATAATAAATAAGAACTATGTCCTCCTCCACCCAGTGTACAATCTACATATGTACCACCCGGCTTTATATCTAAGCCATCTACTGTTTCTTTTAAAAGTACTGTTACGTGTTTAAACATTGTTGCACCTACTCTTTTTCCAATTAGTTATGTTGAATGCATCTCTTCCTCTAAACGCATATTTTACTATTAGAGAACGAAATGCTACTAAAAAACGACTCATTTAACTTGCCAACAAAGGCAGCATACTATACAAATCGCTATTTTATTTTATTATATACTAAATTTTATCATCTTTTGCGGGAATTTAAACAAAAACCTGTCGAAAAAGATAATAATCCGTTTACATTTTGTGCTATTTTGTCATATATATAAATCTGCTCCATAGCGATTCCGTACATTAATATAAGAGTGATAATTCAGAAAAAATTCACTTCACAGTTAATTCAACAGAATAAAAATAAAATCCTGCTCCAAAGAGCAAGATTCTATAGTTTTATTACATGATGTTTTCCATCCCACGAAAAGGATTGTTTCATTACTCGGTCAACAAAATCAAGACCGAACTGATTTAAATAATAACATACATTCCACACGCGTTCTTGCGGTGCCCCTAACGGACGAAGCGCAAATTGTACACGGCGGAATTTATTTAACTGAACCTCATGTTTCTTCTCAACATTTCTTTTCAACATTCTTTCTAATAGTTCAATTTGTTCATTAATTTTCAGTTCATTTTTTCCTGCAAACGCACTTAATCCTGGGTCTATTTTCTTCACAAATTGCTGTAATGATGTATGAATATCAATGATTTCTTTTTTCGCCTCTATAAAACGATCATCAATCGGTTCCTCTATTTGATTAGACAACCAGTTTTCACGCAGTTTATCTACATTATTAAAAAACGGATCACTTTCTTGCAAATCTAAATCGTATAAATCTGTCGCAATATCTCGCTCCATATAAGTAACTGTAAGACGCGGAACAACAGGCGGCATTTGGAAACCGACTGTATGGAACACTTGTTGCAATTCACTCCAATAAGCTAACTCCCCTGGCCCGCCAATAAACGCTAACGTAGGAAACATATACTCTTGCATAAGAGGGCGCGTTACAACGTTATTACTAAAACGCTCTGGACTTCTTTCCATCTCTTCCATCAATTCTTCATAAGAAAATGAATGTACTCCATCTTTTCCAACAAACTTCCCTTGATCCTCTTCAAGCAATACTCGCTCATTATCAATTTCCATGAATATATGCACCGCGTTAGACTTCGTTTCAATAATCGGTTTAAATCCTAGTTCCTTAATTACTTCCTGTTGATTATGAAGTCCTACTTGAATTTCTTTATATTTACTTATAATTTGTTGTAAGAACGGCACTTCTAATTTTCTTAATGCAGGATGATGTGAATCTACAAGAATTAAACCAGAATTCGCGAACAATTTCATAATAAGGTAAGCAAAGAAATCTACATACGTATTCGATTTATTCAAAGCATCATCAATAAATTGTAATACATCCTTTGTAAAATTAGTTTCTGGATATGTTTTAAAAATCTCCTCAATCCATTTTCTACAGTCTTCAATAGAAAGCTCAGACTCAGAAGCACTCGCCTTTTTCGGATGACGATCATGAAAAATAGTCTTTTTTATTTTTTTATTTTTCGTTACGAAAGTGTGATTAATCTCATCCATATCATGGTCTTCACCAGCAATCCAAAAGACAGGAACAACTCGAACCCCTAAGCTCTCTTCTTTTTCTTTCGCAAGCTGTAAAATTGAAATAATTTTATGCACTGTATAAAGCGGTCCCGTTAATAACCCCGCTTGTTGTCCAGCTATAACTACATATGTATTTTCATCTTCAAGCGCTTTTATATTTTGAATTGTAAATTCTCCGGCTTGTAATTGTGTATTATATTCTAATAAATGCGTTACTAAATCTTGACGGAAAAACTTTCTCTCGCGCAAATCATGTATACGCTGTTTAAAAGCATCTTCTGTTAACATATAATCAAAACATGACTGTATCTCTTTTTTACCGTTCATATAGTCCGCTACAACTCCTTGTAGTGGAACAGAGATTTCTTTTATCTCCATATAATTCTTCCTTTCGTATCCTGTTCTCTCACCAACCCACATTGTAGTCAATGTTTCACGTAAAAGCAAAGAATAACACTTATGCTTCCATTCCTTTTATTGCCTTGAACAGAAATTGTAGTGTCGGAACTGATTGTTGTTGTTCCTTAGCTTCTTCTAATACATATCCAATAATTGCATTAACTTCCGTTTGTCTATTCGCTCTTACATCCGCTAACATAGATGATGTATTATAAGATGTTCTTTCACATACCCGGCGTACCAGTTGCCATACCTCTTCTTTCTCTTCTTCTTTAAGAAGGAATGCAACTTCCTGAAATACTTGCTCCATCATTTGATAAAAATAAGGATTTGAAATTAACTCTCCATTTTGAACCTGCAATAATGCCGTCAATGGATTAATGCACACATTGACTACTAATTTATTGCGCATAATCCCCTTCCAATCATCTTCTATCTGAATCGGAAAATAATCAAAAGGAAAACAATTAAATACCTTTTTAAAACAACTAGATTGACCGCGCACTACACCAAATTTTGTAACACCTATTCCAGTATGATGAACTGTATGTCCATCCTCTTTTTTTGCACCATGCTCCACAATCCCGACCGCTATTCGTTCATTCCCTAATTTTCGCATAATATGAAGGTGGGACATTCCATTTTGTAAAAAGATTAATGAAGATTCTCCCTGCACAAAAGGTAATATGTCAGTTATGTGATATTGCTTTACAGCAATAAATGTATAATCTAACTTTTTATTCAGCATACTTTCTATCGGTAAAATAGACGGAAACACTGTTTCACGTTCTCCATTCCTAATACAAGTTACACCCGTTAAGCTTAATTCCTCTGCTTGCTTAGCAGTCCTTGTAAACAACGTAACATCTTGATTGCTTTTTTGTAAATAAAATGCATATAGGAGACCAATAGCTCCTGGTCCAACAATTCCAATTTTCACCTTTACACAAGGAACTCATAATAGTAATTTACATAAGTTTCCTTGTCCTCCCCCCTTTACATCTTACTAAATTACAATAACATAGTTGAGGATTCAATTATCTTCTAACTAATGCACCCTCTTCTTTCACTATGTATATACTACTTATATACATACTTCTACTCTTAGTTTAGCAAATCCTCAAAAAAATAATGAAAGAAATATTCTATCTTCTTCATAAAAATTAAAAAATGAGTTATACTATTATTATAAATATTTATACTTTTCTGCATTCAACAAGATAAGAAAGGGATGTGATGTAATGATATTCCCAAAAGTTGAGCGTTTGCTCATCAATTATAAAACGTTAGATGAATTTAAAAAGTTTAAAGGCTGCGGAGCTTTAGAGTTATCCATGCTTGAAGAATTACAGGCAAATATTATTGAAAATGATAGTGAATCTCCATTTTATGGTATTTACTATGGAGGATCACTAATCGCGCGTATGAGTCTATATATGAAAAGGAACGGTGGAGAAAATTTCGAAATCACTGGTCCTTATATAGAACTCTATAAACTCGAGGTGTTACCAACTTTTCAAAAACAAGGATTTGGACAAATGCTCGTTAATTACGCGAAGCAACTACAATTCCCGATTAAAACGATAGCACGTGTCCAATCAGCAGGTTTTTGGGATAAATTAAATTTCCAAAAAGTATCAGTAACCGATGGTGAATTTTACATTTGGCAACCAGAAACAAATTTGAATGCGGTTACAAACGAAGAATCTGCTTAAGAAATAAAAAAACAGCTGCATAACAGCTGTTTTTTTATTTCTTTAACTTCTCCAATTTTTCATTCGCACGAACAACATCTCTTTCTTTTCCCTCTAATACCATTACACTTCTTTTTTGATCAATATAATCAAGTAATGTTCTATACTCTTCCTCATATACTGATAATCGCTCCAGAAGACGCGCTCTTTCGGTTTGTAATGATTCAATTTGTCGCTGCAACACAGTTGAATCTTTTTCGTTTTTATAACTTTGTAAGAAATCAATGACATCATTTAATGTAAGAGACGTAGGCGCCTCCACTATCTTTGTCTCTTTCACTTCATAATTTTCCACTTTACGCAGTTGTTTCGCTTCTTCAATACGTTCTCTGTGCTGCTTTCTAACGTAAGAATTCCACCTAAATCCACACGCTGCAGGTGTACGAGATAAATGTCTTCCCACCTCCTTAAAAGCGGAAAGTTGCGTTCCACCTTCACGAATATGCCGGAGTACTACTTCTGCCAGAAGCAAATCTTCATCATCAGTCCAAGCATCTTGTCTTGTTGTCGCCATCTCTCTAGTCCTCCCTATGCATTTTTTATTAAGCATATGCAGTTACTAGAAAAGATAGAATACAACAAATAAAGAATAAGACAAAAAAATAAACGTAGAAGATATCTTCTACGTTTATTTTTTGCAATTACTTGCTGATTACTTCTTTACCTTTGTAAGTACCGCATGCTTTACATACACGGTGAGCTAATTTCGCTTCACCACAGCTTGGGCACTCTACCATACCAGGTACTGATAATTTGAAATGCGTACGACGCTTTCTTTTTACTGTTTTAGAAGTTCTTCTAAAAGGTACAGCCATTCTTCCCACCTCCTTAAAAGAAATAGTTATTTTCATATGAAGGCCTGAACCAGTCTTCCGATTATTTGTCAAAAAACTTTGCAAGTCCTGCCAATCTTGGATCAACAGGCTTTTCTTTGTTTTCTTCCGAAATCACTTGCCAGTCTTGACCTTGCGTCGGTGCTCCACCAGAAACATCATCACTGAAAATTTGCATTGGAATCTCCAAAAGTATATTTTCCTTGATTACGGGCAGTAAGTCAAGTACTTCTCCTTCTAAACAATGAATTTCAGCTTCTGTTTCAAACTCCTCTTCAGAAGTTTGGAACACCTCAGTTGTTTTAATGTCAAATGGTAATGTCACATCTACTAAAGAGCGAGAACATGGTAAAACCATGCTTCCAGTTATATGTAGATGAAACGTAAACTTACCGGAGCCAAAATCAACTCTTCCTGTTACATGAACAGGATTAATTTCACGAATATCTTTCTCGACCTCTTTTAGCTCACTTACATCTACCATCTCATCCAATGTCAATCCTTTATTTCTCAATTTATTCAATTGATGGATGGACCATTTCATATCATATCACCTCAAGGCAACAAACAAAATTATAGCTAGCCATTTTATATTTGTCAATGTTTTTTCTTTACACTATAATGAAGTCATCATAGGAAATAATATATAGATTATCACGTTTTCCAAAAAGATGCTACATCGAAAGGAGAGATTACCATAAAAGCCAGTGGTATTGTTGTTGAATATAACCCTTTTCATAACGGTCATGCTTATCATGTGCAACAAACAAAAAAGTTAACACATTCCGATATTATTATTGCCGTTATGAGCGGTCCTTTTTTACAGCGTGGTGAGCCTGCACTCACCTCCAAATGGTATCGTACCAAAATGGCCTTAGCAAGCGGCGTAGACCTTGTTGTAGAGCTTCCTTATGCATTTGCAACACAAAAGGCTGAAACATTCGCAAATGGCGCAATTTCCATTTTAAACGCCCTTCGTGTTTCTGAAATTTGTTTCGGTAGTGAAGATGGGCAAACTGAAAATTTTTATAATACCATTTCTGTACAAAAAAATGAAGAAGAGACTTTTAATCGTCTTGTAAAACAATTTATGAACGAGGGGAATAGTTACGCAAAAGCAACATCTGAAGCCTTTCTACGCATCTTACCACCCGAAAAAAACGTAGATATGTCACAACCAAATAACATTTTAGGCTTACAATACATCAAGGCAATTCTCTCACAAAATAGTGCCATGCAAGTACAAACTATAAAAAGATTCGCCTCTCATTATCATGATGAAACATTTCATAATAAACATATTGCAAGCGCAACAAGTATTCGTAAGCAACTATTTAGCGAAAACAGTTCATTTTCAACTATTGAGCCTTTTATCCCGAAAACGTCTACTTCTCTTTTAGAAAATTACAAGCAAAACTACGGTGTGTTACATAACTGGGAAAATTACTTTTCGTTTTTCAAATACAAACTCATGACCATGTCTTCTCAAGACTTACAACATATATATGAAATGGAAGAAGGTTTAGAGCATCGTATTTTATCAAAAATACAGGACAGTTCATCGTTCCATTCATTCATGGAAGCATTAAAAACAAAACGTTATACATGGACTAGATTACAAAGAGCTTGTACACATATTTTAACAAATACAACAAAGGAAGAAATATACAATGCAAATATAGAGCAATACGCGCCGTATATCCGTCTACTCGGTATGTCACAAAAAGGACAAACTTACCTTTCTAAAAATAAGAAAAAAATAGATCTCCCAATCCTTACCCATACAAAAACATTCAAACACCCTACTTTAGACATAGAACGAAAAGCAAATGCTGTATATTTCTCCATAATGAAAGAACCGATACGGACACAATCACTAAAGCAAGACGCAACGCATCATCCAATTCGTTACGACGAAACAACAACAAGATTCTTATAAAAAAACCTCTCTTTTTCAGAGAGGTTTACTTTTTTTCGCCCATTTTTTCCAAATACTTCAACGCATCATCCAATGTATCCACTGGTATAATTTTCATCTTTGTTTTAATATCTTTTGCAGCCTCAAGCGCATCTTTATAATTTGATTTCTCCGCACCTTTTTCATTCGGCGCAAAGAATACCTCAGCACCCGCATCACTAGCAGCTACCACTTTTTGCTGAATACCACCAATTGGACCAACTTCTCCTTGTTCATTGATTGTACCTGTTCCAGCTATTTCATGTCCTTTCGTTAAATCCTCTTCCACAAGCTGATTATAAATTTCTAATGTGAACATTAAACCTGCTGATGGCCCCCCTATTTCATGGGAATCAATTTTCACTTTCGGATCCACTACTAATTCTCTTTCCGTAACGATAGAGACCCCTATACCAACGCGTCCATTTCCGTTAGGAATTGTCTTTACATTTAAATTTTCTTTAAACTGTTTTCCCCCTCGCTTATATTCAATATTTACTGTATCCCCTTCTTTTTTCCCTGTCATATACTCAATAAATTGTTCCGTCTTGTCAAATATTTTTCCATCGACAGCTATAATAACATCCCCAAGCTTCAGCTTTCCTTCTGACGGCATACCCTTTGCTACACCTGCAACTAGTACACCTTTATTTTCAAAAGACACGGAACGATTTGCACGTTTATAAGCATTATAGATTGCTGCATTTTGCGAATCTTTCATTGCATAATTTTGGCGAAATTGATATTCTTCATCACTCTCGCCTCTTTGTAATATTTCTTCCGCTTTCGAAATATGTGTATATTTATTAAACTGCGCGGCTATTAAATTCACCACATTGGCAGGTCCCATCGAGACAGTGACAAGCATGAAATCACCAGACTCTTTCGTTCCACCATCTACTTGAACGTATGGCGCTAATTTCGCCGCCATACCTGGTTTTGTCACATAATATGGCAAACGTACATAAACAAGTAACATCGCCAATATAACCCCTATTAAAATTGCATATATAAACCGAAAACGCTTAAACATTATGTTTCTCCTTCCACTGCTCAATTAGTAAATAAATGTTTGAAATGTGTTTTTCTGCTTCCACTTCTCCGACCCTTATAATGTCTTCAATATGTGTAAAAGCACGCGAACTAAATTGTTCAACAGCTGGTCGCATCATTAAATCTGATGCTATTTGCCGGTTCATTACAAGTTCATGTTGCATAATTTCAATACTTTGCATAATCACATCATAAATAGATGTAACCTCTCCATTCACCTTAATCGGAGATACATCAACAGCAATAACAATATCAGCACCTAAATCTTTTACAACTGATACTGGAATACGATCGATTACTCCTCCATCCACTAATAAGCGGCCATCTATTTTTTCTGGAACAAACACCCCCGGTACAGATATACTAGCTCGAACCGCCTCTGCTATCGGGCCACTTGTAAAGACAACTTTTTCCCCCTTCAAAATGTCAGTAGCCACAACAGCCGTTGGGATATCTAACTCTTCTAATTTTTTATTATATGTAAACATTTTAATCATATCTTTGATACGTTTTCCAGCAATAAATCCCATTTTAGGAACTGTAAAATCTAAATAATATTTCCTTTTAAAAACAGCTGCCAATTTATACAGCCTTTCAACGTTACAACTCGCTGCATAAAATGTGCCTATTAACGCTCCTATACTACTACCTGCTATCATATGAATAGGGATGCCAGCTTCCCTTAACACTTTTATTACCCCAATGTGAGCAAAACCTTTCGCACCTCCAGATCCAAGCGCTAAACCGATTTTTGGTTCCTTCATTTTTCTCACCCTTTAATTTTTTTCATTCCTTTTTCATACTTATGGTCTAAATTCACCACATATCCACGTATACTGAAATGAACGTTTTTGGGACAAAGGGGGATTTTCTTACATGTACGAAAAATGGAAAACTGCTTTTCTTACCATATCAATGTTATTTTTAACCTTTTCTCTTGTACTCCACCCCCAAGCTGCCTTGCAAGCTTCAATTCGCGGGTTAAATATATGGTGGGAAGTTGTATTCCCTTCACTACTACCGTTTTTCATCATTGCGGAACTTCTAATCAGTATTGGTGTTGTAAAATTTATCGGTGTTATATTAGAACCGCTAATGCGGCCACTTTTTCGTGTTCCAGGGGTAGGCGGGTTTGTTTGGGCAATGGGAATGGCTTCAGGATTCCCTGCTGGCGCCAAATTAAGCGCTAGACTACGCAAAAGCAATCAACTAACACAAATTGAAGCAGAACGACTCGTATCTTTCACAAATTCTTCTAATCCACTTTTTATTTTCGGAGCTGTTTCTATCGGTTTTTTCAATAATCCGAAATTAGGGTTTGTATTAGCAGCTGCACATTATATAAGTAACTTTGCCGTCGGATTAATTATGCGTTTTTACGGCAATAACGATACCTACATAAAAGACAAACATACTATCCAAAAACGTCCCTTTCAAAACCCTTTCTCAGTCCTCCACCAAACGCGTATGCAAGAAAAAAGACCAATCGGAAAACTACTCGGAGACGCTATCGTTTCTTCTATTCAAACATTACTCATGATTGGTGGGTTTATTATTTTATTCTCTGTTTTAAATAAAATGATTACTGTTTTCCAAATTACAGAAGCGCTTTCTTTTATTATGCAACATATTTTATCATTCTTCCAACTAACATCCGAATTTAGCATTCCGATACTATCTGGTATTTTTGAAATGACACTTGGAAGCCAAATGATTAGTCAAATAAATGAAACCACACTTCTTCAACAAGCGATGGTAACAAGCTTCATATTAGCATTTAGCGGTCTTTCTATTCAGGCTCAAGTAGCAAGCATATTAGCGGAGACAGACATCCGTTTTAAACCATATTTTTTAGCGCGAATTATCCAAAGTATTTTCGCTCCGATTCTCACTTTTATATTTTGGGGACCATTTTATGAAAAAGTTCATTCTTTCTCACCTACACAAGAAGATATTCCCGTATTTTTATTGAATCATTCTTCTGCACTTAATGATGTTTGGACATCGTTTATACACTACGGACCTATCTTCACTTTATTTTGTTTATATTTATATGTTATCTTACTGTTTTTACGCATTAATAAAGTGAAACTTTAATCCGTGGAGGTTTTGTTCATCCCCTACAGATTTTATTAACCTTCACCAATCGGGCTTTTACGGGCAGCCCGACTCCCACCTAAATTCATTGCTTCAGCCGAATTTTGAGGTGTGAGTCTTACTGTCCGCGAATAGAGGGATAAAGAAAAACCCCGTTCACTTTAACGGGGTTTGAAACTTTTCTTTTAAAGCACGCTCTACAACTGGAGGAACAAGGTCTACTACACTTCCACCATATCTTGCAACTTCTTTCACAATACTCGAGCTTAAAAATGAGTATTGATTGTTTGTCATAATAAAAAAGGTTTCGATATTTTCATCTAATTTTCGATTCATAGAAGTAATTTGCATCTCATATTCAAAATCAGAAACCGCTCGTAACCCGCGTAAAATCGCATTTGCATTACGCATTTTTGCATATTCCACTAATAATCCACTATGTGAATCAACTTTTACATTCGGGATGTCCTTTGTTGCCTCTTTAATTAACTCTAAGCGCTCTTCTACTGAAAAAAATGGTTTTTTTGATGAATTGTTTAATACAACTACATACACTTCATCAAATACTTTTGCTCCCCTTTTAATAATATCCAAATGTCCAAGGGTAATTGGATCAAAACTTCCTGAAGAAATAGCTATACTTGTCATTCTGTCCCCTCACCTTCATACTTATAAATCGAAATTGCTGTAATCCCATAATTTTCTGCTCTCACTTTTACAAGTTCTCCTATAGAATCAGGTAAAACTACGTCATCGCCATGTTCTGCCATAATTAATCCATTTTCATTTAACAATCCATGTTGATCCATCACACTAATTAGAGATACAATTCTTTGATCTTTATATGGAGGGTCTATTAGTATAAGATCGAATGATATTTCACGCTTTATAAGCGCCTTTACCGCACGCTCTGCATCATTTCGATACACTTCAGCTTGTTCATGTATTCTACAGCTTTCTAAATTTTGATGAATTACTTTTATCGCTTTACTATCTCGGTCAACAAAAATCGCTTTATCAATCCCTCTACTTATGGCCTCAATTCCAAGGCCACCGCTACCACCAAATAAATCAAGAGCGATACCACCATCATAATAAGGACCTATCATATTAAAAATAGATTCTTTCACTTTATCTGTCGTTGGCCGTGTTGTATTACCAGGTACCGCTTTAAGTGGGTGCCCTTTACATTTTCCTGAAACTACTCTCATCTGTTGTCACTACCTTTATTTCAATCTATCGAGCGATTACAGCAAATCCATCTGAATTCAGTAACCGCTACCAAACCATACAATTCTTCACTAATTCGTTACTTAACCAATAGAGAACTTTAGTTAAAATAACCGTTCGCTATTTCTTACATATTCATCTCACTATTTGCGAACAAGAACCATTTATGTACATCAGCTCTACTTTACCTTTTTTATCCTATCATAAAATAAAAAAAAGAAAAATAAAAAGCCAAACATAAATTTTAATTTCATTATGTATATCTTCATTTAGATTGGACATAAATAAATATAACAACATCACCTTCGATGTTGTTGCCAACCGCGGAGAAGACTTACGTTTCCCCATAAGTTCTTCCTCCGGTTTCTCCTCTCCCTTTGCCTTCTTACTAGTACATACTAGTATTAGAAGGGCCCTGCTTTGCAGGGTTTTTTTCTTTGTCTACTTTTCATTTAAAAAGTGAGATGGTACAGTAAAAGAAAGAGGAGGAAAAAATATGATTCAACGCTTTATAGAACTCGGAGAAGGCTACTCTGACTTATATGAATTACTTGAAATTGCCAAAACAAACCAAGAACGTGTAACGCATATGTTACAATTTGAAACTGTAAAAAACGAAAAAAAAGTGTGTTCACTTGTTGTAATACTAAAACCGACAACTACTGGCGATTTCCAGCCATTATACATATGTCGTGAAGGCATTCCTATACTTGAAAATAAAAAAAGCAAACGTGTCGTTTTATTTGAAGAAATGGCAGAACAAATAGGAAAAAAAGTTACACCCTTTACTGTAAAACCATCAACAACTTTCCCTGAAAAAGAACTATTTTTTAATCATCTGATTGGTATTTTACGAATGAACAATTTCATTCCTCCAATGAGATAACACGTTATTTCAAGTAAAAAAATCCCCCACTGAATTTAGCGGGGGATTTTTTTACTTAGCTATAATCGTATTCTTTTGCCCGGTCAGGACGCGAATTTTCGAATTCCGTTTTTAAAAACGGGCGATACGACTGTTCTACTTTTTTTACAAAAGGAAGTTTATTCAATTTTTGCATCATATGCTCAATTTGTTCCATATCACAATATACAACGGCATATTTCAATCGTTTTGATATGTAATGAATGTTACCATATTTCCTTAAAATCTTGGCATGTTTCAATGAATGTAAATAAACAATCATACTTTGTCGTTGCCCGAACATAATCTTCTCCATCTTCTCCTTTTTAAAAACTTATATTCTTATATTTTATGAAAACCAATCAGAAATTTATGACATTATAGGACAAACTCTGTATACGTTTTCTTCTATATTCTAAAAAACAGGGTAAATTACCCCGTTTTTTTACAACCACAACCGCCTCCGGTACCACAGCCACCGCCACAGCCACCCACATCAAAAAATGGATTTCCTGTTGGAACTTTAATGGAAGATGACACCTCAGAACCAATTGCTACACTAACTTCATCTAATAACTTTTGTAAATCAGTTTCTGCTCTTTTAAAGGCTGCAACCTTATCATGCAAATCTACAGAACGCTTTAATTCCCTCATTTTCGTCGAAACGAAAGTATAGTCAGGATGATATTTACCAAAACGTTGCACTTCTTCATATCGCTCTTTCATCGCTGTAAATTGCTGAATTAACGTCTGGACTTCCATATCTTCTTGCAAATCCTTATAACACTTACGATAATCTTCTGCTATATCTGAACAGACAATCGCTTTTGCAAGCTGCTCTGCCTTATCTAAAATCAATACGCTTTCCAGCGTCGCTACAATCATGAGAGACACCTCCGAGTATTCATCATAACACATTTGGAACAGAACTACTAATTGAAGTGTCTCACCTAAAAGAAAGATATGATTCTAGCTCATTTCCATACAATTCCCTTGTACTTTTATAAAATAATATGCTCCGCAATATTATATTTAAGAACATCCCATTTCCCACCATTTTCTTTCACGTAGCTAATACATGCATTTTTTAATGGCGTTTTAAATGTAATTTCATCTGGCGCAATTGCGTGTAAAATCGCTTTTATTGCATGTGAATGCGCAACAATGATAATACGTTTATCTCCATGTGTTGCTGCAACCTCTTGTAATGCGGTAAAACAGCGCTCTACAATCTCTTCATCCTGCTCCATTCCTTCTACATTACCTTCTGCAATTAACTCCCTAACGGCCGCAACTGGTTTCCCAGAAGCTTCCCCAAAATTACGTTCCATAAATCGTTCATCTAATAAAATAGATTGCAATCCAATAGCCCCAGCAATTTCCTTAGCCGTTTCTTGCGCTCTAATTAACGGGCTACTTATAATTATATCCCACGATTCCGCTTGCAAGGCAGCTGCACTTTGACTCGCTTGCTTTTTCCCAACTTCGTTGAGCGGAATATCTTCGCGCCCTTGAATAATCTCTTGAAAATTCCAATCAGTTTGTCCATGTCGTACTAAACAAATTTCCGTCATGCTGCAACTCCTTTTTTAATAATCCGATTCTATTGTAACAAAAGTTTTGCATAACGGACATAGTTTTCCCTTCCAATTTTACGTCGCATTTTGCTGCTTCATATACTGGAACATATCAATCATAATTGAGGCAACCGCCAAATGATTTTGAAATTTTTCTACTTTATCTGGTATCGTTTTTTTGAAATGTTGCATGGCAGCTAACTCAAAAGCCTCTTTTTCTTCTGGATTACGTGTTAATTTCCGGTACCAGTATGGCTGTTCCCGAATATAACGAGTTAAATCCTCATCAGCCTTTATAAACTCCATAAGCTCTGCTCTCATCCTCTTTCCCCCTAATCCTTTTGAAAGAAAAATGGATTATTTTCAGAAGTATTTTGTTCTTGCTGCGTGCGGTTCCCTTGAAATTGTTGGATAACTTGCTGCACACTACCAATCGCACTCGTTACATTTGCTAAATGGTGTTGCATTTGTTCTACGTCTAGCTTTTTAAAGAAAGAAAGCATTTGCCCCATCACATCAGCAGTTTTTTCCTCCTCAGTTCGATTTTCTTTTTCTTCTTTATTTTCTTTTACTGAAGAAAAAGCAGGTGCTCCATCAGGTCTATACGCTGCCCATATTTGATCTTCTTCACCAAGTAGGTACCATTCTTCATAAAATTGCTGCCAAGTTTTTTGACCACTTCTAACCTCATGAACCATTTTAGGGTGATGGTTTACAAACTCTTTAAACTGTTGAACCGATGGATGTAACGGTCCTTTTGTTGTTGGCATACTACTCACCTCTTCATGTATATCTACTATATTGTAAGAAAAAAAAGGCACATGGTTCGCCTATTTTTAGACGATTCATGCACCTTTTTATTTTCGGATAAAGTTTTGAGTATAAAATTTATCATATACCCCAACACCTAATCCAGTAAATTGTTCATTTAATAAATTCTTTCTGTGACCCTCACTATTTAACCAGCCTTGTACAGCTGCAATTCCATCACTATGTTGCGCGGCTATATTCTCACCAGCAAGTTGAAAAGCCACTTGCCCACGTTGCAAACGATCTCCTAATGTACCAAAGGTAGGAGAATCGTGTGAAAAATAATTATTATCCTTCATATCTTTACTATGGCCAAATGCAACATCTGCAGTTTGTTGATCCCATGTTAACAACGGTAATTGATGACGACTTCGAATAATATTTGTTAAGTCGAGAATTTGTTGCATATTTCCATTTTCTACTTGCTTCATTTTTTCTGGCGTCAACGGCTGTTCTGCTATTAATTCACCTGAATAAACAAGCTGATACGGCCTTTGGCGTAATAACGTTTCATCATCCATATAACGAACACCAACAAGTTCATGTGTAAAGTGATCAAAATATAATTGTGCCCACCCATCTTCTACAGGGATTAGTGGTTGTTCCATTATTTCCGTATCAGATAACTCAAATTGATAACTATTCTTTCCTCTTTTTAATGAAATCTCATGTGAAAGCGGATTCTTTTTATATACCTCTTCATACTTTTCATTTATATAATAGGGAGCTACCTTGACTTGATCACCAGCAACATACGCCGTTACAACTTTACGTTCAGCAACTCCAAATTGAACATACTGAGTTAAATCTTGATTATACACCCACCATTCATATCCATAAGCAGACGGCTCTATTCGAGACGGTTCGCCCCACTTTGCTAATAAATTCTCAGGATCCCCACCAATCATATTTAAAACAGTGTCTGTGGATTCTTCATTTACTTGCTTTTTCTTTTTCACAATTTTATTTTCTTGCTTAGAGTGCGATGGAGTTAATATATATTGTGAAACGAGTAACTTCCCGTATAAATCAACAGCTAAAATTAAAAATGTAATCATTACGATACGCAATAATTTCTTCAAACCATATACCTCCTGAACAAAACATAAAATTGAGATATACACAAAGCCTTTTCTTTCCTTTTTTTGTGTGTACCGTACTCTTTTCACTATATCATATTTTCATGAAAAAAGTCTGGATTATCCCTTTTCTCTCAATATGAATTGCACTTTCTTATTATTCATACTATTATAAAAATAATAAAACACCATAAAAAAGAAGGAGGTATTCTATGCAATTTACAAATACGAAGTTTAATGGTGCAGTCATTGATTTAACTCTTTTAACTGAGATTATGGAAAACAATCATTTTGTACTTGCTGGACAATGGGATTACGAACGCGTTACATATGATTATAAATTTGAAATATTAAAGGATGTTTATTATTTACGCGTACAAGGTTTTGCTGTTGAAGGTGACATCGGTGGCAGACACGCTCAAGTAAAACTATTGCCACCCTTATTAGGAAAACATTATTACCCTCATGGCGTTGAATATGGTGATGATGAGATTTTTCCAACGAATGTTCTTCAAAAAAGTGAACAGCTCCTACAAAATATTGAAAAAGAGTTGAAAGAATTTCAAATTATTGAGTAAATAGAACAAGCGCATCAATATGATGCGCTTGTTCTATTTATCTTTCCTAAGAATGAATCTTCTTTTTGACTGGATACCCATAAATGGATCCATCTTTTACTTTAATCTCATCTTCCCAAGGGACTTTATATTTACCTTCAGCTAAATCTTTTACAAACGTATACGGGTTTTCTTTCACCCCACCAGGAGTCGCGACATACCCCCTTGAACCTAAATTATATATATTATTTTCTAGACCCCATCCTAATCTAGCCTGATCTGCTAGCTCTGGATATACTTCAGCAGTAACAATCTCCCAAGGGTTTCGGTGTCCCTGCACTAAAGTAGTCCCATCAAAATTACATACTTGTCCTTCACCAAAGTAATAAAATACACCATCATAACCCGCTAAGTTCACTGACAATGTATACATTAAATTTTGCCATGCATTTGAACGATTGGTTAACATCCATTGTTCACTAACTTGTGTGCTATATCCAGAAATACGAATCAAGACATTTGCACCTTTATAGGCCGCTTCACGGGCTACTTCAGGGAACATGCCATCATGACAAATACAAACAGCTAATTTACTTCCTCCAGGTCCATCACAAACAGGTAAGCCTAAATTTCCAGCTTTCCAAGGTTCGACTGGCACCCAAGGATTTAACTTACGATACTTCAAAATCATTTCACCTTGTGGATTAATAATAATTGCTGTATTATACGGTTCTCCACCATCAGGATTTCTTTCCATTATAGAAAAAACACCATATACTTCAGATTCTTTACATGCCTCAGCAAATAAGTCCGTTTCTGGCCCAGGCACAGTACATAAAAACTCTTCTGTAGTCCATTTTTTTGTATTGAGCCCTTGTGTACTATATTCAGGAAATACTATCAATTCTAATCCAGGATAGCCTGATTTAGTCGAATGAATTGTTTTTATGATCTGTTTAATTTGTTTATCAATGTCTGCACGCGACTCCACTACCGGTACTGGATATTGAATTAACGCTGTTAAAAAACCACTAATCGGCTTTACCATACTTCCACTACTACCCATTTAAAATCCCCCTTAAAATAGTTTCTGTTTATTAAAGAAAACAATATAAATTTGTAACTCTCTAAAAAACTAGCACTACATCTGGAAATATTACGTATTAAAGCTAGTAGTAAATTTTATATCCAATTTTAGTACATGCCTACACTAGGTTAACACAAAAAGATTGAAAATTCAATCTTTTTTTGTCCGCTATAACTAAAAAAGAAAAAGCGTATGGGAGCCCATACGCTTTTTCTACTTCGTCTGTAAATACGGTGGTAGCTCCTGTAATTGCTCCTTATCCTTTTCACGCTCTCTACGTGCCCATCTAAAGAACACATAGCCGATAATCGTGCCGTACACTATTTCCTGGACAATTTTCATAATGATACCGCCTGTTTGTTGGTCTTGCAATACCGGTATCCAATGTAAAAATTCTGGTCCAGTAATATTTAAATCGGATAAAGTACCAGCCGGTACACAAAGCTCCATCGCCTTCATCCAAGCAGCCGGATCTGTATATGTTGCAAATAATGGTTCCGTCGCAAAAATTATTAACGCACAAGCTGGGGTTAATAAAATACCATTAGCAAACATGTAACCAAGTTTCTTTATATCACTTAATGTTTGATATTCCGGCAGTGGATTTAACATCGGCCACCACATCATCATTGCTGTAAAAAACAATATAGCGAGGCAAATGGGGTGTGCTATTTGACTTTGTTTTACTGTATCAAAAACAATTGGCAAATGATAAAAGGAAAACAGACCATTAAATACAAACAACGCAATAAGCGGTTTAGCAAAAGCCTTTAGTACAATTTGAACAAACTTAAAAGAAGTAATATAACGATATAACCAAACAGGTATACCAAGCAATAATAATGGAGGAACTGCAATGTACATTACTGCCATCTCAAACATATGTGCACTAAATATAATATGACCAATTAAATCAATAGGTCCTCCCTTTACAAAATACAAAAGAACAATCCCGGTCGTAAAATAAAAAATCTGCTTTTTACTTACCTTCGTCGCATTTTCAAATCGTGTTCTATACGGTCCAATAATTAAGAAATAACTAATAAGAATCGAGGCCATAAATAACAGAAAAATCGGACTCCATAAAGCCTGAAAACCAAATATCCATAAATTCTCCATTTTCACACCTACCTTTTCAAAATTCTTATCTTTCATATGAAAAGAGGGCTATGATAAATCAGAGCCCTCCAACTACTACTGTTTAAATCCACACAATTGTCATAAAGGCTAAAATCGTTAATAAACCTATTAACAATCCAGTGTATAAGAAGAAACTCGCCGCTTCATGTCCTTTATGACTCATATGCATGAAATAATATAATTGAAATACAACTTGAACAACTGCCAACAATAAAATAAATGGTACCGAAAAAATTGGACTAAATGTTTTCGGATATGCTACCGCTGCAAATGCAACAAATGTTAAAAAGATCATTAGTGCAAACGTAATAACTTGGTGCTTCATTTCCTCTGCACTTTTTCTTTTCCGATAAACAAGATCAACCTTAGGATTATTCGTTTGCTTAATTGCCATTGTTTATCCCACCATTCCCATCAAATATACTACAGTGAAAATAAACACCCAAACTACATCTATAAAGTGCCAATAAATTGATGCAACGTAAAACTTTGGTGCATTGTATAAATTTAAGCCTCGCTTCGCATTTCTAAAGATTAATGTCGAAATCCAACACAATCCAAACAATACGTGGAGCCCATGCGTACCAACAAGAGCATAAAATGCAGAACCAAATGCACTACTTCTCATAGTATGCTTAAATTCATGTGTATAATGATAAAACTCATAGATTTCAAACCCCAAAAATCCTAAGCCAAGCAACACTGTTATAAGTAGCCACAGTTGCATTTTCTTAAAATTGAAATTTTTCATATGATACATTGCATATACACTCGTTAAACTACTTGTCAACAACAACATCGTCATGATGAAAACGAGCGGCATTTGAAACATTTCTTGAGATGTTGGTCCACCATTTGTAGAATTCTTTAACGCTAAATATGTGCCAAATAAGGAAGCGAACAACACTGTTTCGCCTCCAAGAAATAACCAAAAACCGACAAACTTATTTTTCCCCTCAAGGGTTGCTTTTTCAGGCTCTGCTGGAAATGTTTCATTCGTTAATTTTTCATCTACATGCATTATGCCTTGCCCCCCTTATCTTCTAAATCTTCCTTATGAATATGATATCCATGATCATCGATTACTGAGCGAAGGAACATTGTACCGAATGTAATGATCAAACCTATAATTGCTACTAATAACCAAAACTTATCTTTGCCGCCTTGCATATACATCGCACCAAAAGCGGCTATAAATAGACCTAGAGAAATGATAAACGGTGAAAATGAAGCATTCGGCATATGAATGTCACCGACTGGTTCCGCCGCTGTCATCTCTTTATTACCTTCGCGTTTTTCAATCCAAAACGGATCTAACCCACGAACAAATGGTAATTGTTTAAAATTGTATTCTGGTGTAGGCGCTGGCATTGTCCACTCTAATGTACGTGCATCCCATGGATCACGACCAGCTTTTTCTTTTGATACTGTTGTTTTTATAACATTGAACAAAAGAACAATCGTTCCAAGGGCCATGAATACTGCTCCAATTGAACTAATCATATTTCCAACCTCTAATCCTTGCCCCTCTAAATATGTGTAGTAACGACGCGGCATACCGATTAAACCAAGGAAATGTTGGATAAAGAACGTTAAATGGAAACCAATAAAGAATAACCAAAATGTTATCTTTCCTAACGTTTCATTTAATACTTTATTAAACATAAGCGGCCAATAATAGTGTGCACCTGCAAGTAAACCAAATACAACACCGCCGACAATTACATAATGGAAGTGTGCTACCACGAAATAATTATCATGGAATTGATAATCAGCTGGTGCCGACGCAAGCATAACTCCTGTAACTCCACCCATAACGAATGATGGAATAAAAGCTACTGCCCACAACATTGGTGTTGTAAACCGAATACTTCCACCCCACATTGTAAAGAGCCAGTTAAAGATTTTAATACCTGTCGGAACTGCAATCGCCATTGTTGCAACTGAGAAGATAGCATTTGCAACAGGACCAAGACCAACGGTAAACATATGATGCGCCCATACCATAAAGCCTAAAAATCCAATTAATACAGTCGCGAACACCATCGATGAATAACCGAATAATCGTTTTTTCGAAAATGTGGCGAAGATTTCTGAGAATATTCCGAAAGCTGGGAGTATAAGAATGTATACTTCTGGATGACCGAAGATCCAGAATAAATGCTCCCATATAATTGTATTCCCACCTAATGCTGGATTAAAGAAACTTGTGCCAAATAAACGATCTAACATTAGAAGCCCTAATCCTACAGTTAACGGTGGAAATGCAAATAATATAAGTGAAGATGTTACAAATGTTGTCCATGTAAACATCGGCATGCGCATATATGTCATTCCTGGCGCACGCATATTAATAATTGTAACAAGGAAGTTAATACCTCCAATCAATGTACCAATACCTGATATTTGCAAGCCGAGTACATAAAAATCAACACCATGTCCTTTGGAGGCTAAAGCTAAAGATGCATACGATGTCCACCCTGCATCAGGTGCTCCCCCTAAAAACCAACTTAAATTTAAAAATACTCCACCAAAGAAAAATAACCAAAATCCGAGTGAATTCAAAAACGGGAACGCCACATCACGTGCTCCAATTTGAAGTGGTACAGCGGCGTTCATAAATGCAAACACGAGTGGCATAGCTGCGAGGAAAATCATTGTTGTACCGTGCATCGTTAATACTTGGTTATAAGCATCCCCAACTAGAAAAGCATTGTTAGGAATCGCTAACTGAAGGCGAATAAATAGCGCTTCTATTCCGCCTATTACAAAAAACAATCCACCTGCAATTAAATAGAGAATGGCAATCTTTTTATGGTCTACTGTCGTTAAATAATCCCATATGACAGCACCCATCCCCTGTTTTTTTGCTACAGAACTCACGTTTTCAACCTCCCCTTCGCAAATGATCCCTCTTTACTTTTCAATCTTTAACGTTTGTAAATATGCATTTAATGCATCAATTTGATCATCCGTTAAGTTACCATATTTACCAGTCATTTTATTACCTGGCTTCATATTTTCAGGATCTTTGAGCCATTTTTTTAAGTTCTCTTCATTATTTTCGGCAATACCGGCAACCATATCGCGATCAGCAAAGTTTGCTAAGTTTGGTGCGATACGAGCTGAAGGTGGTCTACTATCATTTGATCCAACTGCATGACAACCAATACAGCTTTTATTAAATACGTCTTGACCTTCTTGCGCCTTTGTAGAGGCTACTTCTTTCTTCCCATCAATCTTCTTCATGTCAGCAAGCCATTTTTTGTACTCGCTTTCATCCAGAGCTTTCACTTTGAATTGCATTAAAGAATGTGATGGGCCACAAAATTCTGTACAAAAACCATTATAAGTGCCCGATTTATCTGCCTTTAACCACATTTTGTTCACATTATCTGTATTTGTATCCATTTTACCAGCTAAAGATGGAACCCAAAACGAATGTTTAATATCGGCACCCTTCAAATTCAAATACACTTTCTTGCCTGTGGGGATAACTAAATCTTGAGAAGTTACTATTTTTTCTGATTTATAAGAAAATTCCCACCAATAAAGATTCGCTGTTACATCAACAACGATAGTATCTTTATCAATATTCTTTTTCTCCATCGCACTTACATCAGCAAGTTTGAATGTATATGTAACAGTCGGAACAGCCAAGATTAATAAAAGAATAATCGGAATAACTGTCCATATAATTTCTAGTTTGTGATTCCCTTCAACTTGCTCTGGAATATAATCTTCCTGACCCTTTTTTTGTCGGAAACGCACAATTACATATAAGAAAATAATAGTAACTACAAGTACTACTCCTACCATGATTGCACTCGCTAGCAAGAGCAAATCATATTGCATTTTTGCTACTTCCCCTTGCGGAATTAAAGTAGATTGAAAGGCTTTACCGCATCCCCCTAACAGTAAAGCCAGCAGTGAAACGAACGAAAGCAGTCGCCACTGTTTCTTCATACAAACAACCCCCACTTTCTTTGTGAATTAGATTGTACTTTATAGTTAAGTAAAGTAAATCTCAACGTAAAGAAATCCAATCATGTCGTTGTCTTAGAAGAATGTAACTACAATCATTGACACAAATAAGATTGTCAAGTAATTCAGGGAGTAAACAAACATTTTTACGGACCATTTGATGTCATCTTGCTTACGGAAGCCATAAAACCCTAGTACGATCCATCCGATGTTAAGCAATGTTGCAATTACCATGAAGGTTACTCCAAGCCCACTCATATAAAATGGTAGTGGTAATAAACATACTGTCCAGATCATAATCTGACGTTTCGTAATATTAAATCCCTGTACAACAGGAAGCATTGGGATTCCTGCATTGCGATATTCATCAACACGTTTCATCGCTAACGCGAGGAAATGTGGGATTTGCCAAATAAACATAATTAAAAATAACATCCAAGCTATTGGATGATCTAAAGATGGATCAATTGCCGCCCATCCAATTAAAGGTGGAACAGCTCCTGATATACTACCTACAACAGTATTTAACGTATATTTTCTCTTCGTCCATAATGTATATAAAACTACATATGTGAAGGCACCAATAAATGCGATTAATACTGCCATTGGTGTCGTAAGTAATAAAAATACGAAGCCAAGAAGTAAAATTACAAGTCCAAATGCAAGTGCAAATCCAGGTTTATATTTACCTGTTACCGTTGGACGGTTTTTTGTTCTCTCCATTAATGGATCGATATCTCGGTCAATGTAGTTATTTAAACAACATACCCCTGCCATAATTAATGCAGAACCAACGATTGTAAAAAATAGCTTATCCAGATGGTCCATAACACTCAATCCATTAAAATGTAAAGCCAACCAAAATCCTGTAAATACAGTAAGTGTATTTGAGTTTACAATCCCCATTTTAACGAGCGCTGATAAATCTTGTAACCGAGTTGTTTCCGGTACACTTGAAACAGCTGACTCATCATGCAGCTCACTTGTTGCATGGTTCATCACTTTAACCCCCTCTTAAACCTATCATCTTTCTAAGCGAAATATTTCGCTTCTATATAGCAATATTATTACAGTAGAAATATTGTTAACCCATTCTACTACTAATCTACGCCCATACTCCAATATATTAAATCATATTTCCCGAACAATTTGTGAAGAAAACATGAACTTTTTGTGTCGAATAATAAAAAACTTTATTCTAACCTATCCTTATCATAACATGATGTTATCTTCTATAATAAACTATTTTGTCATATTTAGCATGTATTCTCCCCATTTCTTTTCAAAATAGACTCATTTTCGCCTAAAATATGTATTTAAAATCCCATTTTTTTCTTTATTCTGTATACGTTGTCCTCACCCTTCATTTCTTTGCTATTTTATTATTTTTTATATATCATAGGACTGTAGCACGTTTTATTCTATACATAATGGAATGAAAATATTTCGCAATAACTTCATAGCAGAAAGATGGTGAAAGAGATTGCAACGCTTTATTAAATGGTTAGCAGTCATTACAAGTCTCGATTTATTAGTAGTTTTACTAGGAGGCGCTTTAGTTACAAAAACAGGTTCAGGCCAAGGGTGCGGTAAATCATGGCCACTTTGTAACGGTGAATTTGTTCCATCTAATTTATCAATGGAAACTATTATTGAGCTGAGTCACCGCTTAACATCGGGATCAGCAGGTATCCTTGTTACTCTTCTTTGTATCTTGTCCTGGAAATATTATAAACATGTGCGTGAAACAAAGACGTTAGCAATTTTATCCTTCGTATTTTTAGTTGCACAAGCATTAATGGGGGCAGCTGCAGTTGTTTGGGGACAAATACCTGCTGTACTAGCTATTCATTTTGGTATTTCCTTAATTTCATTTGCTTCTGTCATCTTGTTAACGTGTCTTATTTTTGAAATTGATCAGAAATTCGATGCACGTTCACTTATTATGGACAAAAAAATGAAATTTCATATTTATGGTGTAACAATTTACAGTTATATCGTTGTCTACACAGGAGCTTTAGTACGTCACGAGCGAGCTAGCTTAGCCTGTCCAGACTTCCCTTTATGCAGTAAAAACAGACCTATGCCAACTCAACTACATGAGTGGGTTCAAATGGGACATAGAGTTGCAGCGATGTTAATATTCTTTTGGATACTATATGTGATGATTATTGCTATTCGTCATTACAAACAGCAGCGTGTAGTATATTGGGGATGGATTATTTCATTTATCCTTGTAACACTTCAAGCTATTGTAGGAATTTTAGTTGTATATACAAATGCTAGTTTATCAATGGCATTATTACACTCACTCTTCATTTCTTGCTTGTTTGCAGTACTATGCTATTTAGTTATGTTAGGTACAAGAAGTACAGTCAATGCAAAAGAAGCCGTATCGACTTCTAAGCAAAATAAAATAAAGTAACACTTTAATACCTTGCCAATTCGGCAAGGTATTATTTGCAACAGAAAAAGAGCTGCTTTCGCACAGCTCTTTTTCTTTATTTTAATGATCTAATTCAATGAGTAAATCTCCCGTTTGAATTGCATCACCATCATTTACATATACTTTCTTCACTTTACCATTGAATGGTGCTTGAACCGTCGTTTCCATTTTCATTGCTTCTGTAATTGCCATAGAATCGCCTTTTTTCACTTCATCGCCTTCTTTTACAACTACTTTAACAACAGTTCCTGGCATCGTTGCGCTAATGTGATTTGGATTTTCACGGTTTCCTTTCACACGTTGGGCAACTGTTGCTTTCACACTTTCATCTTTCACAACAATCTCACGTGGTTGACCGTTAAATTCCAAGTAAAGAACACGATTTCCATCTGGCTGCGGCTCTCCAATTGATACTAGTTTAACCATCAATGTTTTACCTTGTTCGATTTCCACATCAATTTCTTCACCAAGTCTCATACCATAGAAAAATGTCGGTGTATCAAGCACAGATACGTTTCCATAAAGTGCGGCAACTTTTTCGTAGTCCATAAATACTTTCGGATACAATGCATATGCGACTACATCAAAAATCGTTACTTCGCGCCCAAGTTTATGGTATAACTCTTCTTTTAAAGCGTCGAAATCTACTGGCTCTAATAATTCACCTGGTCTTACTGTTAATGGCTCTTTCCCTTTTAATATAATTTTTTGTAATTCTTTCGGGAAACCACCATATGGTTGACCTAAATCTCCAGAGAACATTTCAACAACAGACCCCGGGAAGTCCATAGAATGTCCACGCTCTAAAATATCTTGTTCTGTCAGATGATTTTGAACCATAAATAATGCCATATCACCAACAACTTTAGATGACGGTGTTACTTTTACAATATCTCCAAACATGTCATTAACACGACGGTACATTACTTTAACTTCATCAAAACGATCTCCTAAACCAACCGCCTTCGCTTGTTGTTGAAGATTACTATACTGTCCACCTGGCATTTCGTGCATATATACCTCTGTGTGAGGAGCGTTCATACCACTTTCAAATGGCGCATAGTATTTACGTACATCTTCCCAATAATGAGATAGTTTTTCTAATGAGTCTATATTAACATCTGGTTGTCTTTCATTTCCACCTAACGCATAGTATAGAGTATTCGCACTCGGTTGTGACGTTTGACCAGCCATAGAACTCACCGCTACATCAACAATGTCAACGCCTGCTTCAATCGCTTTCGTATACGTTAAAATACCATTTCCGCTAGTATCGTGTGTATGCAAATGAATTGGAATCGACACCGTCTCTTTTAATGCTGAAACTAAATCATATGCTGCATTCGGCTTTAATAAGCCCGCCATATCTTTAATTCCTAAAATGTGAGCTCCTGATGCTTCCAGCTCTTTCGCTAAGTTTTTATAATAATTCAAATCATATTTGCTTCGTAATGGATCGTGAATGTCTCCTGTGTAACACATTGTCGCTTCTGCAATTTTACCCGTATCTCGTACAGCATCAATTGCAACTCTCATACCTTCTACCCAGTTTAAGCTATCAAAAATACGGAACACATCAATTCCAGCTTGAGCGGAACATTCTACAAATTTTTGAATTAAATTATCTGGATAGTTTTTGTATCCAACTGCGTTTGAAGAACGAAGTAACATTTGGAATAAAACGTTCGGCATTTTTTCACGAAGATCTAGTAATCGTTCCCATGGATCTTCTTTTAAGAAACGATACGCAACATCAAACGTTGCACCGCCCCACATTTCTGCGGAGAATAAGTTTGGCAACATTCTCGCTGTTGGCTCTGCGATTTGATGTAAATCTTTTGTACGAATACGCGTTGCAAGTAAAGATTGATGTGCATCACGGAATGTTGTATCCGTTAAAAGCACACGTTTTTGATCTTGAACCCACTTTACTAATCCATCCGCCCCGCGCTCATCTAAAATTTGTTTCGTTCCGTTTTGAATTGGTTCTGAGTGTTTTACACTTGGTATACGAGCATCCGGGAAAATTGGCTTCTCTTTTTTCCCTACTCCTGGGAAGCCATTTACTGTTACTGTACCAATGTAATTTAACATTTTTGTTCCGCGGTCTTTACGTTTTGGGAACAAGAACAGTTCAGGTGACGCGTCAATAAACGAAGTATCATATTCTCCTGATAAGAAGTTTTTATGTTTTACTACATTCTCTAAGAATGGAATATTTGTTTTAATACCACGAATACGGAATTCTTTTAAGTTACGTTCCATTTTTGCAGCAGCTTGTTCAAAAGTAAGCGCCCAAGTTGTAACTTTTACAAGTAAAGAATCATAGTACGGTGTAATAACTGCGCCTTGGAAACTATTACCTGTATCAAGACGAACACCAAAACCACCGCCTGATCGATATGCCATAATCTTCCCTGTATCAGGCATAAAGTTATTAAGCGGGTCTTCTGTCGTTACACGAGATTGAATGGCATAGCCATGTACAATAATCTCATCTTGTTTCGGCACACTTACAATCTTACTATGTAAAGCATGTCCATCTGCAATTAAAATTTGTGATTGAACAATATCAATTCCTGTAATCATTTCTGTAATTGTATGTTCTACTTGAACACGTGGATTTACTTCAATAAAGTAAAACTCATCACCTTTTACTAGGAATTCAACTGTTCCAGCATTTAAATAATTTACATTTTTCGTTAACTTTACTGCAGCATCACAAATTCGCTGACGCAAATCATCTGAAAGCGACACGCTCGGTGCAATTTCAACTACTTTTTGATGACGTCGTTGTACAGAGCAATCACGCTCATATAAATGCACAACATTACCTTCTTCATCTGCCAAAATTTGTATTTCTATATGTTTAGGTTTTTCAACGAATTTTTCAACGTAAACTTCATCATTACCAAAAGCTGCTTTTGCTTCTGATTTCGCACGATTATACGATTCTCTTAATTCTTCACTAGTGCGCACGATACGCATACCACGACCACCGCCACCAAGCGATGCTTTAATAATAATCGGGTAATCATACTTTTCAGCAAATTCTGCGACTTCTTCTAATGAATTTACTGGACCATCACTACCAGGAATAACTGGAATTTGTGCTAGCTGCGCTTGTGTTCTTGCTTTAACTTTATCTCCAAACATATCTAAATGCTTACTTTTTGGACCGATAAAGATAATCCCTTCTTCTTCACAACGTTTTGCGAATTGAATATTTTCTGACAAGAAACCATATCCAGGGTGGATTGCATCTACATGATTACTTTTCGCAATCTCAATAATGCCTTCAATATCTAGATAAGCATCAATTGGCTTTTTCCCTTCCCCAACTAAATAGGACTCATCGGCTTTATAGCGATGATAAGAACCGCTATCCTCTTTCGAATAGATTGCAACTGTGTTTAATCCAAGTTCTGAACATGCTCGAAATACACGAATTGCAATCTCTCCACGGTTAGCTACCAATACTTTTTGAATACGTTGCAGCTTTGTCATGATTTTCCCCCTCTACTTTCCTACCACTCTAGAGATAAAATACATACACACTCTAAAGAGCGTGAAGTTCTTCACTTTCCACAATATATTATACTTAGAAAGCTTCACTTTATTTTTATCCATCATACCTTATTTTTCAACAAATGATAAGTTTTCTAATCAATTTGTTTCACAAAAATAGTATAGCATACCTCTTCGTTTTCTAACAACCTTATTGTATATCACATTAATTTATATATGATATATTTTTAACCTCAATAACAAATTAGTATATCACATTAAAGGTGATAGAAATAAAAAGCACACTGAGCTTTTTAGCCCAGTGCGCTTTTATTTTACAACAACAAGATGCGGTCCACCTTGTTCTCTTTCTTTAGTCATTTCGTTTTGTTGCTTCTCTTGTCGTTTTACATGACTAGCAATATTCAATAGTATACCCATTGCAAGTAGATTTGCTAATAAGGAACTACCACCATAACTTATAAATGGCAAAGGCACACCTGTAAGTGGTATTAATCCAGACATGCCACCTACGTTAACAAACGTTTGAATCCCAAATAAACTAGCAATACCAATTGCTATTAAGCTTCCAAATGGATCTTTACACTTTTGAGCAATCCTGAATGAACGAATGATAATAAGTAGCAAACAAATTAAAATAACAGCTACACCAATAAAACCAAGCTCTTCAGATATAATTGCCATAATAAAATCCGTTTGCGGTTCTGGTAAGTATCCATATTTTTGTACACTGTTTCCTAGTCCTCGACCGTTTAGTCCTCCTGAAGCAATTCCAATAAAAGAATTTATTAGCTGGAATCCATCATTTTGAGGATCATTAAATGGATCAAGAAAGACTGAAAAGCGAGCTTTTTGGTACGCACTTAACTTAAAGTTAGCTAGCAAATAAAGAGATGGAGCCCATATTATAGAAGTTAAAACAATTCGTTTTATCCACAAATTGATCCGCACTCCCGAGCAAAGAAACATAATTCCAACTGTTCCCCCAATTAACAAATCGGTACCTAAATCATTTTGCCTTAAAATTAAAAGCATTGCCAATCCAACAAAAGCAAGCGTAACTCCCGATCCTTTAAAAACAGGCGTATCTGTCTCTTGTCTTCTTGCAAAAAAACGAGCTAAAATAATAATAATCGATATTTTAACAAATTCAGCGGGCTGTATACCTAATATCCACCCTTTTGCACCATTTATTTCCTGACCGAAAGCCAATGCTGCTGCTAATAAACCAAGACTACCTATTCCCATTGCCAATAGAACTATTCGCTTTCTCCAAAGTTTATAAGGAATAGAAATGATGATCGCTAACATTATTGTTCCAACAGCCAGAGCTACTAATTGTCTTTTAAAAAAGTAATTTGCCGGCCAATTATGCCTCGAAATCGCAACAATGGAACTAGAACTATATACCATTATTACTCCCAGCACACATAAAATAATAAGAGGAAGTAATAATGAATAATCCATCGATTTCCATACTTTTTTCATTTCATTTCCTCTTTCTGTTTCAATTTAATTATTGTTGTATTCCATATGTATATAGGTTCTTCCTGCTTTATTATACAAATAAAAAGCCCAAACTATTTCAGTTTGAGCCCCCTTATTTGAACCCGTTATTGTTGTTTGTTTGTAAATGCTTCATGAAGTGCAGATAACTCACGTTCGAGCTCTCCTAACATTGCTTTCCCTTGTTCTTCTGCAATAAGACCAAGGCGAACCGCAAAATCGACCTCTCGGGATAGTCCAAACATTTGTGTGTCTAACACTTCTTCATATAATGGACATTGCGGCATTGTAAGATGGTCCATTTGCACCTTAATAAGTCTTAAGATCTTCTCCGCATCCGCTTGTAGAAGGGCAAGTGCCTTTTCCTGATGATTTGATACTGTCTCAGACGCCAAATTGATTCCCTCCATTTCCGTCCTACTCTCTCCTATCTATTAATATTAGCGATAGTTTTAATAAATTGCAATAGAAACATTTTTTGTGACAACAGTGTCTAATACTATTATACTGAAAAGTGGGAGTATAACACAAATGGGGGAACAACAATGAGCGAAATTTTATTTATTAATGGAAAAGTTCGTTTTCCGATCACTATCGATCCAACTGTTTGGATTTTTGATGACCGGAAAGTAGATTTAACAACTTACTTTGATGAAACTAGAGAAGAAATATCCGAATTAGAAACATACTTAAAGCATACTTCAGAACATTGGGATCGTGAAATCCGTGATGGTGCTGCCTTCCCACCAATCCAAAAAAGTGTAAAGAAATATAAAAAAGAACAGCTTATTACCGGTACATTCGGTATACCATTTCATCCATTTCTTACGAACGCTGAACTTTCAGACGATGCTACTCAAGTCGTAATTGAAACAGTAGACAATACAGTTACACTTCCATTAGAAACAGTCGAAAAAGCTATTCTTGGTTTTTCAAAAGAAGGAAAACCGTTAAGAGAAGACGGACCTGTTCATCTATATTTCCATGATGGATCTAATAGACAAAATCCAATCCGTAACATCCGTAAATTTACAATTATTTAATTGTATAGTTAAACTGTAAAAAGGAGTGAGCTTATGCCCACTCCTTTTTATAATAAATCCGCTGCTAGTTGAGCTAAATTAGAACGCTCTCCTTTAACAAACTTTACATGACCACTAATACGTTGTTCTTTAAACTTCTCTACAACATACGTTAAACCATTATTATATTCATCTAAATATGGGTGATCAATTTGCTGAGGATCTCCCATTAATACAATCTTACTTTTTTCTCCTACCCTTGTTAATATCGTCTTTACTTCATGTTTCGTTAAGTTTTGTGCCTCGTCAATTATAATGAACTGATCTGGAATACTTCTCCCGCGTATATAAGTAAGTGCTTCTACTTCAATCGAACCCATCCCAGCTAAAATAGCGTCTAGCTCTCCAGGCTTTTTCGTATTAAATAAATACTCTAGATTATCAAAAATCGGCTGCATCCACGGTCTTAACTTTTCTTCTTTTTCTCCTGGTAAATAACCTATATCTTTTCCTACCGGAACAATCGGTCTCGCAACAAGTAGTTTTTTATATAACCCTAAATCTTCCGTTTGCATTAGTCCCGAAGCTAATGCAAGTAACGTTTTTCCTGTACCTGCTTTCCCTGTTAACGTTACAAGTGGAATATCTTCCCGAAGTAACAATTCTAATCCCATAATTTGCTGTACGTTTCGCGGACGTATCCCCCACACTTGCTCATTATGAAAAATAAGTTTCTTTACCTTCTTACCTAAGTGATCGACAATCCCTAGTGCTGAGCTAGAGCCACCTAGCGCATCTTTCATTACAACAAATTGATTTGGATAAAAAGGATGGTTTGCAATTGCAGATAAAGGTAGTTCACCTTTTTCATAAAAATAATCTAATTGTTCTTTTGATATATACCCTTCTAAAAATCCTGAATATATATTTTCCACTTCAATTACTCGATCACTCAAATAATCTTCAGCCTGCAATCCGATTGCATCGGCTTTTACCCTTACGAGCACATCTTTACTTACTAAAATAACTGATTTCCCATCCTCTTTTTCTTGTTCTTCTAAAGAGAGGTTTTTCGCTACAGCTAAAATTCGATTATCATTTGTTTTTTCTACAAAGATATCTTGCAGTTGAACAAATGAGCGATGATTTAATTCAATACGAAATGTACCGCCGTTTTCTAGCGGAATACTTTCATGCAGCTTTCCTATTTCACGAAATTTGTCTATTAACTTAGATACATAGCGAGCATTTCGTCCTACTTCATCCATATAACGTTTTTTCGAATCAACCTCTTCTAATACAACTGCTGGAATCACTACTTCATTTGTTTCAAATGAAAAAATAGATAAAGGATCCTGCAAAAGTACATTCGTATCTAACACATAAATTTTATCCAACCTGTTACCCCCTGACTCCACTTTTAAATTTGTAGAACAAGGGTTTCATCCATAAAGTATGGACGAACCATTGTTATAATTATATGTACCGTATAAACGAGGTAGAATCGAAATTCATAGAAATTAAACCTTTTCTTTATTTTTTATTCATTTCTATTCAATATATTACTTTTAATTATAATTTTTCACATTAAATCACAATACTCAATTACAAAAGTTAATGAACTAATTTCCTATTAACCCCATTTATAATTCTTTCATGCCTACTAACACTTGACTATCAAGCTTTTTCGCAGCTCGAAGATCATATGTTTTTTCATATGCTGGTTCTGTAGCAAGTTTCGCTCCATAAAACATAACATCACGAACTTCTTGCACATTTACTTCTATTACAGTTAATTTCAGAGGAATCCCTTCCATTCTATCTGTTAAAATTTCACCTTCACCACTTATGGAAAATACGGATTCATTCGCCATTATAGTCAAAACCACCCCTGCATTATGCCGCATATTTTCCACAATACGTGAGCGTTGATCTACCGCAAATCGAATACTAGTTTCACTCACTGCATATACCCAAGAAATAGCACTTACGTTAGGCATTTGTTTTTCAAAATCTGTCGTTGCTATCATAACGATACATTCTTTACGTAACGATTGTACTAAATCATCTGTCAATGTAGGCTCTACTACATTCGCCATATTTCCACCTCCAAATATTCTTTCTATATCCTTATCATAACTTATTTTTCGAATTGCGAAAATATTATTTTTTCCGGCTATTATTCAAAAACATTATGCTTCCATGATATACTTATACTGATAGAATTCGTATTGAGGTGACGAAATGAGAGTCAAATGTATGATTTGTGATAAAAAAGATATGTTAGATGACGAAAATCCTATGGCAAAAAAACTGCGTAATCGCCCTATTCATACATATATGTGCATGGAATGTACGGAACGAATTGCAGATCGTACTATGGAGCGCCATGCAAGTGGTAATTTCCGATTATATCGTGATAAAAAAGTAGAAGACGATTGGTAAATCGTAAATAAGTCCTTAATCATATAGATAAGGACTTATTTGTATTTTTCTGGTTCACGATTCATCTGATCCAAAAAACAATCAATTGCTTCTACTGGAAATCTTGCACACCTCATTTCCCCATCAATTTCATATGTAATCAAATACATTTCCTCGTTCTTTTCAACTTCTACATTTCTTAATTTATGCTCTTCATATATCATATTTTGAAATAATAAATACGTTTCTTGTGCGGCATTATCATCTGGACGTGCTTCCGCAACCGTTTTAATTGTTAACCAATTATATAGTGCATCTTGTACTGAGCGCATGGAAGTCCTCCTTTTCACCCTGCTTTTTGTTGTCTAGCTTGACGTAAACGCAGTCTATAAATTCCAAGTACAATTGCCGCCACAACGAGCCCTTCTCCAACAGGTAAAAAAACTGCAAAGAAAGTTAATACCGTGCATCCAATTGCTAAAGATGTATATATCACTATATTTTTCAGTACCGATAGTTTCCTTGCGAATCCTAAATTATATACAAGTGCACTTAATATAATAATTGTTCCATAAAGCAACCACATCCCTAGCTCTGGATTTTCATCGACTTTGCACAATTTCGCGAAAAATGACATTCTTTCTAACACTACCTTTCACCCCTTCTCATGAAAACAAATTCTCTTTATGTACTTAATACTAGATTAACCCGCAAAAAAATTACTGTCTACAAAAAGAGTAAATATTCTAAAAAAATAAATAAAATAAAAACAGCTACCTTTATAAAAGGTAGCTGTTCTATTATTTTACGCTTCAACAGATTTCTTTTTCTTAGCAGCTCTTTCGCGCTCGCTCTTATCAAGAATCTTTTTACGTAAACGAATTGATTCTGGAGTTACTTCACAGAACTCGTCATCGTTTAAGTACTCTAATGACTCTTCTAAAGTCATTAAGCGTGGTTTTTTCATTGTTGAAGTTTGATCTTTCGTTGCAGAACGAATGTTAGTTTGTTGTTTCATTTTTACAACGTTAACTGTTAAATCATTCTCACGTGTATGTTCTCCAACGATCATACCAGCATATACTTCTGTACCTGGTTCAACGAAGATTACACCGCGATCTTCAACTTGCATAATACCGTATTGTGATGCTTTTCCTGTTTCAAGTGAAACTAGAACACCTTGACGACGTCCACCAACTTGTCCAGCATGTACTGGTTGGTAACAATCGAATGTATGGTTTAAAATACCGTAACCACGAGTTAATGTTAAGAATTCTGTTGTGTAACCAATTAAACCACGTGCTGGAACCATGAAAGTAAGGCGAACTTGACCGTTTCCGTTATTCACCATATCTAACATTTCACCTTTACGTGCACCCATTGATTCCATAATAGAACCAGTGTATTCTTCAGGCACATCGATTTGTACGCGCTCTACAGGCTCACTTCTTACGCCGTCGACATCTTTAATAATTACTTCAGGTTTAGATACTTGTAGTTCATAACCTTCACGACGCATGTTTTCAATTAAGATAGATAAATGTAATTCCCCACGTCCAGATACGATCCATGCATCAGGAGAATCTGTATTATCTACACGTAAACTTACATCTGTTTCTAATTGTGAACGAAGACGCTCTTCAATTTTACGAGATGTAATGAATTTACCTTCACGACCTGCAAATGGGCTGTTATTTACAAGGAATGTCATTTGTAGTGTTGGCTCATCAATACGTAATAATGGTAAAGCCTCTTCATGCTCAACCGGACATACCGTTTCACCTACGTTAATGTCTTCCATACCTGAAACAGCTACTAAATCTCCAGCTTTTGCTTCTTCAATTTCTTGACGTTTTAATCCAATGTAACCAAATAATTTAGTTACACGGAATTGTTTTACACTTCCGTCAACCTTCATTAATGCAACTTGTTGTCCTACTTTCATTGTACCACGGAATACGCGTCCAACCCCGATACGACCAACATAGTCATTGTAATCAAGAAGTGCTACTTGGAATTGAAGTGGCTCTTCGCTGTTATCAACTGGTGCTGGAATATGTTCAATGATTGTGTCAAATAATGATTTCATATTCTCTTCTTGATTTGCTGGATTTGAATCTAAGCTTGCTGTTCCGTTCATTGCTGATGCAAATACAACCGGGAACTCTAATTGATCTTCGTTTGCACCAAGTTCGATGAATAAGTCAACTACTTCATCAACTACTTCATCAGGGCGAGCGAAGTCACGGTCAATTTTGTTTACAACAACGATTGGCGTTAAGTTTTGCTCAAGAGCTTTCTTTAAAACAAATCGTGTTTGTGGCATACAACCTTCATATGCATCAACAACAAGTAGAACACCATCAACCATTTTCATGATACGTTCTACTTCTCCACCGAAGTCAGCGTGACCAGGTGTATCTAAAATGTTAATTCTTTTATCTTCATAGTGAATCGCAGTATTCTTCGCTAAAATTGTAATACCACGTTCTCTTTCTAGATCATTTGAGTCCATTGCGCGTTCTTCAATGTGTTCATTCGCACGGAACGTCCCCGCTTGACGTAATAACTGGTCAACAAGTGTTGTTTTACCATGGTCAACGTGGGCAATAATTGCTATATTTCGTAAATCTTGTCGTTTTTTCAACATGTCCAACTCCTAATGTCTTTTTAATCCTTCTCTATTATAAGAGCGAAGGGGATACAATGGCAATCAAAATAAAATCAAGAATGAAAATATAGTTGTATTCTTACTTTTGTGAAAGTAAAATGAGATTGGAGGGTGAAGAAATGGAACACATTCAATATCGCTTTTTATTAACAGCAATTATCGGTGTTATCTTCTTAATTGGTATCGGAATTATGATTGCTGAAAATAGTCCCATCGGCATTATTATTTGCATTATCGGCACATTTGTTACAGTTGGATACGGTTTTGTAACAAAAAGAAAAATGCGTAAATCGCAATAACATTAAAAAGTAAGAAGCTCCTTTATGCCTCTTACTTTTTTTGTTACTGAGATACAAGTGGGAATAATTCTTCGTATACCCCTGGTTTTGCAACTAACACGCTGCTTTTCTCTACAATGGAAAGAGGCGTTCCTAAAAACGTTGTCACTTTACCGCCAACTTCTTCTACAATAATCTGTCCCCCGCCAAAATCCCACGGCGATAAGCGCGGTGTTACATATGCATCTAATCTTCCCGTTGCAACATATACCATTTCTAACGCAGCACAACCATATGACCTCGTACCTCTCGCCTTCTTAACGAGCATCATCATTTTTTCCATATTAAGCAATGGATTATCAGTAAGCCATATCGCATTCAGAGCTATAATTCCATGCTCTACTGTTCCTTTTTCCAACATGGGAATAGCTAAATCATTGCAAAAAGCCCCTTTTCCCTTTACCGCATGATATAGTTCGTCATGAACTGGATCATAAATAAGACCAATCTTTCCGATACCGTTCTCATAAATCCCGATTGAGATTGCGAAATTCCTTTTTTGATGAACAAAGTTCATCGTGCCGTCAATTGGATCAATTAACCAAACAACCCCGTTAGAAGAAGTAATCTCATCTCCGTAGCCTTCTTCCCCTAAAATATAATGAGTTGGGAATGTTTCTTTAATTCTCCCAATTAAAAACTGCTCCGTTTCTCGGTCCATGTTTGTTACTAGATCAGCTGCATTTGATTTTGTTTCTATAATAGGTGCTTTTTCCAGCGACGCCATTAAACGTTCTCCCGCTTCTCGAATCCACTGTTTCGCGTGTGTATCGATGTCTTTCCATACTTCTTGCATGTTTAAACACTCCGATCTATACTGTTCACAGAAAAAACGAACCCTTTATAAGGTTCGCACCAACTAATTATTTATACATATACTATTATTACGCTTCTAAACGGATCATTTCAAGTCTTAACACTTCTAATTTTTGTACGCACTCTTCTTTTTTCTGTTTGTCGTTCTCCATCATCGCATCATATAAAGTTGCTAATTCATAATCTAGCTCCAAACGTAGCACCGGAATTCTTTTTTCAGCATCTGTTCTCTTTAACGCATTAATCACCTGTCTCATTTTTTTGCCTCCTCCCAATATTCGTCTGCCCTCGGACTAGAATTGATTCAATTTTCTGATTTTTTGTTTTATACTATACTATGTTGGATAAATCATCTATGCAACAAAATTATATTTTTTTATTTAAATTTTTTTGTGCTGTTTTTTTTTATGAATAGTACAAGCTATGCTAAAATTAAAACAAAATAGGAGTTGGAGGAACAATCATGACACTACAAACATTCACATCAACTGATTTTGAAGTCTTTACTGTTGATGGTCTTGAAGAACGAATGAGCGCAATTAAAACGAATATTCATCCTAAGCTAGAAGCTTTAGGGGAACAGTTTGCAGAATATTTATCACAACAAACTGATGAAAACTTTTTCTACCATGTAGCAAAACATGCACGCCGCAAAGTCAATCCACCAAACGATACTTGGGTTGCTTTTTCAACAAATAAACGTGGATATAAAATGTTACCACACTTTCAAATTGGTTTATGGGGTACTCATGCCTTCATATACTTTGGTTTAATCTATGAGTGTCCACAAAAAGTGGAGACGGCTCACGCCTTCTTAGAACATTTAAATGATTTAAAAACAAATATTCCAAATGACTTCGTTTGGTCCATTGACCATACTAAACCAGGTGTAAAATTACATGAAACGCTTGAAACGGAAGACTTACAAAAGATGATTGAACGTTTAGCTACTGTGAAAAAAGCAGAATTATTAGTCGGTATTCATATATCACCAGAGGAGTTTTCAGCAATGACCAACGAACAATTCCTTGCTAAGATTGAATCTACGATGCAATCACTCCTTCCTTTATATGCACTTTGTAATCGATAGCAGAAAACGGACAATTTATATTGTCCGTTTTTAGTTGTTATCACATTATAGCACTTTGTATTTTATTTTTCAAAATTTTTTTACATTTTTACAATCTTTTGTTCCGCTACTTCTTTTGCTTTTTGAATCGCACGATATATAGAATATCCACTTACTTCTTGAAATTCTTTATCTATTTTTTTCTCCGCTGCCTTCGATGGCACAATCTCTTTAAAACGACGATATAATTCCATCAAATCTTCTCTCAAAACTCCTTTTTCATATACCTTTTCAATCGCTTCATAAAACTTTACAACTGCTACCATTTCTTCATTTGACCAATCGTAGTCAAGTGGATATTGATATTCCATTTTTGCACCTCATTCAGTATTCTTTCTTTTTCCATTATGCTACCTTTAAGAGAAACTTTTATTCTTCACTATAGCCACTCTGCATTATACACCATTTATCCATTTCAATGGAATTGTCTTCCTCTTTGCGGTATTTAAAATATAACTATTAAGCATACTCACCTTGAAAATGAGTTTTTTCTATACATCTATAATTATTGGTGATATAATGCTTTTGTTTTATAGAAAATAAAGTGAGACTACCATCCCCAAAAAGGCTTTTGTGAATGGCAGAAAAACAAGTCACGTTCTAAAAGTTTGTCATCTTAATTTCCTTTTAGAATGAGATGAAATCATATAAAACAAACTCTAATAAATATTACGAAGAAGAAGGGGTGTATAGATTGTCCCAATACGAAACACCATTGTTTACCGCTTTAGTTGAGCACAGTAAGCGAAATCCAATTCAATTCCATATTCCTGGTCATAAAAAAGGACAGGGCATGGATCCTACATTTCGCGAATTTATTGGGCATAATGCATTAGCAATTGATTTAATTAATATTGCGCCGCTCGATGATTTACATCATCCAAAGGGTATGATTAAAGAAGCACAGGATTTAGCAGCCGCTGCTTTCGGTGCAGATCATACGTTCTTTTCTATTCAAGGTACAAGTGGTGCAATTATGACAATGGTGATGAGCGTTTGCGGTCCTGGGGATAAAATCCTCGTGCCACGAAATGTGCATAAATCAGTAATGTCAGCTATTATTTTCTCAGGTGCAAAACCAATTTTCATGCATCCTGAGATTGATCCGAAGCTCGGTATTTCACATGGAATTACAATTCAATCTGTCAAAAAGGCTCTTGAAGAGCACTCAGATGCGAAAGGCTTACTTGTTATAAATCCAACATATTTTGGGTTTGCTGCAGACTTAGAGCAGATTGTAGAATTAGCTCATTCTTACGATATTCCTGTACTTGTTGATGAAGCTCACGGTGTTCATATCCATTTTCATGATGAACTGCCGATGTCAGCTATGCAAGCGGGTGCAGACATGGCAGCAACAAGTGTTCACAAATTAGGAGGGTCTTTAACCCAAAGCTCTATTCTTAATGTAAAAGAGGGTCTTGTTAACGTAAAACATGTTCAATCCATTATTAGCATGCTTACGACAACATCAACTTCTTACATTTTGTTAGCATCACTTGATGTTGCTAGAAAACGTCTTGCTACAGAAGGAAAAGCTCTCATAGAACAAACAATACAATTAGCTGAACATGTTCGTGATGCTATAAATGTTATTGAGCATCTTTATTGTCCTGGAAAAGAGATGCTAGGCACAGATGCTACTTTTAACTATGATCCTACAAAGATAATTGTATCTGTAAAAGATTTAGGTATTACAGGCCATCAGGCTGAAGTATGGCTTAGAGAACATTTCAACATTGAAGTCGAACTCTCTGATTTATATAATATACTTTGTCTTGTCACTTTTGGTGATACAGAAAGTGAAACAAATATACTTATTAGAGCATTACAAGATTTAGCAGCAACATTTAGAAATAGAGCGGATAAAGGTGTTCAAGTACAAGTAGAAATACCCGAAATACCTGTGCTAGCACTTTCTCCTAGAGATGCTTTTTATTCAGAAACGGAAGTCATTCCATTTGAAAACGCAGCAGGTCGTATTATAGCTGATTTTGTTATGGTTTATCCGCCAGGGATTCCAATCTTTACTCCGGGGGAAATTATTACACAAGAAAACTTAGAGTATATTCGTAAAAATTTAGAAGCTGGGTTACCTGTACAAGGCCCAGAAGATATGACATTACAAACATTACGTGTTATTAAAGAGTACAAGCCTATCAGTTGATAGGCTTTTCTTTCACCTTTTTTTCTTTTCCTCATACGATACTAAAGAATGTAACGTATAGGTGGGGATACCATTATGATTGTGATAGGCCGTTCTATTGTACACCCTTATATCACAAATGAATATGAGCCATTTGCAGCTGAGAAACAACAAATTTTATCCATAATGGCGGGAAATCAAGAAGTTTATTCCTTCCGAACAGCTGATGAACTCAGCTTTGATCTTAATTTACGAGTTAATATTATTACTTCCGCGCTAGAACTTTTTCAAAGTGGCTTTCAGTTTCGTACATTTCAACAATCTTTTTGCAACCCTCAGTTTTGGGAAAGAACATCACTTGGAGGGTTTCAACTCCTTCCAAACGTACCACCCTCTATTGCCATCCAAGATATTTTTAAAAATGGAAAACTATATGGAACTGAATGCGCCACCGCAATGATTATCATTTTTTACAAAGCATTACTAGCATTATATGAGGAAGAAACTTTCAACCGTCTATTCGCGAACCTTTTACTTTATACATGGGACTACGATCGCGACTTAAAGCTCATAACAAAAACGAGTGGCGATATCGTTCCAGGTGACCTCGTTTACTTTAAAAACCCACAAGTGAATCCAGCTACGATTGAGTGGCAAGGAGAAAACACAATCTATCTAGGAAATTCCTTTTTTTACGGACATGGTGTAGGCGTAAAAACGAAAGAGGAAATTATTTATTCATTAAATGAACGAAGGATTCCTTACGCTTTTATTTCAGCTTATTTGACCGATCTTATTACTCGTATTGATAGTCGTATTATGAGTCACTACGCTTCTCCTAACACGCCACAAACAGCGATAGGATTTATCCCTATTAGAGATGATGCAATCGTTGCAACAATTGGACATACAACTACAATCTATTAAAAAAACGCCTACACAAGTAGGCGTTTTCTCTTATCATTAAGCTTTTGTATGTTCTTTATGGTCACATTCGCAATGAGATCCACACTTCCCATAAAGTACTGTTGATTTTTCATCTTCAAAATGTGCGATTGTTCCTTCACAAACTTGGCATACGATTGTTCCCATTTTCATGTCCCCCTGAGTTTTAAGAATAATCTACTTATATATGATTAAGCTTTCGCATTGTCTCTACTAGCACAGTCACAATTTGATCCACATTTCCCATAAAGTACTGTCGTTTTCTCATCCTCAAAATGTGCGATTGTTCCTTCGCAATCTTGACATACGATTGTTCCCATTTTTCATTTCCCCCTAAGTTTATGGTCCTAAAAACTTTTAGCTGTCCATTTCCTATCAATTATTGGGCTTTTGTATGCTCTGTGTGATCACATCCGCAAGATCCACATTTCCCGTAAAGTACCGTTACTTTCTCATCCTCGAAGTGTGCAATTGTACCTTCACAATCTTGACATACGATTGTTCCCATTTTTCATTTCCCCCTAAGTTTATAATCCCAAAAACTTTTGTAACCGCTTAACTTTCTGTCTTTATTTTAATATGTTATACTTTTTACGTCAATAGGTTTTTAGTATAACACATTAAATATTTTTAATTTTAATTAGTATGCGATATTAACATGAAAAAACAGCCATATCCATACGTACGACTGTTTCTCATTAATTATTCTTCATACTCCGCATGTAAAGATGTAGACGGAACAAGAAATTTAAAAAACTGAGCTACCTCCTCGGCTTCCTCTTCCGATCCTAACTTAAAAGTTTCTTGTATATATTGAACATTCTCCACATCATCTCGTCCAAGCAAAGTCGATCTTCCTGTTTGCATGCAAACAATGAGTGGCTTTCCAAAAAACATATTTGTATAAATAACTCCAAAATCATAGCGTGTATCATGCGTCATAAACCCTAAAAATCGTACCTTCACACTTTCATGCTCATCATACAATTTTTCAAACATTAGCTTCCACCTTTCTAAGTAACACTTCCTACTCATAAATATATTAAACAAAAAAAGTAATACTCCTTTTAATTGTCAAAAAATTCAGTAGGATGTAGAATTATATTATTCTACTAAGCTAGGGGGAATTTATATGCAACATGCCTTTATCACACTTGTACCTAAATCCAATAAACAATCTGTTTCAATAGAAGATGTAAAACACCTTTTTCATTACTATAAAACCATCACCTCCAAGACTGGTGATCAAATTAATTATACTTATACAAATACAGCTTTTCCTTATGAAATATTAGATACATCAGCAACAACATTAAAACTTCAATCTAGTCACGATCGATATGATTCAATTTATGTTGGAATCGGGATAGAAAATGAACAATCTTTCATTCAGATTTCTTTACCCACTACAGCAACATTCGGTGATAAAGGAAAAGCAAACGAATTTAGCCGTTTTCTAGCGAAGAAATTAGAAGGAGAGTTACAATTATTTAATGGAAGAACAATGTATTTCTATAAACGCTAATTTAAAAAATCGATAATATAATAAAAAAAAGTATACAATTTGAACACGTAAGAAATAGAGCCCGTTTCCTGACGTGTAATACAAAACATGCTATCACATACGCTAAATAAAGAAATACGAAAAAGAGAATTACTTTGTAATGGAATTTATCTCCATTTGATAATGATAATACAATGGAAAAACCACTCCATAGTAGAAAATGATAAAATATAACATGTAATATTTTCATGGAACCTTCTCCTTTGACATGCTCTATTTTATTAATATATGGGGTTAAATTTGAATCAATTACATATTATACGAGGGCATATATACCACTTTTAAAGTAACATATGTTTTAACAGTTCATTAAAGTATTATATATTCATTCGACAAGTACATATAAAGACCTTGCAACTCATTTTATGGAAATAAAAATAACCCATCTCTTAAAATAAGAGATGGGTTATTTACATTACTTAAATTATTTTACAATGTGAATTGGCATTCCAAGAGCAACCTCAGCTGCTTCCATTGTGATTTCACCTAATGTTGGGTGAGCATGGATTGTTTGAGCGATATCTTCCGCTGTCATTCCAGCTTCGATAGCTAAACCAATCTCAGAGATAATATCAGAAGCGCCTGCACCTGCAACTTGTGCACCTACAAGAAGACCATCTTCTTTACGTGTTACAAGTTGTAAGAAACCGTCAGTGCTGTTTAATGATAACGCACGACCGTTTGCAGCGAATGGGAACTTAGATACAGTTACTGCCATTCCTGCTTCTTCAGCTTGTTTCTTAGTGTAACCAACAGATGCTAATTCTGGATCAGTGAAGCATACTGCAGGAATTCCGATGTAATCGATTGCTGATGCATGGCCACTAATTGCTTCAACAGCTACTTTACCTTCGTAAGAAGCTTTGTGAGCTAATGGTGGTCCAGGAACGATATCACCGATTGCATAGATGTTTGAAATATTTGTACGGCATTGCTCATCGATTTCGATGATACCGCGGTCAGTCATTTTAACTCCAACTTGCTCAAGACCGATTTCTTGAGTATTTGGACGACGACCTACAGTTACTAATACGTAATCTGCTTCTACAGTTTGGATTTCACCTTTAACTTCGAAGCTAACTTTTACGCCAGTTTCTGTTTCTTCAACGCCTTTAGCCATAGCTTTTGTATGGATATTTACGTTTCCTTTTTTCTGAAGAGCACGTTTAACAACAGAGCTCATTGCTTTTTCAAAACCAGCTAGGATTTCGTCGCCAGCTTCTACTACAGTAACTTCTGTACCGAAGTTAGCATATGCAGTACCTAATTCCATACCGATGTAACCGCCGCCGATTACAACAAGTTTTTTAGGAATTTCAGGTAAGCTTAAAGCGCCTGTAGAGTTGATAACACGTTTAGAGTATTTGAATCCAGGAATTTCGATTGGTGTAGAACCAGTTGCAAGAACAGCATTTTTAAACGTATAAGTTTGAGCTGCATCTTCAGTCATTACGCGTAATGTGTTAGCATCTACGAAGTAAGCTTCACCGCGAATGATTTCAACTTTGTTACCTTTAAGAAGGCCTTCAACACCGCCAGTTAATTTCTTAACTACGCCGTTTTTCCATTCTTGAACTTTTGTAAAGTCAACTTTTACGTTCTCTGCAGTGATACCCATGTCATCAGAATGCATTGCATTCTCATAACGGTGACCTGCATTGATTAACGCTTTTGAAGGAATACATCCAACGTTTAAGCATACGCCACCAAGGTTAGCTTTTTCAATGATTGCTACCTTTTGACCTAATTGTGCTGCACGAATTGCCGCAACGTATCCACCAGGACCTGCACCAACAACGACTGTATCTAATTCAATTGGGAAATCTCCTACTACCATTGTTATTACGCCTCCATTACTAATAATTGTGGGTCATTCAATAAACGTTTAATTTGGTTTAATGCTTTTTGAGCAGTTGCGCCGTCAATTAAACGATGGTCAAAGCTTAGAGATAAAGCTAATACTGGAGCTGCAACGATTTCACCATTTTTCACAACTGGTTTCTCAGCGATACGGCCGATACCAAGGATTGCTACTTCTGGGTGATTGATAACTGGAGTGAACCATTGTCCACCTGCAGAACCAATGTTTGTAATTGTGCAAGAAGCACCTTTCATTTCAGTTGGAGCTAAACGACCGTCACGTGCTTTACCAGCAAGATCATTGATCTCGTTAGAAATAGTAAAGATTGACTTGCGATCTGTATCTTTAACAACTGGTACTAATAGACCTTTGTCTGTATCAGCTGCGATACCGATGTTGAAGTAATGTTTATGAACTACTTCTTGAGATGCATCGTCTAAAGAAGTGTTTAACATTGGGTATTCACGTAATGCAGATGTTAAAGCTTTAACAACGTATGGAAGGTAAGTTAATTTAATACCTTTGTCCGCTGCAACAGCTTTGAACTTCTTACGGTGAGCAACAAGCTCAGTTACATCAATTTCATCCATTAATGTTACGTGAGGAGCTGTATGCTTAGAGTTAACCATTGCTTTCGCAATCGCTTTACGGATACCACTCATTTTCTCACGAGTTTCTGGATATTCACCAGCTGGGATTGGTTGTGCTTTTGGTGCTTCTTCTTTCGCTGCTGCTGGAGTAGCTTCTACTGCTGCTGGAGCCTCAGTTGCTGCTACAGTTTGTCCACCATTTGCAAATGCATCGATGTCAGTTTTCACAACACGGCCGTTCTTACCAGAACCAGCTACTTTATGAATATCTACACCTTTTTCACGAGCATATTTACGAACAGATGGCATAGCGATAACGCGCTCATTTACTACTTCTGCAGTTGCTGCTGGAGTAGCTTCCGCTGCTGGAGCTTCTACTGCTGCTTCTTCAGCTTTTGGAGCTGCATCATGATCGTCACCTTTAAATTTAAGGTTTTCGTATCCAGGAGCATCAAATTTAATTAATGTATCTCCTACAATTGCAACTGTTCCTTCTTCTACAAGTACTTCAAGTACTTTACCTTTAACAGGAGAAGGGATTTCTACTACTGCTTTATCATTTTGCACTTCAAGAAGTACATCATCTTCATTTACTTCATCGCCTGGTTTAATAAACCATTTTACGATTTCACCTTCGTGGATACCTTCACCGATATCTGGTAGTTTAAATTCAAATGCCACGGAATTCAGCCCCCTGATTCATTTCATTATTATGGAATATGTACAAAAGAAACCAGCATGTGCTGATTTCTTCTGCACATGAAAAACTAAAAATTAGAAGTTCATTACTTTGTTAACAGCTTCAACAATATCTTTATGGTTTGGTAACCATACGCTCTCAGCTTGAGAGAATGGGAATACTGTATCAGCAGCTGCAACACGTACAACTGGAGCTTCTAAGTTTAAGATTGCACGGTCGTTAATTTCCGCTACAACGTTAGCTGCAATACCAGCTTGTTTTTGAGCTTCTTGAACTACAACTACGCGGCCTGTTTTTTCAACAGAAGCGATGATTGTTTCGATATCTAATGGTTGAACTGTACGTAAGTCAACAACCTCTAAAGAGATACCTTCTTTTTCAAGTTCTTCAGCAGCTTTTAATGCAGCATGAACCATAGCACCATAAGCGATAACAGATACATCTGTACCTTCACGTTTGATATCAGCTTTACCTAAATCAATTGTGTAATCGCCTTCTGGTACATCTTGACGGAATGAACGGTACAATTTCATATGCTCTAAGTAGATAACTGGATCGTTGTCACGAATCGCAGAGATTAAAAGACCTTTTGCATCGTATGGAGTAGATGGAATAACAACTTTTAGACCAGGTTGTTGTGCCACTAATCCTTCTAAGCTATCAGCATGTAGTTCAGGAGTATGAACACCACCACCGAATGGCGAACGAATTGTTACTGGAGCAGTCCAACGTCCACCAGAACGGTAACGCATACGAGCTAATTGACCAGAAACTGAATCCATTACTTCATAAATGAAACCGAAGAATTGAATTTCTGGAACTGGACGGAAACCTTCAAGTGCAAGTCCAACTGCAAGTCCACCAATACCAGACTCTGCAAGTGGAGTATCCATTACACGATCTTCACCGAATTCAGCTTGTAAACCTTCAGTAGCACGGAATACTCCGCCGTTTACACCAACGTCTTCACCAAACACAAGTACGTTAGGGTCATTTTTCATTTCAACGCGTAAAGCATCAGTGATTGCTTGAATCATTGTCATTTGAGCCATGGCTTACTTCGACTCCTTTTCTTTGTAAATTTCATATTGTTCAGCTAAGTTGTAAGGCATTTTTTCGTACATGATTTCCATTAAATCAGTAACTTTTTGTTTTGGAGCTTGGTCAGCCTTAGCAATTGCTTGTTTGATATCTTCTTTTGCTTCTTCGATTACTTTCTCTTCAACTTCTTGAGACCATAGGCCTTTGTTTTCTAAGAATGCACGGAAGCGTACGATTGGATCTTTTTGTTCCCATTCGTTTTCGATATCTTTTGTACGGTAACGAGTTGGGTCATCACCAGCCATTGTATGTGGACCATAACGGAATGTTAAAGTCTCGATTAAAGTAGGGCCTTCGCCGTTTACTGCGCGCTCACGAGCGAAAGCAGTTGCTGCGTATACAGCTAATGGATCCATACCGTCTACTTGAATTCCGTAAATACCTGCTGCTACTGCTTTTTGTGCTACAGTTTTAGCTGCAGATTGCTTTTCTACTGGAGTAGAGATTGCATAACGGTTGTTTTGTACAACGAAGATTGCTGGAGCTTTGAATGCACCCGCAAAGTTCATACCTTCGTAGAAGTCACCTTGTGAAGCACCACCGTCACCAGTGTAAGTAATAGCAACAGATTTTTTACCACGTAGTTTCATACCTAACGCAACACCAGCAGTTTGGATGATTTGCGCACCGATAATGATTTGTGGAGCAAGTGCATTTACATTCTCAGGCATTTGGTTACCCATGAAATGTCCACGAGAGAATAAGAATGCTTGGTATAATGGTAAACCGTGCCATACTAATTGTGGCACATCACGATATCCTGGTAAGATGAAATCTTCTGCTTCAAGTGCGAAATGACTTGCTAATTGAGAAGCCTCTTGTCCAGCTGTTGGTGCGTAGAATCCTAAACGTCCTTGACGGTTTAAAGAAATAGAACGTTGATCTAGTACGCGAGTATACACCATACGGCGCATTAATTCTTTTAATTGATCATCAGATAATTCAGGCATAGCTGCTTCATTCACAACTTCGCCTTTTTCATTTAAAATTTGTAATGTTTCAAATTGAGCTGCGATAGCTTTCATTTGCTCATCAACATTAAATAGGGTCTTTTTTGTTTTAGTACCCATTCCGTTCACCTCTTCCTCTCTTGAACCATATTCTGAAACGCTTTCACTATCTATTAGCTAGACTGAAAACGTAACAATGTAAACCAACAAATTTGTCTGTCGGTTGAGAATAATTTTGTGTACCTAACAATCTGTACTAATGTTTTTTCAGAAACATATTAATACAATCTTGATCACGTTTTTTAGTTTACAACTATTCTAATTACGATGTCAATTACTTTGAATACGTTTTTTTATAAATAATATGCAGGTTTCCTCTACACAAACGTGTTTTTATTTTTCACATCTGTATTAGTAAGCATTAACCCACTGTTATATTATTCCCTTTTTAGCTTGTTTTTGCTCTTAGAATAATATGTAAACGATTTAATTCTCCTTAGTTTTTCTCTCTTCCCAATAAAAATATACAAACTCTTCTCCCTTTTCTAGGTGAACACCCATACATTTCTTACTGCTACTCCATACATTAAAGTAACCGCAGTATTAGCGGGAAATGATAAAGGAGGTCATCTCATGTACGGATACTCATATTGCTATCCAACGACTTGTTCATATCCTTCCTACGGTTATGGCGGTTCTTGCGGCGGATCTGGGTGCGGCTTCGCATTAATCGTTGTGTTGTTTATCCTTTTAATTATCGTTGGTGCTGCTTGCATTCGCTAATGTAAAATGAAACAACTATGGAAAGAAACAGACGGCTTTGCCGTCTTTTCTTTTTATTATGCACATAACTTATCTATAGAAGATTTGTTTCCAAGTAGCCCTACCTTACTTGCCGATGACTTTTTTTATCTCCTTTGGTAGACTAAAGAAGAAAGGAGAGATTACATATGCTTACAATGAATGATGTAATTCGCGAAGGAAATCCTATTTTGCGAGAAGTCGCTGAAGAAGTTTCATTACCAGCGAGCGAAGAAGATACAAATACCCTTAAAGAAATGATCGAATTTGTAATAAATAGCCAAGACCCTGAAATGGCTGAAAAATATAATTTGCGCCCTGGAATAGGATTAGCAGCTCCGCAAATCGGTGTTTCAAAGAAAATGATCGCTGTTCATGTGACCGATACAAATGATACGTTATATAGTTACGCATTATTTAATCCAAAAATTATTAGTCATTCTGTTGAACGTACACATTTACCAAGTGGTGAAGGGTGTCTATCTGTAGACCGTGAAGTATCTGGTTATGTTCCTCGTTACACAAGGATTACGGTGAGAGCCACAACTATTAACGGTGAAGACGTAAAACTACGATTAAAAGGGTTACCGGCAATTGTATTCCAACATGAAATCGACCATTTAAATGGTGTTATGTTCTATGACCATATTAATAAAGACAATCCATTTGCAGCTCCTGATGATTCAAAACCTCTAGAGCGATAAGTAAAAAGGCGGAAGATTTAACTTCCGCCTTTTTACTTATATGAAATGGGTTCCATATCCACTTACAACAACCCAGCCCATTTCAACCCATGATAAATACCGTCTTCACTAACATCTTTTGTCACATAATTAGCTAGTTTTTTCAAGTCCTCATGACCATTCCCCATCACAATTCCTGTTCCTACTGCTTCAATCATTTCTAAATCATTTAATCCGTCCCCAAATGCATATACTTGTTCACGGTTAAACCCTAATTTCTCAATAAATTTCTCAATTCCTTTTGCCTTAGAACCACCATTAGGAATAATATCCATTGAATATGCATGCCAACGTATAAAATGAAAATCCGGATACTGATGAATAAACTTTTCTTCTTCATTTACTTCACAAAAAAGAAGCGTTTGATATATATCGCGTTCCTCATAAAACTCAGGCTCATATGCTGGATGCTTAAAGTGTAAGCTCCCAAACCCCTCTTTCACATAATCATGATATTCTACTGTCGCTTTCATTTCTTGATGATCAAGATATACAAGGGGATATCCTTCTTTTTTTGCAAACTCAGTAAACTTATGTAGAGCAGCTGGATGTAATGGATTGTTAAATATCACCTCATCTTCAAACACAACGTACTGTCCATTAAAACTGACATAGTTATGAATATTAAGTTCCTTCCGAATATCTTCAAACATAAATGGAGCACGTCCTGTCGCAATTGCTACATGCACGCCTTTTTCTTGTAAATGTCGTACTGCATCTCGTGTAGATTGCGGAATTTTTTTATCATGATCTAATAATGTTCCATCAATATCAAAAAAGACAATTTTATCATTCATTTGTCAAAATCCTTTCTGGCACTCTATATTCCTATTTTGGTTATCACTTTTCAAAATCCAAAAAAAAGTATAACATATTAAACATCTGTGAAGAAAGCGTTCACTTTCTGACCTTATTTATGGAATACGCATATACTATTAGTAAAAAATGTGGATACTTGTTCGGATGAATTTTCTTTTCCATTCTTTCTCATACTATAGCTATAACTAACGGCTACTAATCGTTACTACAAGATAACTTACACTGTACTTGAAAGGACAAGATTCATAATTCACTTCTAATCTTCTTTCTTGTACGGAGGGCGAAGTTATCACTAGTAATATGCATGTTTCAAATAAGGAAAGGAAGGAGTAATCATGCTGAAGAAGCTGAAGAAAAAGCTCAAGCGTTATTTAAATGATCTAGTCCGTAAAAAGACAATCGCTTAAATTGTGCCCATTTCGGGCTTTTTCTTCATTCTCATTCGAAAAAACATGAAAATCGTGACTGTTTGCTTTATAATAAGTAACAGATAATGCAAAACATAGACAAGGAGAGGTTTTCCAAATGATTTTTAAAGTATTTTATCAAGAAAAATTAACTGAGGTCCCAGTACGTGAAAATACAAAAGTTTTATATTTAGAGGCTACGTCTGAAAAGGATGTTCGTAAAAAATTACAAAAGTTCGCATATAATATCGAGTTTGTTCAGTCTGTTACTGGTGCTCATCTTGAATATGAAAAACAAAACGCTGATTTAATATTAGCGGAGATCGTATAATCATATGAAATTCCTAAAAAATGATCAGGCTGCTGTTTTTGCTCTCGGTGGACTTGGTGAAATCGGCAAAAATACATATGCTGTTCAATTTCAAGATGAAATTATTATAATTGACGCTGGAATTAAATTTCCAGAAGACGAACTCCTCGGAATCGATTATGTAATACCAGATTACACTTATTTTGTGCGAAACGAAGATAAAATTAAAGGATTATTCATTACACATGGTCACGAAGATCATATTGGTGGAATCCCTTACCTATTACGTCAAGTGAACATTCCGATTTACGGCGGTAAATTAGCAATTGCCCTAATTAAAAACAAATTAGAAGAGCACGGATTGCTTCGTAAAGCGAAACTTTATGAAATTCAAGAAGATGATGTTATAAAATTCAAAAAAACATCTGTTTCCTTCTTCCGTACAACACACAGTATTCCAGATTCATACGGAGTTGTTGTGAAAACACCTCAAGGACAGGTCGTTCATACTGGTGATTTCAAGTTCGATTTCACACCAGTCGGTGAGCCAGCAGATTTAACTAAAATGGCCGAAATCGGAAAAGACGGTGTACTTTGTCTCCTATCTGATAGTACAAACAGTGAAGTTCCGAACTTTACGATGTCTGAACGCCGCGTTGGTGATAGTATTCAAGATATATTCCGCAAAGTAGAAGGTCGTATTATATTCGCAACCTTTGCATCGAATATACATCGCTTACAACAAGTTGTTGAGGCTGCTGTTGAAAACAATCGTAAAGTGGCTGTTTTCGGTCGAAGTATGGAAGCTGCTATTGAAATCGGACAAAACCTTGGTTATATACGATGTCCAAAGGATACATTCATAGATACGTCTCAGCTAAACCGCCTACCAGCTAATAAAGTTGTTATTTTATGTACAGGTAGTCAAGGTGAGCCGATGGCAGCACTTTCACGTATTGCTAATGGTACGCATCGTCAAATTCAAATTATCCCTGGCGATACAGTTGTTTTCTCTTCTTCACCAATCCCAGGCAATACAATTAGCGTAAGTCGTACAATTAACATGTTGTACCGCGCTGGCGCTGATGTCATCCATGGTAAACTCTCAAATATTCATACGAGTGGACACGGTGGACAAGAAGAACAGAAGTTGATGCTACGTCTTATTAAGCCGAAATATTTCATGCCAATTCATGGTGAGTACCGTATGCAACGTATGCATATGAAATTAGCTAATGATTGTGGTATTCCAGAAGAAAATTGTTTCATTATGGATAATGGAGATGTTCTTGCTTTACGTTCTGACGAAGCAAGCGTAGCTGGAAAAATCCCATCTGGTTCTGTCTATATTGATGGAAACGGTATTGGGGATATCGGTAATATCGTATTACGTGATCGTCGCATTCTTTCTGAAGAAGGACTTGTTATTGTAGTTGTAAGCATTGATATGAAAGAATTTAAAGTTGCAGCAGGACCTGATATCATCTCACGTGGTTTCGTTTATATGCGTGAAAGCAGCGATTTAATCAATGATGCTCAAACATTAATTACAACACATTTAGAAAAAGTAATGGAGCGAAAAACAACACAATGGTCTGAAATTAAAAATGAGATTACAGACACATTAGCACCATTCCTATATGAAAAAACGAAACGTCGTCCAATGATTTTACCAATCATTATGGAAATATAAGAAAAAGGACAATGCCTTCTTGGCATTGTCCTTTTCTCTTATCTTAAAAAATGCTTAAAACGATCTACTTCATCGTCATGACCAATTACAATTAATATATCTCCTGCTTGAATATTTTCTGTAGCTCGAGGAGATACGATAACTTCTTTACCACGTTTAATTGCTACAATATTCAAACCAAACTTCGCACGAATATCTAATTCAATTAAAGAGTGCCCATCAATTTTCTTATTTGCAATAATCTCTACAATACTATGTTCATCTGAAAGCTCTAGGTAATCTAACACATTACTTGATGCGATATTATTAGCAATCCTTTTTCCCATATCTCGTTCTGGATGCACAATATGATCTGCCCCTATTTTACTTAACACTTTTTCATGGTAGTCATTTTGAGCTTTCACAGTAATATTTTTCACACCTAATTCTTTCAAAATTAACGTTGTTAAAATACTTGAATTTAAATTATCTCCAATAGCAACGACCACATGGTCAAAGTTACGGATACCAAGACTTTTTAATACCATCTCATCTGTTGAATCCGCAATTACAGCATGCGAAGCAATATTTGCAAACTCATTAATTTTATCTTCATCTGAATCAATTGCCATTACTTCCATACCTAATTGCGCTAGTTCGCGGCAAATACTTCCACCAAAACGCCCAAGCCCAATGACAGCAAATTCTTTCTCTTTTTCACTCACAGGAATTCCTCCAATAACATCAAGTACTATGTGGTTTTATTGTAACATACTTTATATTTGCTACAAAAACCTGTATATAATCCTTATTTTTGTTTTTGCACATAAAAATACTGTTGTAAATAAAATGCGATACTGAAAATTAACATACCGAATACAAATATATTTCCAAACGAACTAAATGTTTCAAAAACGAACAATAATGTTTCTTGTCCAAAAAAAGCAAATAAAAGTTGTGTAAATGCGAATAACAGTGCCAATATGTAATGATGTTGATGGAATAAATAATGCGTTGCACCTAAAAAGGCTATAAACGAAACAATGAAGATCCACCAATTTTCTAAAAACAGTTGCCAATTAGAAAATTGATATCCATTTACTAATATCGCAATAATTCCTATAACTGCCATTGTTGGCACACTCCATAATAATGCACGTCCTCTAAAGAAGCGTGTACCTTTTGTATCTCCTTTTTCATTTGCAATGTATGTTAGCACGACAGTACTTATATACAAAACAGAGAGGATTGTTAAAACAATGATAAGCCAAAAATGTAATTGATAATATTCATGTTCTATATTCGTCACGATCGCAGCTAGCATACATGGAATTAACATGCCTGTCCAACCATCTATTTTTCTTTCATTCCAAAACACCGTATTACCAATCCGAATTCCTAATAGCATAAAAATAATGATACCTAGTACAAATAATGTAGTCTTATTCCCTACTAAACTAGTTGAGAAAGCAATTAATCCAATAAATAAAAAAAGAACAAATCCATTCATAATTTCTAGTACAGGTGATAAATATCTTTTCACCCATTTATATGTTTCTTCATATTCACTATTATTCGCTAAACGATAGGCGTAAAAACTTATCCCAAAATAAACCGCCGCAATAATAACATATGCATATAAGACGAAACATAAAATCGCACTGCTAATTTGCACGTAATTCCCCACCCTTTTTTCTATGTATCACATTGATTTTACACACTTTTTATACTAAAAGTAAACATATATACGGTAGTTAAACAATTATCTTCCCTATTAGCGAGAATTAATAATGAGCAGCGGCTTCCCCCTGCTCATTATTAATACGCTAAATTTCACTTCATCCATTTGTATGAATTTGTCTAACACTAACAAATATGAAAGATGTTTTCGTCTCGGAACTAAGAGGCGCCTACTCTAAACTTTTGCAAAGTTAGCAAGTAAGTTTACTTTCTATTTCCTTTCCACTTCACATATTGATCTAAAAATGCTATTGCTTGCTCAATAGCTTCTTCGTCTGGTTTTAATTTCGCATGATGTAAACCATGTTCTGAATTTACTCCAAGCCAAAACATAAATCCAGGTATCTCTCGAAGCATATAGCCAAAATCTTCACCTGTCATTGCCTCAGTGCATGTAATGACATCCATATCTGTTTGTTCACCTACAAATTGCATAAACTCTCTCGTTAACTCTTCATGATTATACACTTGATGATACATTGCTCCATAGTCAATAACAGCTTCGCATTGGAAAGAAGCTTCTATACCCGCGACAATTGCCTCAATTCGACTTTTAACACGTTTCATTGACTCAACGGATAGTGTACGAATCGTTCCTTCTAAACGAGATTTTTCCGCGATGATGTTTTGAACTGTACCGCCTGTGATTTTCCCAATTGTAATTACAGCACTGTCAAGAGGGTTCACATTACGACTAATAACTGATTGAAGTTGTGTAACGAGATGACTTGCTGCAACAATCATATCATTTGCTGTATGCGGATATGCAGCATGTCCACCTTTCCCTTTTAAATCAACATATAACTCTGATGTATTGGCAAATAATAACCCCTCTTTGGTTGCAATTGTCCCAACAGGGTATTCTGGCGCAATATGAAGACCAAGAATTATATTCGGCTTCCATTCTTTTAGCTCTTCGCTTTCTAACATAGGAAGAGCACCACCTGGCCCTTCTTCTGCTGGTTGGAATATAAACACAATATCATCATCTATTCTTTCGCTTACAGCTGCTGTTAGAAGGCCTAAACCAATTGTCGTATGCAAATCATGCCCACATGCATGCATCATTCCTTCATGAACAGAAGCAAACTCATACCCTGTTTCCTCTGTAATTGGTAAACCATCTATATCTGCGCGATAGCCTATTATTTTCTCTGGATTTTCCCCATTTACTTTAACGATTACACCTGTCTTCCATGTCTTCACTTCTAAATATTCATTAGGGAGAGTTCCTATGTAATCTAAAATATATTGTTGTGTTTTCCATTCTTTAAATCCAATTTCCGGGATCTTATGTAAATCTCTACGAATTTTGACAAATTTGCTTACTGTCATTTTTGCACCTCTATCTATAAAAAGCGTAAGAGCCCATTTATGCTCTTACGCTTTTTGTTTTTTATTTCTCTGGGTTTAATTGACGAAGCTCTTGTTTAATTTCAGTTTTTGCTTTTGTCTTCTCATCAATTTCTTTAATTACACGTGCTGGAGTTCCCGCAACAACTGTATATGGAGGCACATCTTCTGTTACAACAGCTCCTGCTGCTACAACTGCACCTTTACCTACTGTTACACCTTCTAAAACAACTACATTTGCACCAATTACAACATCATCTTCAACGATAACTGGCTTTGCAGAAGGCGGCTCAATAACACCTGCAAGTACAGCACCTGCACCTACGTGACAATTTTTACCAACTGTTGCACGTCCACCAAGTACTGCGTTCATGTCGATCATAGAACCTTCACCAATTACAGCACCGATGTTAATTGTTGCATTCATCATGATAACTGCATTGTCACCAATTTCAACATGATCACGAATAATCGCACCTGGCTCGATACGAGCTTTAATACCTTTTAAATCAAGCATCGGAATTGCAGAATTACGACGGTCGTTTTCTACAACGTAGTCAACGATGTGCTTTTTATTTTCTTCAAGAATTGTCTTAATTTCAGACCATTCTCCGAATAAAACACCTGATTTTTTACTTACAAATGCTTGTACTGTTTCAGGGAATGTTACTTCTTTTAAATCCCCTTTTATGTATACCTTTACAGGAGTTTTCTTTTCACTTTTTTGAATAAACGAAATAATTTCGTTAGCGTCCATCATTTTCATTCTTGTTGCCTCCTAAATCCATTTATAATGTTACTCTACCAAACGATAGGGCCAGTAGCAAGACAATAATCTTATTTTTCCATTTGAATTTCTTCTATAATTTCTAAAAATGCTTGCACTTGCTTCAATTGTCTTGCTGAGTCACTCGTCAATAACCATGTTTCTCTCGTTAATTGAACAGGTGTTTTATACATATTTTCCTGCACTTCTTTTAAAACCGTCGAAGGTAAAAGAGCATAACCTATACCATTTAAAACGAGCTGTTTGCACGTTTCAATTTGGTCAACTACAATCGTCCGTTTAGGTGGATTAGAAAATAACCCATACCACCAATTTTGTATTTGTCCATAGTAGGTCGAGTCACTTTTAAATTGAATAAATGGTCTATTCGTCTCTTTTAACATCGAAATATCTTTTATTTCTTTATCAACTAAATATAATTCGTCTTCAAACAATTGTTGCTTCTGTCCTTTATATTCTTGCGATCCTCTTAATATAGCGACGTGAACGTCCCCTTCATAAAATTGCTTTTGAACTTCACTACTCCAGCCAGTGAATAGAGATATCTTCACAGAAGGATACTTATGCACAAATTTTTTCAAAACAGGCGGAAGCCAATATTGACCAATGACTGACGCAACAGCTATCTTTAGCGTTCCGTAAGTTTCTGTTCTAAAAACAGCCAGTTCACTTTTTATATCCTCTTCCTTTTGCAACATTTCTTTTGCATAATTTGCGACTTTTTCCCCTTCAGGTGTAATTGTCAATCCTTTTTGTGAACGGATAAAAAATTTCATTCCCCATTGTTTCTCCATAGATTGTAATCGTTGGCTAAGCGCAGGTTGGGAAACAAATAAACGTTCCGCCGCTTTTCTCATATTTGATTCCTGAGCTAACACAACCATCATTTGAAAATCATCAATTTGCAACTTTCTCCCTCTTTCCTTAGCTTCCATACACCTAATTTCAATAAGCTTTTCATCCTTAATTTAATTAAATACTTTTATACAGAAGAACGATTTTTCAGTTCAAACTTTTCTTATGTTTTATGTCTTTTTAAATATAATACATACACAACTGATATGCACGAAAAAAAGTGACTTCTTCTTTTCTATGAAGTCACTTTTTTCACGTTATCGATTATGCTGTCTCACTTTTTTATTCAACAATTTTAAAATAGCTCGACGTGTTAAAATCCCCTCAAAGTATCCTTCTTCATTGACAGCGCAAATAAAAGGATGATCAATTGTCATTTCTAAAGCTTTTGCAAAGGAATCTTCTAACATAAGAACTGGAATATCTTCCTTCATCACTTGTTCCACTTTCATATTCTCAAGTCTTTCAAACTCAATGCGCTCTAACCCTAAAATACCGTCTAAAATCATAGCAGTACTAATTAACCCATGTAATTTATACATAGGATCTAGAACAGGAATCGCCGAATATCCAGATTTCACAAGAACAAGTAAAGCATGTTCTAAACCATTCCCTATTTGGACGTGTGCTACCTTCTCTGATGAAATCATTAAATCCTTCACAAGAATTTGTTGAAACTCGTCTTTCGGAATACTAATCATGTTACATCCCCCATTTTCCTTTTTCCTGCTAATATTCTCGATCCTATTCACATTTTATGATAGCGTTTTCACATTATTATTTTGTCCTTACGTTATTCTAATAAAAATAAAGATACACAGCCATTTTAGCATACAACACAAAAAAAAGACTACCATTCCGGTAGCGCTTAATACCCTTTATTTTTTAATCGGTAAAATAATCTTGTTATTTTTTTATATTGTGTCACATCTGTCTTTTTTAAACCATTCTCAATATCTGTAAGCTCGACAGCTAAAATTTCGCTCGCGTAATTTTGCTGAAACAGAATATCTAGTAATAAACTTTCTTCTTCTTTTGTCAAAATTAATTCCTTTTCCATATACTCCTCTCCTTACACTCACATCGTCACTCTTATTATATAAAATTTTCAGCTTATTTAATAGATGTAATATTCAGTTTTCGGTAATTGCATTTAAAAGCCGCAAATATATAGAAATCGTTTCGTACTATTTAGTATATCGATTTGCATAACTAAACGCCGCATAAGCATCCGGTTTAATTTTTGCGGTTAATCCCATTGCTTGAATTTTCATCGTCATATCTAAAATAAATTCTTTTGTTAAACCATCATTCCCGATATCTAAATGAATTTCCATTATGAACCCTGCCCCTTCTTGAGCATATGGGTGCAATAAATCCCATATTGTTTGTATACGATTGGGAGTAAATAGACAGGCGATTTCTTGACTAAACTGTGTTTCTAAATATATTTTCTCACGCAATGTTGCTGGCTTGTTTTTTACTGATTTATGGTGCAAACATCCCCATGCTCCTTTTCCAACCCGATGAATATGTATCGCTGTAATAAACCTCGTATCCTTTTGATGCGCTTGTGAGTCTGTCCCAATAGATAATCGATATAAATTTCGTGGATCCTTTTCAATGAAACTGCAAATGCGGTTAAAGACCATATCAAAATTCAAATGTCTCTCTGAAACATTATAAAATGTATGCTCACCGTCCACATAGTCACGTCCTTTCAATTAGACAGACTTTTCGTATTCTCATTGTATGGGACAAAAACAAGAATTATAACTACTACCCTTTATTCGTTTCAATATTTTGAATTACATAATGACAAAACCTACACGTATAAATTACATTTTGATTAGACTGGGCGGTTAATACATGAATAATTTCAGCGTGATTGTGGCAATTCGGACAAATAACAATCGGTAAGCGTTCCATTCTTCACACCTCCTATTTTATATTTACTACCATTGTAGGAAAAACAAAAAATTCCTATACATGTACGTTTGTAAAAACTCCTTTATATGATCGGGACTAAAAATGCGATTTTCACTACCTGTATAGCTTTTTAAGTAATATAACTAAAAAAGGTACTACCATTTGGTAGTACCTTTTTTATATGTATCAAGAAATGATATCGTAAATCTCAATTGCAACCATGTCGATGTTATCGAATTGATACACTTGAGGTTTTTCACCTTGTTGATACACTTCTAACTCATACATTTCACTTTTATCGAAAAATTTCACGCTACATTTGCGCTCACCGTTCACTTCAAAATAGCGTTGTGCTACTTCACCGCTTTCAGCTTGTTCTTGTAGACTAACAAGTCGAGTTAAAATTCCTTGGAGTAGAGACATGAAATCTCTCCTTTCTCTGATCTTCCTACCAATAGGTTTTACAGCAATACTCATTCTATCCGTCATAACAGAAAAAATGTTCCACACTCTAGGATAAAGGTTCTTGACCAGAAACTCAACTAAAATTTGTCGAAATACGAAGTAAAAAGAAGAAAGTTCATCTTTTCTCTTCTTTATTGCGATTTTTATACCGGCAGAATATAATAAAAAACAGAAAAAGGGAGGAATTACAATGAAAAAAATTGAGGTTTATACACAACCAGATTGTCCGCCATGTGTCATTGTGAAAGAATTTTTAAAACATAATAACGTTGCATATGAAGAATTTGACGTAAAAAAAGACGCTGCCGCTCGCAATCGCCTTTTATATGACTATGACTCCTATTCAACTCCAACAGTTGTAATTGACGGAGAAGTTGTCGCAGGTTTTCAAATCGAAAAATTACAGCAGTTATTAAATATAGAATAGGAATAGGAAGACACCTATTCCTATTTTTATAATTGTTGCAACCTTTTTATTTCAGTCAAAAGTTCCTGACTTTCATGATACCCTGCTAATTTCCATTTCCCGTTGTCCTTTTGCAATGTCACAATTTGATATTGTCCATTTTTCGCCCGCTCATATACATATAAATTTTTATGCTCTTCATCATAAGACATTTTTGTTTCTGAACTAAAGGAGAAAGGAGCTTCTTTTGCCGGAAGTAAATATTCACCACTCTGCTTATCATTTCTACTGTTTTCATCTGTAAAAACTTGAAGGAAATTATCTGTAAAATACGGTGATAACGTCTCTATCATCCTATTCATTGGTAAATGCTTCCCACGGATTGAAAATTGTGTCTCATACCCTTTTTGTATCGTTGTAAATACTTCTTTCCGATCAACTTTTACTTCTTCTTTTCCTAAAACAGTTGTGACACTATAGCCAACTAGAAAGGCAACACATACAAATAGAACAAACCATATTCCATATTTCCTCATTTTTTCACCTTCCCTTTAAAGAGCTTGTCTTTGTAGTATTCATTGTAACAATGATTATGCAAAGAAAGGGATGATTTCGTTCGTAAAATCTTTACAACGATAGACAGCATTTTCATCATCATTTTCACTATTACCAATTTATGATAAAAACAAACAAAAAAAATGCACGAATCTCTTCGTGCATTAAAATAAAACATCTTCTTCATATAAATATTCATAAGATAAATCTATAAATAAAAAGTTTTCATCATCAATTGGGAAAGAAAATGTTCGTACCATTTCACCAGTTTCGATATCAGCATATAAATCTGAAAGTCTTGCCTTATTCTCAAAACGCATTTTCATTATATTCTCTAGAAAATACGGACGCCAACTCCAGTTCTTCATATAATACTCTGGCATAATGATCCATTCACCATCTTTTTTCATGATATTACCAGATTGCTGAAAACCATCTTCATTACAAATAAATATCCGGAAACTATATTGTGATACACTTTGACTAAACTGTAATAACCAATCATTTATATCTTCATTCTTTTTTTGTTTGGATAAAACATCTCCAATTTGATTACGTAACATCTCTGTTAAATTATAAATTTTTTGCAATTTCTTCTTTTCATGCTGAATAAATTGGTGACATTCATTACCAAGTCGCTCTTTTAAAACATTTGTTTCAATAAAATCTGGTAAACATTCTTTCAAATAATTACCTTGATAATATCTACCACCGTTTTTCCAAGCATATTGCAGTTGATAAAAAGCATCTATTTCTTCATATAACAATGTTGCCCCAATTCTTCTTGCAAGTAATGATAGGGAATATAAAATATCTTGATAAGATTGTAAAAGTGCAGTTTGCCTTAAATTTGTTAAATCTACTTTTAAAATATCCGGCGCTAACACGCTAATACGCTCTAAATTACTTGTACCTGTTCCAACTTTATTAATCGAAATTTGAATACCGTATGTACGATAATACATTAATAAATGATTAAATTGTTCTATATCTTCTTTACATTCGTGTTCTGTTATCTCTAAAACAATGCGCTTCAAGTTTAAACCTTTTTTTTCATACATCAACAAAAGTTGAAGCAAACTTTCATCTTCATCATTCATTAATACATTAGCATTCCGATGTATAAACAATAATAATTTTTGATCGCTTTCTAAATACCTATGTAAAGCTTTTTCTACAATATTGTTATCTGCTTCAAGTTGGAACTCACTCGGAATAGAATCATCATGAAAGAAAGAGGCTAAACTTTGTATGCCCTCTTCTGTTTGAATACGTCCTACAACTTCATATCCAATTACTGTATGCTCATCAGCACTAAAAATAGCTTGATAATAAGGAAGGACTTTATCCAAGTTACTCATTACATCTAATGCATCTATCAACGTGCTTCCCTCCCTTTACTTTTCAAAAATTATAACACGATATTTACGGAAAAATAATAAAAAATCCCTTCAGTGTTCCTGAAGGGATTAGAGGGGTAAAATGCTAAGGGGAATTAGCAATTCTACTATGAAGAAAAAAGAGGTCTTAAATATAACGTATATATCCCCTCTTGTAAACACTTTTCTTTCACATGTCACAATTTCGTCATATTTTACCACAAAGAAATGAATAAATCATTCATTTTTTTATCCCTTTTAAAATGGATATTGATGCAAATGTTGACCACCATCCATTGTCATACAAGTTCCATTTATGTATGCAGCTTCATCTGAACATAAATAATAAGCTAGACCCGCAATTTCTTCTGGTGTACCCAGTCTACCAAGTGGAACACTTTGCAATGTACGCTTAGCCATTTCTTCTGAAATCCATAATTTATCGGCACCACCTGTGCGTTCAATTGGTCCTGGTGCGATAGCGTTAACTCGTATTCCATATTTACGTCCCCACTCAACAGCAAGCGTTTTCGTCATTGCTAATACTCCAGCCTTTGCTGCAGCTGAATGAATGACTCCTGGGCCTGCATCCCATGCATATGTTGCCACCATGTTAATGATATTTCCTTTTATACCTTTCTCAATCCAATACTTCCCAACAGCTTGGCTACAATAGAACGTTCCATTTAATACAATATTAATGACAGCATTCCAGCCATTCACAGATAAATCCTCTGCTGGACAAATAAAATTTCCAGCTGCATTATTTATTAGAATATCAATTCGTCCAAACTTCTCATCAATATGTTCAATCATTCTTTGAATATCATCGGTATTTCGTACATCCATTTGTACAGGTAATACTTGCCCTGGGAACTGTTCAATCTCTAACCTTGTTTCTTCTAGCTTTTCTTTCGTACGCCCTGTAATAACAACTCGTGCCCCTTCTTTTGCAAAACGAGTCGCCATTCCTTTTCCCATTCCACTTGATCCACCTGTTATAATAACTACTTTTTCTTTCAATTACATCCCCTCCCAAAAATGAATACACATTCATTTTATCATTTAATTTGATAGAAATCTTTATATTTTTAAATTTTTCTGATATTTTAATGTAGAGAAATTTCTTTCTCTTCTATTTTTCTTAATCTATACTACTTTTCTCGAGTCTAAAATATATTAAAAAAAACAAACTGAAAGGAGATTCGAGTAACCTGTATATGGAATACATACATTTGCTGTAAACCTGATAGGTATACTCACATTATTATGAAGCAAATTACAAGAAGGAAATTTTTAAAGTCTGGAATACGCACTTGTCTATATTCACTTATAACCGCTAGCATCGGCTATTATTATGCGAAATATATAGAACCACATTGCGTCTCTTTTACAAAGCACACACTTAAATCACCACTCATACCAAGAAGTTTTCACGGTATGAAGATCCTTCAATTTAGTGACTTACATCTTGGATACTATTTCTCACTCCAACACCTATCTCAAATCGTTTCCAAAATCAATGCCGAAAATCCAGATATTGTCCTTTTTACTGGTGATCTTATTGACAACTACCAAACATATACTGAAGCTCCTTTTGTTGCATCCATCTTAAAAAATATAAAAGCACCATTCGGTAAATTTTCTATTTATGGAAACCACGACCACGGCGGATATGGAACTGAATACTATGATCACATCATGCGTGAATCTGGTTTTGAACTTTTACAAAATAAAGAAACACGAATTCGTTTATTGGATAATAGTGAAATTTCCATTTTTGGAATCGATGATATACTACTAGGCAAGCCAAAAATAGAGGAAACATTACAACGTGCCCAGCAAAATATTTATACAATTGTTCTTGTTCACGAGCCAGATATCGCACCACAAATCGCTACATATCCAATCAATCTTCAACTTTCTGGTCATAGCCACGGTGGACAAGTACAACTTCCTTTTTTAGGCGCTATTATTACCCCAGCTCTCGCGAAATACTACATTGAAGGTTTCTATAACCTTCGAAATTTGACTCTCTATGTCAATCGAGGTCTCGGAAGAACACGTGTCCCATTCCGCTTTATGGCTAAACCTGAAATTACGCTTTTTACCCTACAACATTCGTAACATATATTTGCCTATTTTCTTATACATCCTTTCTTGTACGCGCTCATCCACGCTTGGTTCACCATATGATAAAAGTGAGTCCAGTAAAGGAGGTTTGTTCATGTATCCATATTATCAGCCAGTCCCAGTTCGTTCAGCACCTATTGGTCCAGTAGGCGACTCACGCTTCTTTCCATTTTTCGGCGTTCCATTTCTAGCTGGAATTGCTGGAGGATTGCTCGGTGGAGCATTAGCTTTCGGCCCTAGACCGTTTTATCCGCCATATCCACCACCTTTCCCACCACCAGCACCTTTTCCTTGTTACGGAGGGCCTTGTCAACAACCATTCTATTATTAATTTAAACCAACGAACCGATTCATCACACGCCTATAATAAAAACTATTCTCTCTACTCATTCTTCCATTTATGGAACATATGATAGAGAAAAAAGTAAAAACCTCTTAATTGTATTAAGAGGTTTTTACTATATTTTCATTATTCAGCGTCTGTATTTTGATACGCCATCTTAAATAAGTTCACTTGGCTATCAATTTCTTCTATACTACTATTAATTATGTAGTAATAGTCACCATCTTTATTTTGTTCACGTGTTTTCACGTTATCAGCTAAAATAAGCTGTAAAATTGCCTTTATTCTCGCTTTCATTTCAATATCTAAAATTGGGAAGGATATTTCTACTCGTTTTTCCATATTTCGCGTCATCAAATCAGCTGAAGATAAATATATTTTTTCATCGCCATTATGATGGAAATAATAAATACGACTATGTTCTAAATATCTTCCAACAACACTAACTACACGAATATTTTCACTTACATTTGGAATCCCAGGCCTTAAACAACATGTCCCTCTAACGATGAGCTCTACCTTAACCCCAGCTTGTGATGCTTCATACATTTTTTTTATTAATGGTTTATCTGTTAACGAATTCATCTTAGCGATAATATATCCATTTCCATATTGTCTATGATAACGGATTTCCTCATCTATTAAGTCCATAAATTGCTCTCTTATATCAAACGGTGCAACAGATAGATGATGAAAATGCGGTTTCGTTGTATAACCACTCAAATAATTAAAGAAATTCGTTGCATCTACACCAAAGTCTTTTCGCGATGTAATATATCCAAAATCAGTATACAACTTCGCTGTTGCATCATTATAATTTCCTGTTCCAAGATGTACAAACCTTTCGATTTTCCCGTTTTTTCTCCTTACAACAAGTGTGATTTTACTATGCGTTTTCAAGTGACTTACTCCGTAAATAACATGACATCCAGCCTGTTCCAGTTCTTTAGCCCAATGAACATTATTCTCTTCATCAAACCTCGCCTTTAATTCAACCAATACCGTCACTTGTTTTCCTTTTTCAGCCGCCACCTTCAAGGCCTGAATTATTGGGGAGTCTCCACTTACACGATATAATGTTTGTTTAATCGCAAGTACATTCGAGTCCTCTGCCGCATCACGGACAAAATCAACAACTGGCTGAAACGACTCAAATGGATGGTGTAATAAAATATCATGTTCTATCGCTTTTTCAAATACATCTTCCTCATCACCTAAATCTTGAGGAGGTTGAGGAATAAGGGCTGGATATACAAGATGCTCATATAAAGGCGCTAATTTTTTATATAAGGAGAATAAACATGTTAAATCTAGCGGTCCATCCATCATGTACACATCTTCATCTTTTACTTCCAACACCTCATATAGTAACGCCAATACTCTTTCATCAATGTGTTCTTTACCGACCTCTAAACGAACGGCGGCTCCCCACTTACGCTTTTTCAATTCTTTTTCAATTACTTTTAATAAATCGCGTGCACCTTCTTCATGAATTGTTAAGTCCGCATTACGTGTAATACGAAAACGAGTAACAGGCGATACTTTATATCCTGTGAATAACTTATGGGTAAAACCACTAATTACATCTTCTAATAAAATAAATTTATGCTTTTGTCCTTCACTCGGTAAAAATATGAAACGCTCAAGTAATGAAGGTACTTGTACAATTCCTAACTTCGTACGATTTTCTTCCTCAGCTTGCTTCTCATCATATAAAATAGTAGCTAAATTCAAACTTTTATTTAATAACATCGGAAATGGACGATACGCATCAATAGCAACAGGGGTTAAAACTGGAAATATTTGTTCATCGAAATACTCCTCGATAAATTCCCTTTGCTCTTTCGTCAAATCATGGAATGTTAAACGCTCAATCCCCTCTAGTTCAAGCGCTGGTAATACATAATTTTTAAACGTGTTATACTGCACAGTCATTAACTCATGAGCTTTTATCGCAATCTTATTTAACTGTTTCTTCGGTGTTAAACCTGCCTTATTTTCTGGCTGATTAAATCCGGCACTTACTTGATCTTTCAAACCTGCTACACGCACCATAAAAAATTCATCTAAATTTGAACTGAAAATACTAATAAACTTTAATCTTTCTAAAAGTGGATTATTTTCATCTTGTGCTTCTTGTAGTACACGTTCATTAAACGCTAGCCAGCTTAATTCACGATTATTATAATAAGCTGTATCATTTAAATTTACTAAATTCCCCTTTAGCAATTCCATTCTCTTCACACTTCCCTTTGAAACTTTTTTAATATAATTTAGTTCCTTTTATTTTATCAAATTACAATATTCTAAAGTGTTAATTTTTTGTAAAGACATCCGTACCATTTATTGTTTTAATTCGAATAATAAGTTAATATTCATTTTTAATACTCTTTCTAGCTGTTTTTTTTGTTTTTCCGCTTGGACTTTTTCCGCTAATGCCGATTGTTCACATAAAATCCTGAATGTTAAACCTTCTTTACTTTCCGTTATAGATATCGTTTCAATAAGCGGCCTTTGTCTCACATTTAAAGCAGCCGAAAATTGTAATACAGCCCCTAATAATCGAATTTTCTTTTGTTCACTTTTATCAAACCACCCTTCAAACGGTGCCAAATGCTGTTTAAATAACATTTTTGATTTATAAGAAGCTATAAGTGCTAATCTAACTCGATCTTTATGCATCATACCATCAATTGTTTTGTTGGCTAGTAAGTAAAACGTATGTAAACGGCTCGCTTCTTCATCTATATATTTTCCAATATTAAATACTTTTGCTGCTTGATGGAATATTTCCCAGTCTTTCGCTGACATAGAAATGAGTCCAGCTCCTTCAAGTTGTTTGCAGATTAATGTTCCTAGTTTAATAAGTTGAATAACAAATTCCATATCTAATTCGTATTCATATGATAATAAATGTAAACTTTCTTCCACTACATTCGGATAGTATGAAATCCCCAAATCTTTCGTTAATTCTTCATAGAAAACACCTTCTCTTAATCCTTTTTTGCTTAATACAAAAGCTGGTGCCTGTATAACATTAACAAGCGTATGAAATACTTCGACAGCTGGAATAATTGTATCTGCTCGATCTTTTGCTAATCCTTCTAATTTTTGAAGTTCTATGAATGATAATTGTTTTAATTCATCTTTCACATTTTTAATATCTTCTTCTTTCATTTTGTATAAATGTAGTCCAGCTATAGGATAACAAATTAAATTTTGATGGATTTTCACCATGTTCCTCGCACTACCCCCAATTGCGATAAGTGGCAATTTTTTATCGATTATCCATGGTAGCGTTCGGAATTGACTACATAAATAGCTTCTAATCTCATCTAACTCCTCTGTAGTAGGAATATTATCTTGAATAAATTGTTGCTTTAAAGAAAGTGCTCCAAAAGAAAAGCTGTGGTATTCTAAAATTTCTCTATTACGGAAGTATGTAACTTCTGTACTTCCCCCACCGATATCAACTGTAATTCCTTCTGAAAACGAAGTAGAATTCATAACTGCTAAATAACCATAACGTGCTTCTTCATATTCTGATAAAACTCTAAGAGTAAAATCTGTTTGTCCTTCAACAAGTTTTTTAATTTCATCTTTATTCTCAGCCTGTCTAATTGTTGCCGTTGCAACACAAAGTACATGATGTAACTTATAGAATCGTGTACTTTCTTGAAATTGAAATAATGTTTGTAACAACACTTCTATTCCCTCTTCAATTAATACACCATTGACTAAATAATTTCTTAGCCTAGCAACTACTTTCGTATTTTCAATCTCTTTATAAAAACCACCGTTTTGTTTTTCATAAATAACTAAACGCATTGTATTGGAGCCTATGTCTATAATGGCATATTGTTGTTTTAATATTTCTTTCAAACTTCTCACTCTTTCATTATCAAATTTCTAAAACATATTCTATCACTATTATACAAAATAGTTGTTTTTTGTAACAATATTGCTTTAATATTGAAAATATATACAATCACTTTTTGCATATAATAAAAACCTATTTTATTTATGTTATAATAAGGAAAACTTGAAAGGAGATTCAATATGAAACCTTCACAACCACAATCTCAATTACATAACCAACATTCTATTAACAGACTAGCTCAATCTATTTTCGTTGTGAATCGACATGCTAAAGCTGCAACTAATCCTAAATACTTATACTGGTTAAAAAAGACCGCTTTAGAACGTCTCATTGCTGAAAAAAAAGCTATCAAAGAAGGATTACATTTTTCTAGAAATCCGCGTTTTAGTCAACAACAATCTGATGTTCTCATACGTTTAGGTGATTATTTTTTCCATATCCCTCCTACGAAAGATGATTTTCGCACCCTACCACATCTTGGTCATCTTGAATCCTCCTATCGAAATCCGAAAACAACCTTATCTTTAACTATTGCAAAAAAAACACTTCAAGATTATATTGGTCCGGAAGCAGTAAAACAAGAAAAAAAATTAAGCGAACCAGTTCCATGGTATAGCCGTACCTATACAAAAAAATAAAACAGTTTGGCCTAATATAGGCCAAACTGTTTTATTTTTTATCTTCTTTAATTTTAATATTTGCTTGCTTATAGAATGCAACTTTTTCTGTATTATATGATTTTGTATATTCATTAAACTTATCTTTTTCTTGCTCAATATCCTTATAAGATTGGTTTACTGTCTTTACTTTCTCACTAATATCTTTTAATTTTGTCCCTTTATCTTGTAGCATTGTATACAATTCTTTTTCTTGCTTTAAAGATTTATTATAACTATCATACATTTTTTTGAATGAATCATGTCGTTTCTCATAAGTACTCTTTACTTTATCCGCCTGGTCTTTTAATTTATTATCTTCAATTTTCCCCACATACTTATCAGCCGATTTCACTTCTTCTTGCGCTTTATTTAACGCATCTTTTTCTTTAATAAGAACTTTTTCTCGTTCATCTGTATTTTTCACTGCTTGATCAAGCTTTTCCTTAACAGCCTGATTATTATCTTTTCCTTCTTGAACAATTTGATTATATAATGCTTGTCCTTCTTTCTCTAATGATTCAAGCTTTTTCGCATCTTCAAACATTGTTTTTTCTTGCTTGGCAGCATTCTCAAATGCAACATATAGTTCCTCTTCTGGTTTCGGACCGAAACAACCAGCTAGTAAAGTCATTGATAATGCAGTTACAATTGCTAATTTATTATATTTCAACATCTATTCCTCCTATTAATAAACGATCATCGCGCCAAAAATCCCATACAAAATGTATAAATCCTTCATCTCTTTCACTCTCACATCTTTTTACGAAGATCATCAATAATTATTTATCATGCTTGTACAGCTTCTCTCTTTGCTTGCACAAATTTAGTACTTAAAATTACGTTTTTCGTTTCTACATCTGTATTATTTAGTAGTTTCAAATTATGTAATAGCTTCAAACACAAAGGAATTTACCTCAGTTTTAATAACTGCAAGAACAACTATAATAATTCACCTGATAAAAGATGATTGTTGGTCTCTCACGTCTATCATTCCATCATTCCCTTTCCGCTTTCTATCAAATAATCTCTTTGTCCATTTTACACAGTACAAAGGTTATCTCGCAACAACTTACAAATATTCTTTTAATTTCCTAAAAAGGAAAAGTGTAGAGCTTATTTTCCTCTACACTTTTAAAATAAAACGCATTGTGCAAAATGCATTGACACATCCAACATAATTATATGCTGATTACATATATTTTTAAAGGATTTTGTTACAAAAAAATGTTTTTTGTAACAAAAAACAAAAAAATATTACAGGGAAATTTCTTCATATCATACTTCTTCATATCAAAGCTTCACTCATCACCTTGCGAATTTCTATAATTATACAATTGATTTTGTGCCTTTCTTAACAACTCTTCAAAAGTTTTCCCTTCTCCCGGATAACTAGCAGCGCCAAATAGTAAAGTAACACTTAGTAAATCATTTGCTATTTCATTTTGAATATTTTTGATTAATCGATTTGTTATTGTTGATTTTTCATAGCCATTATCAACTACTACAATAACGTATTTATTTTCATCCCAGCTCGTAACTACATCGCCTTTTCGAACTGTCTTTACAATTCTACGCTCCACTCTTTGGACTAACTCATCCAACTTTTTTTCTTGCACTGTGCCTTTTATTACATCCCACTCTTTTACTGAAAGAATGTACACTGTAATATTACGAGAATCTCTTTCGGATAAAGCAGCTACTTTCCTGAAAAAATCAACGACAAAATCGTTGTTCGTCATTCCTCCCACTTCAACATTCATACGCACGCTTGCTCTTTTATCGTACCAATATATGTTTCTATAAAAATAATATTTTTCTACAAAATAAAAAATGTACATATTCGATGCACATTTTCGCTTAAGCTTGTATACCTTTTCTATTCTATTTCATATATATACTATATATCGTTTTTAGAAAGGAGTGACATATATGCCTCAAAAAGAAAATCTATCAGATATTATGCGCTTACTAGCTGGTTTTTTATTATCATTAAAACTACTATTTAAATCTTTCGGAATAAACTTCATTACAAATGATCAAATTGACGCTATAGTAAATGTTAGTTCATTTCTATTCATTCTATATGTTGGATACAAAAATAACTATGTAGGAAAAAAAGGGATAGAACAAAAGAAATTACTCAAGAAACACAATCTTCATTAAAAAAGGAACCTTTCACTCAGGTTCCTTTTTATCATTGCCTTACAACCACTTCATTTGTTTGCAGTGGGCCATATGATAATCCTTTATATTGACATGTGTATGTAGCTTGAAATACTGAATTTGGAGGAGCTTTCTCTTTATTTGCTTTTATTTTACAAATTAATTCCACTTTTTCATTTGGTGATAAATTATCGATTCGCCATCTTACAAGCTGAAATAAAAATTCACTTATCCCCTTATCTGTCTTTAAAGAATTGGGGATATACGCAAAATAGTCGCGAATCATATGACTTACGACAACTCGTGAAATCATTTCAACTCCTTTATTTTCAACTTCAAGACGAATAATAAGTATATCATTGACATCAAAGGCTAGTTCATATGAAAATTTTTCTTTATACATACTACGGATTTGCAATGTGACGGCTACATTAGGAATTTCCGTTTCTTTTTTTGAACCATCAATCCACAAAACAGGCTGCAACGGTATAGAATACCTTCCTTGATCCGAAATTCGTTTCCATATTTTCATAATGTAAATTCACCTCATTCCAGATGTATCATCTATACAACTTTATTCTGCCTATCTACACAATAAATCACACAAAAAAATATTGGAACTTGTTACAAACAGCATTAATTATTTCTCTTCCTTTTATCCTATTCGACAATATAAAGAAAAAACCATTTTTAATAGGTGACAGGGGCTATTCTTTATTAAATATTTTTTTACATTTTCCCTCATTGACTATGTAATAACGTCAAGTCTTACTACCCGTAAATAACGGGATAAGAGAATAATTTGGTGAAAGAAAAAGTTTGCCTTTTAGTCAAATTTGACTATAATATAATTTATGATTTCTAATCTTTATATCATGTCAGTGCAATTTTTTATAAATAAAGCCGGAACGAGACAAACTGTACATGAAGTTTTTTATGCACTGCACCCAAAAACTTAAGTTAGTTTAATTTTTATTAAAGGAGGGCTATATTTGGAAACACAACTATCAAAAAAAGACTCAAGCAAAACAAAATTTGTTGTTGCTGGTTTATTGCTTGGTATTCTAATGGCAGCAATGGATAATACAATAGTCGCAACCGCGATGGCAACTATCGTCGGAGACCTAGGAGGGTTCGACAAATTCGTTTGGGTTACATCTGCATACATGGTAGCAACAATGGCCGGAATGCCTATTTTCGGTAAGCTGTCTGATATGTACGGACGAAAACGTTTTTATATTGGTGGACTAATTCTTTTCTTATTCGGTTCTGCCCTTTGCGGGACAGCATCAAGTATTGAACAACTAAGTATTTATAGAGCCATTCAAGGAATTGGTGGCGGCGCTCTTATGCCTATCGCATTTACAATTATGTATGATATATTCCCACCTGAAAAACGAGGGAAAATGACAGGACTATTTGGTGCTGTTTTCGGGACATCTAGTGTTTTCGGACCTTTATTAGGTGCATATATTACAGATTATATAAGCTGGCACTGGGTCTTCTATATTAATATTCCATTAGGACTTATCTCCTTCTTCTTCATTACTAAATACTACAACGAGTCTCTAGAATATCGAAAACAAAAAATTGACTGGGCTGGCGCCATTACACTGGTCATTAGTATCGTTTGTTTAATGTTTGCTCTAGAACTTGGCGGTAAAGAATATGCATGGAATTCTAATGTAATTATTGGTTTATTTACAGCAGTTGTTATTATGCTTATTATTTTCTTCTTCGTAGAAAGAAACGCGACTGAGCCTATTATTTCTTTCCATTTATTTAAAAAGCCTTTATTTGCAGCCAGCCAAGGAGTTGCCTTTTTCTATGGTGCAGCTTTTATCATCTGCACAGTTTATATTCCAATCTTCGTTCAAGGTGTTCTCGGTGGTTCGGCCTCAAATGCTGGATTAATTTTAACACCAATGATGGTAGGGTCTGTAATCGGGAGTCAAACTGGTGGACAGTTAGCTTCACGAACAAGCTATCGTAACATTATGATGGTATCTGGAGCTTTCTTCGTTCTTGGTATTTATTTACTAAGCACTTTAACAATGGAAACACCTCGTACACTCGTAACAATGTTTATGATTCTCGCTGGACTTGGAGTTGGATTCTCCTTCTCAGTTTTAAGTATGGCATCTATTCACAAACTAGAAATGAGAGATCGCGGCTCTGCTACATCAACAAATTCATTCTTCCGTTCACTAGGAATGACCCTTGGTGTCACTATTTTCGGTACGATTCAAAATCATATCTTCACTGATAAATTAAAAGCAGTCTTTCCTCCTGAATTAGCCAAAATGGCACCAAAAGGTGGAGACACCAGCTTCTTATTATCACCAAACGCTACTGAAAAGCTACCACCTGAAATACTAAGCGGAATTAAGGATGCGCTTGCAACATCTATTGCTAATACATTTTTTTGGGCACTTATCCCAGCTATACTAAGTATAATCTGTATTTTACTTATGGGAAAAGAACGTCTTTTAACAGGACCAAAAACGAAACAAAAACAAAAACAAGTAAGCTAATATGGAAAAATGAAACGGTATATCCCTTTATGAAAGAGGATATACCGTTTATAATATGTATAAAATTTCTATATACAGGAGTTGAGACAGCATGAGTATGAAATTAGTCATTCTCGGCTTGCTACTCGAAGGGGATAAGCATCCATATGAAGTACAGCACATAATGAAAGAAAGACAAATGGATTGTTATATTAAATATGCCAAGGGATCACTATACTATGCCTTCGAGCAATTAGAAAAGCAAGGTGCAATTCGTGTTACAAATATTGTTCGAGATACGAATAGACCAGATAAAACAATCTTCCATATAACCGAGGAAGGAAAAAACCTTTTCCATACTTTATTATTAAAACAATTTGAAGCAAAAAACCAAATATATAAACCAATTTATTCAGCGCTCTCTTTCGCTCACTTTAGTGACGAACAAGCACTAGTTCCTATTTTAGAAAAAAAGAGAGATGATACGGTTCAATACTTACATACAATGCAAACAATATACGATCATAACAAACAAACAGTACCTCGTGCCCAACTATATATTTTACAGAGCGTCATTGAGCATATTAATGTTGAATTGCGCTGGCTAAACACACTCCTAAAAGATGCAACTGCAAGTCGCCTTTCAGAAATAGGAGTAGAGACTGATTAAGTTTTTCTAAAAGAGGTATCACCTCTTTTAGAAAAACTTAATCCCACCATTTTGTTACAGTTCAAAACGACCTCATTCTAGTATAAAAACCAGCCTAAATATTTTTCAAAATTACAAATACAGAGAAGTAAAAACTTTAGAATTTTCTTATTTTAAAACAGTAGACAAAATTCCAAAAATTATGTTAGAATTTGTTTCAATATCATATCGCTTGTTAAATTCCTTTCAAAAGGAAAATAGGTACACGAAAATTTTATTTCGTGTTTAAAAGGGAAGTTTGGTGAAACTCCAACACGGTCCCGCCACTGTAAATGCTGAGATTTCTTTTTTGTGCCACTGTGAAAACGGGAAGGTGAAAGAAATTATATGAAGCATAAGTCAGGAGACCTGCCTATTTTAACAACACTGATAGACTCACGGATGATGATGAGGTGTTAAGAACAAAAAGGAAGGCTTATTTTCTATGCCTTTATGCTTTTTGTTATAGGTATTTCCTAGTAAACGGAAATGCTTACTTTCAATTAGGGAGGAATTTGAAATGGCAATTCAAACAAGTAACTTAGGTTATCCACGTATCGGACTACAACGAGAGTGGAAAAAAACATTGGAAGCTTTTTGGTCCAATAAAATTGATGAAGAGACATTTTTAACGACAATGAAAGACATCCGCCTTCAACACGTAAAGGTACAGCAAGAAAAAGGAATTGAATTAATTCCAATAGGCGATTTTACATATTATGACCACGTTCTGGATACAGCCTACATGTTAGGATTCATCCCATCACGTTTTTCAGAGTTTACATCTTATCTTGATGTATATTTTGCAATGGCACGTGGATCTAAAGATCATGTTGCTTCTGAAATGACAAAGTGGTTTAACACAAACTATCATTATATTGTTCCTGAATATGAAGAAGGGTTACAAATCTCTTTAAAAGACAATCGTCCCCTTCGTTTATATGAAGAAGCAAAAAAAGAATTAGGCGTCGATGGAAAACCAGTTATTTTAGGACCTTATACATTCCTAAAACTAGCAAAAGGTTATACCGAAGATCAATTTGCCACTATTTTAAAACAGCTAGTTGCACCTTACGTACAATTATTCTCTGAATTACACGAAGCTGGAGCACAAATTATTCAAGTTGACGAACCAATCTTTGCATCTTTAACAAAAGATGAAATTAATCAAGCAAAAGAACTTTACGAAGCTATTCATAAAGAAGTACCAAATGCTAACCTTATTCTACAAACATATTTTGATAGTGTAGAAGAAAACTATGAAGAAATTATTACATTCCCTGTTTCTGGTATTGGATTAGACTTTGTTCATGGCAAAGAAGGTAATGTAAATGCTATTTCAAAATATGGATTCCCAGCTGATAAAATTTTAGCTATCGGTTGTATAGATGGACGTAACATTTGGAGAGCTGATCTTGATGATATACTTTCTTTATTTACAACATTACAAAATCAAGTCACAGTCGAAGGTTTAATTGTTCAACCTTCTTGTAGCTTATTGCATACTCCAATTGATAAAACAGAAGAAAAGCATTTATCAACCGAACTATTTGATGCACTTGCATTTGCCAATCAAAAGTTAGAAGAACTAGTCCTTATCCAATCTGCTCTTACTAAAGGTGTTGAAAGCATCAGTGACGAGCTGGCAACATATCGTAATGTACATCATGCAATCCGTTCATCAGCTGCACGTAATCGTGAAGATGTAAAAGCAGCGCGTACAGCACTTAAAGAAGATGATTTCTCACGTCCTCTTCCATTTGAAAAAAGATATGAATTACAGCAAGTGGCTTTACAGTTACCACTGTTACCAACAACAACTATCGGTAGCTTCCCACAAACGACTGAAGTTCGTCAAACACGTAAACAGTGGCGTAACGGCGATATTACAAATGAACAATATAATCAATTCATTGAAAAGGAAACTGAGAAGTGGATTCGTTACCAAGAAGATATTGGTCTTGATGTCCTAGTACACGGTGAATTCGAAAGAACTGACATGGTGGAATACTTTGGTGAAAGACTTGCTGGCTTCTCCTTTACTAAAAATGGATGGGTACAATCATACGGCTCTCGCTGTGTGAAACCACCTGTTATTTATGGCGATGTTGCCTTTATAAATGGAATGACTATTAAAGAAACTGTATATGCACAAAGCTTAACAGAGAAAGTAGTAAAGGGTATGCTAACTGGACCTGTCACTATTTTAAATTGGTCATTCGTTCGAAATGACATTTCAAGAAAAGAAGTTTCATATCAAATTGCATTAGCACTTCGTCATGAAATTGAATTACTTGAATCTTCCGGAATTAGGGTAATCCAAGTCGATGAGCCAGCACTTCGTGAAGGAATGCCGTTAAAAGAAAAAGATTGGAATGCATATATTACATGGGCAGTTCAATCATTCCTTTTAGCAACATCTTCTGTAGAAAATGAAACACAAATTCACACTCATATGTGTTACAGTAACTTCGAAGATATTGTAGATGCAATTCGCGCATTAGATGCAGATGTTATTTCCATCGAAACATCAAGAAGTCATGGGGAATTTATTGATACATTAAAACATACAACATATGAAAAAGGAATTGGTCTAGGTGTATATGACATTCATAGCCCACGTGTCCCAAGTAAAGACGAAATGTTTACAATCGTAGAACAATCTTTACAAGTATGTGATCCTAAATATTTCTGGATTAATCCAGACTGTGGTTTAAAAACTAGAAGAACCGAAGAAGTTATACCTGCCTTAGAGTATATGGTTCAGGCAGCGAAAGACGCTCGTTCTCTCCTAAAGACAAATGCATAATAAAAAAACGTGTTATCCTTCAAAAAGGATAACACGTTTTTTTATTCTACACTCTCAAAACAGAAGTCGTATCGTACTTTATACAATTCATCGTCTGTTGGCTTTTCAAGAGGAGTCGCCTGCAAGACTATCATATATTCCCCATTCGGAATAGGAATATGCAATTTATTAGAAAGAATACTCGTTATAAAAACTCCTTCATTCTTCACAGTGAAAGGAACTGATATCGTTCGAACCACTTCTTCCTTCTCAATATGCTTTCCACAAGTCACTTCCACTTCACAAGTATAGTCAGAGATTGCTTCAAAAATAATCGCTCCATCCACCTCAGCATAACCTCTTTCAAAATCTTCAGGAGTCCAATCTACATAAGGCTGCTGATGATCAGAGTTCATCACCATTAATTGCGAATATGAAATTGTTAATTCCATAACTATCCTTCTCCTCCACTATGAAATGTACGCCGGTTACTACTTCACTTCAAATTTCACACGCGTACCATCTGGATATTTATCTAGCTTATTCCCTACCCAAGAACCTGCACCACGATTATCTGCTGGACTTATATATTCAATATGAGCTCCTTTTCCGCCTTCCTTACACATCGCCATTGGCCATTCATCGCGATCATAACCTTTCTTCGACGGATATGGTGCTAACGATAATTTCCTTCTATCCGCTGCACCATTACGATCAATTGTACAAATTTCTGAATGCCCTTCTTTTATAGCATCCGTTATATGTTTTCCCGTCTCTGGATAACGTTCTTTCGGGAACTCTAAAACTTGATCATACGTAGTTGTTGTTTTTTTATTACTTGTCTCCTCTGGAATAAGTACTTCATAGACCGCTACCAGCAGAGAAAGAATTGCAATAATTGAAATGATAATACCTTTTAATTGCTTCATGTGTACCTCCATGTTCCTACCAATTTCTTTTCCTCAGTTATTATAACAAACTTCTTCTATATATGTTTTCAGACATTATTTTAGCTCTTCCTCTCCATTCCGCCAAAAACATTCATTTTCCCTCACCTTTTCACTAATCCTGTAGAAAACTAATAACCTTCCGACATTCTTTTTCAAAGGAAGTTATCATAAAAGATTGAATTGGTATATACGATACTTTTTGGGGAGGAAATTTCATGGACGCAATTTATAAAACGAAAGATGTCACGAATAAAACAGGCATCCCAAAACATACAGTTCGAAAATATAGTCAACTTTTAGAGGAACATGGTTATATCATTTCAAAAGCTGCTGATGCGCGTATTTATAGAATGGATGATTTAAAACTATTAAAATCCATACACGAAAGAGCAGCGACATTACAAGAAGATATTTCAGAAACAATTCCAATTATTTTAAAGGAAAAAGATAATCCCCCAATACCAATTGCACAAAACAAACAAGAAGTACAAACAAAAGATGACGGGCGTAACTTTGAAGAATTCATGTTAAAGCTTGAAATGCTCGCTCAATTAAATGAGGCAATTATTCATCAAAATTCTACCCTTATTACACAAAATCGTTTAAAAGATGAGAAGTTAGATGAACTGATGCAACAAGTTTATGTCAAAGAAGGTTCACAAGAAAAAATGCTACAAGAGCTAGTTGATCATGCTGCTCAAACAGATGCACTCCAAAAAGAAAAGATGGACTTATTAATGAATCATATGTATAAGCGAGAATCCAAACAAGAAGAGAAAATGAATAAACTTGTCAACCAAATTTACAATAAAGACAGTAGCCGTGATGCACAGCTTATGCAAGTTATTCGCGAAATTCAAGAAACAAAAAGATTAGTCGCCGCCTCAAAAGAGCAAAGCTTCTTTCAATCATTTAGAAGTTTATTTGTTCGAACAAAACAAGAAAAAACAAATGAGTAAAATCATATATATTTTTCTAATGTAACATAAAATAAAAAGTTACCTTCTACCGGTAACTTTTATTCCTTATTTCTTACAGCTGGCAATATAATAATCGCTTCAGTTCCTTTTCCACTTTCACTTTTATATTCCAGTGTACCATTATGTGCTTGTAGAATACTAAATGTTACCATAAGGCCTAATCCTGTTCCTTTTTCTTTCAAAGAATAATAAGGTTGTCCAAGCCTTGCTAACTGTTCTTTTGTCATTCCAACACCACTATCTTTAACTCTTATTACGATCATTTCATCTTTTTGAACAGCTGTTACTTTTAAATACCCTTTGTTTCCTTGAATTGCTTCAATACCGTTTTTAACAACATTCATAATAGCTTGCTTCAACTTCGTCTTATCACCGATTGTGTAAAGACTCTCAGAAATCTCAACTTGCAAATATACACCTTGCATCGCTGCAAATGATGACATAAGAGTTGTCATTTCAATCAATTGCGCTGATAAACAAATATGTTCTTTCTTTTCAATTTGGGGCCTTGCTAAATTCAAATAATCTGAAATAATTTGTTCGGCACGATCTAGTTCAGCTAATACGAGACGCATATACTCTTTATTTTTCACGTCTTCCGTACTCTCTAGTAATTGGATAAATCCCCGTACAACAGTGAGGGGATTTCGAACTTCATGCGCTACACTTGCAGCTAACTCACTTACAATATTAAGTTTTTCTGATTTTTGCATCTCTGTACGCAATAATGCATTCTCATTTAAATACTCAGTCAAATATACTTGAAATACCATTGTCATAACCATAATAAGTGAAGCAAATATATACCTACTATATAGATGAGATATATATGGTGTAAAACCTGTTTCCAAAAGGACATTAAACATGCTAAATACTAATGAAACAAGAACATAAACTGATGAAATCATAAAAGCTAATATTAGCTTCTTATCTCTTGAAAAAAGAGACCATTTCTTTGACAAGAACAATGGAATTATCGAAAGAAATATTACTTCTACGATAGGAAACCAACTGATTCCCTTTAAAAACCATTCATATGTAACAAAAATAATGGCAGGGATGAGCCCAACAATCCCACCATATAAAAAACCACTAACAATCGGGATTGGATGAAAATTGTATCCGCAAACGGTACCAAAGCAAATAGAATATGTCATGGAGAGAACGAGTGTAACGCTAGATAAAAACATAATAAAGTAGCGATTAGGCTTCGGAAGCATTTCTTGATAACGATTTAAACGAATCGCTTCATATAAAAATAGTGGCAAAATAATGATGGCAATTTGGATCATTAAATCACGGATAAGCTCCATAGCCTCTCATCCCCTATATGTATTTTGATATGATTATATCATTTATAAGTCTATTTGTTTTAAAATTTTGATTTTTCTTAACATATTTGTTAATTATTTGTTAACAACTAATAATAAATGTTACAGATTTCCGAAATGATTGTAAACCCTGTACCAAATTTCCTTCGTGCAGTATACAATGAATACGGATTACAAAGAAAATAAAAAACACTTCACTGGACGGACAACTATCGCAAAATACAGCATATAATCCATACTATCTATGTTTACAAATAAGTGATCATTACTTTAGTAGGAGGAAGATAAATATGGCGGGTACTACGCTTGTTTTAAAAGAAGAAAATTTGGTTGTGCTAGAAAACGTTGAAAAATCAGTATACGAAGAATTGCAACATAAAACGGGGGAAGAAAACTGTACATGTGCTGTAAATAAATCTGTTGTCCATCTTGGCAAAGTATCTTCAGTACTTTGGAACGAAGATGAAATAGATTGGGAATACGGTTATTAAAAAGTCGCTTTCAGCGGCTTTTTTTGTGCAATACGTACAGCAACATTTATACCTAGATTGAAGGGAAATCTTAATTACCTCACACCTAATCTGTTCTTATCTCTTACTTCCATTGAATTTTAATATAGGAGATCCTTACCGCTCACCAATAGCAGGATAAAGTTTATATACAAAGCGTAATAATGAAAAATATGATAAAATGAACTTAATTTTCAAACGGAAGAAAGGGAGATACAATGGAACAATTCATTAACCCTAGAGTGAAGGACATCCAAATTTCTGGAATCCGCCAGTTCTCTAACATGATTCAAAACTATGATAATCTTATCTCTTTAACAATTGGGCAACCCGATTTCCCTACACCTTCTCTAGTAAAAGAAGCTGCTAAACGGGCCATTACAGAAAATTATACAAGCTATACACATAACGCTGGTTTACTAAAATTACGCGAGGCGGCTTGTAACTTTGTAAAAGATAATTACGATTTACACTATTCACCTGAAAACGAAACCATTGTTACAATCGGTGCTAGCGAAGCGATTGATGTTGCATTCCGTACAATTTTGGAACCAGGAACGGAAGTGATTTTACCTGCTCCTATTTATCCAGGTTACGAGCCTATTATTCGACTATGCGGTGCAACGCCTATTTTTATAGATGTTCGTGAAACTGGTTTTCGTTTAACAGCTGAAGCATTGCAAAATGCAATTACTGAACGAACAAGATGCGTTGTTTTACCGTATCCTTCTAATCCAACTGGTGTTACCCTATCAAAAGAAGAATTAAAAGATATTGTATCTGTCTTAAAAGATAAAAATATATTCGTTCTTTCTGATGAAATTTATAGTGAACTTGTATATGAAGAAAAGCACATGTCTATTGCTCATTTCCCAGAAATGCGAGAGAAGACTATTGTCATTAACGGCTTATCAAAATCACACTCTATGACTGGCTGGCGTATCGGACTTTTATTTGCCCCAAGCTATTTAGCAAAACATATTTTAAAAGTTCACCAATACAATGTTACATGCGCTACTTCCATTGCCCAATATGCTGCAATCGAGGCTTTAACAGCTGCTAAAGATGCACCGAAGATGATGCGCCACCAATATAAAAAGCGCCTTGATTATGTATATAATAGACTCATTCAAATGGGCTTAACAGTCGAGAAGCCAACGGGTGCGTTTTACTTATTCCCATATGTCGGAAACTTAACATCTTCATCATTTGATTTTGCACTTGATCTTGTAAAAGAAGCTGGGCTGGCCGTCGTTCCTGGAACGGCATTTTCTGAATACGGTGAAGGCTACCTTCGCCTTTCCTACGCTTATAGTATCGAAACTTTAAAAGAAGGCTGTGACCGTTTAGAAGCCTTTCTAAAGCAAAAAGCTAAGAGTTAAACTCTTAGCTTTTTTATGCATAATGATCACAAGTTTGACGTTTCAATAACTTATGCGGAATAATGATACATTTTGCAGTAGACTCCGAATGCTCCACCTTATCAACTAAAGCTTTTGCTGCTTCATACCCTAATTGATAAATATTCACATCAACTGTCGAAAGTGGTGGACTAGCTATTTCTGATAATAAGGCATTGTTAAAGCTTACAATAGAAACATCCTTTGGTACAACGAACCCTTTTTTAGAAAGTGCGCTTAGTACGCCAAGTCCAATTAAATCATCAGTCGCCATAATTGCTGTCGGTGGTTGTTCAAGTCCCATTAACTCCTCTACAGCCTGTTGTCCACCTTCTCTTGAGAAATCAAAATGTAAAATGTACTCTTTCGGTAATAAAATGTCTGCTAGTTTCAAAGCATCACTCATACCTGCCAAACGATCTCTCGTTACAAGTAAATCTGAGCCACCGCCAATGAACGCGATTTGTTTATGCCCTAATGAAATCAAATATTCCGCTACTTCTCTTGCAGCCGTATAATTGTCATTATCTACATATGTAATTTCATCTTTTCGATCATATGGTTTTCCGATTAAAACAAACGGGAAATTTTGATTATGTAAATACTGAATGATCCGGTCATTTTCTCTTGAATATAAAAGAATAATTCCACCAATTTGACGCCCTTGTACCATCTTTACAACACCATTAAAAATTTCGTCTTCCGTTTCACCTGTCGACATATAGAGCGCATACCCTTCCATGTGTGCGAATGAGCTAATTCCTCTTATAACTTCTGGGAAAAACGGATTTTGAAAAGCTTTACTTGCAGAACTCGGCATAACGAGTCCAAGCGTTTTCGTTGTTTGGTTCGCAAGGTTTCTTGCATTTAAATTTGGGTGATAGCCTAGTTCACTCATTACTTTTCGAACACGGCGCTTTGTTTTTTCACTTATACTTGGATTATCAGCAATTACACGTGAAACCGTCGATGGTGCAACATTTGCTTTCTTCGCCACATCTTTAATTGTAACTGTCATAAAAATCCCCTCCTCTCACTTTTCTGCCATATTCCATATATTGTTATCTTGCAATCGTTGCAAGTAATAGGAGAAATCGCAAACTTTCATCACTTCGTTCTATCTTGCAAAAATTATTATCTTCTCCCTCTCCATGTATTGTAAGGGATATAGCTTTATTTTCCTATACTATAATATACTATTTATTTCACATCTTTTCGCATGTGATGTCAAATCTCTTTTCATCTCCCTACAAATTTTTATAGGGAGATGAAAAGAGAAATGGGACGTAATGTCCCATTTTCATCCTTTCGTACCTCCAGCTGTTAAACCAGAAATAAAGTATTTTTGTAATGATAGGAATAAAATGGAAATTGGAATTGCAATTAATACAGAACCCGCTGCAAATGTTGTAAATTCATTACCAAATTTTTTCGCTACCATTTCATATAACCCAACTGCTAAAGTATAATTTTCCGGTGTGCGCAAAATAACACTTGCTAAAATAAAATCTGTAAATGGACCGATGAAAGTGAATAACGCTACAACCGCTACGATTGGTTTTGCAAGTGGCATAATAATTTGCCAGAAAATACGGAAATGCCCTGCTCCATCCATTCGAGCTGATTCGTCCAACTCTTTCGGAATTGTATCAAAGTACCCTTTCATAAGCCATGTATTCATCGGAATTGCCCCGCCCACATAAATTAAAATTAATGCAAGATGTGTATCAATTAATCCTGTTAACTGAGCTAATATATATAGCGCGATTAACGCTGCAAAGTTCGGGATCATTTGGAGAATTAAAAATGTTAATAAACCATTCTTTCTTCCAACAAAACGATATCTCGAAAACGCATAAGCAGTAAAGCTAATTGCTAACACCGAAAAGATCATCGTCATTACACTAATTTTTAAAGTATTTTTATACCAAAGTAAGTAATTACTTGAATCAAGATCAAGTAGCTGACGATAATGATCTAACGTTGCATTTTTCGGAATAATGCTAGAACCAGACAAACTATCTCCTGGATTAAACGATGAGCCAATAATCCATAGCAATGGATAGAAAATAATGACACACATTATGAAGATAACGAAATAACTTAATGAAAGACGTAACATCTTTTGTCGTTTAATATTCATTTACATCATATCCTCTTCTTGGAATGATTTTGTTCTCTTAAATTGCCATAACGCAACTGTAATAACGATTAACGATAAAATCATTGTAAGAGCTGCTGCTTTTCCGTACTGCGCCGAAGTCATCGTTAACTTATAGATCCATGAAATTAAAATATCCGTTCCACCTGCATTTTGTCCAGACACAGCAGGTCCCCCGCTATTAAATAGATAAATAATACTAAAGTTATTAAAGTTAAACGTATATTGCGTAATTAATATTGGCGCTGTTGCATATAAAACAAGTGGCAATGTAATTTTGCGGAACTGTTGCCAAGCTGTTGCACCATCTACTGTAGCTGCTTCATATAATTCTCCTGGAATCGATTGCAATATACCTGTCGTCATTGCAAAGATAAACGGGAATCCAAGCCACGTTTGAATCATAATTAAAGCGATTTTCGACCAAAATGGATCAGTCATCCAAGCAACCTTTTCAATTCCGAATAAATCTAATACTTGATTGTTAATCGCTCCAAATGTCTCATTAAACATACCAGCAAATACAAGAATAGACACGAATGCTGGAACAGCCCACGGCAAAATAAAGATTGTACGAATAATCGCCTTCCCTTTAATACCAGGCTGATTTACGATAATCGCTAAAAAAATTCCAAGTGCTACTTGTAATGTCGTTGCAACGAACGTCCAAATGACAGTCCAAGAGAACACACTTAAAAATGTATCTCTCCACATTGGTAATGTGAAAATATCAATAAAGTTTTTAAAGCCCACCCAATCAACTAATTTAGCTGGTGGCGAATGATACAAATCGTAGTTCGTAAATCCAATTAAAATTACGAAAATGATTGGAAATACAACAACAAAGATAAGTAATAGAAACCCTGGTGAAACCATTAAATATGGAAAACCTTGATCTAATAAATTGCGATATTGCTCTTTTACTGAGTTTAATGGTGTTCCTATATCACGTTTTTTCCCATTTTGGTATGCATCATATAAATTAAATGCATATATCCCTAGGCCAAATACGACAACGATTAGTGCCAAAATCCCTTCTACTAATAGAAAGACAGAATGGTCGCGTGGAACTTCTGTACCTAGTGTTACAATTCCCCATAATCCTATATTTAATAAATCAGCAAATGCTACAATAAATGAACCTGTTAGTACTAGAAAAATAAGACCTTTTACGTATTGTTTATTATATAGTTGACCAATGCCTGGAATGATTGATAACATGGTCGCTAATTTCCTATGCTTTGAACCGTTCACATCTTTCGTTGGTTCTATAGATGTTTGCATGTTCCTTCCCCCTTTTTTCTTCCTACTTGGAAGGGAGAGAATTCGTGCCTCTCATATTTAGAGGCACGAATTTCACCTTATTTTTTCTTACTATGATTTGCCTCAATATTACCTTTAATTTGTTTCACTGCATCATCAAGTGCTGCTTTTGGCTCTTGTTTATTTGATACAACTAATTGAAGCGCATCTCCAGCTGGTTTCCAAACTTCTTGCATTTCTGGAATATTTGGCATTGGAATTCCATTTTCTGATTGAGTCGCAACTGCTTTTGCAGCCTCATTATCTTTAATAACTGGATCTTCCATCACTGATTTTACTGGAGGAATTTCTTTTGTTTTCTCAAATCGAATTTTTGCATTTTCTTCATTTGTTACCCACTCAGTGAATTTTGTAGCTAAATCATTTTGTTTAGAGAAGCTTGTTACATGCCATCCTTTTACCCCAACAAATGTTTTCATCGGTTGACCATTTGGTAATTTCGGCATTGGAGCAACACCATAATCAATTCCAGCCTTTTCCATCGCTTGGAATGCCCATGGTCCGTTCATAATAGATGCTGCTTTTCCTTCATTAAATAATCCATCTGCAGCTGAACCGCCAGATTCACCAATAATTCCTTTTGGTAATAATTTTTCTTTATACCATTTTTGAATATATTCAGCACCTTGTACTGCACCACTATTATTTAATCCAATATCTGTCGGAGTCAGTTTTCCATCTTTTTCACCAAATACATAACCGCCCATACCCGCCATAAACGCGTTAGCAAAGTAGAAGTTATCTCCTAATGCTAAAAATCCGTACTTGCCATCCTTCGTAAAGTCTTTTGAGAAGTTAAACAGCTCGTCCATCGTTTCTGGTGCTTTTTGCATGAATTTTTTATTGTAAATAAAAATTGGTGTTTCAATTGCTTTTGGTAAACCGTATAGTTTTCCGTCGTATGTTTGTGCCTTTATTGATAAATCTGTAAATTTATTTTTTACCGTATCATCCACTTTCACCTCTGAAAGTAGCCCTTCTGTTACCGCATTACCAATATGATCATGCGGTAATGTTACAACATCTGGTCCTGTACCAGCTGGACCGTCGAGACGAAGTTTTTCTATTTGTTTCGTCATCTGAACCTCTACAACTTTTACTTTCACATTATATTTCTTTTCAAAACTTTCCACTGCCGGCTCTAGACCAACACCTTTTTTCTCATCTTCCCAAACGAGAAGATCATAATCCTTCTTCTCTTTACTTGCTTCTTTTTTCCCTGAATCTTTCGGTCCACATGCAGATAACATACCGATTGACAATGCTGAAATCGTTAATAGTGATAATGCTTTCTTCATCCCAAAAACCTCCCTAAATTGTCTATGTACCTTTTGATTGAAAACGTTTGCATTAGATAGTTTAATAGAAGCGCAAACAATATCATAATCTATGAAAACGTTTGCGCTATTTGTCTATCATTATACATCCTTTTATTCATTTTGCAAATATTAATTTTCAAAATAATCTTCTTCTACTCTTTATACATTGACTTTATATGAAATGAATACTACTCTTATAAGCAATATTAAAGTTATGAGAAAAGCAATCGTTTGCAACACATTCTTTATTATTACGTTTAAGGGAACGATATGTATAGAGATATTAAAGGGGGATTTTCTATATGTTTAAAGAAGCGATTTATCATAGGCCAAAAGATAATTATGCATACGCTTACGACGAAAAAACGATTCACATCCGGATGCGTACAAAAAGAAACGATGTTCACACCGCCACTCTTATCTACGGTGATCCTTACGAATGGCAAGATGGGAAATGGATTACAGCAAGTACACCGATGAAAAAAACTGGTTCTACTGAGCTATTTGATTATTGGTCAATTTCGATTGAACCAAAGTTTAAACGCTTACGTTATGGATTTGAATTAAAAAATGATGCAGAAACTCTTATTTATACAGAGCGCGGTTTTTTTTCTAACATCCCAAATGACGATGTTGGTAACTTTTTCTGTTTTCCGTTTATTCATGCAAAAGATGTTTTCAAAGCCCCGTCCTGGATTAAAGACACAGTATGGTATCAAATTTTCCCAGAACGATTTGCTAACGGAGATAGCGCAATAAATCCAAAGAATACCCTTCCTTGGGGAAGTACAGAGCCAACTGCGACTAATTTTTTCGGAGGTGACTTTGCTGGGATTCTTCAAAATCTTAATTATCTTGCGAAGCTTGGAATCTCCGGCATTTATTTCACTCCTATTTTTAAAGCTCATTCGAATCATAAATATGACACAATTGACTACATGGAAATTGATCCACAATTTGGGACAAAAGAAACTTTTAAAGAACTCGTTCAGGCGTGTCATAAACATGGTATAAAAGTAATGCTTGACGCTGTTTTTAATCATAGTGGATATTTTTTCGATAAATTCCAAGACGTACTAGAAAATGGCGAGAAGTCAGCTTATAAAGAGTGGTTCCACATTCATGAATTTCCGATCATAACCGAGCCACTTCCTAATTACGATACTTTCGCGTTTACACCATATATGCCTAAATTAAATACTGCACACCCAGATGTAAAAGAATACTTACTTGAAGTAGGTCGTTATTGGGTAAGAGAATTCCATATAGATGGTTGGCGCCTTGATGTAGCAAATGAAGTCGATCATAGTTTTTGGAGAGAATTCCGAAGTGAAATAAAAGCAATAAATCCTGAAGTATATATTTTAGGAGAAATTTGGCACGATGCACTCCCCTGGCTACAAGGTGATCAATTTGATGCTGTCATGAGCTACCCTGTTACAAATGCTTTGCTTTCTTACTTTGCTAACGATTCCATTAAAGCAAGTGAATTTATGAAACAAATTACAGAATCTTTACATTCCTACTCTATGAATGTAAACGAGGCTGCATTTCATTTATTAGACAGTCATGACACACCAAGAATTTTAACGACATGTAACGGGGATAAAAACAAGTTAAAGTTACTCTATGTATTCCACCTTTCCTTCATTGGTTCTCCTTGTATTTATTACGGAGACGAAATCGGTATGGATGGCGGAATGGACCCAGGTTGTCGTAAATGTATGATTTGGGATATAAAAGAACAAGACCACCTATTATTCACACATATACAAACATTAATTTCATTACGGAAACAATATAAAGCATTTGGAGGAAATGGTGCTTTTCAATTTATTGAAGCAAATGATGAACATAATTATATTTCTTATACAAAAACATATGAAGGTGAAACTATCTTTTTCGTTTTAAATCCTACTAACAACGAAATTACAGCTCCACTCCCTCTTCATATTACCGGAAAAAAAATAATCGATATATATACAAATGAAGAATTTTCAGCGGAAGCAAGTGTACTACAAGTTACACTCCCTCCGTATGGATTCTCAATATTAAAATGGTAATAGAAAAGGCCTTATGCCGCTCGGGCATAAGGCTTTTTCTTATTTTAATGTATACACCATTGCTTCATATGGACGTAATGTAATGTTATCTATCGATCCGCTTTCCACGTCGTAATTGTGTATTAATAACTCTGATTCGCTATAAATGATGTCCTCAGGCAATTCAAATACACATTCATCCGCAGTGAAGTTTGCAATAACAAGAAGTCTTTCTTCTCCATACGTTCTTACATAAGCAAAAATAGACGGGTTATTTTCTAGTATTAAATCATATGCTCCATACACTACTATTTCATTGTTTTTGCGTAACTCAATTAACTTTTTATAGTAATAAAAAATTGATTCTTCGTCTCGCATCGCTTGTTTCACATTAATCTCTTTGTAATTAGGATTTACCGCAATCCAAGGCTCACCCGTTGTGAATCCAGCATGTTCTCTATCATCCCACTGCATTGGAGTTCTAGCGTTATCTCGGCCCTTTATATAAATAGATTGCATCACTTTATCTTTATCTTCGCCACGCTCTATAACTTTTTCTTTATACATATTTAGTGTTTCAATATCTCGATATTCATCAATTGATTCAAATCGAACATTGGTCATTCCGATTTCTTCCCCTTGATAAATATACGGTGTTCCCTTCATCATATGAAGTACTGTCGCTAACATTTTCGCTGATTCAGTACGATAAACCCCATCATTACCAAAACGAGATACAACGCGCGGCTGATCATGATTATTCCAATAAAGACTATTCCATCCCGTTTGTTCTAATGCTTTTTGCCATTTTGTTAAATTTTGTTTCAATGTAAGGAGTGAACATGGTTTTACATCCCATTTCCCGCCTTCTCCAGAATCTAAATCCATATGTTCAAATTGGAATACCATTTGCAATTCGTCCCGGTCTTCTCCTGTATACAATTTGGCCTCTTCTGTCGTTACTCCCGGCATTTCACCAACTGTCATAATATCATAATGAGACAATACCTCTTCATTCATTTCATGCAAATATTTATGAATGTTCGGACCGTTCATAAAATGCTTATGACCTGAAACATATCCTTCTTCGTCAGTTTCAACGGCTGGTAAGCCTTCTTCTTTAGAAATAAAATTAATAACATCCATACGGAATCCATCAATTCCTTTTTCTAACCAAAACTTCATCATTTCATAAACATCTTGTCTTACCTTTTCATTATCCCAATTTAAATCTGGCTGTTTTTTAGAAAACAGATGTAAATAATATTCATCTGTCATTTCATCATACTGCCATGCAGATCCACTAAAAGCTGCTCCCCAGTTATTCGGCTCTTTCCCGTCTTTTCCAGGACGCCATATATAGTAATCTCTATATTCATTATCTTTCGATTTACGTGATTCAATAAACCAATTATGTTCATCTGAAGTATGATTAACAACTAAGTCCATCATAAGTTTCATATTACGTTTATGCATTTCATGCAATAGTTCATCCCAATCTCCCATTGATCCAAACTCATGCATGATTTTACAATAATCACTTATATCATAACCGTTATCATCGTTTGGAGATTCATAGACTGGTGATAACCAAATTACATCAATACCTAATTCTTTTAAGTAATCTAGCTTCGAAAGAATTCCACGAAGATCACCTATACCATCACCGTTACTATCCATAAAACTACGAGGATAAATTTGATATACTACACTTTCTTTCCACCATTGCTTTTCCATTATGCTACCCCATTTCATCTATACTATAAATTCTTTTTCTTTTTTAAGGCGCAAACGTTTTCATTACTGAATGATAACAGATTCTATCCAAATTTAAAATAGCGCTTACAATGTTTATTTTCTTTTTTTAAGAAAACATACGGAACTTATTATATATTCATAAGAAGAATGAAAACGTTTTATTTTTTTCTAGTGTTTTTATTTCTTTTTTGAATCTATTCGTTTATAATGAATTCAAAGAAAACGTTTGCATAAATTTCTAGGGGGAAATATCATGGCAGAACTGAAATTAGAAAACATTTATAAAATATATGATAATAACGTAACAGCCGTAACAGATTTTAATTTACACATTCAAGATAAAGAATTTATCGTATTCGTTGGTCCTTCTGGCTGCGGAAAATCTACAACACTACGAATGGTGGCTGGCCTTGAAGATATTTCAAAGGGAGAATTTTCAATTGATGGTAAGCTAATGAACGATGTTCCTCCAAAAGATCGAGATATCGCAATGGTCTTCCAAAACTACGCTCTTTATCCACATATGAGTGTATATGATAATATGGCATTTGGATTAAAACTTCGAAAAATACCGAAAGATGAAATCGACCGTCGGGTGAAAGATGCCGCTCAAATTTTAGGACTTGAAGAATATTTGAATAGAAAACCAAAAGCTTTATCTGGTGGACAACGCCAACGTGTTGCATTAGGTCGGGCAATTGTTCGAGACGCAAAAGTTTTCTTAATGGATGAACCATTATCAAACTTAGACGCAAAACTACGTGTTGCAATGCGTTCAGAAATTTCCAAATTACATCACCGCCTTGGAACGACAACAATTTATGTAACACATGATCAAACAGAAGCAATGACAATGGCTTCACGTCTTGTTGTTATGAAAGACGGAAAAATCCAACAAATCGGAACTCCAAAAGAAGTATATGAAACACCTGAAAATATTTTCGTTGGTGGATTTATCGGCTCACCAGCAATGAATTTCTTCCGTGGAAAATTAACTGAAACCGATTTCGTTATAGAAAATGCACTAAAGATTAAAGTATCTGAAGGAAAAATGAAGTTATTACGCGAACAAGGCTATGTAAACAAAGAAATTGTTTTAGGTATTCGTCCAGAAGATATTCATGATGAACTATTATTTTTAGAAGCTTCACAAACTACTACTTTTACAACAAAAATTGAAGTTGCAGAGTTGTTAGGTGCTGAATCCATTTTATATATGAAACTTGGAAGTCAAGATTTCGCAGCACGTGTTGATGCAAGACATACTTTTTCACCTGGTGACCAAATTAAACTTGCATTTGATATGAACAAAGCACATTTCTTTGATAGTCAAACCGAACAACGTATTCGTTAAAAAGTAAATTCTTAATATATAACATACAAAAAAACCGTCCACATATATGCTGAGGGCGGTTTTCCATTATTATACTAGGGCTTCTATTGTATGAAATGATTGTCCTTTCGTGCTAATAATACCGAAAACCGGTAAGTCACTGAGCACCACTTCTTCTTGCTGTTTCATAAAAGATGACGTTAATTGTTTTATCTCTATCCAAACGTCATTAATACAAAGTACATTGGAATCGTTCTCTTGTTGACGGGAAAAAATAGAATCTATTTTATATAGACCAGCATTTTGAAAAAGCATATCAACACGACTGTATGCCTCCATTGCAAAACTGATAACTCGTTGCCAATCTCCTTGCTTTTCCATATCATAGGAGACAAAAAGTGCCTCTCCGCCTAGATTCGTAATTTCATCCGCTGTTGCTTGTCCACTTTCTTGATCAATGTCCGTCACAATTACTTTTGCGCCTTGCTTAGCCAACAAAAGAGCTGTACTACGTCCAATACCGATGCCACCACCAGTTACAATGGCAACCTTTCCTGCAAGCTTCATTTTCATTACCCCTTCTATAAGTCTTACCGTCATTCAGTATACTCCTTTATTAGATTGGTCTGCAAGCAGGAAAAGTTAACACTATAAATTGTAAACGTTTACTTTTTTACTCCTTCTTTTTTCTTACTATTATATTGATCAAAAATTAAACCGATAAAAATAAGAATTCCCCAAAAAATCAAGCTACCTCCCGTCATTCTAGCTTCCCCCTTTGTTATATAACAATATTATGTGCATTCATTGTATCGATTTCTTAATTTTCAATCTATTAAAACAAAAAATAGGATGTTTGAATTAGCTACTCGCTTCTTTAAACATCCTTCAGCAATATGGAGGGTACTATATAGGAGATATCCGCCCTATATAAATTCCATTATATCAATTCCATTTATCGAATTTTGTAAAATAATAAGAGGTAAATGATTATTTTTACAAAATTTAAATAAGACTCCCATCTAAATTAAATGGGAGTCTCGCTGCTCGTAAAAACACGATTGGTATGACTTATAATCAATAGGGAGAGAAACGCTGATTCCCCCCTCTTTATTACTATTATTTTTAATAGAATACATAATTTACATATCGCTTATACAAGACTCATCACTTTCGTCTTTGCAATTAAATCATGGAAGCCACAATTATCTTTGCGGAATAACATCATATATACATTGCATATTAATGGAATTCCAAGTAATAATATGCCTGGTAATAATAATACAAAAAATCGTATTATTAATGTTTGTAACGTTAGTTTTCCACTCGTTAATGAGATTATTTTTGTTCTTGTTACCTTTTTACCAAGTGTAGAACCGTTCCAAAGAAAAGGTAACACAATAAAATTGATTGCCATTAATACGAAAACAAGTGTGAGGTCATACCTATAGTCACCTAAACTTATATTAAAACGATTAAAAATAGCACTATAGTTTCCGGTGATAATAGCTACTACCGCACCGTACGTAACCGAGATCAAAAACATGTCAATAAGGGAAGCACCTATGCGATTCATTACAAGCGCTGGACGATGCATCTTTAACTTCATTCTGTGTCGACTCCTTCATATCCTTCTTTACCCGTTTCATCGTACCACTTCTAAAAAACATTGTAAACTAGCGTTTCTCTTACTTTTCTTGTACAATGTGTTACAACAGCATTGTAAAGGAGGTTCCCATATTGAAAAGATGGATAATCCTATTTGCCGCATTCTTATTAACAGGTTGTGCAGGCAATACAAATCATTTAACCTATACGATTAACGATGAATACGAACTCATGCATACTTCTGGAGATGCATTTGAACTTTTCCCCACACAGGATGCTGTATATGCAACACAGTATATCCCTGCAAAAATTACAGAGATTGCTTGGGATGATAAATATATTATCGCAAAACAAATTGAGGAAAAATCAGATCCAAATAATCCTGATTCAGCAATAACAAATAAAAAAAGTGAACATTATTGGATTATCGATGTAAAACACAATAAACGATTCGGTCCTTATAATGAAAAACAATTTAATGAACAAAAAGATGCTTTTAAAATTAAAGTGCCTTTTCAAAATGTAGAGTCATACGTTAAAGAACTAAAAAAACAGTCAGCATAATTTTGAATGCTGACTGTTTTTTCTTACATTATTAAGATATCTTATTTAGAAAGTGAAATGTTAAAAGTTTGCGGTTCTTTAACAGTTTCATTTGTATCTCCTGCTGCTAAATCATCTGTCGTAAACTTAATATCCTTTACCTTTTCTTTTCCATCATCGAGTATTAGACCGATAATTCCTTCTCGTGTCTCACCAGGCTTATAATCTTCCCTTGATACACTCTTTGTACCAACGAGGGTATCTTCATCGTATAAAAAGTTTTGAGTCGCTACATTAAAATGTTGTTTGTCATTTATTGTAACATCATTCATAGAGAAAAATTGCATATTTTTATCTCCACTATTTTCTACCTTATATGTAATTTCAACATAACGAATCGTATCACTAATCTCTGTTCCACTTAACGATGCGTATAATTCAGCATCTTCTTGACTAACTTTATCTCCCAATCTACGCTTTACTTCTTCAGGAGTTAATGCAGTATACACTTTTAATGTATTTTTTGCATCTTTGCTCATTTGTGATAATGAGATTACTTTAACGTCTTGTACGTGAATTTTCATTGGGGCCACTTCAAATGTTTGATTCACAGAATTGATCTGTTCTAATTCAAAAGTCCCCCATCCTTTTTCTTTCACCTTTTGCCCTACTTTTTTAAGCTCACGCCCACCATACTCTTTTGTTTCTGGAATAGATTCTTTCTTTTTAGGTTCTGCTTTCTTTTCTTCTTGATGGAAGCAACCACTTAACATAAGAAGAAAACTACATAAAACAAAAATACTTTTCCATGCTTTCATCATTTAATTTCTCCTAACACTATCATTCATTAAAATACATTAATTAGTCCCTTGTTTTGTAAACTATAGAAACAATGAGAAGTCCACAAAACGAACTTGTCAGTCCAGCTACTATTATACCTCCTATTTGGAAAATATGAAAATAGGGGTCTAATAACGCGTGAACGATAAATATAATGGCTGCCACAACGATTGATGAAGCCCAATATTTCCTTTTTTCCGAAGCTAAACTAGTATCTTTATCCGTTTCTCTCCTATATTTCCATAGTACATATATTAGTAATAGTAGACCAAAGCATGTACTCCCATGCTGCATATATTTATAAATTGGAATACCATGTAATCCTTGCTGTAACAACGGCATTTTCACAACAAAATAGCCTGTCTTATGGGTAAACGCATCCCAAACTACATGCGTCACCATACCGAATAGAGCAGAATAGCAAAATACAAAAAGATCTTTCCATGTATAAAGCCCCCACTTCTCATCTACTACATATTTATAATAACTAGCAAAAGGCTTAGGTAAATGTGTTATAAATGGTCCTTTTAAAATACGATGATATGCATATGCTAATAAAATAACAAATGGTAAATTCAAATATAAAAACCCAGACCATGTATGTCCAATAATACCGTATGGCCTAAAATGTAAAAAATATTCAAAATCAGGTGCCATACTACCTAATATAAGAGCCGTCATTGAAATATAGCTAGAATGTTTCTTAGTGAAAGGGAGAACAGCTGCTGGATGTGCAAATGTAAACGGCATGTTTTAACTCCTTTTCATATTTTCAATAGAATACATTCTATCATAACGACATGAACAATCTCTATGCAATATTTATTTTCACATTGGAATATGATAGTTTAAATGTTATAATCACATGAAATATTCAGAAAATGAGGAGAGGTTCATGTGTCGTTAACACTTTTCTTTTCTCTTATTCTTTCTATTCTTTTAATAAGTACATACATAGGATTTTTTCTATGGAAGAACTTTAACATTATAAAATATACGCCTGCTCTAGTTGGCTTTATGAGCGTTCTTTTCATTTTTATATTGAAGAGAATGACTTTCGGATGGGAAGGTCTCGGTTTTGGCGCACTTCAATATACGATATTATTAGCAAGCTGTCTTGCACTTGTATTCGCTGCTTTTTTAGAAACAAAATCCCTTATGAATTGAGGTTTGTACATTGATCGAAACACCCTTTTTAAAAAGTGTCTCATTACAAAAAGAAAATATCCCTAGTTTTTCCGCATATCCATACTGTTTACCGGCCATTCGAACATTACAATCACTCGTTTTCCATCCGAATGTAACATTCATTATTGGAGAAAACGGAACTGGTAAATCAACATTACTCGAAGGAATTGCAGTTTCTCTAGGTTTTAATGCAGAAGGAGGAACGAAGAACTTCCGTTTTAACACGTATGATTCACATTCATCTTTACATGAATATCTTCGAATCTCCAAAAGTTTCAATACACCAAACGACGGTTTCTTTCTTCGCGCTGAATCATTTTATAACGTTGCTTCTTATATTGATGAAATAGATGCTGTAAAATCTTACGGCGGCGTTTCACTACACGAACAATCCCATGGAGAATCATTCTTCTCATTATTTATGAATCGTTTTTCAGGGCAAGGTTTATACATTTTAGATGAACCTGAGGCAGCTTTATCCCCAATGAGACAACTTTCAATGCTTATTCGTATGCATGAACTAGCTGAACAAGGTTCACAATTTGTTATTGCGACCCATTCTCCTATTTTAATGGCTTATCCCGAATCTACTATATACTCTTTAACTCAAGAAGGGATTCACGAATCGACATTAGAAGAAACGGAGCATTACCAAACGACGAAACTTTTCTTTGAAAATCGCGATCGATTATTTCATCATTTATTTGAGTCATAAAAAAAGAGGCAGCAATCGCTGCCTCTTTTTTATAGCGCTTCTATAAATAATGCTACTCCAATACCGCCTCCAACGCATAGAGAGGCAATACCTTTTTCTAATCCACGTCGTTTTAATTCGTGAATTAAACTTACCGTAATACGAGCTCCTGTACAACCAATTGGATGTCCAAGTCCTACACCACTACCGTTTACATTCACTTTCTCACGATCTAAACCTAATTCTTTCTCTACAGCTAAATATTGCGCAGCGAAAGCTTCATTAATTTCAAGTAAATCAGCGTCTTCTAATGACCACTCTACTTTTTCTAATCCTTTGCGAATTGCTGGTGCCGGTCCAATCCCCATAATTTTCGGATCTACTCCAGCTACTGAATATCCAACAATTTTAGCTAATGGCTGTAAGCCTTTTTCCTTCGCTTTTTCTTCACTCATTAATACTAGAACTGCACTTCCATCATTAAGACCAGATGCATTCCCTGCAGTTACTGATCCACCTTTACGGAAAGCTGGTTTTAATCCTGCTAATTTTTCAGCTGTAATATCTGCACGTGGATGTTCATCCTTTGCAAATACAACTTCTTTTCTACGTTCTTTTATCGTAATAGGAACAATTTGATCGTCAAAATATCCAGACTCAATCGCTTGTAGCGCCAATGTATGACTACGAAGCGCAACTTCATCTTGTTCCTCTCTTGTAATTTCATATTGTTCAACTAAGTTTTCCGCTGTTTCCCCCATCATAATATGATGAATCGGATCTTCTAAAACTTCCCACACCGTATCACGAATTTCTCCGTGCTGTAGACGTTGTCCCCAGCGGTGTTGTTTTAATGCATAAGGGCTCGAACTCATCGCTTCTACTCCACCTGCAACAACAATATCACTTACACCTAATTGGATTTGCATTGCAGCGGACATAATCGCTTGCATACCTGAAGAACATTGACGTTGAATCGTATAACCAGTAACTGTGTCAGGAAATCCTGCCGCTAATGCAGCCGTTCTTGCCGTATTTGCTTCATCAGTTCTTTGAATACAATGACCTAAAATTACTTCATCAACTTCATGTGGCTCCACTCCGCCTCTTTTTACAGCTTCCTGAAGTACAGGAACAGCTAATTCTACTGGTGTTATATTTTTTAGTGCTCCTCCAAAAGTTCCAATTGGTGAACGAACTGCAGCTGTAATGACAACATTATGCATTTTGTACTTGCCCCTCTCTTATGTACCCTAATAAGTTTTTAGATGGATTTCCATAAGATGTATGTCTACCATTATCATACTATAAACATACTAAAAAATCAAAATATTTAATATAATAAAAATAGAAGGAATTAACCTTCTATTCTGTTAATGCATATAAAAATTTTTGTAAAATCTTCTCTGTCGTTTCATTCAATTTCGGTAACTTATCTACCGGAAAATATTGAAGCTGCAGCCCTTCATGGTCCAGCCTTAATTCTCCACTTACATGATGCGCCTGATAAAGATGAATTACATTAAAAATTTCATCTCCATTCGGATAACGGAAATAAACTTCCTTTCCTGAAAGAACACCAAGAAATTGCATTATTTTCGCACTTAGCCCCGTCTCCTCGAATAATTCTCTACGAGCAGTTTCTTCTGTCGTTTCACCTAGTTCCATCGCCCCACCAGGTACACCCCAATCATATGTATCTGAACGATATTGAAGCAATACTTCTTGATTATCATTTAATATAATAATTGCTGATCCTACTAGAATAAGTGGTCTCGTACCAACTACTTTGCGTAATTCTTCAATATACCCCAATATGCAAACTCTCCTTTCCTCACCCTTCCTTATCATAACAAAATTCTCTTCCCTTTGTTGATGTAATTTTCAATTAAAAAAGGAAGCTTTCGCTTCCTTTTTTACCTTTATTTTCTAAGACTTTCGTATTTTACAGTTTCAAAAGCCTCTTCAATTTCCTCATTACGATAATGGACATATGTAAAACGCCCCAATTCTACTAATCTAGCTATTTCTTGTAGTGCTTTATATTGGTCATATTTTTCTTCAATTGTAATATGTACATGGAATTTCATTAATGGATGTTCATATAAAGGTTCTCCCACCTCTACATATACATCTTCAACCCCTTGCACAACTCTTACATAGCTCGCAAATTGATAAAGAGCTTCTCTGTCTGAAACAATTTTTAATGTATACATATATACTCCCCCTTTTCTTTACTATATCAAAAAGATGACCATACTACGTTATAGAACTATGAAATTTTTTCGACTTATATTATATATTTCAACAAAAACGGTTATACGCCTCCAAAAATAGAAGTAATGACAACTAGGGTTTTTATCCATACCTACCACCTTTTCCTCACATATATTATAGGAAGAATTTTTTCCATTTGAGGTGTTTTCGATGGATCAATATTTAAATATATGTATTTGCATTACCCCAGGAGCTGATATTTCAGACGAACGTATCGCAAAAGATTTGGCTGTCGCAGAATCAATATGGTATCCCATTACATTTCAAATTAAAGATGTAATTGTATTAAACGAGTTATTCCGCTTTACGAATGGAGAAATTAGTTATAAAAACTCTATTCAAAACCAACCGAAATTATCATCTTTTTTTAACACTTGTATTTCCGAATCCCCAAATTGTGATTTGTACATTTGCTACATTGCTAGTGATTATTTCAAAGAAACGGCAGTAATTGCCTGCGCTTACTCTTTAGCGAAGCAACAGCAACTCACTGGCTATATCGTTTTAACAAACTCAGCTGCTCCAATAAAAAATATATACACCCTCGCTCACGAAATTGGTCATATTTTATTTACAAGGCGGATTCATGGAAAACTTACGCACGCTGATCCCCATTCTCCAACAGGTTCTGAACATCATCCTTCTCCATCCAACCTTATGTATCCTATAGTCCCCCGCCCTGATCAAGTTCATATCAATTCATTATTAACAAATGAGCAAAAAGCTCTTTCTTTACAAAGTCCTTTATTACACAGAAAAAAACAGTAACAATATTGTTACTGTTTAAAACATCATATTCACATCAACAAAGCAAATGCCGGCTGCCAGAAATAAAAATATAGAACTAAAAGTAAACGTAACCCCTCTAAAAATCCCAATATAATATTTCTTTGGAAATATTTTTTTGCATATCTAAAGCAGCCTTTTTCTTATTAAACACCTAATTCACACTTTTTTCTCTTCAATTTTTAAATACCATCTCATTAATCCATATAAACTACCATACATAAGTAAAACCTTTGCAATTCCCCAAAATATATTCCTCTCTTCTAAGTCTTTAAATATAAACATAATTACTAAAGGGACAATTAACGCAAGAACGCCCATCCAGCCAAGAACATACACTTCACCAATAAGAAGTAACAAAAAGATAATTGCGGCTAATATATAAGTTTGTATTGTCGTCAATTGTAAGACAGATGTACCGTACCATTTATCAATAAACATCAATAATACTAATAATAGAATAGGGACCATCACTATCATATAAATAATTCCGAACTCTACTAACTTACTTTTAAAAGAAGACATTCTAAACGCAACAATCGTTCCGACGATCGTAATCATTAATACGATTGGATAACCAATTAATTGTACATTAGTTAGTGTAAATTGCTGATTTGGATTATTAAACAAAATATGAGTTAATAACCAATACCCACCAACACCCATTATCATTGCAAGAATACTTTTTATACTTCCGCTTTTATCCTTCTCCATCTCTTTCGCTAACTCTTCCGCGTATGCTTTTGGTGAATCACCAAATATATCACTTACCGTCTTTCCCTCTTTCTCACCTTCTATTAAATGAAGCTCTGCATCTTCTAGAAAAGCATCCACATCTTCTTCTTTAATTCCCTTCGTTATTAAATACACTTTCGTATCGATTAAAAACTTTTCCCCTTCTTTAGAAACTTGCATCATAACCCCTCCCTTATTTGACCGTCTCTCTTTTATTCGCCTTCATCATAATTTCAAGGAAAATTAAAACAAATAAACTTCCGTATAAACATATAATTTGAAATAACATTGGAATTAGTTCTTCTGATGTAAATGTTTTAAAAACTAACATAATAGAAAGTGGAATGATTAAGTATAAATTTTTGAACCATCCTTCAAAATATACATTTATAACTACCGTGATAATAAAAATTAACCCAGCCAATATATAACTTTGTACTAGAGTGAACATAAACATCGGTGTAGGATATATCACATCTAATATAGTAACTACTCCTAATAAAAACACTGGCGCTATCATTACTAAAAACCACATAGAAAACCAGCTTGTTGTAAAACCTGTCAAAAAGGTCATTTTACGAAGTAGAAAATTAGGACCAATAATAGCTAGAATCAATGTAAGGCTATATCCAACACATTGAATAAACGAAATCTGTAGAATCCCATTATTGACTACTAGAATAGAAGCGATAATCCAAAACGCAACGATATTCATTACCGTATAGCCAATTTGCTTCCACGTTTCCTGTCTATCCTTTTCCATCACTTTTACAAGTTCATTTGCGTATTCTTTCGGTGAACTTCCAAAAATATCTACTACACTTTTCCCGTCACTCTCACCTTCAATTAAATGGAGTTCTGCATCTTCTAAAAAATTATGAACATCACTTTCTTTCACACCCTTTGCAGTCAAAAATAATCTCATATCTAATAAAAACTTGCGTGCTTCATTTGATAGCATTATTTTCTGCTCCTCTTCCCTTCCAGTAGACGCTCTACACTACTTTGCATCGCTTCCCAGCGATCCATAAATTCATCTAGTGCTTCTTCGCCTTTTTCTGTTAATGTATAATATTTTCGCTTTGGGCCAGATGGGGATTCCTTCATTACACTTGTTATTAATCCTTCCTTTTGCATTCGTATTAATAACGGATAAATACTCCCCTCACTTGCCATTGTGAAACCATATTTCGCTAGTTTTTCACTCATTTCATAACCATATATTTCACCTTCAGAAATAATAGCAAGGAGGCAACCTTCTAAAATCCCTTTTAGCATTTGACTTGTCGACATAATTCAAATCCTCCCACTATCTTGTTTTACAAGATAGATAAGCGTAAGTATCTTGCTTTACAAAATAGTATAGCAGAGGCTACTTTGCAAAGCAAGATAGCTAACGACATTATTTCCAAATGTTTGCAGGAATTTCATTATCGCTTCTCTAAATAGAGCAATAAGAGAACTATTAGCCCGCTATTTGTGGGCTAATAATCAGTGAGGGATGCCCTCCACTTATTTAAATTTCACTTTATTATGAAGGAGTGTTTTTCATCATGGTTACAAATCGAGTTGTTTTTTTAACAGGTGCTGCGAGCGGTATTGGTTATGAAATGGGAAATGCTTTCGCAAAAGAAGGTGCAAAAGTTGTCATTAGTGATCGCCTTGAAGATCGTGCAAAAGAAGCTGCTGAACAATTGCAAAAAGAAGGTTTTCAAGCTATCGGTTTAAAATGTGACGTTACCTCCGAAGAAGAAATTGCAGCAGCAATTTCTCAAACAGTTACTCATTTCGGTTCATTAGATATATTAATTAATAACGCCGGAATGCAACATGTCTCACCAATTGAAGATTTTCCAACGGATAAGTTCGAACTTCTTATTAAAATTATGCAGATTGCTCCGTTTATCGCAATTAAGCATGCCTTTCCTATTATGAAGAACCAAAAATATGGGCGAATTATTAATATTGCTTCTATTAACGGCCTTATCGGATTTGCTGGAAAAGCTGCTTATAATAGTGCGAAACACGGAGTAATTGGATTAACAAAAGTGGCTGCTTTAGAGGGAGCAACTCATGGAATTACTGTAAATGCTCTTTGCCCTGGATATGTTGATACCCCCCTTGTACGCAATCAACTACAAGACTTAGCAACTACACGGAATGTACCACTTGAAAATGTTTTAGAAGATGTCATTTATCCACTTGTACCACAGAAAAGATTGTTACAAGTACAAGAAATTGCTGATTATGCTATATTTTTAGCTGGTGAAAAAGCAAAAGGTATAACTGGTCAAGCTGTCGTTATCGACGGTGGTTATACTGCTCAATAAGAGAAATAACGTGAAACTTTAATCAGTGAGGATTTTGTCCATCCTCACTGATTATTCTCCCGCACATAGCGGGAGAAAGTTTGCTCACAAAGAGCAAACTTTATTCTATTTTCTATCGCGAGGATCTTCATACTTTAGTAATTGTTGCGGGAGTTTTTCAATTGCAACAATTACTCCATCTAATTTACTTTCAATACGATGTAGTAAATATAATGTTACAACAATCGGAAACCCCACATTACCTATCATCGAGATCCACTCTTCCATCCTTCTCTCCTCCCTTCATTACATAAATAAGGGAAACAGAAAACTTTAGGCATAAAAAAACAAGCTATCATTAATTAGCTTGTTTTTTAAATAATGACGTAATTTCATCTTTATAATCCCCTCTTAAAATACCCTTCTCAGTAATAATACCTGTAATTAATTCATGTGGTGTCACGTCAAATGCAGGGTTAAATACAGGAGTACCTATTGGCGCCACTTGTTTTCCAAAAATTTTCGTAACTTCTGTTTCGTCTCTTTCTTCAATGACAATTTCAGCACCTGTTTGTTTCGTAATATCAAATGTAGATAACGGGGCTGCAACATAGAATGGGATACCGAAATACTTTGCTAGTATAGCTAAATTTAATGTTCCTATTTTATTAGCAGTATCACCATTTTCAACGATTCGATCTGCCCCTACGATAATTGCATTAATTTCTTTCGTTCGAATTGCATGAGCTGCCGTATTATCCGTAATAAGCGTTACATTAATGTTTGCTTGCTCTAATTCCCATGTCGTTAAACGACCACCTTGTAACACTGGTCTCGTTTCACACGCATACGCATGTAAATGCACACCTTTCTCTTTCCCAATATAAAACGGTGCTAATGCGGTACCATATCTAGCAGTTGCAATACTCCCTGCATTACAAATTGTTAAAATTTTATCACCGTCTTTAAAACATGTTAAACCATGTTCTCCAATACTTCGGCACACCTCTTCATCCTCTTGCTGAATGCGAAGCGCTTCGTCTTCTAATATTTTTTGTGCTTCTTTTATTGTAGTAATCTCTTGAATAGATTCTCTCATACGATCGATTGCCCAAAATAAATTCACTGCCGTCGGACGTGATGTCCCTAAATAATTACAATCGCTATTAAACTTCTTTTGAAATTCATCGATATTTGGCGCATTGTATTTCTTTGCCGCAAGTGCCAAACCAAACGCAGCTACAATTCCAATTGCAGGTGCTCCGCGTACTTCTAACATAATGATGCTTTTCCATACCTCTTCAATAGTCGTTAATGTTTTGTATTCAGTGGCATGCGGTAGTTTGGTTTGATTTAATACCGCAATGGCATCGCCTTTCCAACTTACAGATCTCGGAACAGTAATAATTGTACTCATGCCTTTATGCCTCCTGAAACTGTATGTTGAAATAATGTTCGAAACAGTTGAATATCTGCGCTCTTTGATTCATATTTTAATAGTTCTTTTCCTAAGTAAAGTGCTTGTTTCTTAGCTTGGAGTCTTCTTTCTTTATCTGCTATTTCATCTAAATCAGCTACATGCGCTAAGCCAATTGTTCTACGAATAAGTTCACATCCGGCAAATCCAACAGCATCACTAAAAATGTTTTGCAAAATAATTGGTAACCATTGCTTTTCTTTCGTATATGCTTCTACACCTTCTCCAATCCATAACTTCGTAAAAGCTTCTACAAAATAACTCCATGTCTTCTCTATATGGAAAAACAACACATTTCTTTTTTCCTCTTCTCGCGATAACGCATTTAACAATAAATTTGCAATAAATTGACCTAAATCAAATCCAAACGGGCCATAAGTTGCGAACTCTGGATCAATTACTTTCGTTTCAGCAGGTGATGAAAAAATACTACCAGTATGTAAATCCCCATGAATGAGCGCTTCTTTTCTCGTTAAGAACTTATATTTATGCTGCGCTACTTTTAATTTTAAAGTTTTGTCACTCCAAAGTTCATCAACTACTAGTTTCAAATCTGGCTCATAATCATTCGTATCATAATGACCAAATGGATCCGTAAACACTAAATCTTCTGTAATTTTACAAAGATCCGGATTAACAAATGTGCCATCCAACACTCTTTTCTCTTCTGAGCGTAAGCCGAAATCTGAAGTATAAAATAAAACGTGTGCTAGAAAACGACCGATATGCTGGGATAAAAGCGGATACTCTTCTCCGTCTATTAATCCTTTTCTTGTAATTGTCAACCTTGATAAATCTTCTATTACTGTTACTGCCAGCTTCTCATCATGACTGTATACTTCCGGAACGTATTCCGGTACATACTTCGCAAAAATTTGCAGTGCTTTACTTTCAATTGTCGCTCTTTTTATAGACAGTGGCCAGCTCTCACCAACTACTTTTGCATATGGAAGTGCTTGTTTTATTATAATCGTCTTCTCTCCATCATCTAATTTGAAGACGTAATTTAAATTGCCATCCCCAATTTCATGGCAGACTACAGTTGCTTTCTTTTCAAAATAGCCCTGTTCTTTTGCGTATTGCACAGCTGTTTCTTCTGTTAATGAATAATATCCCACCGTCTTCTCCTCCTTTTAATTCAGAGGTTTTTCAACATAAGAAAAACCTCTTTCCACGAAGAAAGAGGTTTGAAGTTTATCTTCTCCCCTCTTATCTGCCAGAAAGTTTACTTTCTGCTGGAATTAGCACCGTGCCTTTTTGGCGTAATAAACGCCCCATTTCACAATGGTATTACGGTCGGTTGCTGGGCTTCATCGGGCCAAATCCCTCCACCTGCTCTTGATAAGAGTTGTATTTTTTTGAACTTTCAACTTTATGATGAAGACTATACCAAGAATAAAAATCACTTGTCAACATTTTATTTGTATAATTCTGGACGGCGATCAGCGAACACTGGAATTCCTTTACGTACTTCTTTAATTTTCTCGAGTTTAAGCTCTCCAAATAAAATAGATTCCTCTTCACTTGCCTCTACAACAACTTCACCCCAAGGATCCACAATTAAAGAATGACCTGCAAACTCATTATTCGGATCCTCTCCTGCTCTATTACACGCCACAACATAACACTGGTTTTCAACTGCTCTCGCTTGCAAAAGCAAGCGCCAATGTGCTAAACGGGCTAACGGCCACTCTGCTACAACAAATAAAACTTTTGCGCCTTTAGCAGTATGAACACGCATCCACTCTGGAAAACGAATGTCATAGCAAATTGCTCCCGCGCACTCTACATCATCTAGCGTAAATTCACCTGTTCCATTACCAGCGATTAAATACTTATGTTCATCCATAAGCTGAAATAAATGCACTTTACTGTATTCATTTACTAGCTGCCCTTCGCGATTTACAACATACATCGTATTTGTAACACCTTGCTTCGTTTGCTTTGCTATAGAACCACCAACAATATGTACACCATATTGTTTTGACCATTCTTTCAACATATCTTTCGTTTCCAATCCATTCCTATCCGCAATCTCAGAAAGCCTCGTTAAATCATAACCCGTTGTCCATAGTTCTGGCAGTACAATAACATCCGGCTGCTCTTTCATAGCTTCGCTTATTTGTTTTTTTGCATTTTCAATATTCTTTTCCACATCCCCAAATGCGATATCCATTTGAATACATGCGACTTTCATTTTGTCAGCCCCATTCATTATTTTTTTCTTTACAAAATACTGGAAAGATTATATCATTTGTCACTAGAATTGTAACAACTTTCAAAAGAGGTGGAAAGTATGAAAAATTTTCAACCTTCCGAGGTAGTAACATCATTGCCGACACAATTTTTCGCTTCACTTGTTGCAAAAGTTAACAAAGTCGTTGCAGCTGGTCACGATGTTATTAATCTAGGTCAAGGAAATCCAGATCAACCAACACCGTCGCATATCGTAAAGGCTTTACAAGATGCGGCAGAAAAGACCCTTCATCATAAATATCCGCCATTTCGCGGACATGAAAGCTTAAAAGAAGCCGTTGCCACGTTTTATGAACGTGAATACGGAGTGACAGTAAATCCCGCTACCGAAGTCGCTATTTTATTTGGCGGAAAAGCTGGACTCGTTGAATTACCACTTTGTTTTACAAACCCTGGTGATACTATTCTCGTTCCAGATCCAGGGTATCCAGATTATTTATCTGGTGTTTCTTTAGCCAAAGCACACTTTGAAATAATGCCACTTGTCTCAGAAAATAATTTTTTACCGGACTATTCAAAAATAGATGACTCTATTGCCAAACAAACAAAGTTAATGTTTTTGAACTACCCTAATAATCCAACTGGGGCTGTAGCATCAAAAGAATTCTTTGATGAAACAATTCATTTCGCTAATAAGCATAATATATTAGTTATTCACGATTTTGCATACGGTGCTATCGGATTTGACGGAAAAAAGCCCGTTAGTTTCTTGCAAGCAGACGGCGCCAAAGATACCGGCATTGAAATCTACACTTTATCAAAAACTTTCAATATGGCCGGATGGCGTATCGCTTTTGCTGTCGGCAATGAAAGTGTCATTGAAACGATTAACCTATTACAAGATCATATGTATGTTAGTATTTTTGGAGCTGTACAAGAAGCTGCCCGTGAGGCTCTATTAAGCTCGCAGTCTTGTGTGGTAGAACTTGTAAATTGTTATGAATCTCGAAGAAATGCTCTTATTAAAGCTTGTCATTCAATCGGATGGAATGTAACTATTCCAAAAGGATCATTCTTTGCATGGCTTCCTGTCCCAGAAGGTTTCACTTCTGAACAATTTGCTGATATGTTACTTGAAGAGGCCCATGTCGCTGTTGCCCCTGGTGTTGGATTCGGTGAACATGGCGAAGGTTATGTTCGTGTCGGTCTATTACATACGGAGGAACGATTGCAAGAAGCCATTAATCGAATCGATAAATTAAAAATTTTCAAAAAGTCATTGACAACATAAAAGATATCTGACAAAATTCAGATATCATAAAAATTTAAACATTTCTAAATACTTCTTATCAAGAGCAGGTGGAGGGACGAGCCCGACGAAGCCCGGCAACCGATCTACAATTGTAGACACGGTGCTAATTCTCGCAGCATTACGCTGACAGATAAGGAGCTGGTTGTAAAAAAACCTCTCCTTAGCTGAGAGGTTTTTTTATTTAACTAGGAGGTTATAACAATGAGCGGAATTATAGCGACATATTTAATCCATGATGATTCTCACAACTTAGAAAGAAAAGCGGAACAAATTGCAATTGGTTTAACAATTGGTTCATGGACTCATTTACCACACTTATTACAAGAACAATTAAAACAACATAAAGGGAATGTCATTCATATAGAAGAATTAGACGAACAAGAACATATAAACTCTTATCTTGCTAAAAAGGTAACACGTGGAATTATTAAAATTCATTATCCATCACTGAACTTCAGCCCAGACTTACCAGCTATTTTGACAACAACGTTTGGAAAACTATCGCTAGATGGTGAAATTAAACTAATAGATTTAACATTCTCAGACGAATTAAAAAAACAGTTCCCTGGACCGAAATTTGGAATTGATGGTATTCGAAACCTGTTACAAGTTCAAGATCGCCCTCTTCTAATGAGTATTTTTAAAGGGATGATAGGCCGTAATATTGGATATTTAAAAACACAACTACGCGATCAAGCAATTGGTGGGATAGATATTGTAAAAGATGATGAAATCTTATTTGAAAATTCATTAACACCACTTACGAAAAGAATCGAATGTGGAAAAGAAGTATTACAATCTGTATATGAAACATACGGTCATAAAACTTTGTATGCAGTAAATTTAACAGGACGAACTTATGATTTAAAAGAAAATGCGAAACGTGCAGTGGTAGCTGGAGCAGACATTCTTTTATTCAATGTATTTTCTTACGGGCTAGATGTACTGCAATCACTTGTAGAAGATGATGAAATTCCAATTCCTATTATGGCACATCCTGCTGTAAGTGGCGCTTACGCTTCATCGAAACTATACGGATTCTCTTCTCCATTACTACTTGGAAAATTACTACGTTACGCTGGTGCTGATTTCTCTTTATTCCCATCACCATACGGTAGTGTCGCATTAGAAAAAGAAGAAGCTCTTCTTATTACAAAGAAATTGACTAAAGAAGACACGTTTTTCAAACAAAGCTTTCCTGTCCCATCTGCTGGAATTCATCCTGGTTTCGTTCCCTTTATCCTTCGTGATTTTGGTAAGGATGTTGTTATTAACGCTGGTGGTGGTATACATGGCCACCCAAATGGAGCACAGGGCGGTGGAAAGGCTTTCCGAGCAGCAATTGAAGCTACTTTGCAAAACATTCCACTCCATGAAGTAAATGAGATTAATTTGCAAAGTGCGCTACAAATATGGGGAAATCCATCTTATGAGGTGAAATTATGAGTATTCAAGTGTTTTGTGATTTCGATGGTACGATCACAAATAATGATAATATCATGTCCATCATGGAACATTTCGCACCACCAGAAGCTGAGGGAATAAAAGAAAGAATTTTATCACAAGAACTTTCTATTCAAGAAGGTGTTTCTCAATTATTTAAATTATTACCTACCACTTTACACAACGACATTATTAAGCATCTAAAAGAAACAGCGGAAATTCGTGCTGGCTTTAAAGAATTTATACAATTTGCAAATAAAAACAACATTTCTTTTTATGTTATTTCTGGCGGGATGGATTTCTTCGTCTATCCACTCTTACAAGGAATAGTCCCTAAAGATCAAATTTATTGTAATGCAACTGATTTTTCAGGAGATTATGTTGAAGTGAAATGGCCTCATCCTTGTGATGAACAATGTCATCATAGTTGTGGTCTCTGTAAATCATCATTGATTCGTAAACTAAGCTCTACAGATGATTTTCATATTGTAATAGGGGATTCCATTACTGATTTACAAGCAACAAAACAAGCCGATAAAGTATTCGCTCGCGACTTCCTTATTACGAAATGTGAGGAGAATCATATTGCTTATACACCATTTGAAACGTTTTACGATATTCAATCTGAGTTACAACATTTGTTGGAGGTGAAATCATGAAACAGCTTTTCCGTCAATGGCATAACTTAAGCGAGATAAAAAAAGAATTAACAATTCGTAATTGGTTTCCAGCAACAAGTGGGAATATTTCTATAAAAGTAAGCCATGATCCGCTTACTTTTCTTATTACAGCAAGTGGGAAAGACAAAACCAAAACAACTCCAGATGACTTCTTACTTGTAAATCACGAAGGACTTCCTGTTTCAGATACTGAACTACGCCCTTCAGCTGAAACAATATTACATACACATATTTATAATAACACGGATGCTGGTTGCGTCCTTCATGTTCATACAACTGATAACAATGTCATCACAAATTTGTATAGCGATACAGTGTCTCTTCGGAACCAAGAAATCATTAAAGCTCTTGATATTTGGGAAGAAGGTGCAACGATTAACATCCCTATTATCGAAAATGATGCTCATATCCCAACACTTGGAGAGAAATTCCGAACACATATACAAGGGGATTCAGGAGCAGTATTAATTCGAAACCATGGCATTACCGTATGGGGGCGAGATAGCTTTGATGCAAAGAAAAGATTAGAAGCTTATGAGTTTTTATTCCAATTCCATATAAAACTATTATCAATTCAAGGAGGCGTTTCTAATGGCGCAAATTCGTATTCATGAAGTAAATGTTCGTATTGAAAATGAAGTGGAAGTATCAAGTTTTCTACAAGGAGAAGGTGTTTTATATGAGAAATGGAATATTTCTAAACTTCCTACTCATTTAAAAGAAACTTACTCCTTAACAGATGAAAACAAAGCTGAAATATTAGCATTGTTTTCAAAAGAAATTGCTGATGTTTCAGAACGCCGAGGTTATAAAGCTCATGATGTAATTTCACTTTCAAGTAGCACACCTAACCTTGACGAGTTATTAATTAATTTTCAAAAAGAACACCATCATACTGACGATGAAGTTCGCTTTATTGTCAGTGGCCATGGCATCTTTGCTATTGAAGGAAAAGATGGTCGATTCTTTGATGTTGAACTTGAACCTGGTGATCTTATATCTGTTCCTGAAAATGCTAGGCATTATTTTACCTTGCAAGATGATCGCCAAGTTGTAGCTATTCGTATTTTTGTTACAACAGAAGGTTGGGTTCCAATTTATTAAGGTAGTTGGTTGAATAAAAGGATTTGGACCCCCTTTTCCAACCTTTTATTCACTCTACATATATACATCCTCCTATGGAACAGGCTTATTTCATAAAAATGAAGTAAGCCTGATTTTTTATTTACTAAAAGGATTTGTCCCTTTCGTTTGCATATATCAAATCCCCTGATCATAATTCCACTTTATCAAGTGCATTTCTCAACACTTTTTGAACATTCATTGAACTTTTTTTGAATTTTTTCTGAAAATTCTGTTTTATATATGATATACTACAACTAATAAGAAGGAAAAGAATCTTGCAAACAGAGGGGGATAATCATGAGTTTACTTATCGCACTTATACTAGGAGTTTCATGCGGAGCTATTCCTGTCATTTTAGGAGCTATTATGGAAGAGTTAGAAGTTGGGGTTTTAGGTTTTGTCGCATCTTGTGTAAGCGCTTTATTTTTTGGTTTGTACGGTGCTATTCCTGTTTCTATTCTGTGCGCATTTTATATATTACGTCATGCTCGCACAAAACAGTTTGGTCCTAATCACATTGCACAAGTTATTCCATTCCCAATCGAACGATGCCGTCGTGCTTCCAGCTTATAATTATACAACTTGAATATTTTACCTGCCTATATAAATAAAAAGTCCTCAAATGAGGACTTTTTATTTATTCTCTTCTAGAAATTGAAACAATTCTTGTAGATGTAGTGCCTCTTCACTATAGCTAACAGATACATGACATGTACCTTCAATTTCAGCGTGCATGTAAAGATCAATTCCATCCCGATCATACTTCAATGCCAAATAAAACTCCATTTCTTCTAACATCTTTTTTGAAGTTCGAATAACATAATGCCCTTGTTCATCTCGCCCATATTCGAAATTTGGTTCAAAATCATATTTTTGTTTAAAAGCCTCTTTTTGCTTGCCATTAATCTGTACACAAGTTGCTCGCTGCACAGCATCAATCATCGTATCAAACTTTTGAAGATCCATCTCATTTACCCCCTTGTATACTTTTTGTATAATACTTGTGTTCCGCTATTCTCTTCTCCATCTTCCATTAACTCTTCATACAATTCCTTTGCTAAGCTTAAACCCGGTACTGGTAATTGTAATTTTTCAGCCTCATCTAAAGCAATCTTCATATCTTTCATAAAATGCTTTACATAAAAACCAGGTTCAAAATCTCCCTTTAACATTCGCGGTGCTAAATTACTTAATGACCAACTACCTGCTGCCCCTGTTGAAATACTCTCTAATACTTTATCTGCATTAAGTCCAGCTTTTTTTGCATAAGCTACTGCTTCACATACCCCTATCATGTTAGAAGCAATTGCAATTTGATTACACATTTTTGTATGCTGCCCACTCCCAGCTGGTCCTTGCAACTGAATATTTGTTCCTAGTTTTTCAAATAGAGGTAAGCATCTATCATATATTTCTTTCTCTCCACCTACCATAATTGCTAGTCTTGCTTCTTTCGCCCCTACATCTCCCCCAGATACAGGTGCATCTAATGTAAATACGTTCTTATTTTTTGCAACTTCATTAATACGTTTTGCTAATGTTGGTGTAGATGTCGTAAAGTCAATCGCTATCGTACCTTCATTTGCATGTTCTAAAATTCCATCTATCCCAAAGTATACTTCTTCTACATCGTGAGGATATCCAACCATCGTCATAACAACGTCAACTTGCTTTACTAACGCTTTCGGTGTATCACACCAAGTCGCACCCTCTTGTACTAAAGAATCCGCTTTTTCCTTCGTTCTATTATATACATATACTTTATAACCACTTTGCATTAAATGGTGAACCATGCTTTTTCCCATCACACCAATACCAATGAAACCTACTGATACATTTTTATATTCCATCTTCTCATCCCCTTTGTTCTAATAAATCATTTACCATCTTTCGAAATTCCTTATTAAAATCATCATCCATACTATTTTTCACATTTGAAAATAAAATAACAAACGTTCCTTTTTCTTTATTAAAATTGTTAAACGTATTCCAACCAGATAGTACACCATGATTATGGAAATAATCTGGATATATGTAAAAACTAAATGCATATTTTCTCTCTGCAGATGGTGTAAACATCGCTTGTATACTTTGTTCTGAAAGAAGCTTGCCATTTATAATCGCTTCGTCTAATTTTTTCATATCCCCCACTGTCGTATACATCTCACCACAGCCATATAACCAATCCATCCCTAATTTCTGCGCTGGGACAAGTGCTTGATCTTTTTTCACATAACCCTTTGTAAAATTTTTGTCTCCAAGTACCATATCTCCCATACCTGATTCATGCATCTCTGCTTTTGTAAATATGTTTTCTTTTATATAATCTCCTAAAGGCTTTTTCGTTACATTTTCAATAATATAAGCAAGTACCATATAATTATAATCCGTATACTTCCAGCCTGTTCCTGGTGGAAACGCTAATGTCTGACTTCCAATCCAATTTATTAAATGTATACGTGAAGCTACATTAACTTTTCCTTTTCCGTTTTCCGGTAAACCTGATGTATGCGTTAATAAATGATATAAAGTAATATTTTTATCTGCTGGAAATGAAGGAATGTATTTATTTACATTGTCCTGAATATTTAACTTCCCTTGTTCTTGTAACTGTAAAATGGATGTAGCAACAACTGTTTTCGTAATAGAACCGATACGATATTTTGTTTGAGGTGTATTTTCTATTTTATTTTGAACGTCAGCATATCCATATCCTTTATTCAATATAACATGCTCTTTATCTGTCACCAAAACGGTCCCATTAAATTGCTTTCCTACTAAATATTGATCTAACTGTTGAGATATACTGGCATAATCAATTTGTTGTTCTTCCTTTTTTTCTATATTATCCTTTACTTCTGACTCGATAGCAGGAGTTACTTTAGATGTTAATACTGTTTGTTCCTTTGGACTAGAGAGAAAGTAGTATATTCCTCCGCAAACAACAGCAGATAGTGAAACCATAATCATTATTTTTTTAAACATATATTTCCTCCGTAATTACTTCATTACAAATAGTCCCCCTCATTCTATTATCCGGCAATAAAAAAAAATCGCAACAATTTGTTGCGAAAAATCACATTTTTTCTTTTCTATATACACACACTTGATTTTTTCCATTTTTTTTCGCTTCATATAATGCAATATCCGCCCTTTGCATTAATTCTTCTCTTGTAATCCCTTGCTCATATAACGCAACACCAAAACTTGCTGTTAATTTCGAAATTCCAGAGAATTGCTTTGTTTCAATGAAAAATCGCAATGATTCCGCAACTTGAAAAGCTTCTTTTTCTACCGTATTTGTCACTAATATTATGAATTCCTCTCCTCCCCATCTTGCAAATATATGTTGATGTTCAACTTTAGATTTCATAAGATCTGCAAGTTGTATTAATGCTAAATCGCCAAAATCATGACCATATGTGTCATTTACTGTTTTAAAATTATCTATATCAAACAAAATAAGTGCAATTTTTTCATCCTTACGTATTACATTGTCCCACTCTGTCTCCAATATTTGTTGGAATTTTAAACGATTATATATTTCTGTCAACGAATCTATCATAGCCAATCTTTCTTGTTCTTGATAGATTTCATCTAATTCTGTAATCTCTGTGCACTTCACTACAAATCGTGATAAATCTTCTGGTAATGGTGTGGCACGTAATAAAAAGGTAGACACTTCTCCTTCATAATTGTACATCTTAATTCTTCTTCCATTTGTTAAAGTATCATCCAGCCATGTTATATCGTGGGTCGTCGAATAATAGCCATTCTCTCTAATAAGATGTTCTGCAAAGACTAAATGCTGTTCGCGATATGCAAATAAATTTTCATAACCGAAAAATTCCAAGAAATTTGTATTACAATCAACAATTTCATCATCTTCTACTATAAATAATAAATCATTTTGAAAATCAAACATCATTTGAAGTAATTCTTGTTGTAAACTTACTTGTCGTACTAAAGAAAGCTGATACAAACTCTTATTTACTTCCTCAAGTACCACTTGTGGGGTTACTGGTGCTATAACAATATTACGTATTCCTAACATAAGTAAATCTGCAAATTCATTGTTTATCTGTTGATCCCAAATGACAATGAATGCACTCTTCGGATCATATATATTCTTTATATATTTTATTTGAGCAAAATCTGTTACATACAGAATTACAATATGCGGTCTAGTTCTATGAAATAATATTTCTCCTTCTTCAAAACTATTTGCTATAAACATACATTTTGGATGGACATTTTCTATCGTTTGTTGATGTGTACATCCATCTTCTATATAAAGGACATTCAACTGAAGATCTTGTAATACATTTTGGAAAACAGTATTCTCTAATAAAAAACGTAGTATGTTCATCACTAGTCTTCACTCACTTCATATATCTTGTTCTACTGAATTCCTCACAATCATTTTATAAAGGATTGTTCCAAAAAAATCCGATTAGTGAGGGATACATATTAACAAGCTAATTGAGAATGTTATCTGCGCTTATCTACTCTGGAAATTCCTTTTTTAGTGTATGATTATATGAAGTGTATCGTTTGTATGAATGCCCTACCTTATTGTTTAAAACTTGACAATTAAAATAAAGATATTATATCCTTAAATTCGATAACTTACAAAATGTAAGTAGAATATATTATATGTATTTTTATTAAGTTGATATGTAATTTGGAGGATATATAATGACAAACAATGATTTTTTTAACGTTTTATATGAACGCACATCTACACGTGCATTCAACCCTGAAAAAGAAATTTCATCTACAGAACTACACGATATTTTAAAAGCAGCTGCACAAGCACCTTCTGCTTGGAACTTACAACACTGGAAATTCCTTGTTTTCCAAGGAGAAGATGTACAAAAACGATTACATCCAATTGCTTATAACCAACAACAAATTCTTGATGCTTCTGCCGTAGTCGCTATTTTAGGTGATTTAGAAGCTTATAAAAATATTGAACCCGTTTACGGCCCAATTGTAGAACAAGGATTTATGAAAAAAGAAGCAAAAGAGCGCTTAGCTACAAATATTGAATCTGCATATAATCGTGAGCAATATCCGCGAGATGCTGCCTTTTCAAATGCAGCTTTAGCAGCAATGCAACTTATGCTTGCAGCTAAAGCAACTGGCTGGGATACTTGCGCAATTGGTGGTTTCAACTCACAAGCATTAATGGAAGAATTCAATGTTTCATCTCGTTACGTACCAATTATGCTTATTACAATTGGTGAATCAACTTTAAAGGGGCACCCTGCACCACGCATGAGCGTCGAGCAAGTAAGTGAATGGGCGAAGTAATAAAAAACGAAGGTAATGAATTACCTTCGTTTTTTATTGCTTTTCTTTGTCATATATTCGTAATATCAAATCAGATATTTCGACATTAATACATGTAAAATCATAAAATTCATTTCCTATATATAAAAATATATGACGTTTTATGTCGAAGTTTGTTAGATTGTTGAAATATAGGCGTGTTATTTTGTTACAATTATGATACAATGGTAACAAATAGATAACAAGAGAGGGATTTTCATTGAATTCATACGGAAGCTTTATTGCGCTTTTAAGTTACATCGTAACTGTACTGCTTCTATATTTTATTGGCGATGCTGCAAATATTTCAGTGTTACAATTCCCAAAAGAAGAAGCGTTCCAATTAGAGGAAGGATTACATACCTCACGATCTATCATACCACTACTTTTAGCTCTTCCCGTATATATCATCGTTTTATATAAAAGTAAAAAAGTGTAAAGATTACCTATTTCATTCATTTTGGTGGTCTTTACACTTTTTTATGCTATTTTACCCATTTTAAACATCATCCCGTAATAAACACCCATCTAGTCGTTTAAAATGAGAAAATCCCCTAGAAAAAATTCCACTCTCTGTCCAGTCACGAACTACCGAACTTACATAGATTATAAATGTGAAGGGGGTGATGAGGATTATGTTTGGATCATTTGGATGCTGTGATAACTTTAGAGAATGTCATCATCATGAAAGAGAGTGCAACCACCGAGAAAGAGAGAGAAGAAGTTAGACCACAACGACCTGCTGTATGTAACGTACTTGCTAGCATTTCAGTTGGAACAGAAATTTCTCTTTTAAGCATTAGAGGCCACCAATCATTCCGCAATGTAATTTTTGAAGGATTCTGTAACGGTGTTGCTCTTTTCTCTGCTTTAGCTGATAACAACAAAGATAACAATAAAGACGATAAGAACAATCAAAACCAAAATACTTTTACTGGCATTTTACGTGTATGCCCAACTGATATTATCGCAATCGCTATCTAATTCTGTTCCTTATCCTCTATAGTAACAAAATAAGATTTACTTTTCTCATAGAAAAAACCTGAGACCGATTTCAAATCGACTCAGGTTTTATTATTATTATATGCTTTTAACTAGTTCAACAACTTCTTCAGCAGTTGACATTGTTAATGCTTTTTCTGCTAAAGTTTCCATTTCTGCTTTTGACAACTTGCTTAGTTGTGTTCTTGCAGGAAGAATAGATGTTGCACTCATACTGAACTCATCTAAACCTAAACCTAATAATAATGGGATAGCAAGTGAATCTCCCGCCATCTCACCACACATACCAGCCCATTTGCCTTCTTTATGAGCAGCATCGATAACCATTTTTACAAGACGTAAAATTGATGGGTTATATGGTTGGTATAAGTAAGCTACTTGTTCGTTCATACGGTCTGCAGCCATTGTGTATTGGATTAAATCATTTGTTCCGATAGAGAAGAAATCAACTTCTTTTGCGAATTGATCTGCTAATACTGCTGAAGCTGGGATTTCAACCATCATACCAACTTCAATAGAATCAGAAACAGTTGTACCCGCTTCTACAAGTTTTGCTTTCTCTTCTAATAAGATCGCTTTTGCTTGACGGAACTCATCAAGAGTTGCAATCATTGGGAACATAATTTTTAAGTTACCGTATACGCTAGCACGAAGTAATGCACGAAGTTGTGTACGGAACACATCTTGCTCATCAAGACATAAGCGAATTGCACGGTATCCTAAGAATGGGTTCATTTCTTTTGGTAAATGTAAGTATGGAAGCTCTTTATCTCCACCGATGTCAAGTGTACGAACAACAACAGGTTGACCTTCTTTTACACCTTCAAGAACTGCTTTATACGCTTCGAACTGCTCTTCTTCTGTTGGAAGATTGTCACGGCCCATGTATAAGAATTCTGTACGGTATAAACCAACGCCTTCTCCGCCATTATCGATAATGCCTTGTACGTCATTTGGTGTACCGATATTAGCAACAAGCTCAACGTGATGTCCATCGCTTGTTACAGTAGCTTGGTCTTTTAATTTTGCCCATTCAGCTTTTTGCTCTTCAAATTTCGCTTTCTTTTCTTCAAACGAACGAAGAGTTTCTTCTGATGGATTTACAATTACTTCTCCATCTAAACCGTCGATGATTACGATATCGTCGTTTTGGATTTTCTCCATAACAACTTTCGTACCAACAACAGCTGGAATTTCCATAGAACGAGCCATAATTGCAGAGTGAGATGTACGTCCACCGATATCAGTTGTGAACCCTTTTGCATACTTACGGTTTAACTGAGCTGTATCAGATGGTGTTAAATCTTCAGCAATGATGATTACTTCTTCAGAAATTGTACCAGGGTTTGAGAAGTTAATTCCTAATAAATGTGCAAGAACACGTTTTGTTACGTCGCGAATATCCGCAGCGCGTTCTTTCATATATTCGTTATCCATGTTTTCAAACATAGAAATAAACATTGATGCAACTTCATCCATTGCAAATTCAGCATTTACTTTTTCGCTATTTACTTTATCTTTTACTGGATTTACTAATTCCGGATCATTTAATACTAATAAATGTGCTTCAAAGATAGCAGCTTTATCAGCACCTAGCTCAGCAAAAGCGTGGTCCTTAATAGCTTCTAGTTCAGATTTTGCTTTCTCAAGCGCAGCGTCTAAGCGTGCAATTTCAGCAGCTTCGTTTGTAATTGATTTCTTTTCAATGTTAAATTCAGGATTCTCAAGTCTGAAAGCCTTTGCAATAGCAATCCCACTTGATGCAGCGATCCCTTGGATATTAAGAGTCATTATTCTCCTAATCCTTCGTTTTTCATAGTTTCTTCGATAGCTGCTAGTGCTTGAGCTGCATCATCACCATTTGCAGTGATCTTAATTTCTGCGCCTTGTTGAATACCTAAAGACATAACGCCCATGATTGATTTTAAGTTAACGTTTTTTCCGTTATACTCTAAGTTTATGTCAGAACCGAATTTGCTTGCAGTGTTTACAAGTAGAGTTGCTGGACGTGCATGAATTCCTGAGTCGCTAGTTACTTTAAAGATTTTTTCCATGATAATTTATCTCCTTTAAATTACGAATTTTTTTAGTTGTATAGACGTGAGTACTACATCATCTATTGTATATAATAGGCGATGTTCGGTCAACCACATCGCCTATTATAATTATAAACATTTTGCGTCAAATTCCTACTGAATGTCAATAATAGCGTTGTCGCCCTTCTTAACATTTCCATCTTTTTTCAATTCGACTTGTTGTCCTTGTTGTAAATTCGTAAAGACAATTGGTGTAATGATAGATGGTGCATTTTCTTTTACGAATGCAAGATCTACTTTTAATAATGGTTGTCCTTGTTTCACTTTATCACCTTGTGCTACAAGTGCTTCAAAGCCTTCACCATTTAATTTTACAGTATCAATACCAAAGTGGATTAATATTTCTTTTCCGCCTTCAGACTGAATACCAATCGCATGTTTTGTAGGGAATACATTGACAATCTCACCGTTTACTGGAGAAACTACTGTTCCTTCAGTCGGCTCAATTGCAAATCCGTCTCCCATCATTTTCCCTGAGAATACTTGGTCAGGTACTTCTGTAATCGGTAAGATTTTTCCTTCAATTGGTGATACGATTGTTTCATTTTCATCAACTTTTTGAGGAGTTTCTTCTACCTTTACAGGCTCTTCTTTTTCAACATGAGGTGTACGACCTGACATAATATCATGAATTTGTGATTTTAATGTGTCAGATTTCGGTCCGAAAATAGCTTGAATGTTATTTCCAACTTCAAGTACACCAGCTGCTCCAAGTTCTTTTAAGCGGTCTTTGTTTACATTTTTTTGTTCGTTAACTTGAACACGTAAACGAGTAATACAAGCATCTAAAGAAGCGATATTTTCTTTACCACCAAGTGCTACTAATACTTCACGAGGAAGTTCACCTGCTTCTGCTTTTCCTGCACCGTCATTAGCATTTGCTACTTCACGACCAGGTGTTTTTAAATCCCATTTGCGAATTGCAAAACGGAATCCGAAGTAGTAAATAACTGCTAGTACAAGACCAACAACAATTACCCACCACCATGCTGTACGGCCTGGTAGTACACCGAATAAAATAAAGTCAATTAAACCACCAGAGAATGTCATACCAATTTTAACACCTAAAATTTGCATTGTCATAAATGATAGACCAGCAAATACAGCGTGAATCCCGAATAATACTGGTGCTACGAATAAGAATGAAAATTCAAGTGGTTCTGTAATACCTGTTAAGAAAGATGTTAATGCAGCAGAACCTAAAATACCAGCTGCTAATGTTTTATTTTCAGGACGTGCTTCATGGTACATCGCTAAAGCTGCTGCTGGAAGACCGAACATCATGAACGGATACTTACCAGTTGTAAATGTACCTGCTGTTAATTCTACGCCGTCTTTTAACTGTGCCATAAAGATTTTTTGGTCACCACGGATTAATTCGCCAGCCGCATTTGTGTACTGACCAAATTCGAACCAGAACGGTGAATAGAAAATGTGATGTAATCCAAATGGAATTAGTGAACGTTCAATTAAACCAAAAATAAATGCTGCTAACGTTCTATTTGCATCAATCATTTGATGCGAGAACGTATTTAAGCCACCTTGAATGTATGGCCACACGAAGCACATGATAATACCTACTACTAAAGAGAATGTTGCAGTCGCGATCGGTACGAAACGCTTACCTGCAAAGAAACCTAAGTATGATGGTAATTCAATGTTGAAGTATTTATTGTAGCAATATGCCGCTACTATCCCGACGATAATACCACCAAATACTCCGGTTTGTAGTGTTGGAATTCCTAATACGTTTGCATATGCAGGATCTGCAAATCCAATTTTCACTGGATCTGTTCCAGTGCTTGTTACTTTCACTAACTTATCTACTTCTAAGAACACACTCATCGTTTTGTTCATAATTAAGTAGCCGACGAATGCTGCTAAACCAGCTACTCCGTCTCCACCAGCTAAACCAATTGCTACCCCAACTGCGAATAATAACGCAAGGTTAGCGAAAATAATATCACCAGATTGTTCCATAATTTTCGCAACCATTACGAACCAATCTGCTTTTAAAGCAGGAATAACATTTGTTAACTGTGGATTTTGAAATGCATTACCAAATCCAAGCAAAATACCTGCAGCCGGTAAAATCGCTACTGGAAGCATAAGCGCTTTTCCGACTTTTTGAAGAACACCAAAGATATTCTTAAACATGGAAACCCTTCCTCTCTTATCTATATTGATACTTTTCGACAAACGCCAAAAAGGCATGAGGAAAAAAAGATAGAACGATAGCTATACAAAGGGTAGTATATCCCTTTCTCTAGCTTACATTCCTTACTTTTCTCCACTCATGCCTGATCGAATCAGTAACACGTGTCAAAAATAGGATTACGTATAAGTTCACTATAATTAAGGCAAACGTTTTCGTTACTCACCTTAATGTGTTTGTCGAATTTTGTACAACTTTGCAATAGTTATTATACATAACTATTGTAAGCGATTCAATCATTTTTTTTAACGTTTTCATTTTAGACAAAAATATATGTCTTTTTACACATGCTCTGCTTTCACTAACCGTTGTAAATGCATCGTTAAATAAATACTTTCCGCTTCATATACAGGTAGTTGCAATTCTTTCTGCATTACTTTGACTAGCTTCCACGCCAAATTGTAACAGACTGGATATTCCAATTTTAATAAATCAGCAAAACTTTGTGCCTCTTCTACTTTTTCGCCTTTTTTTACCCGTTCAATAGCATATTGTAAATGACGAATAAGGCGTAAGTAATGAATGCTTTCTTGGTCTAATGTAATTTGTAGGTTTGTTTCAATTAAAGACACAAGTTGTGCAATAAGACGGGAATTTTGATTAACAGAAGATAAATCAGAGTTTGTAAGCGAGCTGTATATATGAAGTGCGATAAAGCCAACTTCCCCTTCTGGCAATGTAATTTGCAAACGAGAGTTTAACAGGTGTACAACTCCTTCGGCAATTTTATATTCCTCTGGATATAGCATTTTCGTTTCAACCAAAAAAGGATTATCTATTGCAAGTCCTTGTTTCAGCCTTTTAATTGCAAAAGAAATATGATCTGTTAAAGCGATATGAATATGTTCATTTAATGGAGACTCTGCTTTTTCTTGAATGTATAACATAATATCATTCATCAATTCAATTAGCTTTTCACTCACATGTGGCACTAAAAGTTTGTATTGTTCTCGATCACGTTCATTTTTTAAAACAAACATTTTCTCAATTTGTTCTTGCTCCAACACATCTTCAGCCTTTTTTCCAAATCCAATTCCTTTACCGATCACTACTACTTCCTCGTGTTCAGGATGGCTAGCAATGATGACATTATTATTTAAAACTTTTTTAATTTCTAGATAATTACTCATATAACACCACCCTCGTACTTAAATAGCCTACTGTTATGTTACAGAACATTCTTCTTTGTCGTCAATGTAAAACATCTACCATTTGATAAAAATTCATTTTTTAGACATGTTTGTATATGATGCGTATAATGTAAGAGCAACTGTACATAGAAAGGAGATAGCAACATGATTAAAATGTTTGTAAGTGATATTGACGGTACAATGATGCAACACGGAGGTCTAATTGACGAACAAGATATTGCAGCACTTCGTAGTCTAGCTGAGCAAAATGTTATTCTTTGTTTCGCTTCCGGACGACTTGATAATGAAATCGCAGACTTAATGAAAGCTGTAAATACAAATTTTCATCGTATTAGTGTGAATGGTGTTTTCGTATATACTCATGCAAATAAGCAACTATTATCTGCAACATTCGATTCCAGTATTCTACCTGACTTGTTAGCGATGACGAACGAAGACCCTTATTTCCGTTATGTAAGTGATGAGCATAATTACTACATTGAAGAAAAGACACCTTTTATTCATGAACTTGAAAAACAAGTAACGATGACTTCCGTTGAAGAACCACATTTGTTACAGAAAATAGACGATACAATTTTTCCAAATAAAATTTCTGTTGGTGGAACTAAGGAAAGCTTACAAGTTCTTCAAAAAAAAATTGATGAAAAATTTCAGGGGAAAGTTAGTACTTTCATTTCAGCTGAACAGTGCTTAGATGTAATGCCACCTAATATTAGTAAAGGCTCCGCTATCTCCATTTTATTACAAGAGTTTCAAATACAACCCGAAGAGGTTGCTTGCATCGGAGATTCTTACAATGATATCCCTATGTTTACTCTAACTCCTCATAGTTTTGCTATGTCTCAGGCTGATGACGCGGTAAAAGAACATGCTCACTATGTAGTCGATGCTGTTAAAGATGCAGTTAACCAAGTGCTTGCTCATAATAAAGAAGAAAATAAAAATACGACTCGATCCTTATAAGGATGAGTCGTATTTTTATTTTCTTTACATGTTGAACACATGAAAGTTCACTGTACTTCACAAACTGAAATATATTACTTGTTACGTGCGATGTTCGTAATAAACTTATAACGATCACCGCGATAAATACATTTCACATACTCTAACGGTAACTCACCTTCTGAATATGACCATTGACGCATTACAAGTACAGGCGCCTTTTTAGGAATATGCAGATGTTCAGCTTCATTATCTGTTGCGATTGAAGCTTCAATTGATTGAGTAGCGCGAACAAGTTTAAAGCCTAGTTTTTTCTCTAAATGTTCATATAAAGATTGTTGCAATATTTCTTCGTTAATATCATTCACAAGAGTTGGCGACAAATATGTCGTCTCAAATGCAATCGGTTCGTCATCAGCTAAGCGAGTACGCCTCACTTCATAAACCGACTCTCCCTCTTGTATTCTCAGCCGGTCTGCTATTTTAGCAGTAGCTGGAACTAGGCGGAAGCTCAATAACTGGCTGCTCGGTTTCATACCACGAGAAATCATATCTTCTGTGAATCCCGTCATCCCTTGCAACTTTTGCTCCACTTTCGGAAGTTGAACGAATGTTCCAATTCCACGTTTCCGGTATAAATATCCTTGTTCCACTAAGTTATTAATTGCCTGTCTGATTGTCATACGACTCACTTCGAACTTATCACAAAGTTCATTCTCAGATGGAATTTTATCTCCCGGCTTCCATTCGCCGTCCTCAATTAGCTGTTTCACCCACTCTTGAATCTGATAATAGATCGGAAATGGTGAATACTTGTCGATGTTCATCAGCAATCGCCTCACTGCATAAAGATAGAGCTTCTGGATCTGCGATTACGGTTACATTCGGATGACGTTGTAAAACTGTAGCAGGACACACCTCACTATATTCACCTTGCAATAATTCTTTAATAGCTTCTGCCTTTTTAGATCCCATAGCAACAAGTAGAATTTGTTTCGCTTTCATGATGCTTCCAATTCCCATTGTAATCGCATGAGTCGGCACATCTTCTTCATTCTCAAAGAAGCGAAGATTTGCTTGGCGCGTAGATTCTGTTAATTCCACAATGTTAGTTGGAGAATTAAATGGTGTTCCTGGCTCATTAAATCCGATGTGACCGTTTTCACCGATTCCAAGAATCTGTAAGTCAACTGGGTTAGCTGCTAGAATGCCTTCATAACGCTTGCACTCTTCCTCTAAATCACTTGCCATCCCGTTTGGTACATAAGTTTGTTTAAATGGAAGATGATCAAACAACTGTTCTTGCATGAAATAGTGATAGCTGTTTTTATCTTCGTGTGGTAAATTTACGTACTCATCTAAGTTTACAGTGGTTGCATGACTTGTATCAAGTTTATTTTTTCGCATTTCTGCATAAATACCTAATGGAGAGCTTCCAGTAGCCATTCCTAATGTTGGATTTTCTTTTGATTTTACAACCTCTTCAATTAACTTATAGCCTGCTTCTGCTAATTCTTCTGGAGTTTTTACAACAAGAATTTTCATCTAATTACTTCCCTTCCTTCATATGAGTTCCTAAACGAACCGTATCATATACATGTAATTCTTCAGTCATAACAACAAAGTCTGCATCTTTACCTACCGCTAACGCACCTTTATTATTTAATCCAAACTCTTCTGCCTGGTTAACTGATGTCATCAGTACTGCATCTTCGATTGAACATCCTGTAAATTCAATTACATTTCGGAAGGCTTGATCCATTTTCAAAATACTACCAGCTAACGTTCCATCTTCTAATCGGGCACTTCCATCTTTTACATGTACTGGCTGTCCGCCAAGCTCATATAATCCATCTTCAAGACCTTTTGCACGCATTGCATCAGTAATGACACTTACTTTTTTCGGTCCTTTTAATTTATATGCTAATTTCACCATATCAGGGTGAATATGAATGCCATCTGTAATTACTTCAACCATTACATCTGGATTTAATAACACATGGCCAACAGCTCCTGGTTCACGGTGATGTAATCCACGCATTTGATTGTATAAATGTGTTGCATGTGTAATTTTTCTATTTTTCAGTTGTGCATCCATCGCATCTGTGTGCCCCATTGTGCCAACAACACCTGTTTCAGCAAGATACTGTTCAAACTCTAACGCACCTTCTTCTTCTGGCGCATATGTTACTAATTTAATTAGATTACCGCTTGCTTCCTGCCATTGTTTAAATTGCTCGATACTCGCAGGAACAATATGTTCAAGAGGTTGTGCACCCGCACGTTTTTTTGAAACATATGGTCCTTCTAAGTGAATATATTCGAAATGTGCTCCTTTTTCTTTCGCTTCCTTCGCAGCACTAAGTGCCACTTCAATCGCTTCTGGAGCTTGTGTCATTGTTGTTGGGAAGTAAGTTGTAACTCCTTCTTTTAACATTTCTTTACCAAGAGTTACTAATCCATCGCTATTTGCATCCATCGCATCAATATCGTACCCACCATGAATATGAACATCAATCATACCTGGAATCACAATCTTCCCTGCCGCATCTAAAACAGTTTCATTTTCTTGTGAGACATATTGAGCCATCAAACCAATTTCTTTAATTGTTTCTGCGTAACGAATAAATCCGTTTTCCACTACTTCTTGACCTGTATAAATTTTGGCATTGATGACAACTTGCGTTTTCATTTTCATCGATCCTTTCCCATGAAATACCTACTTGTTATTATTACCTTATTCGCCTAATTCCATCTTAATATACACACGAGTAGTTGTCTATACATTCTAATGAAATTTCCTCTTTGTTCAGTAAAAAAGGAAATTAATTGTTTCTCTCACAATTATAATATATGTTATTCATTTTTTCCAAAAAGGGACAATAACCTCTTATATAATTTGTTACTTAAGTAATGGCATCCAGCCGCTCGACCACATGGCAATATGTTCACCATCTGTTTCTATTTCTACTGTTCGCTTGTTTGTTCCATATAGCATTATACCGCGCTGTTTTAATCGTCTCACTACACTTTGGTGAGGATGTCCATACGGGTTTTTACTTCCGTATGAAAGAATAGCGAATTGTGGATCTACTTTTTTTAAAAATGTTTCACTCGTTGAAGTATACGAGCCATGATGCCCCACTTTTAGCACATCTGCATGTACATCAAATCGCTTTAATATTTCATTTTCCGTCCGTACATCAGCATCACCCATTAATAAAAAGTCTGCTTTACCATATCGAATTTTTAGAACAATTGAAGACTCATTATTCTCATCTTTCGATTTCCCATTGTTCAACACCTGTATAGAAACATGTGGATCTAACGGTATATATTGTCCTTCCTTCACTGAAACGAAAGGTATGCCCCTTTTTTTAATATTATTCCGATACGTATGATAAGTAAATGAACTATATGTTTTCCCACTATCTAATACGAGTGAGACTGGCATTTGTTCTACAATCGGAATAAGTCCACCTATATGGTCCATATCAGGATGCGTACCTACAATAACATCTAAGTGGTTAATCCCTTTTTCAATTAGCTTTTGAATAATGACCTCTCCCGCTTCATAAGGCCCTCCATCAATTAACATCGTTTGGCCATTTGGCAAGGTAATAAGTGTCGCATCACCTTGTCCAACTTTTAAAAAACTCACTTTCATTTTCCCTAAATGTTGCCGTTGCATATGTAAAGAAGACGCAGTATGAATAGTCATCATATATCTTTTAGCCGATGCGCTGTTTAGCGAAAAACATAATAAAACAGAAACCAACAATAGAATACTCCGTACACCTCTCATAACTCGTCTCCTTTTTTCATTTAGTATGGCACGCCCTGTAATTGATATACAAAAAAAGCTTAGCAAAATGCTAAGCTTTTATTTTGATAATTCCTGTAAAGAACCGAAGAATAAATCTGCTTCATTCATTTGTTCATTTTCTTCAGAAAGCGATGGTAAATCATCTAATGTTTTTAATCCAAACGTATCCAAAAATTCTTTCGTAGTTCCGTATAAGATAGGACGCCCTGGGCCTTCCGCTCTTCCCGTTTCTTTTATAAGTAAGTGCGAAACTAACGTTTGTAATGCCTTGTCCGTTTTCACACCTCTAATCTCTTCCATTTCTGTCCTTGTAATCGGTTGACGATATGCAACGATTGCCAACGTTTCAAGAGCTGCTTGAGAAAGTGAAGCCGCGGTTGGGGTATCTATTAATTTTTGATAATACGAAGCATGCTCTTTCTTTGTTGCAAAACGATATACTTTTGCATATTGCACAATTTGCAAGCCGCGATGCGTTCCTTCGCATTCCGTTTGCATTTCCTCTATACTGTTTCTTACTTCTTCCACTTCAATTTCAAGAACTTTCGCTATTTGTTCTGGATAAATCCCTTCATCACCGGCAACAAATAAAAGTCCTTCAATAATTGCTTTTTGTTCTTTTCTATCCATTTTACGAACTCCTTCCTCCTGTCTTTTCCAAAAAAATACACATAAAAAAACCGAATCACAGTCAATGCGTTCGGTTCAATATTTCTTTTCTTGTTCCAAACGATACACTAAAAACGATCATGAGATAAAGTATTTCCCTCTCATTTTCCACCCTAATAAACTATACTGAATCTATATGGATTTATTAGAGCTTGATACGAAAATTTCATCAAAATTATGCTCTTGTTCAATAATAATTTGTTGGTTTTTCATCAGCTCAAGAACCGCTAAAAATGTTACAACCATTATTTCTCGTTCTTCATCAGCAAACAAATCATAAAAGCTTTGACGACCGCCTTTTGTTTCTAACTGCTGTAGAATATCAGTCATTCGCTTTTCAATTGGTATTTCTTGACGAGTAATTCGTGTTGTCACAGGGTTCTTTGCTTTTTTACGACGCATTAGCTTTTGAAATGCCGCTAACATATCATATAATGTAACATCAAGAGGTAAGCTTGTCTCCTCTTCTTGTTGAAATGATGTAAAATCAATTGGCGGACGTGTATATAGCTGTGCTCTTTCTTGTTCTCTTTCTTTTAACTCAGTAGCAACTTGCTTATATTTCTTATATTCAATTAACCTCTCCATCAATTCTTGACGAGGGTCATCCATAAAGTCTTCACCGTTATCAGGTACATCTTCTTCTTGTTTTGGTAACAACATTTTACTTTTAATTTGCAATAACGTTGCTGCCATTACTAAATACTCACTAGCAACATCTAATTGTAATTCTTTCATCGTATGGACATAAGATAAATATTGCTCTGTAATTTCCGCTACAGGAATATTGTATATATCAATTTCGTAACGATGTATTAAATGTAACAATAGATCTAAAGGCCCTTCAAATGCCTCTACTTTAAAATTATACTGCACAAAGCATCCCACCACATTTTTTCTATAACACCATAAGTATAGAGCATACTCATGTTCTATCCAACCTTTTTAAGAAATTTAATTAAAAATAGACCTATGCCCATGTCATAATGCCCACCGCTTCATATGATAACAGTGTAGTAAGAACAATGTAGGAGGTCAAAAAACTATGGGTCACGTTGATTGCGGTTTTAGCGGTGGATTCGCATTACTTGTTGTACTGTTCATTTTACTAATCATTGTAGGAGCGGCTTGCTTCTGCTAACATGAGGCAATAAAGCGACTACGGAAAATTCCCTAGTCGCTTATTGTTAATATTTCTATGATACACTGTACATATAATAGTTAGACAGGGGCGAAAAAAATGTATCCTACCGAATACATACAATTTTTAATTCATTTTCACGGAGATTATGATTATTTTGAATGTCATGAAATACTAGAAGAGTATTGGAAATTAAAACCTAGAGGAGAGCGTGACAATTACTTAGTTGGTCTCATTCAAATTGCAGTTTCTTTATATCATCAAAGACGCTCCAACTGGAATGGCGCAGAGAGAATGATAAAAAGTTCAATAGCACTTTTAGAAAAGAACAGTGTGTCATTACAACAATTAGGAATAGATCATAAACAGCTACTATTCTTATTAAATGAAAGATTACTATCTATCCATAAAAAAGAAAATTTCGCTCCGTTATTTTTACCATTATTAGATGCTACATTAGAACGTCACTGCATACAGTTATGTAAGAAACAAAACCTATCTTGGAAAGATGCGAATGCCATTCCTGGTGAATACATTATGAATAAGCACACATTACGTGATCGAACAGAAGTCATTTCTGAACGAAACGAACAACTACAAAAAAGAAAGCAGAGATAATAAACTACTTATCCCTGCTTTCATGAATGTATATTTTGTTCAAGTTCTTTACACTTTTTGCAAAAACTTGCTGTTTGCTCATTTCCGCAAATTGTAAACTCAAGAAATTTAATCTTAAGCGCTTGAACCATCTTCGTCCCAATCCCCATATGACGGTGAGACGGGTTCACGCTCAAATGCTGAATTTCTAATACATGATTCTCTTTTTTTACAATCCCCATTATCCCAACAAAATCTTCGTTTTGTTTCCACAAATACAGTTGCCAATCATCTTTCGATTCATACTCTTTCATTGTCAATTGTAATGTTTTTACATCTTTTTCAGTTGGCATAAATGAAAGAAGCCCCATTGCAATCTTTTCATAACTTTTTTTAAAACGAATTAACATAACCCTTATCCCTTCTTACAAAAGTTATAAACTATTAATCCCCTCAATCACTCTTTTCACATCATATTCATTCTACAGTATTTTCACCAGAGTGAGAAGAGTCTAAAACAACTTGATAATCATACAAAGCGTAAAGAAGAAAGTCAAATATATGTTTTCACACTATTTGTTTCCAGTAAACTACACAAAAAAACACGACTGCATAGGAACTAAAAGGAAAATCCCTGCTCATCACAGCATAATTATTAATCACTTTTGAACAAAGTAATTCTAGCAAAAATAATATGATAAAAGAAATCCATTTATTGAAGCATATAATTGTTAATGTATTCTATGTATTTTGTTAAAACTTTGTTCTCATGAACAATATATTTTAACAGTAGTAACCGTCCTATCTGTATCATGTACTATAGAATATATCCCAATTCCTATTTGAGCAAATAAAAAAGAGAGCACAATTGCTCTCTTTTTTTCATAACTTATTCTTCCCAAACTTTAACTTCTTTCATTACATCGCCTTGACGCATGTTTAATACTGTTTCAATACCGCTCGTCGCTTTACCAAACACTGTATGTACGCCATCTAAATGAGGTTGTGGCTCATGAACAACAAAGAATTGGCTACCACCTGTATTACGGCCAGCATGTGCCATAGAAAGTGAGCCAACAACGTGTCTATGAGGGTTTCCATCAGTTTCACATGGAATAGAGTAACCTGGGCCACCTGCACCTGTGCCTGTTGGGTCTCCACCTTGGCTTACGAAGCCAGGAATAACGCGGTGGAATGTCACACCATCATAAAATCCTTGCTCTGCTAATTTTTTAAAGTTTTCTACAGTTTTCGGTGCCTCTTCTGGGAAAAATTCCAATTCGATTTTTTCACCATTTTCCATTAATATGTATCCTAAAGTTTTCATACGTATATGTCTCCTTTCAACTATCTCAGCACTATATTACCATATTCATGACGAGAAACAAAAAGAATCCGACAATCTGCATACTTCTTTTTTGAAATGTGGAAAAAGCTAGGTGACAAATAAGAAAAATATACTATAATAACTGTGTTGCCCGAAAATTTTAGAAAGAGAAAGGGAGCGATTTTTCGTGAAAGCGAAATTACTAGCTCTGCTATTAGCTGTAGCCGTATTTATTATGCCAACAGCTTCATTTGCAGACATCATTGAGGGAGAATCAATTGTTACACTAGGAGAAAACTTATCTGAACAACAAAAACAAGATCTGTTAAAAGAAATGAAAGCACCAAAAGATGCTACAATTATTACTGTGTCTAATGCGGAAGAACATAAATTTCTAGAAGGAATTGTTCCAAAAGCACAAATTGGTACGAGAGCAATTTCCTCTTCTATGATTACATACACAAAACCAGGGTCAGGTCTCATTGTACGCTCAAAAAACATTAATTCGATAACAGATGCAATGTACACAAATGCACTTATTACAGCAGGTGTGAAAGATGCAGAGATTCAAATTACTGCACCATTTAAAGTTTCTGGAACCGCTGCTTTAACCGGTTTAATGAAGGCATATGAAACAACATCGAACAAAGAAATTCCAGAAGATGTTAAAAAAGTAGCCAATGAAGAAATGGTACAAACAGCAAAACTTGGTGATAAAATCGGTGAAGAAAAAGCAGTTCAACTTGTTGCAAAAATTAAAGAAGAAATTGCAAAAGAACAGCCAAAAACTACTGAAGATTTACGTTCATTAATAAAAAAAATTGCTGATCAACTCGGTATTACATTAACAGATGAACAGTTGGATAACTTAGTAGCGTTATTTGATAAAATGAAAAATCTTAATATTGATTGGAACCAAGTTGGTAGCCAATTAAACAAAGCAAAAGACCATGTATCGGCCTTCTTAGGATCTGAAGAAGGACAAAGTTTCTTAGATAAAGTAAAAGATTTCTTCTCTAGTATCATTGATTTTGTTAAATCATTATTTAAGTAAAAAGCTCGTCTTTGACGAGCTTTTTTATTTTGCATTAACGAGCGTCTGAGCTAATAATTAGCAGGATTTAAGGTTTCACTTTATACGAGCAAAGGTAATTTCATAATAGCCTCTTCAACCGAACGAACAACATGATTTGCCTTCTCTTTCACATACGGATGAGCATGATGAAGAGTAAACGAGTGCGGAGTTACTTCAAACATAGAAATATCATTAAAAGAATCACCAATGCACGCGACTTCCTTTGCCTCAACTTTTAAATATTCCATTAATCGCTTCAGAGCGCTCCCCTTACTTACTCCCTTTGGCATAATGTCAACGTAGCGCTTACCCGATATAAAAACTTCCGCTTCGCTATGAAATGTATCTCGCAATTCTTGATCTAATGCTACAATTTTCTCTTCACCCCCAAAAATAAACAACTTCGCAGGATGTACAGTCCTCCCAAATTCCTCTTCTAATGCTTCTATTTCAGCGATATGCACTCCCATATACTCTTCAAAAGTATGATGATGTTCATTCTTCCTTTTTGTATATCGCTGCTCATTTGCACATACAATATCTGCCAGTCCCTTTTTATGTATATATCGATATATTTCCTGGGCAACCCCATCTTCAAAACTCGATTCATGAAATACTTTTCCATCCGGTAGTAACATTGTCGCTCCATTTAAACCTGTTGTGTAATATGGGAACGAAAACCTTTCTACCGCCTCATTAATTCGGTGAGTAAAACGGCCAGAGGCAAAACAAATATTTGTCCCTTTTTCAGCTAACCAACAAAGCGCTCGTTCATCTTCTTTTTGCATATGATTCACATTGTAAACGAGCGTATCATCTAAATCACTTACAAATAATTTAATCATGTCCTCTTCCCCTTTCATACACAATATCTACTCTAATTGTACAAAAAAAATGTTTGGTTTTTGTTAAAAAAGCAATAATTTTTCAATAAAAAATAAGCGGGAGCATAATCCCGCTTATTTTTGTCTTCGCACATTTTGAGGTCTTACAATACTTGGACGAACCTTTAAACTAGACATAGTTGGACGGAGTAAAACTTTTGTTAATGCACCCCAATCAAACGGTAAAAACGGCCATAAATACGGTGTTTGTAAACTTTTTATAGACGCTAAAAATAAAATCAATATAGTCATTCCGATTACAAATCCCATCTCATGAAAGGCACCTGTCAAAATAATGACAAACAATTTTCCGACCTTATTTCCAAGTCCAAGTTCATAACTCGGCGTTGCAAATGATCCAATCATAGAAACCGCTACATATAAAATAACTTCTGGTACAAACAAACCTACATCAATTGCAATCTGACCAATTAATATGGCAGAAATTAATCCTGCTGCAGACGACAACGGTGTCGGTGTATGAATAGCTGCCATCCTTAAAAATTCAAGTCCAATTTCTGCCATCAAAACTTGTAATAAAATCGGTAAATGCGTCATCTTATTTGGTCCAATGAAAGCAAGATTTTCCGGTAAGAGAGTTGGATCAAATACAAAAACTAACCAAAATGGCAGTAAGAACAGCGAAAATATAACGCCTAAAAAACGTATCCAACGTAAAAATGTACCTACAGCTGGATTTTGCCTAAACTCTTCTGCATGCTGTAAATGATGGAAATATGTCGTTGGCGTAATCATCGCACTTGGTGACGTATCAACGAGCACTAGCACATGTCCTTCTAATAGATGATTTGCTGCTACATCGGGCCTTTCTGTATATCGAATAAGCGGGAATGGATTATAACTTTGTTTGACAACAAATTCTTCTACCGTTTTATCCGCCATCGTAATCCCGTCTACATCAATATTATTTAATTCTTGTTTTATAATCTTCACTAAATCCGGATTTGCAACATCTTGTACATATGTAATACAAATATCCGTTTGCGACCTATCCCCTACTCGAATCATTTCATTTCGAAGACGTGGGTCGCGTATTCTTCTACGAATTAAAGCTGTATTTACAACGATATTTTCAACAAAGCCATCCCTTGCACCACGTACTACCTTTTCTGTATCTGGTTCTGTCGGTGTCCGCCCTGGATAACTACGAACATCTATTGCGAACGCTTCCGTTTCACCTTCCACAAATATAATAATGAGTCCAGACAATACTTGGAGCATTACCTCATCCATCGTTTTCACTTTACTTACTTGTTGATGAATTAAACGATTCTCTAAAAGCTTCACTGTATCTTCTTCTACATCTCTTATTTCATTTGTATCCACCGCTTCTTCTAAAATAGGGATAATATAATTTGTATCACAAAGTCCATTTACAAATAACACACCAATTTCTTTATTTAAAATTTGAAATTTACGAATACCCACATCGTATGTAACACCTAGTCCAACCGTTTGTTTTAAATAATTTTCATTATCACTTAAAAAAGATGAAATAGGGATATTCACTTTTTTAGGCTTCGTCATAAAACCCACTCCTTTCCAAAATTAATTGAATCGCTTTTCTAGTAATAGGTGATCCTCTCTCCCATTCATCATTTCCACACATCTTACCAATATCACCGACCCCCACAATGACAGGAACATTCAAATCATCTAAACAATAAATCGTATCCCCACTAATCCTGCCAATTTCACCATCTGGAAGTCCAAATTTATCCACACCGTATTCTGTCAAATTCCCATTCCGATCTACACTTACATCTACACGTGCCCATTCCCAATGATGTGTATTAGACGCTACTGCTAAAATACCAAGTACATCAACTTGTTTATGTGTTGCGACATATTTTAACGCCTTTTCACCAGATCCTTCTCCTATAAATCCGCTGTCATCAAACATGACAAATACAGGGTCATATGGTGTTTGCATAATAAGCTCAACAACTTTCTTCCCTGTCAATTTGGTTGGATTACTTTGCGATGCTGAAATACACCTTCCCCCAAATTCCTTTGTTAACAGCTCAATTGTCCGCTTTGCATATTCATCTCCATCTGTGACCAAAACAACCCTTCGTCTCATTTGATTTATCCTTTCGGTTTACATATAAGTGCTACAAAAAATGAAAATAATATTGCTGCTGAAATACCCGCTGACGTTAAGCTAAACATACCGATTCCAATTCCTAAATATCCATGTTTTTCTGCCGCATGCATTGCTCCGTGCAGTAGCGAATGCCCAAAGCTTGTAATAGGGACCGTTGCCCCAGCACCCGCAAATTTTATAAGCTTATCATACAATCCGAATCCATCTAATATAGCCCCAACGACTACAAATGTTGCCATTAAATGAGCTGGTGTTAACTTGGCGAAGTCTAGCAACACTTGTCCAATTACACAAATAGCTCCGCCTACAAGAAATGCATATATAAAATCCACAATTCACTCTCCTTTCACTCTTTCAAATACAACACCGTGCGCGATTGTCGGAATCGTTTCCTTCTGTTGCATCATCATCGGGCTTAATAATGCTCCAGTAGCAACAACAAGAATTCGTTGTAAATTCCCCTTTTGCATCTCACGTAATAAATGCCCGTACGTTACAACCGCTGAACAAGCACAGCCACTACCACCTGCAAACACTTCTTCCTGACTCGAATCGTAAATCATTAATCCGCAATCATTGTATATATTCCCGAGATTATATCCTTCCTCAAGTAAAAGTTGTTTCGCAATTGGTGTCCCAACAGCTGATAAATCACCCGTAACAATCAAATCATAATCAGCGGCACTTCTTCTTAAATCTTCAAAATGCTGTTGAATTGTATGAGCAGCAGCTGGTGCCATTGCCGATCCCATATCTAAAGGATTCGCAATTCCTAAGTCCTGTACTTTCCCAATCGTAGCTGCCGTTATTTTAATTGCACTCTCTTCATTGCTAATTAATATGGATCCTGCTCCAGTAACCGTTGAATTTGCTGTTCCTGGCTTTTGTCCTCCATACTCTGTTGGATAACGAAATTGTCTTTCAGCCGTCGCATTATGACTACTTACTGTAGCTAAGATGCGATTCGCAAATCCACCGTCTATAAAGGCTGCCCCAATCGCTAAAGTTTCCATTGACGTCGCACAAGCGCTAAACATTCCTAAAAAAGGAATACCACACTCACGAGCAACATAATTTGCGGTCACTGTTTGATTTAATAAATCACCCGCTAAAAAGAAATCAATTTGCGATTTTTTGATATTTCCTTTTTGCATCGCTTGTTGAATCGAGTCTGACATTAACCTTCGCTCAGCAAGTTCCCAATTTTCCTCTCCACAATGTAAGTCAGCATATGAAATATCAAAATCCTTTCCAAGAGGGCCTTCAGCTTCTTTCGGACCGACGGCAGTACCAGTTGCATTCACGAAGATATCATTTTGAAATACCCACGTTTGTTTTCCTGTCAACCTCATACCTATCCCTCCTTTAAGACATTAAAATTTTAAATGTATATCTTATTAACCCGATAATGTATGCACCGACGACTCCAAACACAATGACGCTGCCTGCAATCTTAAACATATTAGTAGCAATCCCAAGAACAATCCCTTCACTCCTATGTTCTAGTGCAGCACTCGCCATAGAGTTCGCAAATCCAGTAACTGGTACTGCTGATCCGGCTCCAGAAAACTGCCCGATCTTATCATATACACCACATCCTGTTAAAATCGCCGATAATAAGACAAGAGTGGCAACTGTAGGATTCCCTGCCTCTTGTTCACTAAAATGAAAATAATGTATATAAAATTTCATCAATACTTCTCCAACTGTACAAATGAGTCCACCTACAAGAAATGCCTTGACACAATTTATGAAATAGTTTGGTTTTGGATGGTACTCCTTCACTTTATTTATGTAGTCATCCTTTAGTTTTTTTTGTGTCATATATATTGCCTCCTACTTTACGAAATAAATCCAGTGAAACAGCGAGCCTATTACTTTTCCAAGTACAAGAGCAACGAGTAAAACAACAATTTTTCCCTCTACCCCTACTCGTTTCGCTAAAATAGGTAAAACATTTAACACTTCTGTTAATGCCGCAGCAAGCATTCCAATGAATGTGCCACAAAATATCCCTAATATAACAAGCCAATATTGTGATGTTTGAAATGTAATATTTCTCAAACTACACCAAGCTCCTGTTAAAGTGCCTGCAATGACCGCCCACTCAAAATATTGAATGTGTTTTCCACTTCTCGTTAATTGAGCTAAACGTGGGATAATGCCTAGCACAGCTAAAAACGCAACATATCCGCTCCCTACAGCAATTCCTCCAGCGAGACCAATTAAAATAACGAATCCATGTTCAATCATCAGCTATCTGTTTCGTATTATCCTTATTTTCATGAACGATAACGTATTGATCTAGCGATTGCTGATATTGAAACATCTCAACTTCTAATGGACTAGGCTCTTCATTGATTCGCTTTTGAAATACATGATTAAAAAACAAGACCATCCCTAATCCAAGACCTAGTGAATATGGAATTTGAAATAATAGCGGTTGTGCCTTAAATTCTCCAGTAATCATGTAATATAACCGTTGATGTACTTGTTGCATACTTACATCTTCATGGAAATAAATTATCGCAAGAGCCGCTCCAATGAAAAGCAACAACCATACAAGTCCAAAGAAAAGCGGATGCACTTTCTTTTTTTCGTATATAATTTCAACAAGAGTTTGTCCAGAACCAAGTAAATTAATTTGTATATGAGACGCTTTTTGTTGAATAATCTCAATCACTTTCATAACATCAATTACAACGTGCGTTTTATCATGCGCTGTTATTTTGTAAACTATCTCATTTTGTAACGACTCAACTATCAAAGAATCTCCGGCAAGTTGAGCAACATCGCCCAGCTTTACTTCATACGTAGGAGAAACTTTTAAGCGATTTCGCATTTTAATATAAAGCGTTTGTTCCAACTTCCAATCACCCCTTCACTCTTCCTCGTAGTTGTAGTATGGTTATTGGAATTTTTTCTAATACAATTTTTTCATAAAAAAACATCTGTACCGTTTCGGTACAGATGTTTTAACCTACGCCTTTTTCTTAAATAAATTTGCAATACTTAATGCGAGTCCTCCCCAAATAACTACCATACCAATAACCATCATCATAATCGCTGATCCACTCATCATGAAACACCTCGGTCCTTCCATTCTTTTTCAAGCTGTGCAGAATCTGAATGTATTTGTGCATTCCATTTTTTTAAGCTAATTACTATCGCAACAACAAGAAATGCTGCAGCTATCGACCAACCATATGTTACAACAAACTCTGTCGGATAATCTCCGTAGTTCTTTTTAATGTTTTGGATTGTACCATCAATTAACATATACCCTAACATAAGTGGAGTAATAACGAGTAAACTCACTCTCCAAAACGTCCCTAACTTTATATCAGATACAAAGTTTGCATGATTTTGATAAACTGGTAAACGGCGTAGAATAAGTCCTATTGTAACTACTTCAGCTAGTGCAATTGTAATCAATCCAAAATTGTTAGCGAAATAATCAACAACATCGAGGAACATAAGTCCACCGCGCGTTGCAAAAACAAGAGAAACTAATACTAAAAGCGTTCCCATAATTCCAATCGTCTTTTGACGACTCAAGCTGAATTTTTCAGATACAGCGGCAAAGCATACTTCCGCAAGTGAAATAAGTGATGTAATTCCAGCAACCGTTAAAGATAAGAAAAATAATACGCCAAATAACGGTGACATCGGTAACTCATTAATAATTTGCGGGAATACTACGAACGCAAGCCCTACGCCAGCACTAGCTACTTTATCAACCGGTACCCCCATGTTATTTGCCATAAATCCAAGAGCTGCAAAAACACCGATACCTGCCAATAACTCAAATCCTGAATTTGCAAACCCTGTAATAAAAGCATTATTTGTTGTATCTGAGTTTTTCGGTAAATAACTAGAATACGTAATCATAATTCCGAATGCTAATGAAAGACTAAAGAAAATTTGACCGTAAGCAGCAAGCCATACTTTCCCATCAAAAATACGACTCCAATCTGGTTTAAAGAATGCATCTAGTCCTTGCATCGCGCCTTCCATCGTCACTGCACGAACAACGATAATAAGGAACATAACAACTAGTAAAGGAATAAAAATGCGGTTAACAACTTCGATTCCTTTTTTAACGCCTTTAAATGCAACACCAAGCACGATAATCCAAACGAGAGCCAATGGAATTAATACTTCTGGTACGAGTCCCCCGAATTGTCCTGGCTTATCTGCAACATGTAAATACTCTTTAAATAAAAATGATTGCGTGTCTTTCCCCCATGCTCCAGTAATTGAAAAGTATGTATACGAAATAGACCAAGCAATGATTACAGCATAATATGTTGACACAATAAATGTCACACACATTTGCCACCATCCAATAAATTCAGCACGTGGATTAATACGGAAGAATGTAAGTGGCGCCGAGCCACGATGACGATGTCCAAGAGCAAACTCGAACGCTAACAATGAAATACCAGTAGTTAATAATGCAAATAAGTACGGTAAAAAGAATGCGCCTCCCCCGTTTTCATACGCGGTATAAGGAAAACGCCATATATTCCCTAGTCCAACAGCTGAACCGATTGCTGCAAAAATAAATCCAGCCCTCGTTCCCCATTGTTGCCTCGTTTCCATGTTTCCTTCCCCCTTTGTGACAAGTTCATACTTGGATTATATTTTAAATTAACTAAATTATCAATATATTCTGTTAATTTTTTAGAAATAATTGGATCCTCCTCCTTTTCATGACAATAAAAAAAGATCGAATAGATAGCTACTCATCTATTCGATCTTTCATCTGTTTCAATATTTTCTTTTCAAGTCTTGAAACTTGTACTTGCGAAATGCCTATGCGCTCCGCTACTTCTGATTGGGTTTGGTCTTTATAATAACGCAAATACACAATTAGACGTTCTCGTTCATCCAATTCTCTAATTGCTTCTTTTAAAGCAATTTTATCAAACCATTTCGTTTCAGATTGATCTGCAATTTGATCTAAAATAGTAATTGGATCTCCATCGTTTTCATACACAGTTTCATGTATTGATGAAGGAGCACGACTCGCTTCTTGTGCCAAAACGACTTCTTCTGGCGTTAGTTCAAGAGCCTCCGCTACTTCATTAATCGTTGGGGCTCTTCCAAATTCTTTCGAAAGCTCGTCTCTCATCTTTCGAATTTTGTTTCCTGTTTCTTTTAAAGATCTACTTACTTTCACAGATCCATCGTCACGTAAAAACCGTTGTATTTCACCAATAATCATTGGAACTGCATATGTTGAAAATTTCACGTCGAAAGATAAATCAAATTTATCTACCGATTTTAAGAGCCCAATACATCCAATTTGAAATAAATCGTCTGGTTCGTACCCTCGATTAAGAAATCGCTGCACAACCGACCATACGAGACGCATATTACTTTGAACGATTGTATCTCTCGCTTGTTGATCTCCATCTTGACTTTTTTGAATTAACGCTTTTAGCTCGTGGTCCTTTAACTGAGGTTTCTTCTTCTCATTTCTGACCTCTATGTCCATAGGCTATTCTCCTTAATTGCATAGAGCGTTACTATTTGATAAGTATTTTGTCAAATGGATTGTTGTCCCGAAAGATTCGTTTGAAATAACTTCTACTTCATCCATAAAATTTTCCATGATAGTAAATCCCATTCCGGAACGCTCTAATTCAGGTTTAGTTGTAAAAAGGGGTTGTCTTGCCTCATCTAAGTTAAAGATACCAATCCCTTCATCTCGAATCGTGAGTTTCACCATTGCTTCTTCCAAAATCACTGAAATATAAACAACACCTTCTGCATTTCCTTCATATCCATGAATAATTGCATTTGTAACTGCTTCTGACACAACTGTTTTAATCTCTGTTAGTTCTTCCATCGTCGGGTCTAGTTGTGCAATAAAAGCAGCTACTGTAACGCGAGCGAATGATTCATTCTGACTTAACGCTGAAAATTGAAGGTTCATTTCATTTCTCATTTATGCCACCCCCAACGTCGCGAGCGCATGCGCTTCACTTTCTTCTAAACGAACAATTTTGAATAGACCTGACATTTCAAATAAACGTTTAACAGGCGGTGAAATTGCACAGACAACCATTTCTCCACCTAATCCCTTTACATGTTTATATCGGCCTAATATAACACCTAGACCAGAACTATCCATAAACGTTAAGTTCTCTAGGCTCAAAACAATATGATGAACACCATGTGTCTCAATCATATCTGTTACTTTCGTTCGCAACTCTTCAGCAGTATGATGATCTAATTCACCCTCTAGTCTCACACATAAGACGTCACGTTTTACTTCTAAGTGCATGGAAAGACTCACACGATTTCCTCCTTATGCTCAAACTTTACTCATTAACATAAGATTTTCGTGATATAAAATAAGAATCCTTCCTACTGACAAAAGAAGAACTATTTCGTCATAAAGTGAAACCTTTCAGCAATTATCCCCGTATATACGAGCAGAAAAGCGGCAAAATTCCCGCCGCTATTTTGATGTTGAAAACATCCCAAAACTTCTTTTAAATAGTTCCCACCAGCTTGCTGCAGCAACATCTTCTTTTGCTACAATTGTTTGTTTTAATAAAACATCTTTATCTTTTTTAATAACGAGTGTACCAAGTGCATCACCTTTTTTAATCGGTGCCTTTACTTTCTTTTCAGCAATCACTTCTTGTTTTACCTTGTCCATATTTTCGCCCTTCTTCATAAGAAGAGACACATTGTCTGACGCAACTAAATCTACTTTTTCTTTTTTACCTTTTCCTACTTGTACAGTCTTAATTTTCTCGCCACGTGTATACAATTTCTTTGTCATATATTGTCCAAATGCATAGTCAAGAAGCTTTGTTACTTGGTTGTTCCGCTCTTTTGACGTAGGTGCTCCCATGACAACTGAAATAACACGCATTCCATTTTTTTCAGCTGATGCTGTTAAACAATATTTCGCTTCTGTCGTAAAACCCGTCTTCACTCCATCTACTCCAGGATAAAAACGAACTAGCTTATTCGTATTAACGAGCCAAAATTTCTTATCCGTATTTTCACGTAAATAGTCTTCATACTTACCTGTATATTTTCGAATAAGTGGATACTTCATCAACTCTTTCGCCATAATAGCCATATCATTCGCTGTGGAATAATGATCTTTCGCTGGAAGACCTGTCGGATTTTGAAAATGTGTATTTTTCAGTCCTAGATCTTTCGCTTTCTTGTTCATCATATTTACGAATCCTTCTTCTGAACCAGCGATATGCTCAGCTACTGCAACAGATGCATCATTTCCAGATGCAATCGCAATGCCCTTTAGCATTTCATTTACAGTCATCTCTTCCCCAGGCTCTAGAAAAATTTGTGATCCACCCATTGAAGCTGCGTGTTCACTCGCTCTAACTTTATCGTTTAGTTTTAGTTTTCCTTTTTCAACTTGTTCCATAATTAATAGCATTGTCATAATCTTCGTCATACTAGCAGGTGGTAACTTTTCATTCGGATTTTTATCAAACAAAACTTTACCTGTATCTTGCTCAATTACGATTGCTGACGACGCTTGTTCGGCTAACTTCGGTGCTGTTTCTTCTGTTTTCTCCTGCTTCGTTTTCTCAGATTGTGCGAAACTAACTGAAGTACCAGAAAGCAATAACATGAAACAAACAAGTATTCCAAAAACTCGCTTCATGACTAACCCTCCATTCTATATCAAACCTATTTTTTCCAATTTATACATTTTTAATACCATATTTTTCTATCATTTTCAGTTGACAAATAAATTCATTGCCTATATTGTATTAAGTGTATTACACACAGTAGTACACTTAATACTCATCAGGAAGGAGACATTGCTCTTGCATATTCAACTTGATCCAAGAAGCAACACTCCGATATGGGAACAAATTGTCCAAAATGTAAAAGAACTCGTATTGAAAAACATGTTAGCTCCAAGTGATAAGCTTCCTTCTGTACGCGAGCTCGCATCTTTGCTCGTTATAAATCCAAATACAGTAAGCAAAGCTTATCAAGAATTAGAGCGACAAGGGATTATTGAAACATTACGAGGGAAAGGAACATTTGTATCCCAATCGATTACCCCAACATTAGACGAAAGGAAAATCGCTATGGTTGAAAAGCAATTTCATCAATTACTACTAGAAGCCTCTTATCTTGGGATTACGAAAGATAAAATTCACGATTGGATAGATTCATACTACAAAGAGATTGGAGGAAGTATAGATGCTGAAAGTGACAAACTTGAAGAAAACAATTGATAATCAAACAATTTTAGACGATGTTTCTTTCACATTACAAAAAGGTAGTATCGTCGGATTGCTCGGTAGAAACGGTGCAGGGAAAACAACTTTATTACGAACGATGGTCGGCATTTTAGACCCCGATGAAGGCACTGTTACATATGAGGATACGGATGTTCATAAGCAGCCGGAAATTAAACAAAAAGTTGTATATGTTCCGGATTCTACTAACATACTGAACGGATATACAGTAAAGGAAATCGTGAAATTTTATAAAGCCGTTTATACAGCATTCGATGAACAATATTTTTATGAAATATTAGAACGTTTTAACTTGCCGAACAAACGAATCCGTAGCTATTCAAAAGGAATGAAAGCACTGCTTGCCATCATTTTAGCTTTCGCTGCAAAAGCAGAATATATTATTTTAGATGAACCGACAAACGGGCTTGATCCTATCGTTAAAAGACAAATCCTACAATTTCTCGTTGAAGAAGTAGCAGAGAAAGAAATTACGATTTTCATCTCTACTCATCATTTAGATGAAGTTGAAAAAATCGCAGATACAATCATTATTTTAAAAGGGCATACAGTAGATTCTATTACGTCACTAGACGATGCAAAATCACGATTCGCTAAAATACAAGTTGCTTACGAACGATCATTACCTCAAAAACTAGAAAACTTAAGCAATATTAAAATATTAAATCAAACGGGAAAAGTATATACGATTTTAATCGAAGGAAATGTTGCTACAACGCTTGAGAAGTTTTATAAAGAGCAACCAATACTCATTGAAGAATTAACAATGTCACTTGAAGATGTCTTCGTTACGACGCTTGAGGAGGATGGGTATGTTTCATAAGGCGTTATGGATGTGGAATTGGAAACGTGGGAAATATGCTGTATTACTCTTTTTCTTGAGTACAATTTATTATTTATCTTATGACTACTATCAAACTGCCAAGGAGCAACAATATCTCCTTCTTCATCCAGAAAATCTAGAAGGACAAAAGTTTTATTATCAATATTCTTTTTATTCTTCTAACACTTTTTGGTTAGCTCTTATTATAATCGCTCTAGCTTGTATATTAATTGGATGGGAACGCAGTCATCAACATGAAGAATTATTAATGATGATGCCCTTTAAAAGACGTGATATTTTCTTATCAAAATGGTTTTTCGGTACATTTTTTATCCTAGCATCATTTCTTATTAATTGGGTTCTTATGTATTTTATTTACAAATCAACCATCCATTTTGAATACCAATCATTTGGCACATTTCATCGTTATTTTCTTTACGCGATTTTTTCATACATTGCTATTTACACTGTTTCTCTATGTATTGGCACATTTACTGGTAGCATTATTCCACAAGGCATCTTTAGCATTACTTTTTGCGTAATCGGATTAGGAGTATTTTCACTCTTTCTCTTTTTCTTAACAATCAATTCAGATGCACTATATGAGCATAAAGACTATACACGATTTGAGAAAATGTATGATTTTAGTAAGAAGACAAACATCTCAAGTCCCATACTAGACTATACAATTGATTATCATTATAATCCTAATTCACAATCATACATGGATAGCGGAAAAGTTATAATGATAGGTCCTACATCTCATCGTTACTACTCTGCTAAAGTAATTCTTGTTTCTATTTTCTATACAATTTCTGGCTTACTTCTTGGTACATTTCTTTACACGAGGTCACCGAATGAAAATAATAAGAAAATCTTTATATTTCATAAATACCGCTCATTTTGGATATGGAGTGCTACCATATACGCGGCATTAATAGGCGGCCAAATGTTAAATAGTTTTAATCTGTTATTTAGTTACTATATTGGATTCTTTTTAACTGGAATCGTCACCTATTTTATATTATCACGTCTTACAAATTATAAAGTTTTTTAAAGGAGAGATCCTATGTTTCATAAAGCATTGTGGATACGCACATATCAGCAAAGTAAATATATTATTTGGCTATTTTGGTTAGTAAGTTTCTACGTACTGTCATATAAATATTATTTATCAGCTGCAACGCAACTACATTTTTTTCATGAAAATAGTAAATGGAACTATATATTCCGATACACTTATCACCTTTCACTTATTGATGCTATCATGGTTCAAGGGGCACTCCTCATTGCATTAGCCTGTATCCTTATTGGATGGGAACGTCAAAATCAATCAAGTGACTTTCTATGGTCTATGCCATTTAAACGGAAAGATCTCTTCATGACGAAATGGCTTTTTGGCGTGTGTAATATTGTAGCTATCGTTATATTGAATTGGGGACTTTTTGCTATTATGAAAAAGACAACCTTTCATAATAAGTATCAAGTATTTTCACCATTTCATACTTATTTCTTATACATGGTTATTGTATTAATTTCCATCTATACCCTTGCACTATGTATAGGTACAATTACTGGCAATATAATTTCACAAGGATTTTTTGCTACTGCTATACTTGGATTTCCTTTTATTTTACCAACACTTATTGCTGGATTTATTTCCATCCATACAAATACGCCTGCTTATACACAAGAGAAAGTAGATAGTTTATATACAGGTATACTCGAAAAAGTGAATATTTTAGCACCAATTCACAGATTCGATATTGATTTCGATTACGACCCTCAGAGGGCGTATACCGATGCTGCTGGAGTGCGTCATGATGAGCCAAACTTCACTTACATTCCTTCAGCGACGAAACTTATTGGGCCAATCGCAAATATAATTATTTTATTACCTTTAGGGATGTACTTATATACAAGATCACCTAATGAACAAAATGGAAACTTCCTATTATATCCAAATCTTAAAAAGCTATGTATGATATGTTGTGTAATCTTTATTGGAATGTTTGGCGGAATGTTAGTAGGTGGAAGCCACTCTATCTGGAGCTATTATATGGGCTTCATAGGAACTAGTGTCGTAGTTTACTTAATCTTATCTCGCTTCTTAAAACTTAAATTTTCTTCGAATGTGAAATAACCTCCTTTTGAAGGAGGTTATTTCACATTCTCTCTCCTATCCCCATACACCATTTCTTCTTTCATCCCAAACCCATCACCATTTTGTACAATTTGTTCTGTCGGTGCGACTACACTTTCAGCAATTTTCCATTTCCCATTTTCTTTCACAAATACTTGTAGAAAATAGTTCATGCCATTAAGTTGATATGCATTTTCTTTTTTCACGTTATAATGCACCGCAATGTAGTACACTTGAATATTTTCTTTCCCTGCTTTTGATACGTATTGCGATAATCTCGGAATGTACATAGATGCTTTCTTAAACGGCAATTGCTTCGCTTTAACGAGCTCTGAATTTGTTACATTACGCAATGTGTCCTGATTACGAATATTATCGCTGTGATGGAATGATACTGCATTTTGCATAGAACGAACCCATAATTTCGAATATAAGACCGTATTATCGTTTTCAATATACTTCACTTCTTTTTGCACCACTTGGATAGGGGTATCGGCGTACGTGAATGTATGAAAACAGAAAAAACTTCCAAGTAAAATGGTAAGTGCAGCAATATATTTCATAATCTTTCCTCCGATCTTTTTAATTAAAGTATCGGAGTTTCAAAATGTTTTTATTCAAAAGAAAAAGGATAGGAAAGCTCTCGCTTCCTATCCTCATTTATTATAATACGCGGCCAAATAGTTCTAAAACCATTTCTATCTCTTGGTCGCTCCAACCTTTAAATCTATCTTTATAATATTCTTTACGCACAGCTTCAAGTTTTTCAGTTACTTCTCGTCCATGTTCTGTAATTTCTAAGTACACGATACGACGATCTGAATTTGAACGTTTTCTTTCTACAAATCCTTTTCGTACGAGACGATCTGTTACAGCTGTAATATGACTGGAGGTTACGTTTACTTCACTCGCAATTTGCGAAGCCATCTGTGGACTTTTTAAAAACAACGCACGTAGGACAGAGAATTCATTATATGGCATATGCTCTGAAAAACGTGTATTAATATCATTTTGTAATAAACGTATCATCTTTCGAAATGATGCAGATAAATCTAAAATCAGTGTTTCTCTTTTTTCGTTCACTAGCCTCGTCCCTTTTTTATCATATTTACACATATTATAATCTATAAATACCTCTGTTGTATATGCTTTCTTTCCTCATCATTCTCATTTATGTAACTTTTTTCATACGATTTTCTTTTTTGTTCACACATATACATATAAAGTGAAACTTTAATCAGTGGGGGATGGACACCTCCCCCACTGATTATTAGCCTTCACCAATCGGGCTTTTACGGGCAGTCTTACTGTCCGCAAATAGCGGGATAAAAAAGGATGGTGATGCAAAATGCAAGGTGGAATGAATCCGTATTTACATAATATCCGTACGACAAATGCTGGTAAAGAAGCTACTATTACTGTACAAGGAGAAGGCATTGTAAAAGCAAAACCAAATGTTGTCATATTAACACTCGGAATTCGAACAGATAGTAAAAATGTAAAACAAGCGCAAGAAGAAAATGCGATACAATCGAAACAATTGCTGGATGCACTCAAACAGCTCGGTATTGCCGATAAAGATATAGAAACCATTTCTTATACGATTACTCCTCAATACGAATATGTAAATGATAAAGCATTACTACAAGGCTACCGTGTGGAGCATTTGTATGAAATTACCGTTTTAAATGTGCAAAAAGCAGGGGAAGTATATGATATAGCCGTTTCGAATGGTGCAAACGTAGCAAAAGGGTTACGTTTTCGAATATCTCATCCAAATAAATATTATGAGCAAGCTCTCATTCAGGCTCTGCACCAAGCAGTAGAAAAAGCTCGTGCTATTGCGAGTACATACAATTTAAACATTAATCCTGTTCCCCTCTCACTCGTTGAAGAATCTGCCCAATTACCACGGGAGGTTGCATCCTATGCTACTTTACATGCACAAGCAGCCCCGCCCATTCAATCTGGAGAATTAGAAATCATTTCAACCATACGAGCCATTTTTACGTATTTATAAATAATTTCGTTTATAAGTAAACGTTATCATTTTCGTTGTTGTAAAAACATGATGTTCTGATATAATAAAGGACGGTGAGCTCTTACAAAAGAGATATCACGGGTGGGAGAGGGATATGAAAAAGAAGGTTTAACATGAAAGGAATACTTGAAAGAACATTTAAATTAGACTTACACCAAACATCACCAAAACAAGAAGTTTTAGCTGGAGTCACGTCATTTTTCACGATCGTTTATATTATGATTGTAAATGCGTCAATCTTATCAGATGCCGGCATTCCTCTTGAAGCTGGAATTTTAGCAACTGTTTTTAGTTCATTTGTCGGATGTCTACTTATGGCATTTTGGGCAAATGCACCTGCTATTCTTGTCCCGGGTATGGGTGTAAATGCATTCTTCACGTACACTGCTGTGCACACGCTCGGTCTAGCTTGGCAAGAAGCATTAGCAGCTGTTTTTATCGCCGGTATTATTTTTGCAATTGCTGCTTTTACACCGATTGCTCGCGTGCTTTCGGTATCGATTCCAAAGTCATTAAAGGAAGCGATCACTGTCGGTATCGGGTTGTTTTTAGCTTTCATCGGCTTGCAAAAAGGTGGTTTAGTCGTTTCGAATCCTCATACTGCTGTTGCAATGGGGAAATTAAGTAATCCTGTCGTTCTTGCGACATTACTTACTCTTATCATTGCGCTTGTACTATTTATTCGTAACGTGCGTGGAAACTTTTTATGGACGATTGCAATTGGAACTGGTATTGCATGGCTATTCGGTCTTGTTGATACGAGTCAAGTGGGAAATAGCTCATTTTCATTCGCTAATTACGGCGATGTGTTTGGAGCTATGTCATTTGGGAAACTTTCTTCCTTACCATTTTGGATTGCAACATTCTCCTTAAGCATGGTGCTTATTTTTGAGAACATGGGACTTTTACACGGTTTATTAGAAGATGATCGTAAATTCCCACGTGCTTACCAAGCAAATGCAATTTCAGCAATGACATGTGGTCTATTTGGCACAAGCCCTACCGTTTCAACAGTAGAGAGTGCCGCAGGTATTACTGCAGGCGGAAAGACAGGTCTGACGTCTATCGTTACAGGGTTGTTATTCTTCGCATCACTGTTTGCACTTCCGTTTGTCAAACTAATTCCTGATAGTGCCATTGCACCAATCTTAATTATTATTGGCGGCCTGATGATTACAAGCATTCAACAAATTCCTCTGAACGACTTTTCAGAAGGGTTTCCAGCGTTTTTAATTATCGTTATGATCCCGCTCACATATAGTATCGCTGATGGCATTGCGTTCGGATTTATCGCTTATCCTATTTTAAAAGTTGCTCTTGGAAAGCGTAAAGAAGTTGCACCATCCATGTATATCATTACATGCTTATTCTTAGCCATGTTCGTATTACACGCTATTGGCTAGTAAAAAACACCGAGGAAATCCTCGGTGTTTTTTACTTAAACCAACCTTTTTTATAAAACCAAGCCATCATGCCCCCGCCAATTAACGCCATAATTAACAAACAAATAAAGTAACTATACTGTCCGCCAAGCTCTGGCATATGTGAAAAGTTCATTCCATATACCCCTGCGATAAATGTTAATGGCATGAAAATCGTCGAGAATACAGTTAATGTTTTCATAATGTTGTTCATATGGTGCGAGTTCAATGAAAAGTAACTATCTCGAATATCTGCTGTTAATTCACGACTCGCTTCAATCATCTCTGTCAGTTTAAGCAAATGATCATGTATATCTTTAAAATAAATTTCATGGTCGCTTATACCGTAAAAGCGAGTTGAATTTAAAATACGATACAATAAATCACGCATCGGAATAATCGTACGCCTTAGCTTCGATAAATCTGCACGAATATCAAATACCTCTTCTAGCACGCTTCCTGCTGTCTCACCCGTTAAATTATCATCAATTGCATTTAAATGGTCTTCAATGTAATACACAGGTGCGAAATAATCATCTACAATTTGGTCAATAATTGTATGCGCTACATTTAAAGGACTCTTCTTAATACGTTTCTTCTCACCGAGCGTTTTCCATACTCTTTCAATCGCATTGTTATGAGAGAAGTGGAAAGAGACTATATATCGATCACTAACAAATAAATCGATTTCATGCGGTTCTAATCCGTCTTCTCCGAATGCATGGAGAACTAAAAAGTTATATCCATCATAAAAATCTACCTTTGGCCTCTGTACATACTCTACACAATCTTCAATTGCAAGGGGATGGAACTTGAAGTGATCTTGTAAAATATATGTATACTCTTCTTTCGTCGGCTTATATAAATCAAGCCAATACCATACGATGTTTTCTTTTTGCGTTTCTTCTAGCGAAACATCATATAAAACTTCATTTTTTTTCGTTATCGCACAAATTCTAATCATAATTTCACCCATTATTATTATAAACAAAAAATAGTCAAAAAAGCCAAGGAGAAATCTCCTCAGCTTTTTTTATTACTTTGTTACAATACCGTGTACTAAAGTTGGTGCATCTACGTGGTCTTTAGCGATTTTCATGTTCTCATAAATTTTCGCTTTTACGTCTTCAACATTTTCGCGGTTTGCGTAAATTGTAACAAGAGCGTCACCTTTTTTCACGCTATCGCCTACTTTTTTGCGAAGCATTAGACCAACTGCTAAATCGATTTCAGACTCTTTCGTTGCACGCCCTGCTCCTAAAAGCATTGCTGCTGTTCCGATTTCGTCTGCAACGATTTCCGATACATAACCGTCTTCTTTTGCTTCCACTTCAATTTTAAATTGTGCTTGTGGCAATTTAGAAGGATCATCAACAACAGATGCATCGCCGCCTTGCGCTGATAAGAACGTTTTAAATGATTCTAGCGCTTTACCGTTGTTCATTACTTCAATTAACTTTTCACGAGCATCTTCTAAAGATGAAGCTTGTCCAGCAAGGTATACCATTTGACTTCCAAGCGTTAAACATAACTCTTCTAAATCTTTTGGTCCTTTACCTTGTAATGTATCAATTGCTTCTTGTACTTCTAATGCGTTACCAATAGCCTCACCAAGCGGCTGGCTCATATCAGAAATAACTGCCATCGTATTACGACCAACGTTATTACCGATTCGTACCATTGCTTCTGCTAAACATTTTGCATCTTCATCCGTTTTCATAAATGCTCCTGCTCCAGTTTTTACATCAAGAACAATTGCATCTGCACCAGCAGCAATTTTTTTACTCATAATCGAGCTTGCAATAAGCGGAATTGAGTTTACTGTTGCCGTTACATCACGAAGTGCATACAATTTTTTATCAGCAGGTGTTAGGTTTCCACTTTGACCGATAACAGCAATTTTATTTTCATTTACAAGACGCATGAATTCATCATTTTCAATTTCCACATGGAATCCTGGTACTGCTTCTAATTTATCAATTGTACCACCCGTATGTCCTAGACCTCGTCCAGACATTTTCGCAACTGGTACACCTAAAGCAGCTACTAATGGACCTAATACAAGTGTCGTTGTATCACCAACTCCACCTGTTGAATGCTTATCTACTTTGACCCCTTCAATGGCTGATAAGTCAATTGTATCACCGCTATTTACCATTGCCATCGTTAAATCTGCACGTTCTTGATCATTCATATCTTGGAAGAAAATTGCCATTGCAAGTGAACTTACTTGATAATCAGGAATATCACCATTTGTGTATCCTTCAACGATAAAGTTAATCTCTTCTGTCGTTAATGCATGTCCATCACGTTTTTTTGCAATTAGGTCCACCATTCTCATTGTGAAGTCACCCCTTCATTTGTTTTACGATTGCTTTTACTAATGCTAAGAAGTTAGCTTTAACACGTTCTGTCGTTTCAATTACTTCATCGTGGTGAAGTGGCTGATCTAAAATACCAGCTGCCATATTTGAAATACAAGAAATACCTAGTACTTTCATACCTGCGTGACGCGCTACAATTACTTCCGGTACTGTTGACATACCAACTGCATCTCCGCCAAGTGTACGAAGCATACGAATTTCAGCAGGTGTTTCATATACAGGACCTGTCATTCCAACGTATACACCTTCTTGTACTGTAATGTTTAAGTCAGCTGCAACTTGTTTCGCCATTTCGCGAAGTTCTGTCGTATATGATGTAGACATATCAGGGAAGCGTACGCCCATTTCAGAATCATTCGGTCCGATTAATGGATTCGTACCCATGAAGTTGATGTGGTCTGAAATTAACATAAGGTCGCCTGGTTCAAATGATGTATTTACACCACCAGCTGCATTCGTTACAACAACTGTTTCTACACCTAGTTCTTTCATAACACGAACTGGGAATGTTACTTTTTGCATATCATATCCTTCGTAGAAATGGAAACGTCCTTGCATTGCTACTACTGTTACACCTTGAAGTGTACCGAATACAAGTTGACCTGCATGACCTTCTACAGTTGATACTGGGAATTCAGGGATCTCACTGTAAGGTACTGTTACTGCGTTCTCGATTTCATCTGCTAATACGCCTAGTCCAGATCCAAGGATTAGTCCTACTTGTGGTGTCTCTTGAAATTTCTCTTTTAAGTATGAAGCTGATTTTGTAATAAGTTCACGATTCATTTGTTTATCCCCCTATTTCTTTAGCTCGTTTAAGAAGCTTGTTCCGTATTCTGGCATTTTCACACCGAAGTTTTCTGCTACTGTTGCACCAATATCAGCAAATGTTTGACGAAGTGGTAATTCTTGTCCGCCTTCTTTCATGCTTGGGCTATATGCTAATAACGGTACATATTCACGTGTATGATCAGTACCAGGATGTACTGGATCATTACCGTGGTCTGCTGTAATTAATAATAGATCATCTTCTTTTAGTTTTTCGAATACTTCTGGAAGACGTGCATCATATTCTTGTAATGCTTCTCCGTATCCTTGTGGGTCACGACGGTGGCCGAATAATGCATCAAAGTCAACTAAGTTTAAGAAGCTAAGACCTGTAAAGTCCATATTTAATGTATCTACAAGCTTATCCATTCCATCCATATTAGACTTCGTACGAAGTGATTCAGTTACCCCTTCACCATCATAAATATCAGAAATTTTACCGATAGCAATTACATCATAGTCACTATCTTTTAATTCATTCATTACCGTACGGCCGAATGGTTTTAACGCATAGTCATGACGATTTGGTGTACGTGTGAATTTTCCAGGTTCTCCAACGAATGGACGAGCGATAACACGTCCTACCATGTACTTCTCATCTAACGTTAGTTCACGTGCAATTTTACAAATTTTATATAACTCATCAAGTGGCACTACTTCTTCGTGTGCTGCAATTTGTAGTACGCTATCTGCAGAAGTGTAAACGATTAAAGAGCCTGTTTCCATTTGCTCTTGACCAAGTTCGTCAAGAATCTCAGTTCCAGAAGCTGGCTTATTACCGATAATTTTACGGCCTGTTTTCTCTTCTAATTCATCAAGTAATTCTTTCGGGAATCCTTCAGGGAACACTTGGAATGGTGTATCAATATATAGGCCCATGATTTCCCAGTGACCTGTCATCGTATCTTTACCAGTAGATTTCTCTTGCATTTTTGTATAATATCCAAGCGGTTTCTCTACTTTAGAAATACCTTTCATTTCACGAATGTTACCAAGACCTAACTTCACCATGTTTGGCATTTGCAATCCATTCATATGTTCAGCAATGTGACCAATTGTGTCAGAACCTAAATCACCAAATTGCTCAGCATCCGGTGCTTCACCGATTCCCACAGAGTCCATTACGACTAGGAATATACGTTTATATTTATTCATAACTGCGACCTCCTATAAGTTCAGTTCTACTTCTTGTAGTATGTTCAAAACGCTATAAAGTGAAACTGTTATCGATAAGAATTCTCTTTCATTCTCATTGTCAAACAGTACTTCTTTAAATCCTTTTCTAACCTATTTCGTTTTACTTGAAACGACTGAAAAATATTTCTAGTTTTTTCTAAGTCAGATGTCAGACATCTGATATTGATATCATAACATGTTTACGCTTTCTTTTTAATACATTTTCGTAGAATTTCTTATTTTATTCACACTTCTATTGTAATCCATTCTACAAAGAAGTGCTAATCATTTTATGAATAATTTCCTAATATAAAAATAAAAAAGCAGCTCTAAAGAGCTGCTTTTTTATTTTACTTCTACTGTTTCTTCTTTATGTTCATGTAGTTCGCCTTTTCTTACATGAACTTTCACTTTGTAAGTACCATTTTCTTTAAATGTATGCTTAGTTACGTACTCGCCTTTATTTCCTTCTTTTGCTGGAATAAATTCATGTTTTTCAACGCCATCTTTCCAAATCTCAAGTTGTACTTCAGCGCCAGTTAATGCTTCTTCTTTTTGTTTCAAATGAACTTTCATTTCTGATTCAGCATTGGCTTTCAAATCTCCAGCCATAAGGTGAATCATTGTATCGCTCTTATGATCGCCGTGCCCTGCACCATGATCACTATTTTCTTTCTTTGCATCTTCTACTTTGGCATTTCCCACAGCCACTTTTTCTTCTTGCATAACATGCATTTCACGTGCATTTGTGTGAGGAATAATATGGTATACTCCATCAGTCTCAAATGTTTTCTCTACAGCATAAACACCTTTCCCTTTATGCTTACCATTTAACATTTCGTGCTTCTCGTCGCCATCTTTCCAAATTTCAAACTTCACATCAGCATCTGTTACCTTTTCTTTTCCTTGTGTAACAAGTGCTTGTACTTCTGTTTTTTCACCTGGTTTAATTTTTTTCGGATTCGTTTGAAAGGCTACTTTTACAGCCTCAATTTTCTGTTCTTTTTTCGGTTCTTCTTTGTTTGTATTACAGCCAGCCAGTGCTAGCATCGCGATAAATAATGTAATAATAAGTTTTTTCATCTTCATTTCCTCCTTCATACTTTCCTTAGTATAGAGGAAATACATTGTAATATTCTAGTCTTCTGCTGAAAACAATGTACGAAATGTTTGTGAAGTTTCTGTGAAGTGCTTTACTCTTCTCAATCTATGAAAAAAAGAGCATAATAACTATGCTCTCGGATGGAACTGTTTATATACATCTTTTAATCTAGTTTTTGAAACGTGTGTATAGATTTGCGTTGTTGAAATATCTGCATGTCCAAGCATTTCTTGTACAGCACGCAAATCTGCCCCGTTCTCTAATAAATGCGTAGCAAAAGAGTGACGCAACGTATGCGGTGTAAGCTCTTTTTCAATATTTGCTTCTTTCGCTAATCGCTTTAAAATTTTCCAAAACCCTTGTCTCGATAATCGATTACCATGGTGGTTTAAAAAGAGCGCATCTACTGCTTTTTTCCCCATCAATTCTCTTCTACCTTTTTCAATATACTTTTGAATCGCTTCCGTCGCTAAGCTTCCTAATGGAATAATTCTTTCTTTATTCCCTTTCCCAATGCAACGAACAAATCCCATTGTTAAATGTACATCTTCTAAATTTAATGCAATTAATTCTGAAACACGAAGTCCCGTTGCATACAATAACTCTAACATTGCTTTATCCCGAATCCCAAAAGCACTCGCCGCTTTCGGTGTTTGAAGTAACGCTTCTACTTCGTCGACAGATAATACTTTTGGTAATTTCCGTTCCCCTTGTGGCGTTTCAATATGTACCGATGGGTCGTGCTCCACCGCTCGTTCACGAAGTAAAAATTGGTGAAACGAACGAATCGATGCAATATGACGTGCCAATGTTTTTGAAGACTTCCCATTTTCTTTTAAATACTGCAAAAAGTTAACAATGTGTAGGCGTGTCACTTCATGAAATGTCTTCGTCTGTTCTACATTTTGCAAATACTTCACATAGCTTTTCAAATCACGTTCGTAAGATACAACTGTATTTTTCGCTAATCCTTTTTCAACAATCATATAATGAATAAAATCTTTTAATTGATCTTCCAATCTACACTACTCCCCATTTTCATAGAAAAACATCATTCTATTTACGAAAGCATCCTTTGCCGGCTCCTCATTCCCTGATACTTTTTCTACAGTCTCTTCTTTTGGCTTTTCATAACGATGGTAACTTTCATATTCTTCATTTATCCATAGTATAGCGAAATAAAACAAAATCGTACAACTCGTAAATAATAAAAATACTTTCATTCCATCAAAAGTTAATTTCAAAGCTCGGCGCATTGTAAATTCCTCCAAAATATAAGTTATTACAACATATGCCAAGCTTCCACCGATTTATACCTTATTCAAATAAAAAACCTCTTCCTAGTTAAATAGGAAAAGGTTATTTTTCATCCGTTTCATTTTCTTGACAATTTTTACAAATCCCATGGAATGTTAAACGATGATCTTTCACCTTAAAGCTCCAGTCTCGTTCTACTTTATTCTCCACTTCACCAAGTAAATCTTCTTGTATTTCTTGTACAGCACCGCATTGTGTACAGATTAAATGATGGTGGAAACGCTGTGCACCTTCTTGGCGTAAGTCATAGCGTGAAACACCGTCTCCGAAGTTAATCTTATCGACAACTTTTAACTCAGATAATAGCTCTAAAGTTCGATAGACGGTTGCTAATCCGATCTCTGGCGACTTTTCTTTTACAAGGAGGTATACATCTTCTGCGCTTAAATGATCTTCTTCATTTTCCAGCAGCACACGAACTGTTGCTTCACGTTGTGGTGTCAATTTATAGCTCGCTGCATGTAGTTGCTTCTTAATTCGTTCAATTCTTTCTTCCATTCGGTACTACTCCCTCCTCGCCACTCTTACACCATTATATCAGAAGAAGGGCTTCTGTCAAAAGAAAAAACAATAAAAACAAATTGATAATTATTCTCAAAAAGTATTTATTTTTTATTAATAGTTTCCACGACTTCTTTCATTAAAACTGGTGATGCATAGGCTTCGATGCTAGAAGCGATAGCTAATACTGCTCCAATCACGAGAAAAAAGCATGTATAACGAATTAATAACGGTAATAGTGGCTCAGTTATTCTCCGGATAAATTGGTGCCTAATCATTCTCAAAGAAAAGCTTGCAGCAATTGTTGTCATAACAAGAAACACTGGAATAATAATTAAATTTTGCGGCAATACAGATACAAATGCTAATAATAATCCATTCCATCCATGCTGACTTACTAAAAAACCTACTGTAAATCCAACAACTACTCCTTTTAAAAATAATAAGATAAAAATAAGTGGCAATCCAATAATGGAAATCCCTAAAATCCAAATAAAGCCAATATATTTTAATTGCGAAAAGTAACTTTCTCGAAACATTTCACCCGCAATAGCAAATTCGCCTTTAGAAACTTGTCCAAAAAAACGCTGTAAATAAAATGATAAATCTTGCTTTTGGTTTATTTGTAAACTATTCACAAGAATCGCTCCAAATATTACTCCCATCAATAATAAAACAGAGTTAAATATATATAGTGAAGAATTTTCCTGTATGTGAGACATTACACGGTCTTGCCAAGTTTTTCGCCACATTTTCCTTCCCTCCGTTCACACTCTTACTAAAAATGTATGTGAGAAAGAAAAAAAGTATGACGAATTAACATTGAAATTCCGCTCTACTTTGCTAAACTAAATAGTAGAGAATAGGAGGGATTTCTCTTGAAACCATTATTGTTAGATTTTCCAACATTATTTCAAACTGAGCGCTTGCAAGTACGTAAGCCGTTTCCAGGTGATGGTACAGAAGTGTATGAAGCAATCCAAGCTTCTCTAGAAGACTTATTACCGTGGATGCCAATTACAGCTGAAACAGAAGAAAGTGCTGAAGAAATTGTTCGCGAAGCTCACGGACAGTTTTTACTTCGTGAAACACTTGATTTCCACTTATACGATAAAGTATCTGGTACATTCATCGGAGCTATTACTCTTAAGCCTGAAAACTGGGATATTCCAAAGTTTTCACTTCACTTCTGGTTACATAGCGCTTATACAAAGCAAGGCTATATGACAGAAGCCGTTAAAGGGGCCATTCAATTTGCTTTTGATAAACTAGGTGCTAGAAGAATTGAAATTCGTACTGATGCAACAAATGTAAATGCATGTAGCTTAGCAGAACGTCTTGAATTTATTTTAGAGGGTACTATGGAAAATGATTTCCTAGCGCCAGACGGTAGCTTACGCGATGCACGTGTATATGCGAAAATTAATTAAAAAACACTCGCCTAAGGCGAGTGTTTTATTTTTGTAATTGTAAATATTGTACTGCAAACATCGTCTTCGCATCATGAATACGATGATTTTCCATAAGAGAAATTGCTTCTTCTAATGACACTTCCATTAATTCCATAAATTCATCTTCATCTAAAGCTGCTTTATTTTCTTTTTGTTTTAATCCTGTCGCTTTATATACATATAAAATCTCGTCTGCAAAACCAGGTGATGTATAGAAAGATGTGATAAATTCCATATTTTCACATACATATCCTGTTTCTTCTTCTAATTCACGAACTGCTGTTACCTCTGGCTTTTCCCCAGGTTCTAACTTCCCAGCTGGAATTTCCACAATTGCCTTTTCGAGAGCTTTACGATACTGCTCAACAAGTACAATTTTCCCCTCATCAGTAATAGCAATAATAGCAACTGCCCCAGGGTGATTTACGATTTCACGTTTACTCATTTCTCCATTTGGTAATACTACATCATCAACACGAACTTTTATAACTCTACCATCAAAAATCGGTTCAGTTTTTACTGTTCTTTCTGCAAGATTACTCATACTACTTCATCTCCCTGTTCTATTTCCTAATCGTTCTTCATACATTTTACCACATTGAAAGGAGCGTGATAGAAATGAAAATTTATATTTTACCAAATCGCGTCACTTTAGTCGGCAAAGCATGGCAAATTCGTCATAAACTAAAACAATATGGAAAAGAGTATACAACTGTGCAGGAGTGGATTACAGCAAACAAAAAGTAAACGTTTGTCAACCTTCTTCCCCTTTCGTACAATAAAGATAAGGAGGTTGACTTATGAAAAAACGTCAATTAGGAAAATCAGATTTATATGTTACGGAAATCGGATTTGGCTGTATGTCTCTCGGTACATCTGAAGTAGAAGCTATGCGTATTATCGATGAGGCAATCGATTTAGGAATTAACTTTTTTGATACAGCGGACTTATACGATTATGGATTAAATGAAGAATTTGTCGGCAAAGCTCTGAAAGGAAAACGAGATCAAATTGTTCTTACAACAAAGGTTGGAAATCGATGGACAGAAGAAAAAAACGGCTGGTCTTGGGATCCTTCTAAAGCTTACATAAAGGCCGAAGTAAAAGAAAGTTTACGTAGACTTCAAACAGATTATATTGATTTATATCAACTGCATGGCGGGACGATTGAAGATCCTATAGATGAAACTGTTGAAGCCTTTGAAGAATTAAAAAAAGAAGGTATTATTCGTCATTATGGTATCTCTTCTATACGTCCAAATGTCATCCGTGAGTATGCAAAACGTTCAAATATCGTTAGTGTATTAATGGAGTACAGCCTTTTAAATCGTCGCCCTGAAGAATGGTTCTCGCTGCTTAATGAACATCAAATTAGTGTCATCGCACGCGGACCACTTGCAAAAGGACTGTTAACTGACAGCAATGAAACGAAGATAGGAAAAGTGAAAGAAAAAGATTACCTCTCCTATTCTTATGATGAATTAAATACAGCATTAGCAAGTGTAAAAGAAATAATCGGGGGAAACTCTTTAACAGGAACAGCTATTCAATATTGCTTACATAATGAAACTGTTGCATCTGTTATACCTGGTGCAAGCTCTATTCAACAGTTGCAAGAAAATGTACATGCTGGTAAACAAACACCTTTAACAGAAGAAGAATATACACAACTTCAGCAAATTGTAAAATTTGATACATATGCTTTACATCGTTAAAAAGACGCTACCATACTGGTAGCGTCTTTTTATAACGTATCATATTTATCAGGATTCGTCCCTACATGTAAATTACGATCTAACGTATTAATTTGATTCATCTCTTCTTCAGTTAATGAGAAATCAAAAATAGTAAAGTTCTCTTCAATACGAGATGGCGTAACAGATTTAGGAATTGTCACAATCCCACTTTGAATATCCCATCTTAATATAACTTGCGCGGGTGTTTTTTCATATTTGTTAGCAATATCCTGAATAATTGGGTGCTCGAATACTTCCCCGCCCCTCATTAATGGACTCCATGCTTCCATTTGAATTTGTTCACTTTGACAGAAGTTATGCAATTCAAATTGCGCTAACATTGGATGAAGTTCCACTTGATTTACCATCGGCTTCACTTTGCAATTTGGTAATAATAGTTCTAAGTGATGTTTATGAAAATTAGAAACACCGATGGCACGTACTTTTCCTTCTTCATAAAGCTTCTCTAAAGCTCGGTATGTATCAACATACTTTCCTCTAATTGGCCAGTGGATTAAATATAAATCTACATAGTCCATTTGTAATTTCTTTAAGCTCTTTTCAAACGCCTCGAGTGTCTCCTCGTATCCTTGATCGTCGTTCCAAACTTTCGTTGTAATAAATAAGTCTTCTCGCGGGATTCCTGATTCACGAACCGCCTCTCCGACACCGCTTTCATTTTCATATACAGTCGCTGTATCAATCGAACGGTATCCAACTTCTAACGCTTTTTTTACTGCTTGTTTTACTTCGTCGCCTTCTTTCGCTTTATAAACACCTAAGCCAATCATCGGCATTTTCACGCCATTATGAAGTGTAGTTGTTGGAATATGCACATTCGTTCTCCCCTTCAGTATTACATTTTTATAAACCACCACTTTATTTCAACAAGATTCACCCAAAAAGTCAAAACATACGTACAGTTTACATAATAATTTTATACACCTTATAAAAAATAACGTGAAATCAGTCATTCACGTTATTTTCTATCCATTCTTTTGCTTTTTCATCAACATTACGTACAAACTCATCTTTTCCTTCTGTATACAGCGTGCCATCATATGTATATTTTTCGGCTAGTTCTTTCTTTAAAGTTGCATATGCCTCAGCTTCTTCACAATGAGCCATCATATAATCACGAAACGCTAAATGCCTTGTAATCTCAGAATTTCCTTTTTCAAATACGTGCAAGTGATACGAGCGTTTCTCCTCAGTTCCATGAATAAAAAAACGGCGACCTGAAATGCCATTTTCCCCTTTCACAATATAACCAAGCTCGTCAAATTGTTTATTCCAATGATCTACTCTTTCAATACTATCTACTTCCATTATCATATCAATGATTGGCTTAGCCGCAAGTCCTGGCACTGATGTACTGCCAATATGATAAATTTTCACCGTTTCTGGCATCGCCAGCTTTAATCTTTCGGCTTCCATTTGGAATTTCTCACTCCAATGATTTTCGTACGGAACGACTACAATTTTTCTCATTTTAATTCCCCTTTTCTTACAAACTCGTCAAAAAAATGATCAGTGATATTTCACTGATCATTTTTTTATTATTTAAAGTCTTTCCAAGTAAGATTACTTTCACTTAACAGTTCTTCAAATGATTTATTCTTTTCACGTTCTTTTTGCTCTTTACGCTTTCTCTCTTGCTCAGCTGCCTCTTTTTCCTCTTTTCTCACTTGTAACTCTTTTTTCTTATTCTTTAATTGTTGCATGAGTGATTCATTCAATTGATCACCTAATGTAAGTGATTCTTTCTCTGGTTTATTCATTTGAGATTGTCTTTGCATTTGTCTTTGTTTCTTTTTCTTCATGCTGCTCACCTTTTACTTTTTTCTCCATTATAGAGGATACACGGTGAAATCGACAATAAAAAAGGTACATTACTCACGCATTCTCTATTATTCATATTTTGTAAATTTGTTAATTTTTCGAAAAAACTAAAAAATATTATAGATATAATCCTATTAATCTATTAAAATTATGTCGTATGATGTCAGATTATAAAAAAGGAGAATTTAATCATGTGGAAAAAAATTATTCCTGCTGTCGCTATTTTAAGTACCATGACTTTTTCAAACGTATTCGCTGCTCCTCCATCTCAGACTCCTGCTGAACAAAACCGATACATAGACGTACAAATGCTTGGTATTAATGATTTCCATGGACAACTAGACACTGTAAAAAAAATTAACAACAAAGACGCTGGTGGCGCTGATTACTTAGCCACTTATTTAAAAGAACGTAAAAAACAAAATCCAAATACACTTCTTGTGCATGCTGGAGATATTGTCGGTGCTAGCCCACCACTTTCAGCTTTATTACAAGACGAACCAACTATTGAATTTTTAAATGACTTAAAGTTTGATGTTGGTACAATTGGAAATCATGAATTCGATGAAGGTATCGATGAAATGAAACGCCTCATTTACGGTGGATATCACGAAAAAACTGGAAACTTCAAAGGAGCAAATTTCCCTTATGTCGCTGCAAACTTCTATAATAAATCAACTGGCCGCTTATTTTTACCACCATTTACTGTAAAAATGGTTGATGGAGTTCCTGTGGGATTCATTGGGGTTGTTACAACGGATACACCAAATGTCGTTATGCCTACTATGCTAAAAAATGTACAAATTACTGATGAAGTAGAAGCTATTAATAAATCCACACAACAATTAAAGCGTCTCGGCGTTAAATCTATCGTAGTCCTTGCACATGTTGGAGGCACAACTGATGACACTGGTGTAACAAATGGTGATCTTGCCCGTATTGCAAATGAAACAGACCCTGAAGTTGATGTTATTTTCGGTGGACATAGTCATACGTATGTAAATGGTACTGTAAATAATAAACTTATTGTACAAGCTAATTCTTACGGAACAGCTTTCTCAGACGTAGATGTAACAATTGATAGAAAAACAAAAGATATTGTTAAGAAAAAAGCTGAAGTTATTACAACATACCATGAAGGTGTAGAGCCTGATAAACAAGTAAAACAAAAATTAGATCAATATAAAGAGAAAATTGCACCGCTTGTAAATGAAGTTGTAGGAAAATCCACAGCACCTATCGACCGTAAACAAAACGATGCTGGTGAGTCTACTCTTGGAAATTTAATTGCCGATGCACAGCGCCAAACAATGCAAGCACAAATCGCTCTTATGAATCCTGGTGGCATTCGTAACGATCTAGACGCTGGAGATATTACATGGGGCGAATTATATGGGATTCAACCTTTCGGAAATCAATTAATTAAAGTAGATTTAACGGGTCAAGATATTCGTGATATTTTAAATCAACAATGGCAAAAAGGAGCTACAAGAATGCTCCAGATTTCAGGTATTCAATACAATTGGGATGCAAATAAACCGAACGGTGAAAAGGTAACTAATATCCGTTTAACTAATGGTGAAGAATTAGTTTCCTCTAAAACGTATAGCGTAGTTGCAAATGCCTTCTTAGCATCCGGCGGTGATGGATTCGTATCCTTTAAAAATGGAAAAAATGCTGAAACTGGTCCAAACGATTTTGAAGCGTTAGTCGATTATGTAAAACAATTAAAAGAACCAATTCAGCCAATTATTGATGGACGTATTCAAAAAATCAACTAAATATTAATCAAACTAGTGCGTGACACTCGAAAGAAGTAGCTCCTTTTATATGCAAGGGGCTTCTTCTTGTATGTCGTATTCTTCTAGCCCAGTAATAGATAAGCGCATAGCCCCTTATTTCCTCGTAGTATACAGAAAACTATACTGAGAGGGTTCATATGTATTTCCAGACAGACAATTACGATGCTTTATATCGACAAAACGACAAACCTATTCGTAGTATTGAGAAAGCAATTAATGAACGAAATCAGATTCTTGAAATTCGGCAAGATGAAATAAAACATTTCCACCAATTTGTACAAATTCACACCCTTTTAACTGGTAAAAACCCTCAGCCTCAGATCACTGAAGAATGCCCAACTCTTTATTTGAACGGATTAGAATTCGCTATACAAGATGCACAACGCTCTGTTGATTTTTACCTAGAAATTGCAGACGAAGAGACAAATCAGCAAATAAAAGAAGCATTTCGACGCGCAGCTGCTGATGAACAAAATCATGCTGTTTAGTTTCCATATTACTTTTCAAAGCACAAATAAAATAAGTTAAAAAGGATACACGCTCTTATATGGAACATAGTATCCTTTCTTTTATTTCTCTCGATATGATTCACGTCTATTTAAAGAATCTATACTTTCTCCAATCGTCACATTCTCCCTCCTCTCTTAATTGCCTAAGCTTGAAATCTAACCAGTATGTTATGATACAATGATTTTCTAGCAGTATATGCAAAAGAAAGAGCCTGTGCGATTCATACCATTTAAGAAAAGGAGGTTTACATATGCTTTTTCGTAGCCATACCCCTCGGTTTTATAACGAAAAGAAGCAATTAATCCCTAACAGTATCGCTACGATAGAAAGCGTTATGATTAATGATCGGAAACAATCTCTCCTTATACGCGGGCAAAATGTGGAACAGCCTATTTTATTATGCTGTCACGGCGGACCTGGTATGGCTCAAATCGGCTTTATTCGACATTTTCAGAAAGAGTTAGAAAAGCATTTTATTGTGATTAATTGGGACCAACGTGGGGCAGGAAAATCCTTTTTATGGCGGGATATCCAATCAAACTTTACGATTAATCAATTTGTTTCAGATGCAAAAGAAGTCATCCAATATCTTCTTAAAAGGTTCAATAAGCAAAAATTATTTCTCGCTGGTCATTCTTGGGGGAGTATTATCGGACTGAAAATCGCTAGTCAATGTCCGGAATATATAGAGGCTTATATCGGCATCGGTCAAATCGTACATATGAAGAAAAATGAGGAATTACTATTCCAACATTTAATTAACTCGGCAAAAAAACATGACCATAAAAAAGCACTAGCTTCTCTTTTAAAATTAGGTAAACCACCCTTTTTAGATACGAGACGTCTCATTATTCAAAGAAAGTGGCTTGGTACATTTGGAGGAGCAATACAAAACGGATCTTCCTTTTCTTTCATACGAAAAGGTTTCTTTTCTCCTGAATATACGCTGTTAGATTGGTTCAAGTTTCTCACAGGAAATTTAAAGTCCGGGGTTTTATGGGAAGAGATGCTGACAATCGATTTCTTTTCGTCTATTTCAAGTTTATCCGTTCCTGTTTATTTTTGTTCCGGTCGCTATGATTATCAAACTCCTTATGCACTCGTTCAACAATATTGCGATATCATTCAAGCTCCTATTAAAAAGATGATTTGGTTTCCAAACTCGGCGCATTCTCCAGATTTAGAAGAGCCTGAACTATTCGCCAAATCTTTACAATCAATTAAACAAGAGCTATCTTTTCAACATAAATAACAAATGGCTCTTTTACATTTCATAAAAAACATTTTATAATAATATGTCGCAAGCAAATAACATACTTCGTATTTGCTTGCCTTAACAGAATAAAAATTAGGAGACTACATTTATTATGAACGCTGTACTCATCGCAGTAGCAGTCATGCTATTGCTTAGTTTGTTACGTGTCCAAGTCATTGTCGCCATTATTGTTGGAGCTTTAACAGGCGGACTTATCGGCGGACTTGGTATTTCAGAAACAATTAGCACTTTTACAACCGGTCTCGGAAACAGTGCTCCTATCGCATTAAGCTACGCAATGCTCGGTGGATTTGCTATTTCCCTTTCAAAAACAGGGCTTCCCGATGCAATGATCCAATCAGCCTTAAAATGGATTGGCAACGAACAAGACACGAAAAAACAAGTCTATTCTAAAATACTTATATTATTTATTATTTTAACAATGGCTTGTTTCTCACAAAATATTATCCCTGTTCATATCGCCTTCATCCCGATCTTAATTCCAGCACTTTTAAAAATATTAAATGAACTGAAGGTGGATCGTAGGCTTGTAACATGTCTTATTACATTTGGATTGATTACCCCTTACATGTGGGTCCCAGCAGGGTTCGGAAAAATTTATCATGACGTATTGCAAACAAATGCTGCGCAAAGTGGTCTTACATTTGATGTCGCACTTATTCCAAAAGCAATGACTATTCCAGCAATCGGTATGATTATCGGATTATGTGTAGCGGTTTTCATTACATACCGAAAACCACGTACGTATGAAATAGAACACGTTCATGCTGCACAGAATGAAATCGTTCCCTATACGAAAAGAAGCATCACTTTTGGCTTATTATCAATAATCGCTACATTAACTGTTCAATTAGCAACAGAATCAATGATCTTCGGTGCTTTAGCAGGGATTATCGTCTTATCAGTTAGCGGTAGTCTTCCTCTTAAAGAAGCCGATGCTATTTTAACGAGCGGAATGCGTATGATGTCCTTTATCGGATTTGTTATGATTTCTGCCGCTGGATTTGGCGCTGTTCTTCGAAAAACTGGACACGTTGAATCTCTTGTGCAAACGAGTGCGCATATAATCGGAAATAGTAAACCGCTGGCTGCATTTCTTATGCTCGTTATTGGACTTCTCGTGACGATGGGAATTGGTTCATCTTTCTCAACCATCCCAATCTTAACAACAATTTTCGTGCCGTTATGCATCCAGCTCGGATTTAGCCCGATGGCAACAATCGCAATTATCGGGACAGCTGGTGCACTAGGTGACGCAGGATCTCCAGCATCAGATAGTACACTTGGACCAACTTCCGGTTTAAATGCTGACGGTCAGCATCACCATATATGGGATACATGTGTTCCAACTTTTCTACACTATAATATACCGTTACTTATATTCGGCTTTATTGCCGCAATTACACTATAAAAGGTGCGTTTTAAAAACGCACCTTTTACTTTGTTGTTTCTCTCTCAATGAATCTACATTCTGTTTTTACTTCTTCTTGTTCCACTTTCTTCTCTTTTATTTTTCCAATTAACTGCTGAAAAGCTATTTTTCCATTTTCTTCGATATGGCTTCCAATCGTCGTTAACGATGGACTTATCCATTCCCCCTCTACACTCCCATTAAATCCAATGATTTGCAACTTACCTGGTATATGAATATTAAGAGTTTTCGCCGCCCTGATTAGCTCAATAGCGACCTTGTCACTCGAAGCTACAATCCCATCTATGTACGGATGCTTTTGCAATATTTCAAGAAACTGTTGATTCGTATACCCTTGTACAATTTCCTCTCGATAAGAAAGTCCTTCTTTCCAAGCAGTGTCTAAAAATCCTGCCACATGCTCTTCCATTTCTTCACTCTCTACCCCCTCACCAATATAAGCAAGAAACTGACAGCCTTTCTCTTTTAATAAAGAAACAGCCTTCTGCCCACTTTCATAATAGCTCATAAGAGATTGCCTTTCCTCAAGCACAACGAAAGGAAGTGATATTCCTCCTATATTTCGAAAAACAGATTCCGTCATTATAACGCCTGCAATGTTATTTTGCATAAACATATCTATGTATCTATTCTTATTTTCTATATTACAAACTACTACTTGATATCCTTCTTTATATGCTATTTCCTCAACGAAACGCAGCAAAGTGATGTATGATGGATTATGCAAATTATCTACAAGTAATGCAATCATCGTTGAAGGCTGTTTAAATAAAGGCTTTGCTACAGCATTCGGCCTATAATGTAATTCTTCAATTGCTTTTTTTACTTGTTTCACCGTATCTTCATGGACATATCCTTTTTCGTTAATTACTCTTGAAACAGTCGCGACTGAAACACCGGCCAATTTTGCAACATCACGTATAGTTGCCACATCGTCACCCCTTAATATGGTAATAGATTACAATTTTAAACTAAACCAAAATATAACATTCGTCAAGGTTATTGTTTTATATTTCTGAAAATTGTTACATAACTTCCACTTTACTCACAAAATATACTCCAGCTGAATTTCATGTGAAATCGCGATATTATCATAACCAATAAACGGAATTTCTTTCTTTATTTTTCGTGCTTCCTTTACCGCATTAATATATAAGTTCGTCATCATAAAGTTACGTTTCTGATAAAAACGAAGTGCGTTCATATTATCATTCGTCGTAATGAGCCATACTTTTTTACATCCATTCTCCCTTGCTATTTGCAATACACAATCCACCAGTTTTGTACCAATCCCCTTTCCTTCTTCAAGACTATCTAACGATACAATTTCACACATATTTTCTGTCACTTCACAAGTTATAATTCCCACTATTCTGTCATTTTTAAGTGCAACAAAACCAGGTAATTTTTCCAATCGATGCACTCTGCCCCGTGAGACCATCATTGAGCTTCCCCAGTTTTCACACATAAAATCCTGAATTGTTTCTTTCATTTCTGGTGTAATTTTTTGTATATGAACCATACACGATTTCTCCCCTTTTTATATCATTGTGATACAATGTAAGTGTATCATATGTAGAGGTATTTGGAGGATGAGGTAAAGTATGAAACGTTTTTTTACAGCATTGTTTACTATACTAGGTGCACTAACTGCTATTGGGATTTTCTTTACAAATAAAGTTATGTACTTGAAGAAAAAAACAGAGGAAGAAGTTTTAGAACGCGAAACGAAAAAACATTTTCATTTGGACGATTTTAATGCTATTCAAAAAGAAGAAATTCACATCCCTTCTCAATTTGGATACGAACTTCACGGATATTACATGCCCGCTGGACATTCCAATAAATTTATGATTTTTTGCCACGGTGTGACTGTAAATAAAATGAATTCCGTTAAGTATGCAAACTTATTTTTGAGTAGAGGATATAACGTATTTATTTATGATCATCGTCGCCATGGTAAAACAGGTGGCAAAACGACAAGCTATGGCTATTATGAAAAACATGATTTAAAATCAGTAGTTGACTGGCTAAAAGGTCGTTTCGGAACGAATATTACACTTGGAATTCATGGTGAATCTATGGGTGCTGCAACCCTTCTTCAATATGCAGGACTTGTAGAAGATGGTGCCGATTTTTATATTGCTGATTGTCCTTTCTCTGATTTTTACGGACAATTACAACATCGTTTAAAGGTTGAATTTCATTTGCCAAAATGGCCTTTATTACCTTTAGCAAATGCCTTTTTAAAAGTTCGTGACGGCTATACAATTCGTGAAGTTTCACCAATTGATTGCATAAAAAATATTAACAATCCTGTTCTCTTTATTCATAGTAAAGATGATGACTATATTTTAGCTGATATGACGAAATCACTTTATGAAGCAAAAGAGAATAATAAACAACTTTATATTGCAGAACATGGTGCACACGCTTGCTCTTATAATGAAAATAAAGAAGAGTACGAAGCTGCCATTGACAAATTTTTAAACACATATGTAAAAGAAACAAAAAACAGGCTTGCATAAGCCTGTTTTTTACTGAGCTAAAACGTCTGTAACTTGTTCCATATTTTCAGAAATCCACTTTACTGCCTCATCTAGCGTTGGGAATTCCGTCGTTTGAAAGGTCACCTCATCTTGAAGTAACCAAACATCTTTCGGTTCTTGTCCTACACCTGCGATTGACCAATGAAGTAAACTATATGGATGATTATCATTCAAAAATGATGCCCACGTGCGCTCATTTGCAATATTTTGTAATGTTCGTAATTGTTTATCCATCTTTCGTCACCTTACTCTAATCAGTTATAAAAGCTATTATAACATTCCCTCTTCTTCCGCACAAAGAACTCTTTTTTATTGTCAAGTCCTCCCCCTGATTATATGATGAGATTAAGCGTTTGGAAAGGAGGGATAACGTTGGCAAAAGTACAAATTAAAGTAAATGATAATGGCTCTTTTCGCGTTACAGGGGACGTGGAATTAGTCGATTCACAAGGGAATGTATTCCCAGCAAAACCGGCATTTTCTTTATGTCGTTGTGGTCTATCAAAAAATATGCCTTATTGCGATGCTTCGCATAAAGGAAAATTCGAATCTGTTGTTAGAGCACCAGAGGCAGAATAATTTTGTAAAAAACATGCACATTTTTTGTGCATGTTTTTTCTTTCAATCAACGCCTGTACAAACCTTCCCATTACAACATTTCTATTACTTTTGACTCCATTCAAAGCAACATGTATTTTCACACAATTCTTCACATTCGAACATTTTCTACTATGCTTTTTTCTTTTTTGTGCTATAATGTGAGCAAACAACATCCTTCGGGGTCGGGTGAAATTCCCAACCGGCGGTGATGAAGCGAAAGCTTTTAAGTCCGTGACCCGTTTTCAACTCGAAAACGGTGGATCTAGTGAAACTCTAGGGCCGACAGTATAGTCTGGATGGGAGAAGGATATGTTTTCTAGTAATTATATATAGCGAATACACTTTTATTTCAGTATGCATATTTTTAAAGGTTCATTTTGAATCTTCATATATGTTTTATTTTGTATACTTATGTTTCTATACTGAAATAAAAAGATACGACTAGCGTTTGAAAAACTCGATATTGTGCTAGGCTTTTTCCTTATGCCAAAATATCAGTCATCGTTAGGTTTCTTTCCTATACTTTCGTATTCGAACTATATTTCTAGAAATCACGTCTCCCAAACCCCAAGGATATAAAATCCTTGGGGTTTTTTGATTTTTTCAGGAGAGGTGAAGAGAATGACAGATCAAGAATATATGAGAATTGCCTTGCAGTTAGCACAAGGTACATCAGGACAAACAAGTCCAAATCCTATGGTTGGTGCTGTTGTTGTAAAGGATGGAAATATTGTTGGAATGGGTGCTCACTTATGTGCTGGTGAAGAACACGCTGAAGTTCATGCTCTTCACATGGCTGGTGAAAGGGCAAAAGGCGCTACCGTTTATGTAACACTTGAACCGTGTAGCCATTTTGGAAAAACACCACCTTGCTGTGAATCACTCATTGAAAAAGGAGTCCAGCGTGTTGTAATTGCTACCCTTGATTGCAATCCACTCGTTTCCGGTAATGGAAAAAGGAGATTAAAAGCATCCGGAATCGAGGTAACTACCGGTGTTCTTGAAGCGGAAGCAACTTTATTAAATCGATACTTTTTCCACTATATGAAAACGAAACGTCCATTTGTAACAATAAAAACAGCAATGAGCTTAGATGGAAAAACAGCGACTGTAACCGGTGAAAGTAAGTGGATTACAGGTGAAGAAGCGCGAGCTGATGTTCACCGATATCGTCATATGCATGATGCTATCCTTGTCGGTGTGAATACAGTTATAACTGATAATCCACACTTAACAACAAGAATTCCAAACGGAGGTAAACATCCTATACGCGTTATTTTAGATACCCACTTACGAACGCCGCCATCTTCTCATGTCATAACAGATGGCTTAGCTCCGACATGGATTATTGTCGGTAAGGATGTAAATAAAGAGCAAATAGCATCTTATGAATCTAACAATATAGCTGTATTCCAAATGAAAACGAAGCAAATTGAAATACAAGATGTCCTATCCCTACTCGGGGAGAAACAAATTCTTTCTCTATTCGTTGAAGGTGGTCAAACAGTACATGCAAGTTTCTTAAAAACAAATAGTTTTAATGAAATTGTGACCTATATAAGCCCGAGATTAATCGGTGGAAAAGATGCACCTACTTTATTTGGCGGAAATGGTTTTTCAAAATTACAAGATGCACTTCCCTTAACAATTCAAGAGATGAAACAAATTGGTAATGATATAAAAATTGTTGCAACCTTAAAAAGCGAGGTGACGGAATGTTTACAGGAATTGTAGAAGAGTTAGGAACGATATCAAGCATGACTCAAAGTGGGGAAGCAATGAAGTTAACTATTAGCGCAAATCAAATTTTATCAGATGTCAAGTTAGGTGATAGCATCGCAGTTAATGGGATTTGCTTAACCGTGACTCATTTTACGACTACTTCATTCACCGTCGATGCAATGCCTGAAACTATGAAAGCAACATCACTTCGTATGCTAAAGCCAAGTGCCAAAGTAAATTTAGAACGGGCAATGGCTGCGAACGGACGATTCGGTGGACATTTCGTCACCGGACATATAGATGGCATCGGTACGATTTTAACTACAAAACAACATTACAATGCCATCTATTACAAAATAGCAATTTCTGATGAATTACTACGCTATTGTTTGCATAAAGGATCCGTTTCTGTTGATGGCACTAGTTTGACAATATTTGATATAGACGAATCTTCAATTACAATCTCACTCATCCCACACACAGTAAGCGAATCTGTCATCGGAGAAAAAAAAGCCGGAGATATCGTAAATATTGAGTGTGACATGATTGGTAAATATATTGAACGCTTTATTTCAAAACCGGTAAAAAAAACAGATTCAATGACCGAAAGCTTTTTACAAGAAAATGGATTTCTATAAGGGGGAAGCACAATGTTTCATCGTATTGAAGAAGCTCTAGAAGATTTAAAACAAGGAAAAGTCGTTATCGTATGTGATGATGAAAACCGAGAAAATGAAGGCGATTTTATTGCTTTAGCAGAGTTCATTACACCAGAAACGATTAATTTTATGATTACACACGGTCGTGGCCTCGTTTGCGTACCGATTACAGAACAATGCGCAGAGCGTCTACAGTTAGAACCGATGGTTTCTCATAATACAGATTCACATCATACTGCGTTTACAGTAAGTATTGATCATATTTCTACAACTACAGGGATTAGCGCTCACGAACGTGCAACTACGATACAAGAATTGTTAAATCCTACATCAAAAAGTGCTGATTTCAATCGCCCTGGACATATCTTTCCATTAATTGCGAAAGAAGGCGGTGTCTTGCGCCGTGCTGGTCATACAGAAGCTGCTGTCGATTTAGCCAAACTTTGCGGAGTAGAACCAGCTGGGGTCATTTGCGAGATTATAAATGAAGATGGGACGATGGCACGTGTACCTGATTTACTGCAGTGCGCAAAACAATTTGATATAAAAATGATTACAATTGAAGATTTGATTGCTTATCGCCGCCATCATGAAACGCTTGTAACGAGAGAAGTGGAAATTACATTACCTACTGATTTCGGTACGTTTCATGCAATTGGCTATTCTAACTCATTAGACACGAAAGAACATATCGCACTCGTAAAAGGTGATATTTCAACAGGTGATCATATACTTGTACGTGTCCATTCAGAATGCTTAACAGGTGATGTATTCGGTTCGTGCCGCTGTGACTGCGGACCACAGCTACATGCTGCGCTTGCTCAAATTGAGCGTGAAGGAAAAGGGGTTCTTCTCTATATGAGACAAGAAGGACGAGGCATTGGGCTTCTTAATAAGCTTCGCGCTTATAAATTACAAGAAGAAGGCTTTGATACTGTAGAAGCAAATGAAAAACTCGGGTTCCCAGCAGATCTTCGTGATTACGGTATTGGGGCTCAAATTTTAAAAGATTTAGGCTTACAAAGGTTACGATTATTAACGAATAATCCACGAAAAATTGCTGGCTTACAAGGTTACGATTTAGAAGTAATCGAGCGTGTACCATTGCAAATGCCAGCAAAAGAAGAAAATAAAACGTATTTACAAACGAAAGTAAACAAATTAGGACATTTATTAAACTTATAATTAAGGGAGAGATAAAATATGGTATTCGAAGGTCATTTAGTTGGTACAGGTTTAAAAGTTGGGGTTGTTGTTGGACGTTTTAATGAGTTTATTACAAGCAAGTTACTCGGCGGGGCTTTAGATGGATTAAAGCGCCACGGTGTAGAAGAAAATGATATTGACGTTGCATGGGTTCCTGGTGCATTCGAAATTCCTTTGATCGCTAAAAAGATGGCCAATAGCGGAAAGTATGATGCTGTTATTACATTAGGTACAGTAATCCGTGGTGCTACAACACATTACGATTACGTTTGTAATGAAGTAGCAAAAGGTGTTGCGTCTTTATCACTACAAACAGACATTCCAGTTATTTTCGGGGTATTAACGACAGAAACAATTGAACAAGCGATTGAACGTGCAGGTACAAAAGCTGGTAATAAAGGATATGAATCAGCAGTTGCTGCAATCGAAATGGCTCACTTATCAAAACAATGGGCTTAAAAAAAGAGGCTACGGCCTCTTTTTTTATTTTATTTTTTCACCTTTTTTCGTACATCTTCTATTAATTCATCCATCGTTTTTCCTTCTGTTTTTATACGAAGAGTTTGTGCTGTTCTCCACACATTTTCTCTCTTTTTCGATTCTTCTATAATATAAATTTCTTTCCGCACTTCTTTTAAATCTTTTCCTTCTGTTTCAAGTCCAAAATGCTCAGCTTTCGTTCGAAAATGTTGTTCAATTCTTTGTTGCATTTCTTTTTGTTCAGGATTTTCAGCCGCCTTAACTGGATCAGCACTTATCGCTTTTATTAAAATAAGACAAGTCATAATAGCTAATATATATTTGTGCATGTAAAATCCTCCAACCCAATATAAATTACTTTTTTACTATGTACAATTGGGCCTTGGAAAATTCGTCCACAAAAATTCTTTTTCTCGATTAAAAGGCAATAGTATCAAGCGTTAATGGCTTTTTATTACATTTTATTTACAAAAAAAGCAAACTCTTAAAAGAGTTTGCTTTTCATCTATATTATAATGCACATTCTTCAATCTCAAATCCTAAATCTTCAATCATACCCCAGTCCGCAGTCGGCTCTTGTCCAGCTGTCGTTAAATAATCGCCGACAAAAATAGAGTTTGCTGCAAATAAACCGAGCGGCTGTACAGAACGTAAATTGATTTCGCGTCCTCCTGAAATACGAATTTCTTTTGTTGGGTTTACAAAACGCATCATCGCCAACACTTTTAAACATTCTACAGGTGTTAACTCTTTTTGTCCTTCAAGCGGCGTCCCCTTTACAGCAACAAGGAAATTGCAAGGAATAGAATCTGCATCTATACGTTGTAATTCAAAGGCAATTTCAGCACGTTGTTCAATTGTTTCTCCCATTCCAAAAATCGCCCCAGAGCATGGTGAAATGCCGGCTTGCTTCGCCTTTTGAACTGTATCAACACGATCGTCATACGTATGAGTTGAGCAAATACTATCATAATTATTTTCATGTGTATTTAAGTTGTGGTTATAACGATGCACACCAGCCTCTGCTAAACGTCCTGCTTGATCTTCGTTTAAGAAACCTAAACAACAACAAATCTTCAAATCTGTCGTTTCACGAATCTCCTTAACTGCTCCAATTACGTGATTTACTTCTTTATCCGTCGGACGACGTCCAGATGCTACAATACAATATGTACCTGCTTTACGGCGAATTGCTTCATGTGCTCCTTCTACAATTTTCTCCTGCGTTAACCATGCATATTTATCAATCGGTGCTTCTGAAATAATAGACTGTGAACAATACCCGCAATCTTCAGGACATAAGCCTGATTTCGTATTAATAATCATATTCAATTTTACTTTCTTACCAAAATGATGATGGCGAATGATATAAGCTGCATTCATAATTTCTAAAACTTCTGTGTCGTCAGCTTCTAATATCGCTATTGCATCTTCTTTCGTAATCATTTTCTCTTCTACTACGTCGTATGCAAGTTTTTTCCAATCCCTTTTTGTTTGTACTTGTTTCATTTCATCTCTTCCCCTCTTTTGTTATATACGTAAATAAAGCATGATATGTTGCCATTATCCCTTCTTTTTCCGTGAAGTCTCTTTCGTATATTCGAAGCATCGCCCGAAAGAGTGAAGGACTTTGACAATACGATTCTTCATTACTATTGGTCGCTCCTACTTTTCGAATAGAATGTAGAAACCCCCTAACTTCTGTAAATCTTTCTATGTAACATGTTTCAGAAACATGTACATCTCCTAATGGCATTTTGCATATATTTACCAACTGTTCTTTCGAAACGAAGCGTTGTCCAATTGAAGTACAATTGTGTATCCCCTTTTCTTTCTTAGCACGTTGGAAAGACGTATGTAACTCTTGGAAAGTCGTATTACCAAACGTTGAAAATAATAATATTCCCTCTTCAGACAAATGGTTAAATAAATTTTTCACTGTCGCTTTTAGATCATTTAGCCATTGAAATGTAGCATTTGAAATAATGACATCATATGAATCTTCTAATTTTAATTTCTCAATATCTTCACATCTAAATACAACATTCTCTACTTGTTTCCTAGCCTTCGCCACTGCAATCATCTCATTAGCAAAATCAACAGCTGTAATATGTGCTTTCGGAAATGAATTTGATAATTGCTCTGTTACATATCCAGTTCCACATCCAAGTTCTAAAATACGTATCGATGATGCTTCACTGTACCTTTCTTGCAATATAGAAAGTAACGATTGTGCCATTTTCTTTTGCACGTTTGCATATTGATCGTAAGATACCGCCGCCCCGTTAAACCGTTTTTGCAGTAACATTTTGTTGATCATGTCGTATCCCCTCTACAAATTGAATTATTTCATTTGCACAATATTCAAAATTTGTTATGCATAATGCATGCCCAGCCCCGCTTACTACTTTTAGCGTAGCGTTCGTATTCTTCGTTATACTATGTGCTGCAGACAATGGACATATTACATCCTGCTCTCCATGAAGGAGTAACAACGGGGCTTTAATATCTGTTAATTCATTTCTCATATCTGTTTCTATTAAATAATCTAAACCTAATTGCAAAGACTGAATCGTGTCTCCTTTAAATCGCATTATAATCTCTTCAAAATTCTTATTCTCTTTTAACTCATTTTTTGTAAACATATTTTCATAGAAGCGCTGTAGCGTACTTTCTTTCTGCCTTGCTAAATTCTTTTTCATACGTTCTACAAATGAAGCATTCCACCCACTTGTATAGTCGCTAGTAATTGTAAATTTAGCAGTACCACCTATTAAAACTATACCTTTTGCCTTAATCTTTTTATAAGATTGGATAGCGGCTAGCGCTCCTAATGACCACCCAACTAAAATCACATTTTCATCATTTGCTGCATCTATGATGCGCCTCGCAAATTCACTACTTTCTTTCACATTACGCCACTCTACACATTGAACAGAATATCCTTTAAAATACGGCAGAACTAAAGTCCAAACCTCTTCTTCCATTCCCCATCCAGGAATAAAAATAATCTTCAGCTCCTTCATACTAAAAACCCCTCTTCTTTACCAATACGAATAATATGCTGCGTTGCCCATCTTAAATTGGCTCTTGTATGTTGTGACGTAACTGCAAAGCGAATTCGGGAACTATTGACCGGAACAGTTGGCGGGCGAATTGCAATTGCTGTAATGCCTATCTCTTGCAATTTTTCACTAAAGCGTAGGGCATTTTCATTTGAACCGACTACAATCGGTACAATATGAGTTGAGCTATTCCCAATATCAAAACCAGCTTCTCCTAAACGGTTCCTGAAGTACGCACCATTCGCTATGAGGTTCTCTCTTCTTTCGTGATCTTCTTTCACAATCTCAATTGCTTTTTGTATCGCTCCTAGTGTTCCTGGTGGTAAGGCTGTAGTAAAAATAAAGCTCCTCATCATATTTTGTAAATACTCTATATAAATTGCATCACCTGTTAAATACGCACCATAACACCCTAAAGCCTTACTAAACGTCCCCATATGTATATCAATTTTTTGAGCAATATCTTTTTCTATATGAGATAATCCAGCTCCACTAATTCCGTATATTCCACTCGCATGCGCTTCATCAACTATAATGATTGCCCCGTATTTCTCTTTAAGTTGCACTAAACCTCTCAAATATGCAGTATCACCATCCATACTAAAAACAGTATCTGTTACGATTAATTTCTTCTTTTCAGGTGACGCTATTTTCAACAGCTTCTCTAAATGATCCAAATCATTATGACGATACCTTTTATATTCTGCCCCGCTTAATATAATTCCATCAACAATACTTGCATGATTTAATTTATCACTAAAAACAATATCATGACGACCAACTAACGAAGCAATCGCTCCAACATTCGCGGTATATCCACTATTTACAATTAAGGATCTTTCAGTACCTTTCCAATTACATATACTTCTCTCAACCTCGTCATACAGTGGATAATTTCCTACAACGAGACGAGATGCTGTCGCTCCAGTTCCATATTTTTTTGTACAGACAATAGCAGCTTCTTTCAACCTTTCATCTCCAGCTAATCCTAAATAATTATTTGATGCTAAATTTAGCATCCTTTTCTTATCTCGAATAAGCCATGTCTCTTCTGCTTGCTCTGTTACATGCAAATTGCGATACTGCCCTTGCTCATTTAATTGTTGTAATTTAGATTGAAGATGTGTGCGCCACATTTGATTCATTTTGGACGAACTCCTCTAATTTTGAAATCATTATATATTCTTTTGCAGATTCCAAGACTTCTTCTTTTGTAAACTCACCTTCAAAGAATGGTAATAAACCTAAAACCGGTACCCCACTCAATTCTTCAATCATTTCTTTATTTTCTTGTACTCTTTCCATTTCACATTCTTTACAACCAGATAAAATGACACCTGCCACTGTTAATCCTTGTGCCTTTGCGTAAGCTATTGTTAAAATTGTATGATTTACTGTTCCTAGTGTAGGACGTGCTACTACAATAAGAGGCAGCTTTAATTCTTTTGCGAAATCGATTACTAGAGCGTCTTCTGTATATGGGACGGCAAGCCCACCAGCTCCTTCTACAAATAGGCTATTAAACTCTTTTAATAACTCTTCATAGTGCGCAATAATTTCTTTTAACTTTACGACTCTTCCAGCTCTTTTCATGGCAAGTCTCGGAGCAAGTGGTTCTTCAATTGAATAAGGGCAAATTTCATCTTCTTTTGTCGGTACACCCGATAATGCTTTTAACCTTGCTGCATCCCCATCTGGATTTGACGCAACATGTCCACTTTGCAACGGTTTAAATACACCAACATTATACCCACGCTCACGAAATATACCTGCTAAGGCCCCTGCCACTACAGTTTTTCCAACTTCCGTATCTGTTGCTGTTATAAAGAAACCACTCATCATTCTTCCTCCGTAACATCTGAGATTGCTTTATATAAAATGCGTAACATCTCATCAATTTCAGCCATTGTAGATGCAAGAGGAGGCATAAATACAATGGTGTTACCAAGTGGACGTAAAATCATGCCTAACTCTCTTGAGCGTTTACACACTTGAACGCCGACTCTTTCTGTCCATTCAAACGATTCTTTCGTTTCCTTATTTTTAACAAGTTCAATGCCAACCATTAGCCCGCACTGACGAATATCTCCTACGTGCTTATATTCATTAAGCGCTTCTAATTGTTTTGCTACATATTCCGTTTTATACGCAACATCTTCTATTAAATTAGTTTTTTCATATAGTTCTAAATTTGCAATTGCTACAGCACACCCTAACGGATTCCCTGTATAACTATGACCATGGAAAAACGTTTTTTGTTCTTCATAGTCTCCTAAAAAGGCATTATAAATTTCATCTGTCGTTACCGTAATCGCCACCGGTAAATAACCACCTGTTAAACCTTTTCCCGCAGTTAAAATGTCTGGCGTCACATTCTCATGTTCACATGCAAACATTTTTCCGGTACGTCCAAATCCCGTCGCTACCTCATCTGTAATAAATAATACATTGTATTTTGTACATAAATCGCGAAGCCCTTTTAAATATCCTTTCGGCATTGTAATCATCCCGCCAGCACCTTGCATTAATGGCTCCACAATAATCGCTGCTACTTCTTCATGTTTTTCTTTCAGTAGCTCTTCCATTTCTTCTAAATGTTTTTTTACAATTTGTTCCTTATTATCTCCATAAGGAGAACGATATGTATACGGATAAGGCATTTTAATTGCTTCAAATAAGAGTGAACTATACACTTGGTGAAACAAGTCTATTGCTCCTACTGAAACAGCACCAATTGTATCACCGTGATATGCTTCTTTTAATGTAACAAATCTTTGTTTTCTCGGTTTCCCTTTATGCTGCCAATATTGAAAAGCCATCTTAATTGCAATTTCAACAGCGGTTGAACCAGAGTCTGAATAAAATACTTTCTTCAAGCCTTCTGGTACAACATCAATTATTTTTTCTGCTAATAAAATAGATGGAACGTTAGCAAGTCCCAACATAGTAGAATGTGCAATTTTATTTAATTGCTCACGAATTGCTTCATCTAGTTCCGGTACTTGATGCCCATGCACATTTAACCAAATAGACGAAACACCGTCCCAATATTCATTTCCATTTACATCGTATAGCTTTCTTCCCTCTCCACGTTCAATAATGACAGGATCTTCTTCTAAATAATCTTTCATTTGTGTAAATGGATGCCATACATAGGCTTTATTTTTCTCCGATAATTCTTCATATGTATAAGGTAATTTTTCATTCGTATTACTACTAACAGTCACAATTGTCACCCCTAATGTTAACTAGTTTATAAATACAGTTAACATTAAATCTAAATGACTGTCAATTATTTTTAAATCAAAAGGTTCTTAAAAAAGAACAACTTATCATACGATAAGTTGTTCTACCTTCCATGCTTTACCTTTCCAATTTCTAAAATAATTTCTTCATCTTTTTTTCCTTCTGTATCAATTCCAAGTTGTTTTGCATGCTCAATTAATAGATCGTGTCGCTGCTCAAATCTGGCAGTGTCTACTTCTTTTCCAATCACTTCTTTTGTTTTTCCCTCGGTAGAAACACCTAGTTTCGCTGCTGTTTTTTCCATTGATTTCTTCTCTTCAGTTTCTTTTACTTTTTTCACTTCTGACTGCTGTATTTTGTATTTGTCTGGTTGGTCTGAGGAGGCTGCAAAAGCTGTGTAAATTCCAGCACCACTCCCAACAACTAATAAGGTTGTAAAAAGAACTATTTTTTTCTTCACTCTTTTCTCCCCCTTTCACTTTCATTATAACGCACAAATTTAGAGCTTTAAAAACATTTTCCCTTTATTCCCCTTAAAAAATCTTGAATGTTTTTATTGACATGTGAGACGAATATATGATAAAAATTTAACTAACATCATATGAATCGGCGTTGATAGGATTTAGTAGTATTTCGATTTCTGATTTCAGAGAGCTGGTGGTCGGTGCGAACCAGTACAGAGCGATTTATGAATTACCCCCTGGAGCTTCTTTTACGAAACGTGAGGAGTAGTGAAAGACGGTTATAGACCGTTATGTCTAAAGAGTGGTGAAACGACACTGTTTCACAATTTAGGGTGGTACCGCGAATTTTTCGTCCCTGCATATATTGCAGGGGCGTTTTTATTTTATTAGCGCATATCATACGACCCTTTATTTCGTGATACATTCATTTCACAAGCTAGGGTGGTACCGCGATTTCTTCGTCCCTGCATAATTATATGCAGGGACGTTTTTTTATCCAATCATTTCCGTATCATATAGAATTATTAACAATTACCGGTAATTTGTCACAAAATTCTAAATTTTAGAAGGAAATATACAATATTGGCGAATTTTATATAAAAAAGACTATTTTCGATTAATTAGGAGGGGAAAACAATGGTTTCAAAAATTGAATCTGTTCTTTTAACAATTTTTATCTTTTTCTGTATTGGTTTTAGTGTTATTCAATTAGAAGTTTCACCGCATATCCCAATTTTATTCGGTATCGTTATTTTATTAGCGTTTGGCTTTATGAAAAAAATCTCTTGGTCTACTATGGAAAAAGGGATGATCAGTAGTATTTCAGCTGGTATTCCATCTATATTTATTTTCTTACTTGTAGGCGTATTAATCAGCGTTTGGATCGCAGCTGGAACAATTCCAACTTTAATGGTATACGGCTTCCAACTTGTATCTCCGAAAATTTTCATTCCAACTGTTTTTGTTGTTTGTGCAATTGTTGGAACGAGTATTGGTAGTGCGTTTACAACTGCTGCAACCGTAGGCCTTGCCTTTATGGGCATGGGTAGTGCTCTTGGATACGATCCAGCTCTTATCGCCGGTGCAATTATTTCTGGTGCTTTCTTTGGAGATAAAATGTCTCCTTTATCTGATACAACAAACTTAGCTCCAGCTGTAACGGGTGTAGATTTATTTGAACATATTCGTAACATGCTTTGGACAACAGTCCCTGCTTTCATTATTGCTTTTATTGCATTTTTCATTTTAGGCAGCGGCACTAAAGGCGACGTTGATTTTACAACCTTTATTAGTACATTAGAAAAAAATGCAACGATTTCTATCGTTACACTTATTCCGATTTTATTACTATTCCTATTCGCATTTAAAAAGGTGCCCGCAGTTCCAACATTACTTGCTGGAATCGTAGTAGGAATCATTATTCTCTTTATTTTCAAGCCAAGTACGTCTCTACCTGATTTAATGAAAATTATGCAGGACGGTTACATTTCAAAAACTGGTATAAAAGATATTGATAGCTTATTATCTCGCGGTGGCTTACAAAGTATGATGATGTCAATTGCTCTTATTTTCCTCGCTCTATGTATGGGTGGTTTACTACAAGGAATGGGTATTATCACACAGCTTATGAATATCATCTCTAGCTTTGTAAAGACAAGTACACGCTTAATCATCTCTACCGCTTCAACTGCAATTGGTGTAAACTTCTTACTCGGCGAACAATACTTATCAATTGTTTTAACAGGACAAGCATTCGCTAACAAATACGATGAAGTCGGTTTAGAACGTCGTAATTTATCACGAGTATTAGAAGATGCTGGTACAGTAATTAATCCGCTCGTACCTTGGGGTGTAAGTGGCGTATTCTTATCAAACGTCCTTAGTGTTCCAACATTCGATTATGTTCCATACGCAATCTTCTGCTTAGCTTGTCCAGTCGTAACTATTATCGTTGGCTTTACTGGATTCGGTCTTTCATGGAAAAAAGAAAAAGCAGTACCAGTTTCATAATATACACATAAAAAAGGATTACCGTAATCGGTAATCCTTTTCTCATACAATACTTTACTATTTACTTGCTTTCTTTCTTCTAAATAACATAAGTAATCCTGCTCCAACAAACGCCAGACCAGCTCCAATTGTAGAAGCAACACTTGCACCTGTTTTCGGTAAATCATGTTCATCTTTTTCAGCTTCTTTATTTTCACTTACAGTTGTTGTTGTTTCTTTTGTATTTTGATCATCTGTTGTAGTTTGTCCAGATCCAGTGTTGTTTCCTTCTTGTTTTGGCTCATTACCATTATTGCCGTCTTCTGTTGTTGGTGGTGTTGGGTTTTCTCCATTATCTGTTGACGGTGTCTTCGGATTTTCTCCATTATCTGTTGACGGTGTCTTCGGATTTTCTCCATCACCTTTCGGTGGCGTCGTTTGATTTCCTCCACCAGTTTCTTTATCATCATTCTTCTTCGTTATATCAATTGCATATTTAGCAAATTCATTTTCAGATGGTCCAACATATGATATTTTTCCATCTTTCTTTATATGCTTTTGTGCATTTGGTGAAGAGTCAAATGTTGTATTTAATTTATCTGCAACAATCGGTTTAAATGTCCAATTTTGATCGGCTGCTGGATCAATAACGGGTGTTTCTTGCATATACTTCACAATGATTTGACGTGTTTCATCTTGTGATTGGTATACAACCTCCCCTTTACTTACACCAGGGAACGTTTGGCTACTTCCACGATAGTTATTTGTCGCTACGATGAACGCTTGATCGTCAGCTACAGGCTTACCTTCATACGTCATATTTACAATACGATTCGTATTTGCATTTACAACTTTTCCATCTTTGTCGTATTTCGCTGGTTGCGTCACATCAATTTCGTATTTTAAACCATCTAAAATATCAAAGTTATATGTAGGATAGTTTACATTTACTAATGGCTGTTCTTCTGTTTTCTTTGGATCGATTTGATTAAACTGACCAGCAGACATTTCAAGCCATTCTTTTACCTGTGCTCCATTTACTTTCACAGCATATAATGTATTTGGATATACATATAAATCTGCAACGTTTTTAATCGCTAAAGTTCCAGCCGGAATATCAGTATAGTATGTAGCACCGTTTCGGCCACCTGCTTTAAATGGTGCTCCTGCAGATAAAACTGGAATCCCCTTATATTTACTATATTGTCCATTTTCAGCAAATAACTTTTCTACATACCATTTTTGGGCATTCGTCACAAGTTGTACAGAAGGATCATCTTGTACTAATGAAAAATAACTATTAATTGGCGCTGTCGTTTTACCTACAGGTGTATTAACATAATTAATTGTTGCTTCGTGGTCATCTTTAATTTCATTAACTAATTTTTGATCTGATTCTACTAATGCGTTTCCTTTACCATCAGCAATCTTACGAAGTTCTGGCTTAGATTGATCCTTTTTTTGTACTTCCCATTTTCCGTTTACCTTTTTCAATTGCATATCAATAATACCTAAGTTACTGCCAAAAACGCCAGGCATTACAACTGGAACTCCATTAAATATATCCTGCACTTCAGTATGTGAATGTCCCATTAATACTGCATCAACATCAGGCACTTCTGTTAAATAAAACGATGCATTTTCCATCCCAACATTGTACCCACTCTTATCAACACCTGAATGAGCTAATGCAACGATAACGTCTGCACCTTCTGCTTTCATTTTCGGTACCATTTTCTTCGCTGTTTGAACAATATCTTTCGCTTTTACTTTTCCTTCTAAATTCGCTTTATCCCAGTTCATAACTTGAGGTGGAACAAATCCCATTACACCAATTTTCACTTTTTGTTTTTCACCTGATTCATCCACTACTTCTTTCTCAAAAATATGATATGGTTTAAAATAATTTTCATCGTTCGCTTCATTATTATCATGATCATCTTTATAAACATTCGAGTTAATAACTGGGAACTTCGTTTTACTAATCACTTTGTTTAAATAATCTAAACCGTAGTTGAATTCATGATTCCCAAGAGAGATGACGTCATACTTCATTAAATTCATTAAACGATATAATGGATGTACATAACTTGGATCAACAGGATTCTTCGGATCATTTATTTTATTCGCCACATAATCCCCAAGCGGCGTCCCTTGCAATGCATCCCCATCATCAAATAGGACAGAGTTCTTCGCTTCTTCACGCGCTTTATTAACAAGGGTTGCAGTTTGCACGAGACCTACTTTATTATCTGTTTTCGTTTGATAATAATCATAATTCATTAAGTTAACGTGAATATCTGATGTTTCTAAAATTCGTAAGTTAACTGTACTCTCCCCAGTTTTTTCCTCTGCATGAGCTGTTGTTGGCAATACTTGCGGCGCTATAACACCAATAGCAAGAGTTGCTCCAGCTAGCATTTTTTTTGACTTTCTCACAAAAAATCCCCCTTATACAATTACCCCAAAATAATGAAATGAATCTCCATCAGTCCCTAACCACATACTTTTTTCTTCTATTAGAGCGACGATTTTCACCTTATCTGACATTATCATATCTAAACTTCTTTCATATCGTCAATATTTTTTGACACACTTCTACAAATTTTCTGTAAAGTTATTGTGAAGTTTTCATAAATATATAATATGCCCTTACATTGCTTATACTGCTGAATATGATACAATTACCAATTACAAGGAGGATGAATTTATGAGAAAAGTCATCTTAACAATTGTTTGTCTCCTCCTTCTAATCATTTCTTATTCTAATTTTGAAAAGAACGATGAGACAAAACAAAAAGAAATTAAAGAAAAAACAGAAAAACCATCTGCTCCAAGTTGGATTGATAAACAAACGAACGACTCCTTTTATCACCTCGTATTAGGTGATTCACTCGCCAAAGGATATGGGTCTACACAGGGGGGATTTGCCGAATTAGCTTCCAGACAACTGGAAGAACAAATTCATAAACCAATTACAGTAGAAAATCTTGGTGTAAATGGCCTTACTACGGATCGTCTCGCTAAAAAAGTTCAGTCCGAAGAAGTTCAACAAAAAATTAGGGAAGCGAATATCATTACTATTAATATTGGGGGAAATAATTTATTTCGCTTAAATCGTGATGTAGGTGTTATAGATGGTATTAAAATGCTAAATAAAGAAAAAGCTCGTTTCGAAACGGATGTAAAAAACATTGTAAAGACAGTTCGAGATCAAAATCCGAATGCTTTACTCATTCTCTCTGAACTCTATAACCCTTTACAACTCGATGACTCCATTGCCAGTTATGCAGATATGTTTTTAGATGGTTGGAATGATTCTGTTTATGCTATTTCAAAAGCGAATCAACCATCTATCGTTTTACCAATTCGAAAATTAATATCGAATGATAAAAAAGATTTACTATTTGACCAAGTACACCCAAATGATAACGGCTATGCGATTATTGCCAATACATTTACAAAGCAAGTGTTATCCTACAAATATTAAGGCGACCATGAAACAATTCTATTTTTATACCTTGTCTTTTTTGTTACAATGATAGTGGAAGGGGGCCTTTACATGGAATCACGTGAGTGGGAACGTATCGTTGATCATCTGCTTTCGCTAGTGCCTCTTTTTTATCGCAAATTTATGCTTCCTGGAGAATTTTCTTCTCAAAGACATATGCCGCCATCACATACACAGGTGTTACTGCTTTTGCATGAAAATGGTACATTAGCAGTTTCAGAAATTGGCAAGCGGCTAGCGATATCACGGCCTAACATGACCCCTCTATTAAACAAACTCATTCAAGAAGAACTAATAGAGCGTCATTATAGCGAAAAAGATCGACGGGTCATTTTAATTTCCCTAACAGCTGAAGGGAAATTGCTAGTAGGTCAGTATCAGCAATTCATTTTAGACAAACTAAAAGAAAATTTCCAAACATTATCTGAGGAAGAGCGCGAAAAGCTCATTTATTCTCTTCAAACCATTCAAAATTTAATTTTGAAAACAAACGTATAAAGCTGCTTCTAAATAGAAGCAGCTTTATGATTCGTAATAATTACCATAATAAACATTTGAATACGGCCATGTCATTAAATATGGCTTTCGCTCTTGCGTATTCTGTTGTTGAGGTTGTTGTAATTGCTGCGGTTGTTGATACACTCCAAATTGTCTTCGCATATCATGTACCGGATAATATGTTGAATACGAGTATACTTGAGGTACGTAATAATAATACATTCATTCTCTCCCCCTTTTTCTTAAACATATTCAACGGAGAAAATGAATGTGACATTCTTTATATTTGTACAAGTGGTTCTCTCACTCGTTTCTTTCTTTTCTTCAAACGTAACTTACGATTCTTTTCATATAAATAATGCACAACGAAATATGAAATTACCCCAAACACAACTCCTATTATCGTCATACCAATCAATACATACACTTCACTCTGTAATAAGCTCTTTAACATTGTGAAAATATGGCTCGAAAACAAATCTGATATCGTAAATGGTTCATGATGTATTTTCTTTACATGAAATGGATAAATCGTTTTCCCTAACGCGTAAGCAAATGGAAATAAAAATACTGGGAGAAACGATATTTTCCCAATAATATTGCCAATGACTGCGGCTGGAAAAGATCCCTTTGCCAACCTGACAATTGGATAAAATATTAAATATACGAGCGATGCCGTATAAATTACTAACATTTCTAAACCAAATCCAATAGCAAAGCCTAACGACACTTTCTTTGCTCCCTCTGGCGATCGCAGTAACTTATAATATTGAAACTTTAATATTCTCCACATCCGCTGAAAAAACGAATATGTCTTCTTAGTTGTTTTCACAATTATCATCTCTTTAACTATATTTTTTCTATCTAGTATGTCCCTACATAATATGAAAAAAAAATTAATTTTCTCTTTTTATTATAAATGATATAGAAATAATTAACCAAATATACATCCGACATTTCAATAAAAAAAACCTTCCTTTTCAGGAAGGTTTTCCAGTATTTTGAAACAAACTCACTAATAACGCTTTTTGAGCATGCAATCGATTACCAGCTTGCTCAAAGACAACAGACTGTGGCCCGTCTATTATCTCTCCTGTTACTTCTTCTTCACGATGGGCAGGTAAACAGTGTAAGAAACGATATGTTTCCTTCGCATGCATAACAAGTTCTTTATTGATTTGGTAAGGTTGAAATAAAGTATATTTCTCTTCTTCTCCCTCTTGCCCCATGCTCATCCAAACGTCAGTATAAATAAAGTCCGCTTCGTTTACCGCTAATTCAGGATTATGCAAAATTTCAATTTCAGCTCCTGTTTCTTCAGCAATCGCTAACGCTTTTTTTACAATTTCCTCATTCGGTTCATACCCTACGGGCGTTGCAACAGTCATATTCATTCCGACTTTTGCACTCGCTAGCAACAATGAATGACATACATTATTCCCATCACCTACATAAGCCAATTTAATTCCTTTAAACGCATGAACTTCTTCATATATCGTCATTAAATCTGCCAACGCTTGACAAGGGTGATGATCATCCGTTAATCCATTAATAACAGGAATACTCGATTCTTTCGCAAGCTCTTCTACATCCGAATGTGAGAATGTACGTATCATAATCCCATCAATATAATGAGACAGTACTTTCGCAGTATCTGACACCGTTTCTCCTCTACCCATTTGCATCTCTTTTCCATTTAAAAACATTCCATGTCCTCCAAGCTGTACCATCCCTGCTTCAAAAGAAACGCGAGTACGAGTTGAATGTTTATCAAAAATGAGACCTAATATTTTTCCTTGTAATAAAGGCTCCTGCTTATTCTTTTTTAAATATATAGCAAATTCAATTAAAGAAATGATTTCTTCTTGCGTTAATTCCTCTAGTGTTAAAAGATCTTTCGTATTTAATTTCGGTACTTGTACAGTTGACATGAAGTTTCCCCCTTATATAATTGATACTTTTTTTGTACAAACTACTTTTTTTATCATATATACTGCCTGTTCTAATTCTTCATTCGTTACAATAAGTGGCGGTAATAGTCTTATAACATTAGGTCCTGCTTGTAATACGAGAAGTCCTGCTTCTTCTAGTTGTTCTATAAAACTTGCAACTTCATGCTTACACTCAATCCCAATCATAAGCCCCTTACCACGTATATTTTGAATACATTCGACATGTCGTAATTCCTCTCGCAACTTCTCTAATACGTACTCGCCCTTTTCCTTTACTTTTTTTAAAAACGATGGTTTCTTACTTACTTGCAATACTTCTTTCACTGCAGCCATTGCAATATAATTCCCACCAAACGTTGAACCGTGTGATCCTGCAGTAAACGACGTTCCAAGTTCTTTCCGGCCAATCATCGCTCCAACGGGAATGCCATTTCCAAGAGCCTTAGCAGTGGTAACGATATCAGGATCTATTCCCATTTGTTCGTAAGCAAATAGTGTTCCTGTTCTTCCGATCCCTGTTTGTACTTCGTCTATAATAAATAATGAACCGAACTTATTACATAATGTTTCAATCGCTTTCAAAAAAGATAGATCAGCAGGTATTACTCCTCCCTCTCCTTGAACAACTTCTACCATTACCGCCGCAACTTCTTCATTCATTACTTCCTCTAACGCCTTAATATCGTTAAAAGGGGTATGTAAAAAAGACGGAAGTAGTGGACCAAATCCTTCTTTCACTTTATTTTGCCCCGTCGCACTCATCGTTCCGAATGTTCTACCGTGAAAAGATTGCTCACATGTTACGACGAGAGATTTTTCAGTATGCTTACGGGCTAACTTCAAAGCAGCTTCATTCGCCTCTGCTCCGCTATTACAGAAAAACACATAATCTAATGCTATATTTTCTGTTAATAATGACGCGACTTCTTCTTGTAAGCTGTTTGTAAACAGGTTAGATATATGCCATATATCATCAAGTTGCTCTTGTACAGCTTTCATAACAGTAGGGTGACAATGTCCTAAATTACATACGCCAATTCCCGACGTAAAATCTAAATACTGGTTACCATTTTTATCAATAACTTTCGTTCCATTTCCCTTTACAAACTCAATATTTCTTCTCCCATACGTTTGAAAAAGATGACTTGTCATACGATACTCACTCCTTTCGTTACCGTCGTTCCGATACACTCTCCTGTAACTTCAGTAAAATCTTTTGTACCGTTCACAATACTTACCTTTTGCACTCCCATTTTTAAAGATGTCAGTGCCGCCTGTACTTTCGGAATCATCCCGCCTGTAATAACTCCTTTTTCTATAAAAGTAACAATTTCAGATTCGTCCGTTTTCTTTACCAATTTTCCTTCATGTAATATTCCATCTACATCCGTAATAAAAATGAGTTCTTTTGCGGATAATGCGACCGCAATTCCAGCTGCAGCGGTATCAGCATTTATGTTATAAATCTCATTATCATTTATCCCGATTGGAGCAATAACAGGAATATAATTCATATTTATTAATCCTTTTAATAAGGCTGTTTCTACATAACTTACTTCTCCCACATATCCTATCCCTTCGCTGGCAGGTTGAACTTGAAGTAAATTACCGTCACACCCTGAAAGCCCCACTGCAAGTAAATTATGCTTTTGTAAATTCATTACAAACTTTTTATTCGTACTTCCGCATAGCACCATTTGAACAACATCCATAACCTCTTTCGGCGTTACTCGTAATCCATCTTTCTTTTCTACCTTGATATTATAGTCTTCTAACTTAGCATCAATTTCTGGGCCACCGCCATGGACAATCACTACCTTATACTTCTGTTGCAATTTCTTTATGCACTCAAAAAACGCACTATTTAATCGATTCAACATGCTCCCGCCGCATTTAACTACAATATAATCACTCATCTTCTCTCTCCTTATGTACGATAACAAGCGTTTATTTTCACATATTCATAACTTAAGTCGCAGCCCCAAGCAGATCCAGTTTCTTCTCCTAAATGTAAATACACATCAATAATAATTTCATGTTCTTGTAATTTTTTTTTCATTCCCTCTGCAGAAAACATTTGAGGTTCACTATTTTTTAACACATTGATAGATTGAAGGGTGATATCAATTGTATTTGGATTAATAGCTACTTCACTTTGGCCAATACTACTAATTATTCGCCCCCAATTTGGGTCTTCACCGTATATTGCTGTTTTCACAAGACTCGAACCGACAATTTGCTTTGCGATTTTCTTTGCTTCTTCGTTTGTTCGAGCCCCTAGCACATTTACTTCTATTAACTTCGTAGCCCCTTCACCATCTTGCGCAATTTTTTTTGCTAAATCTTCACATACCTTTTGTAAAGCAACTACGAAAGTTTCCCACTCTTTATGTTCCATACTTATTGGCTTCGTTTCTGATAATCCACTTGCCATAACGATGACCATATCATTCGTAGAAGTATCTCCATCCACCGTAATTTGATTAAATGTATGATTCGTAATTTGTGATAGTGCTGTTTGTAATACGTCATGCTCTATATTAGCGTCTGTTGTAATAAAACTAAGCATCGTTGCCATATTGGGATGAACCATCCCAGAACCTTTTGCGACCCCAGCAATTGTTACTTCTTTTCCGTCAATTATCATCTCATAGCAAGATTCTTTCGTCATAAGATCCGTCGTTAAAATCGCTTCACAAAAAGAATGAGCTTCACTTACTTCCTTTGTTGGTACAAGTGATTCAATTCCCTCTCGAATTATATCCATCGGTAAAGGTACTCCAATTACACCTGTTGAAGCGACCGCGACGTAATTCGTTTTTACTCCAAAGTGTTCAGCTCCTAATGTTCGCATCTCGTAAGCATCTTGCAATCCTTTCATTCCCGTACAAGCATTTGCATTTCCACTATTAACGACGATTACTTGTAATTTCCCTTCCGCCGCTATACTATCTTTCGTTACTTGCAACGGCGCTGCTTGCATTTGATTTGTTGTATAAACAACGGCACACGATGCTGGCACTTCACAAATGATTACACCTATATCCTTTTTCTCCTTTTTCAAACCATTTGCAGTACCAATTGCCGAAAAGCCTTTCGGAGTGACAATTGAACCATTTTCTAATTTATTAATGGACGATTCTTTAATCATAATTTCCCCCTTATGGATAAAGCGGTATATGCTGTAAACCCGTTGCCTCTTCCAATCCCGCTAATATATTTGCATTTTGAATCGCTTGCCCCGCTGCACCTTTCATCATATTATCTATAACAGAAACTACTGTAATTCTTTCTGTTCTTTCATCGTAGGCTAACCCAATATCACAATAATTTGAGCCTCTTACTTCTTTCGGGCTTGGGAATTTTCCTTGAGAACGAATTCGAACGAAAGCTGAGTTGTGATACGTTTCTTCATACAACTTTTGAAGTTGTTGCATTTTGATTTTTTGTTTTACTTTTGCATAGAGTGTAACCATAATCCCTCGTGATATCGGTATTAAATGTGTACTAAATGTAATTGGCTTCGCTTCATCATTCCATTCTATAAGCATTTGCTCAATCTCAGGAACGTGCTGATGCTTATTTACTTTATAAATGTGAAGATTATCGTATAGTTCTGGAAAGTGAGTCATTGTTGTTGGTGTTTTTCCCGCTCCTGATACTCCTGACTTTGCATCTATAATAATTGAATCTTCTTCAACTATCCCGTTTTGCATTAACGGCGCTACCGCTAGCAATGTCGCTGTTGCAAAACATCCCGGATTTGCAATTAATTCAGCGCACCTAACCTCTTCCCTTTTCCATTCGCTTAATCCATACACTGCTTTTCTGAGAATCTCTCCCTTTGCAGCTGGCCGCTTATACCACATTTCATATAGCGAAGGATCTACCATACGAAAGTCACCCGATAAATCAATTACTTTTAAACCTACTTCTAATAATTTTGGTGTGAGCTCCACAGATACTCCCGCGGGCGTTGCTAAAAATACAATCTCCGCTACCTTCCTTATTTCATCCACATCAATTTCTTGCAACTTATGAACGAGAACACTCCGCAAATGCGGATATGCATTCGCTATACATTCACCAACTTGCGAAAAGGAGTGGAGAGATGCTATTGAGAAGTAGGGGTGTTGCTCTAATAACCTAATTAATTCAATACCTCCATATCCAGTTGCTCCAATAATTGCGACTTTCATATGCTCCTCCTTAAATCGATTCTTTAAATTAAGTATGATTATAATATTGTATATTTATAGAGTCAATTAAATATTTATTAATTTTAAAAACTTTAAAAACTTAATTTTACTAGAAAAATAATATACGCAGATGAATTTTTATACAAAAATTATGTATGGTAGTATTTTTATTTCACTTCAAGTACAATAAAACAATACATGTATACATATGGGCGGGGAAAAACATGAATGAAAAATTAATTGAGAAAATGATTACAAAAAGTTTTCGGCAATATCAATGTAATCCTGTTTCAAAAGAGGATCAGGAAATGTTAATTAAACATATTCAAACGATAATTCATTCAAATACTGAAATTGATGTGTACGAGGCGGTTGAAGATATCGTTTACGATTATGTGACCGGAAAATAAAAAAATAGGAGATTTCCATATGGAAATCTCCTATTTTTTACTTAATGATTTACCTGCAACACGTTCAAATACCCCCGGGAATAATGCATAGAGCTTCGGCCCAATTCCCATCCACTTCGGCAAGTTTACTTCACGTTTTTTCGTTTGCATCGCCTTTACGATTTGTTCTGCTACATATGTTGGTTTTAACATGTAACGTCCCATATTTTTCACATATGTACCTGATTGATCGGCTATTTCAAAAAAGTTCGTATCTATCGGTCCCGGGTTAATTGCTGTTACATACACATTTGTGTTAGATAACTCCATACGTAAACTATTCGTAAATCCTAATACAGCGTGTTTTGTTGCTGCATAAGCACTCGACTTCGGAGTTGCAATTTTTCCAGCCAATGAAGCAATATTTATAATTTGTCCTTCGTTCCTTGTTACCATATAAGGTAATACTGCTTTCGTACAAGCTACTAATCCAAATACATTTACTTGAAACATATCCTTTACTTCATCCATTGACGCATCTTCAAATGTTTTAAAAATACCAAATCCCGCATTGTTTACCAATATATCAATACGTCCTACTTCTTGTAATACCTTTGAAAAAACTGATTGTACTTTCGTTTCTTCACTTACATCTAATACATAGTAATAGCAAGGCGTATTATAAGTTGCTTTAATTTTTTCTGCTAATGCTTGTAGTTTCTCTTCTGTTCGAGCCATTAATACTGGAGTCGCTCCTTGCTCCGCAACCTGCATTGCGACTTGCTCTCCAATTCCACTAGAAGCACCTGTAATGACGATTACTTTTTCTTGTAAACGTCCCGTCATTGCTGTCACCTACTTTGCATAATAAATCAATTGTTGTGAAGATTCATCAATCATCACTTGTTGATTATATGCTAAAAAGTCTAATTGTCCAACAGTTTCTGAGATAGTAAGTGGCAATTGTTCTTTATATAATACCGGAAATAATTTTACACATACTTCAAATGCTGTCATTGGCTTTTCTTTTAATAACTCAAGCACTTTAAACGCTCGTGTTTCTTGCTTTTGTAACCTCGTTTCAATAAGTTGTTTCACATTCAAAACATCTTCCCCATGTCCTGATAAAATACGTGAAATATTCATCTCACTTAAACGTTTTAACGTTTGATTGTACTGCAATAATGGACGTGCTCTTTCTGTTTGCCCTTCATATGGTGGTTCTAATATTGGATTAGAAGAAATATGACTAATGAGCGCATCCCCACCAATTAATATTCCATCAGATTCTCTATATAATGAAATATGAGTAGAAGCATGACCTGGCGTTTCAATCACTGTAAATCCAGGTAACGAATCTATACGATCTCCCTCTCTCACAGTGTGTGTTAACGATCTATTACAAGAATATTTAAGTGTCTTCGTCGTCAATAGTGCCTCATCATTCAAAAATGCTGCTGGAACTCCGAACTGTAGTGCTGTCTCTTTAAAAAATTCATGATACCGCTTTAAAAACTCGGCATTCTGCGTAATCCATGGTTCATTCCAAGGATGTCCGATAATATTTACTTTTTCAGAAAATGTATTTAAAAGTCCACAATGATCCGCATGGTGATGCGTAATCACTACCGTTTCAATATCTTCTATCTTATATCCTAATACATCTAAATGACTTTCTAGTGCCTTCTTTGCCTCTTCTGTATTTGTCCCTGTATCAATTAACGTTAATGTTTCTCCCTCAACTAAAAACACATTCACTGTCTCAACTGCAAATGGAACAGGAATCTCCATTCGATGAATCGCCGTCATGCTTAGCCCCCCCTGTTTCTTTCCGGTTCAAAAATGAATACCTCTTCAGTTTACAACTTCTCCACAAATTTGTCATTATTTTCAGATAAAAAGAGGTATTTCCCCCAAAAAAACGAATGTATGTACATTTATAAGCATTTCTAACCAAATTTAAAGGAGGAACATCATGTCTATTCAAAATATTTCCTTTCTCGGTGCAGGCTCTATTGCCGAAGCAATTATTGGTGGTTTATTAGACGCAAATGTTGTCAAAGGGGAACATATTACTGTAAGTAATCGTTCTAACGAGACACGATTACAGGAGTTACATAAAAAATACGGGACTAAAGGTACACATAACAAAAAAGAATTACTTACTGATGCAAATATTCTTTTTCTAGCTATGAAGCCAAAAGATGTCGCAGAAGCGATTATCCCTCTTAAAGAACATATAAATAACAACCTGCTTATTATCTCGTTATTGGCAGGTGTTTCTACCCATTCAATTAGAAACCTACTTCAAAAAGACATTCCGATTATTCGTGCAATGCCAAATACATCTGCGGCTATTTTAAAATCTGCTACCGCCATCTCACCTTCAGAACATGCAACGGAAGAACATATTCGCACTGCAACAGCTTTATTTGAGACGATTGGCCTCGTCTCTGTTGTAGAGGAAGAAGATATGCATGCTGTCACTGCATTATCCGGAAGCGGACCAGCTTATATTTATTACGTAGTGGAAGCAATGGAAGAAGCTGCAAAAAAAATTGGTCTGAAAGAAACTGTTGCAAAATCACTTATTCTTCAAACGATGATTGGTGCTGCTGAAATGCTAAAAGCAAGTGAAAAACACCCTTCTATTTTGCGAAAAGAAATTACTTCTCCTGGCGGAACTACCGAAGCAGGAATAGAAGTATTACGGGAGCATAATTTTCAACAAGCACTAGTTTCATGTATTACACAAGCGACGAAACGATCACATGATCTCGGAAAAACATTAGAACAAATCACAAACGAAAAATAGAAAACGGAGCTCAACTTTATTTGAGCTCCGTTTTCTCATAATTATTCTTAATTATTACTCTTCCCAAAGATCTCTTCTTGCAGACGACGACCTGTCGGTGTTGCTGCAAGTCCACCTTCAGCTGTTTCACGAAGTGCTACTGGCATCGTTTGTCCGATTCTAAACATCGCCTCAATTACTTCGTCACATGGAATTGTGCTAGTTACACCAGCTAATGATAAATCAGCTGAAATCATGGCATTTGAAGCACCTGCTGCATTCCGTTTTACACAAGGTACTTCTACAAGCCCTGCAACAGGATCACATACTAAACCAAGCATGTTCTTTAAAGAAATCGCCAT
>NZ_MAOI01000068.1 GCF_001884235.1 Bacillus paramycoides | reverse complement strand
TTTTTCGATGTCAACTAAGTTTTTCAATTTCTTTTTTGTCGTTTTCTGCGTTTCCGCATCAGCGACGTTTATTAATATATCATGCAGTATATGTAGGGTCAATACTTTTTACAAAAAAATTTCACATCCCGTTAAAAGCTTTAAAAAGCATATTTCCAGTACATCATATCTCCCATTCACTCTTTATACATAGCTACACTCCTTACTATTTTTCCCCTTATCGTTTTACTAAGTTTATATACGAATGAAAATTCTAAATTTTATGTTATATTATTATTATAGGAGTGTGGTGAGAATGAGCATTAAATATTCGAACAAAATCAATAAAATTCGGACCTTTGCATTAAGTTTAGTATTTATCGGCCTCTTCATTGCATACTTAGGAGTCTTTTTCCGTGACAACATTATTATTATGACAACATTTATGATGGTTGGCTTTTTAGCTGTTATCGCTAGTACTGTCGTTTACTTTTGGATTGGTATGTTATCTACTAAGACTGTACATATTACTTGTCCAAGTTGCGATAAACCAACAAAAATGCTCGGTCGTGTCGACGCATGTATGCATTGCAACCAACCTTTAACACTCGATCCGAGTTTAGAAGGAAAAGAATTTGATGAGAAATACAATAAAAAGAGCTATAAAGGATAAAGTGCACTTTAATCAGTGTTTTTCTTCATCCATACCAACCTAGATTTCACTGGATACATCTATATATAATAAAGAAAGAGGGTGACGATTACGTCACCCTCTTTCTTTATTATATATTACGCCTTATGACACTCTGGACAAACGCCATAAATTTCTAAGCGATGACTATTAATAACGAAACCTGTCGTTTTCGCAGCTTCCTCTTCAAGTTTTTCCAAACCTCCATAAGGAAAATCAACAATCTTACCACATTTTTCGCAAATCACATGATAATGTTGACTTGTAACATAATCAAATCTACTTGAAGCGTCTCCATAAGTTAATTCCTTTACAAGTCCAACTTCTTTAAACACACGTAAGTTATTATAGACAGTTGCAACACTCATATTCGGAAACTTACCTTCTAATGCTTTATAAATGTCATCCGCTGTTGGGTGCGTCATAGATTCCACAAGGTACTCTAAAATAGCATGACGCTGTGGAGTAATGCGTACACCCGTATTTTTCAGCATTTCTAGCGCTTCTTTTAATTCTTCTTTGACCACCGTCATGCACCCCGATTCTATACGGATTATTATTTTATAATTCTTATAAAGAGTGTACCCCTTTTCTTATAAATCGTCAATATTTCTACTATAAGTATGTCGTTTATTTTTATATATAGCCTTATTCTTATGTATCTTCCCCCATTTTCTATACATTTACATAGAAAAAAGTGCGACATAATCGCACTTAGAATATTATCATCTGAGGAGGTATGCCCTACACTTTCACTTTATGTATCGTGGGAAAATATGTATAGACACATGCCTTACATATGTATTTTTTTCTTCCCACTATAGCTTATTTTATATAAGAAAGGACGTCCTCAATATGTCCTTTCACTTTCACTTTACGCCATTCTTTTACAAGTTCACCGTCTTTATTAATAAGGAATGTAGAACGCTCGATTCCCATGTACTCTTTTCCAAAGTTCTTTTTCAACTTCCAAACATCGTACAATTCTGCTACTTTATGATCTTCATCTACTAAAAGTATAAATGGGAGCTCATGCTTCTCAATGAATTTCATATGTCTGTTCACCGAATCCGGACTTACACCAAGGATGACCGTATCCTTCTCTTGGAATAATCCATACGCATCGCGAAAATCACATGCTTCGGTTGTACACCCTGGAGTCATATCTTTCGGATAAAAATATAGAACTACATTTTCCCCGCGGAAGTCAGCTAAGCGAACTTGTTCTCCGCCACTTCCCTCTAATGTGAATTCCGGTGCCATTTCTCCTACTGTGATCATTGTTATCACTCCTTCTCTTTTCTATTACTATAACAAATGCTACCTTATTTTTCATTGTCCATTACAGTCCTTACTACAAAAGCAAACGGTAATGTATATCCAATTAGCGCTTCTCCAATTGCAATCCATCTTCCGATTCCAATCGGAGCTATATCACCATATCCAACGGACAATAAAGTAACTGCGCTAAAATATAAACATATTTCAACAAGTTGAAAGGAATGAGCATCGAGCCTATCCCCATCTTCTTTCAAAACTGTAAAATCCATTTCCTCTAATACAACATAACTTAATCCAAACGCAATCAATACCGTTGTATAAATTAAAAACAATGTGGCTAAATTATACAGCGAAAAGAAACGCTTGGAATCTGAATATGAACTCCATAATAATTGGACACTTCTCAAAATAGCGATTGCTGCAATTAATAGAATAAATCCCCATAACATGTCCTCCACCTCATTTTATATGTATGAGGACTACAGCTAATTTATCCCTTAGAAACGAACAAGCTTCTATAATTAATTTCCTGCACCACGATATCGTTTAACCCCTTGATTCCAGAGGGTAATTGCAATAGTAAAACAGATAATACCAACAATTGGCGTTGCGAATGCATAGCTATTCCACTCTGTTTTTCTTAAAAAGTATGCTGCTGGATATACCCCAACAAACGCAAATGGTAAGACAAACGTTAAAATAAAGCGAATAACACGGTTATAAATATTAACAGGATAGCGTCCATAATTACCTATGTTATACATAAGCGGCATAATAGAACTTTTCGCATCTGACCAAAAGCCAAGACTTGCAAGCGTAACAAATATCCCGCCGTATACAAGTGCGCCTCCTCCTACCATAAGTAAGAATAAGAAGAAATCATACCAATAAAAAGATAATTGCAGCTCCAATGCCGCATAGCCCATTACAATAATCCCTGTAATGGCCCCAATTAGAGATTCAAGTTCCATTCTTTCTAATATAATTTGAAATAAACTATGAATCGGTCTCGTTAATACACGATCCATTTCTCCTTTAATAATGTATCGATCATTGAAGTCCCATATATTAAAGAAAGCTGAAAAAATAGCAAACGGTACTAAAAAGAAACCATAAATAAAGATTACTTCTTCTCGGCTCCACCCTTTTAGCTCTTGGGTATGCCCAAACACAACGAGAATGAAGATTAAATTAACAGCTTGTAGCAATAAATCTGAAAGTAATCCAACGATAAAATCGCCTCGATACTCCAATTTTGTTTTTATATATTGGCTTGCATATTGCAAAAACAACTTTATATATAGCATCTCATCATCCCCCTTGTACAATTAGACGTTTTCTCGCCGTTTTCCACATCAGCACAATTGGAATAATAAGTATAATTGCCCAAATCATTTGAAATAATAAAGCTTCATATAACTTACTTCCTTGTATACCTTCAGAGAAAATCATACTCGGAATATAACTAATTGCTTGAAACGGTAAAAACACCATTGCTTTTTGGGCCCATAACGGATAAAAACTAATCGGTAATAATAAACCAGAAAATAAATCGATTACAACACGTTTCGCATACATAATTCCACTATTATTAAATAAAAAGAATGTAAGCATTCCTGTCATTAAATTTATTTGTGTATTAATGATAAAACTAAATATTAAAGATAAGAAGAAATATAACCACGTTTGAAAATTCGTTGTAATTTGTAATGAAAATAATAACGTAACAATAACCATACCCGGAATTGAAAAGAAAGCGAAACGAAACATCCCTTCTCCAAGACCTTGCATAACCTTCATGCCTAAATAATTATACGGACGAATTAACTCTACCGCCACACGTCCTTCTTGAATTTCCATCGCAATTTCTCTATCTATATTATTGAAATAAAAAGCACGTGCCATCCATGCGATCGCAATATACGTAGTCATTTGCGAAATAGATAAACTTTCAATATTCTCTTTCCCGCTATAAATCGCTTGCCATAAAAAATAATACGCACCTATATTAATTGTATAAATTAAAATCCCACTGTAATAATTTGTACGATAGGCAAGCATCATTAAAAAGCGAATCCGAATCATTTCAATATACTTACCCATGCCTAATACCTTCTTCATAAATGTTACGAATAATTTCCTCTGTAGACACTTCATTAATTTTTAAATCTTTAATTTGGAAGGCTTGTACTACTTTGGAAATCAGCATAGAAATGATAACTTCTTCATTTGGTATTTTTGCAACCCACGCATTTTCCTCTTTTGCTTTTGACCAAACAACATGATTATCAGGCATAACCATTGATAACGCCTGGTGTGAAACTGGGGCAACAAACTGAAAATGTATTTCCTTCTCCGCTCCCCACTGCGTGCGAAGGTTATCTAACGATCCGTCATACATAATGTTTCCTTCATCAAGCATGATGACGCGCTCACATAAAGCTTCAATATCAGTAATATCATGAGTCGTTAACAGAATTGTTGTTTTATAACGTTCATTCATCTCTTTTAAAAATTCTCGTATTTTTAATTTCACAAGAACATCTAGCCCAATTGTTGGCTCATCTAAAAATAATAACGGCGGATTATGAATTAACGCCGCTGCCAATTCACAACGCATTCTTTGACCAAGGGATAATTTTCGTACCGGTTTATCTAATAAAGGACCGATATCTAACGTTTCAATAACATGTTCCATATGTTCCTTATACTGAGCGTCCGATACACCGTACACTTTCTTCAATAAACGAAATGATTCTTGTACAGCGATATCCCACCAAAGCTGAGAACGTTGACCAAACACAACACCGATTGTTCTTACAAATTCTTCTCTCTGTTTATGTGGATTCATGCCGTTCACTGTAATTTGTCCTGATGTCGGAGTCAAAATTCCTGTAAGCATTTTAATCGTCGTTGATTTACCAGCGCCATTTTCACCAATATAACCAACCATTTCACCTTGCTTTACAGTAAAAGAAACATCATTTACTGCTGGTACTATTTTATAATTACGATTTAATAAATCGCGAAATGCACCCTTTAATCCTGGACGACTTGAATAGGCTGTAAACTCTTTACGTAACCCTTGTACCTCAATTACCGATTTCATAATCGGACCCCCTTCCTAAATGTCACAACGAATAGTTTACCCAACTGCTCTCTCTATCACAAACAATACGTCTTTTCGAAAAACATGTTAGAATAATACATAGATTTTTGTAAGGAGATGAATTGTAGTGAATTTCACGAAATCAGAAGCATTACATAAAGAAGCTTTAGAACATATCGTTGGTGGTGTTAATAGTCCTTCTCGTTCTTACAAAGCAGTTGGAGGTGGTTCTCCTGTTGCAATGGAACGTGGAAAAGGTGCTTATTTCTGGGATGTAGATGGAAATAAATATATCGACTATTTAGCAGCATATGGCCCTATTATTACTGGACATGCTCATCCACACGTAACAGAAGCAATTAAAACAGCAGCTGAAAATGGTGTACTATACGGTACTCCAACAGCACTAGAAGTAAAATTTGCAAAAATGTTAAAAGAAGCAATGCCTGCTTTAGATAAAGTCCGCTTCGTAAACTCTGGTACAGAATCCGTTATGACAACCATTCGTGTCGCTCGTGCTTACACTGGCCGCACAAAAATCATGAAATTCGCTGGTTGTTACCACGGTCATTCCGATTTAGTACTTGTAGCAGCTGGCTCTGGTCCTTCTACTCTTGGAACTCCTGATTCAGCTGGTGTGCCACAAAGTATCGCACAAGAAGTTATTACCGTTCCATTTAATAATGTAGAAACTTTAAAAGAAGCATTAGATAAATGGGGACACGAAGTAGCAGCTATCCTTGTAGAACCGATTGTTGGAAACTTCGGTATTGTAGAACCTAAACCAGGCTTCCTTGAAAAAGTGAATGAACTTGTTCACGAAGCTGGTGCACTAGTAATTTACGATGAAGTTATTACTGCTTTCCGCTTTATGTACGGCGGCGCTCAAGATTTACTTGGCGTAACACCAGATTTAACAGCACTTGGTAAAGTTATTGGCGGCGGACTTCCAATTGGCGCTTACGGCGGTAAGAAAGAAATTATGGAACAAGTTGCTCCGCTCGGCCCTGCATACCAAGCTGGTACAATGGCAGGGAACCCAGCTTCTATGGCATCAGGTATTGCGTGCTTAGAAGTACTTCAACAAGAGGGCGTATACGAGAAATTAGATGAACTTGGAGCAATGCTTGAAAAAGGTATTCTAGAACAAGCTACAAAACATAACATCGATATTACAGTAAACCGTCTAAAAGGCGCATTAACTGTATACTTCACAACAAATACAATTGAAGATTACGATGCAGCCCAAAATACAGATGGTGAAATGTTCGGTAGATTCTTCAAACTTATGCTTCAAGAAGGTATTAACTTAGCACCATCTAAATATGAAGCATGGTTCTTAACGACAGAACATACAAAAGAAGATATTGAGTATACAATCGAAGCTGTCGGCAGAGCATTTGCTGCTTTAGCAGACAATAAATAATCCCGTCATTAAAAGGAAAAAAGAAAGCTCACCTTTCTTTTTTCCTTTTTTCTATTTCATAAATCCCTCATTAATAGTATAATTATTCATAATTATCTGTTTTATATTCTTTTATATCCTTACTATCCCTGTATACAAGGCTGATTACGCCTTAAATAGTAAGATTATTCAAAATTCAATTTCCAGAGGGGGGATTGACGGATGCTCAATAAAACAAATAAATGGACACCGTCTTTATTTAGAAATTATAAAAATGCAGAACATGATGCGTGTGGAATCGTTTCCGTTATGGAAAAACGAAGAATTCCTACAAAAGAAAATATCGACCTTTGTATACAATCACTAGTCAAAATGAATCATAGAGCTGGTTTCATTAATGGCGAAGGAGATGGTATCGGAATTCATATCGACATGCCAAAAGCACTTTGGAATGAAAAACTGAAAAGTAGCGGATATAATCCAACGATTGTGGATCATCCCCACTTTATCGTTGGACATTTTTTTCTAAATAAAAAAGAAAACATTGCTGATTTAAAAAAATACATTCATACGCAACTACACAATGAAAAACTTACAATTCTTCTCGAAAATGATGATGTAATAAACTCCGATGCACTCGGTCCTCTTGGTAAACAAGAAGAACCTTTATTTTGGCAAGTTGCCCTTATCGCCGAAAGTGAAGTTGAAAATATTGAACAAACATTATTTTCTGTAACAGTAAAAATAGAAGAAAATGAAGCAATTCATGTTGCCTCATTAAGTCATGACCATGTTGTATATAAAGTTCTCGGTGCTGGCGATACACTCGTTGCTTATTACAATGATTTACAACACCCACTTATCGCTTCAACTATGACACTGGGACATAATCGCTATTCTACTAACACGTTATCTAATTTTTTTCGTGTACAACCATTTAGCATTCTCGGACATAATGGTGAAATTAACACGATTGCAAAATTACGCGATCAAGCTGAAATGATTGATGTATCACTCACTGCCGGGGGCAGTGATTCCCAAGATTTAAACCGCACCTTAGAAACCCTTCTCGTTCAGTATAACTACAGCTTATTTGAAGCGATGGATATATTATTTCCGCCAATTATTAATGAAATAAAACTTTACGAAACAAACTTACAAAACTTATACACTTATATACGTGAGGCCTGGGGGCACTTCGCACAAGGTCCAGCTGGCATCATTTCACGTTATAAGGATGAAGCTGTTTTCAGTGTCGATTCCCTCGGCTTACGCCCAGTGTGGAAAGTAGAGACAGCAAGCTCTTATATTTTCTCTTCTGAACCTGGGGTTGTATCACCAACTGAATATGTAGCAGAACCAAAACCACTCGCTCCCGGAGAAAAAGTCGGATTAAAATGGAATGAACAAAATGAACTTGTTCTCTATGAATACGACAAATATCAAACGGAAGTTTATAACCGCTTTAAGAAACGAATCGATGTTACCAATTATCATTTAAATTTATCTATCCCTGAAACGAAAGAAATTGGAGGATTATGTGATTCTGTTCAAGTCGAAACGAAGCAATACGTTGCTTTCGGCTGGGATCGAGAACATATTCAGCTTCTTGAACAGATGGCAACAAAAGGCGTCGAACCAATTCGTTCACTTGGGCATGACTCACCACTTGCCGCACTTGATACAGATAGACGAAATATTGCTGATTTCATTAAGGAGAGTGTAGCCGTTGTTACAAATCCAGCAATCGATCGTGATCGAGAAGTCGAACACTTCTCCACACGTACTGTACTCGGAGAGCGTCCGAGTTTATTAAACAACTCTAAACAGCCATTTGTAGTCGAGATGCTTTCACCAATTATTTTAGAAGGAAGTTTAGCCCAATCTATCGCGGAAGAATTAAATACGATTACGTATGAACAACTTATACAGCTATTCATTACTCATAGCTCTGTCTCTACGATTTCTGTTACGTTCAGTCCATCAGAAACTTTACAATGCGCATTAAATCGAATTAGTTCTGAAGCGATAGCTGCCGTTACAAATGGTGCTTCCCTACTATTATTAGATGACGACAAAGCACATCAAAATGAACAGTTATGGATTGATCCACATTTAGTTACTGCTAAAGTACATCAAGCATTAACTGAAAATAAATTACGTCGAAACTGCTCTCTCGTTATACGTTCCGGTGCCCTACGCTCCTTACACGATATCGTAACGCTGTATGGATTAGGAGCAGATGGTATTAATCCATATTTATTGTTCGCAACTGTAAATGATGAAACAATAGCACCAATTACTAATTTATATACTGCACTTAATAAAGGACTAGAAAAAGTAATTTCAACAATTGGGATTCATGAATTACGCGGTTACGGTCGTCTCTTTTCCTCTATCGGATTGCATGAGGAAATCGCAAATACATTACAAATTACAAATTTCTTTGGTTCAAATGCTTTAGCTTTTTCATTTGAAGCACTTGCTGCAGACGCGAAAATGCGAGCGATTGATTATAACAATCCAAAAGTTAGAATGAGAAAATCATTTCATATATTCCCGCGGATTTGGAAAGCAATTGGTGATGTTGCAAAAGGAAACTCTTATGATGATTACCGCGATAAGTTAAGTGAATTAGAAGAAAATAACCCAATCGCAATTCGGCATCTTGTTCAAACAAAGCAAGCAAAGCATGTAGTTCCGACTGAAAAAGTTTCCATCGGTATTCACAATCATGATTTACCATTTATTATTAGTTCCATGTCATTCGGTTCTCAAAACGAGATTGCCTTTCGTGCGTATGCAGAAGCTGCCGATCAACTAAATATGATTAGTTTGAATGGTGAAGGCGGCGAAATTAAAGATATGATTGGTAAATATCCACATACACGTGGACAACAAGTTGCATCTGGCCGATTTGGAGTAAACGCCGAACTACTAAATTCATCAAATTTAATTGAAATAAAAATCGGTCAAGGTGCAAAGCCTGGTGAAGGTGGACATTTACCTGGTTCAAAAGTAACTGCCAAAATTGCTGAGGCACGTAACGCTACAATTGGATCAGATTTGATTTCACCTTCTAACAACCATGATATTTATTCAATTGAAGATTTAGCTCAAATGATTACAGAAATTAAAACGGCCAATCAGCTTGCAAAAGTAGCCGTGAAAGTCCCTGTCGTTCCTAACATTGGAACAATTGCTGTTGGTATCGCAAAAGCTGGTGCTGATTTTATTAACATTAGCGGATTTGACGGCGGAACAGGTGCTGCACGTATTCATGCATTACAATATGTAGGTCTTCCAGTAGAAATTGGTGTTAAAGCTGCTCACAACGCTCTACTAGAAGCAGGTATGAGACATAAAGTAGAAATTTGGGCAGATGGTGGTATTCGAAGTGTAAATGACGCCTTAAAAATCATGCTTCTTGGAGCAAACCGAATTGGATTTGGTACATTATCAATGATTGCAATTGGCTGTACAACTTGCCGTGGTTGTCATCTAGATACGTGCCACGTCGGAATTGCGACACAAATTGAATCTGAAGCGCAAGCGAAAGAACATGGATTACGCCGCTTCGTCCCACGCGAATTAGAAAGCGCAGTGGCTGGTTTATTAAATTTATTCACCACTTTCGGTGTAGAACTAAAACGGTTAACAGGACAACTCGGTTATACAAATTTACAAGAAATTATCGGGCGTTCCGATTTATTAGAACAAGTTCGAGGCGAAGATTTATTAGACTTATGTAATTTACTGCAAACGATAGAAAATTCAACTGTTACAACAACAGTATCTGTACAAGAAAAACAATTTGAAACAGTTCATTCTACTCACTCAAAAGAATTAGTAGGAGTTGGCGTAGAGCAACGCGTAATGGGTGGTCTAGAATCCTGTTATCGTGTTCGTAGTAAATTATATGAAAACACTCATCTTGAACCACTTACATTAAAGTACACAAATGGTTCTGTTCCTGGAAACGGATTAGGTGCTTACAATAGCGAAAACCTATTTATACACGTAAATGGTGGTGCGCAAGACGGAATTGGAAAAACTTCATTTGGCGGTGGCATTTATATAACGAAAGCAAAAGGGAAAGATGGAACATATTATAACGGTTCTGTCGGAAAAGGATTTGGATACGGCGCTCAAAAAGGAGCATTATACGTGCAAGGCAACGCCGATGCTCGTGCTGGCATTCGCCTCTCTGGAGCAGACATGATTATTGGAGGTAGAATTACAAAACCACTCCGTGAAAAGGAACAAGGAAACATAGGAGCATATTCCAATATAAAAGGATTTGCTTTTGAATATATGACAAATGGTCGTGCGCTTGTTTTAGGAGATCCTGGTCCGTGGATTTGTGCTGGTATGACTGGTGGTGTTGTTTATTTACGTCACGAACCAAATTTAGGTTTAACAGAGCTGGCCTTAAAAAGAAGAATCGCTAAGGGAGCAAATGTAACATTACAACCAATTAGTAAAAATGGTGTGCAAAATGTGAATCAATTATTATTAGACTACATTCGTGTATTAAATGAGCATGAACAATATGAAGAAGTCGCTTTATTAACACCACTATTAGATGATATTCAGCTTCACTTTTATGAAATTATCCCGAAAAAAGAACAGACGGATCCATCTATTTCAACTGAATAATATGTACAACATGTATTTTTCATAAAAAAATTGACGAAGTGAGCATCGCATAGTAATCTATAGTAACAATTTGAAACCTGCTGGAATTCAGCAGGTTTTTTCATTAGAGAATAGATGTTTAAAGAGAATTTGGATAAATTATAAAGTGAAACTTTAATCAGTATGGGGTGTTCATCCCCCACTAATTATTAGTCCACACTAATCGAGATAAATGAATCTTAATTTCTTTATTAAAATTTTTAACGTCACTAAAATATCACTTGCTAACATATTGTAATGAATGTATAGTATCATGTTGTACATTCATTATGACAAGAGAAAGGATATTAATAAGGGTATGAAACTTGGTGCTCGCATTTTAAAAACGGGTATTGCCATTACATTAGCTTTATTTGCTTGTATTTTACTTCAATTACCGAGTCCAGTATTTGCAGGAATCTCAGCTATCTTTGCTGTTCAGCCGTCCGTATACCGCTCGTATTTAACTGCTCTTGAGCAAATCCAAGCAAACGTAATTGGTGCGGTATTCGCTATCGTATTTGCTACTGCTTTTGGACATAATCCTTTTATTATTGGATTAACATGTATATTAGTAATTGCTCTTACATTACAATTACGCTTAGAAAACACAATATCAATCGCTTTAGTAACGGTTATCGCCATTATGGAATATCAAGGCGAAGATTTCTTTAGTTTTGCCTTACTTCGATTTGCGACAATTATGATTGGAATTATTGCGGCTTCGCTTGTAAATTTAGTATTTATGCCGCCAAAATATGAAACAAAACTTTACCATCGCATCGTTGATAATACAGAGGAAATTGTCAAATGGATTCGTATGAATAGTAGGCAAGCTTCTGATTTTACAACTCTAAAAACCGATATTGATCGCATGAAAGAAAAAATGATTAAAATAAATCATTATTATTTACTTTATAAAGAAGAAAGAAGTTACACGAAGAAAATACAATTCGCAAAAATTCGCAAACTTGTTTTATTTAGACAAATGTTAGCGACAACAAGTCGTGCTTTAAGTACATTAAAGTCATTACACCGTACTGAAAATGAACTGCGCTATATGCCAGAAGAATTTCAGGAGTCTATTCAAAACGAACTCGATTCGTTAACCCATTATCACGAACAAGTTTTGTTAAAGTTTATTGGGAAAGCAAAGAAACAACAATCTGTTGAGATGCTTGATGAAGTTGAAACAGGTAAACAAGAATTGATTGATATCTTTATGGATTATCAAAACAAGGACGATGAGGAAGCATATAAAATATGGTTACATCTCTTCCCTCTTATTTCTTCAATTATTAATTATAGTGAAGAAGTAGAGCATTTAGATTTACTTGTGGATAGCTTCTACACATACCATAAACCAGAAAGTGAACTCCAAATCGACGATAAAAAAGAAGACGAATAAAAAACAGCTCCTTTTACGCTAAAGGAGCTGTTTCTGTTATATGTTGAAGCTGATATAAATTGTAATAAAATCCCCTTTTTTTCATTAACTCTTCATGAGATCCTTTTTCCTTTATTTCACCCTCTTCAACATAAATAATTGTATCAACATGCGTAATTGTCGCTAATCGATGTGCAATAATAATTGTTGTTCGATCTGCAGCTAACGTTTGAAGTGCCTCTTGAATATATCGTTCATTTTCTAAATCTAAAGCTGAAGTTGCTTCATCCAATATAAGCAAAGACGGATTCTTTAGAAAAACCCGTGCGATTGCAACCCGTTGTCTTTGTCCACCAGATAATTTCACACCGCGCTCCCCAACGACAGTATCATAACCATCTGGCAATTCTGTAATAAAATCATGAATTTGTGCAGCTTTGGCAGCTGAAATTACTTCCGCCTTTGCAGCTTTCGGATTTCCATATAAAATGTTAGCCCCAATCGTATCACTAAACAATAAATTATCTTGCAGTACAATTCCAATACGACTGCGCAAACTTCTCATATCATACCGTCTTACATCTATCCCGTCTACATAAACTGCACCGTCAGAAACATCATAAAAACGTGGAATTAAACTGGCGAGAGATGACTTTCCTCCCCCACTCGCTCCTACAAGTGCTACCTTCTCTCCCGGCCGCATAGTTAATGACAGATTATGCAATATCTCTTTTTCACCCTCATTGTAACGAAAAGAAACATTATCAAATATAACTTCTCCATCTAATCTTTTAGCTTGCACTGCATTTGGCACATTCACAATATCGTATTTTTCATCTAACAATTCAAACACTCGATCCATCGACGCGAAAGACTGCGTTAATGTTGTAGATGAATTGACGAGGCGACGAAGCGGACTATATAAACTATCCATATATCCAACAAAGGCCACCATAGTCCCAAGTGTTAACGAACCTTGAATTACTTCATACGCTGCAAAACCAATAACAAGTAACGGCCCTAAATCCGTTAACGTATTCACTGCTGAAAACGTTCTCGCCGTCCAACTCGTATGAGTTAGTGCTTTCGTTAAAAATTCATTATTTCTCTTTTCAAACTGTCCTCTTTCATACTCTTCTAATGCAAAACTTCGTGTCACTTGCATCCCTTGAATACGTTCATGTAAATATCCTTGCATAGTGGCTAACGCTTGTGAGCGCTCTTTCGTCAATTTTCGAAGGCGCCCGAAAAAATATTTCACTGCAACTACATAAATAGGTAAGATTAATAAAGCAACAAAGGTTAATTTTATATTCATAGAAAACATAACGATAATGGCAATAACAATTGTTGCAGTATCTAACCAGACATTCATAAGACCGGTAATTACAAAGTCCTTCGTTTGTTCTACATCATGGATTACACGTGAAATAATCTCTCCTGTTTTTGTGTTCGAATAATAGCGTAAGCTCAACTTTTGCAAGTGTCCAAAAATATGCTTTCTTAAATCGTATAGTATTGTATTGGCAATACGCTGCGCGAAATATTGACGATAATATTCTATAGGCGGTCTTAATACTGCAAAAATAAAAAAAGCAATCCCAATTGCGGTTATTAATTGGGACGTTTTTTCTTGAAGCGAACCCCCACCTTGAATAACATCATCAATAATATACTTTAATAACCATGGCATAATAAGCGGAATACCGAACTTAACAAGACCAATAATAATTGTAATAGCAATGAGCCATCGATATGGTTTAACAAATTGTAAATATCTTTTTATACCTTGCACATAATTCCCCCTCTAATAGGACAAACCTGCCGGGGAATCCCCCTGCAGGTTTGTTTTAATTTCTGTACATTAAATATCTTTCGTACCACATATCTACAAAATCCGGTGCGAATGGACCTTTTCTTTGATGAATCCACTGTGTTAAATGTGCTACATTTCGTTTTAAAATTGTATCAATAACAGGTGGATACTGCATGATTTGACTATGCTTTTCATACTCATCTTCATCTAAAAGTGTATATGTCATATCTGGATACACTTTAATATCTAAATCGTAATCAATATACTTTAATGCTTCAGAGTCATATGCAAAAGGAGAACTTAAATTACAATAATAATATACTCCTTCTTCCCTTAGCATTCCAATCACATTAAACCAATAATTGGCATGAAAGTAACAAATCGCAGGTTCACGAGTAATCCATGTCCGGCCATCTGATTCTGTAACTATTGTACGATCATTCGCTCCGATCACAAGACTCTGCGTCCCTTTTAAAATTGTTGTCTCTTCCCACATTCTATGAATGGAGCCATTATGTTTATAACTATGTATTTGTACCTTTTCTCCTTCTTTGGGAAATCCCATATATGCTCCCTTCTTTCAGCTGCAAATGCCCTTCTTAAGTTGCCTCAACTACCCCTTGAACTGCATTCACTTTTTTTCTATTATAACTTTTTTGTCAAAATTTTAAAACTAAAGCGATAAGACCCTAATTTTCACGATGAATTTAATGAAGTTTTATTATTGAATGGCACATCTCCAATCCTTTTAACAAAGGAGAATTCCCATTGGATTAGTAAAACGTATTTTCCGAAGATTAAACGAGGATATAACAAAAGGAAAGCCCTTTCTCGTCTCCATTTAAGGAAGGACTTTCCACCTACAATTCACAACATATCTCATCCTTAATTTGAAATTATTTTTTCGGTTTCAAAAGATTGAATCACGTTATTCGTTTGTTGTTCAAATCTTTCATGCAAAAGCTTTAATGCTAATTCTGTTCTATATATTTCTTGACGGATAAAATGTAATTCTTTTTTATCACACGTATCTCTTTCACTCATTTCAATTTGCTGATATTTTTCTAAATGTGCTTGTAACTTTAACAGCTCATCCATCGTTTCCAATTGCTCTCCTACCAACTTATCAAAATCGTTCATCACTTGCCCCCTTTTTAATTCATTCACCAATTATAATTCTTATTACATATTTCTAATCGTTAACTTCTTTCTCCTTTGACTACATTTGTTGACTTATTAGAAGTTATGTCGGTCATTATATTTTCATTACAATGACCTTCACGTAAAGAAAACACTTCTCTTGAGTTAGAGAAGTGTTTTTCCTTCGTTACTGATTTGAGCTAGAAGATTGTGATTTTTTTGCAGCTGATTGTGCGTTTGCTTGTTTCACTGCATGCACATCTGTTTCAGTTGCAAACTCTGTACCATAACTAGCATTTGCACTTTGAGCACCAGAAGCTTGTGCTTTCTTTGCTTCTGATTGTGCGTTTGCTTGTTTTACTGATTGTACATTTGTTTCAGTTGCAAATTCTGTACCATAGCTAGCATTTGTACTTTGAATGCTAGCACCAGAAGTTGCTTTATTATAACCTTGTTGTTTTTTACTCATCTTTCTCACCTCCACAACAAATAATGTAACCAATCTATCTAGAATCTATCCGTAATTTTCTTTTTATAATTTCCGCATATATCTCTTATCACTCATTCAAACTACATATGACGGAGGTGGATATATGTACGCTGGACGCGATATGACTGAACTAACTATGATTTCAAAAAATGAATGGAAAGAAGATGAATTAGCTTATTTTCATCATTCATTTCAGCAAATTATGCCTTATCTAAACGTAGAGGGGCAAACGATTTATAAAGAAATTGTGAAAGAAATTGAGTCACGAGGTGGATTATAAAAGCGCGATTCTTTAAACTCAGCATGCAAAATTATTTTCAATAAAAAAACGTGTTCCAAAATTCTAGAACACGTTTTTTCATTTATTGCATTGTAATTTTCTCAACACAATTTTCGTAAATAGTACGATGTGATTTCGAAAAAGGTAACTGTTCAAATGCTTCTTTCGATACAAACTTTAATGTATCTGTGTCGGTAATATCGCCTGTTATCTTTCCGTAAAACACGAATATATCCCAAGTACGGTGTGTAAAAGTATGTTGTACATTCATCGCGTATTCATCAATTGAAACAGAGAGTCCGAAGCTTTCCTTCATATAATCCGTAAGCTGTTGTTTCTGATTTCGAATACCTTCACCGAGTTCAATATTCGGGAACTCCCACATATTAGCCAATAGTCCCGCACTTGGGCGTTTATTAATTACGTAACGACCATCTTCAGTTTGAAGCACTCCTGCAACGAGCGGTACCATTGTAGGTGCTTTCGCTTTACTTTTCACTGGTAGTTCTTTTTGAACACCCTCAGCATACCCTCGGCAATGTTCACGCACAGGACAAAGTAAGCAAGATGGGTTTTTCGGTATACAAATTAATGCCCCTAATTCCATCAAACCTTGATTAAAATAAGATGGATTTTCTGTTGAGATAATTTCACGCACAATATCTTCAAAAACTTTTCTAGTCTTTGGTTTTGCAATATCATCCCACACTGATAAAATACGAGATAATACGCGCATAACGTTTCCATCAACTGCTGGCTCTGGTATACCGAATGCAATGCTTAAAATGGCACCTTTTGTATATGGTCCCACTCCTTTTAATTTTTCTATTTTCTTTACATCACTCGGTACTTCCCCGTTATATACTTCTTTTACCTCTTTTACTGCGGCATGTAAATTTCGTGCTCTAGAATAATAACCTAAGCCTTCCCATGCTTTTAATACTTCTTCATCATCGGCATTTGCTAGCGCCTCAAGCGTAGGAAACTTCCCCATAAAATTTGCGTAATATGGTTTTACAGCTTCTACCCGTGTTTGCTGTAACATAATTTCAGAAACCCAAACACGGTATGGATCTTTATTTTTTCGCCACGGTAAATCGCGTTGTTCTTTTTCAAACCAACCAATTAAATCATTTTGAAACTGCTCTATGTTAAACTTATTTAATATTTCAAGTGTCAAACTTGATCCCCCTCATTTTTTTGCATATAAGTACTATTATAAAGATTTTAGGAAAAAATTTAAGTAAGATGACATAGGAAATAGAAGGCAAAGGACTTGAGGTATCGAATAAAAAGAGTTACATTAATAAAAAACGGAGGTGGATTTCTATGGATACAGCCACTCACCTTGTTATGGGCGTTACTCTAGGCAGTTTGGCAACGTTAGATCCAGTCATAGCACAAAGTGATATTGGGCCACAAGCAGTGATGCTTGCAACAATTGCCGGTTCCAATATTCCTGACATCGATACAGTTTTAAAATTGCGTAATAACGCTAAATATATAAGAAATCATCGTGGAATTACTCATTCCATTCCTGCAGTGATTCTTTGGTCATTCCTTATAAGTGGCATCTCTTTCGCCTTCTTTTCAGACGCTCCATATCTGCATCTATTACTTTGGTCATTTATTGCCGTCTTTCTTCATGTCTTTGTGGATATTTTCAATGCCTATGGTACACAGGCATTACGGCCCTTCACAAGAAAATGGGTAGCACTCGGCATAATTAATACGTTCGATACTGTCATTTTCTTTATCCATATACTCGCTATCGCCTGTATGCTTGTCGGAGCACATAAAGGATACACTGCTTTAGCAGCGTATATATTAATGTTTGTTTACTACATCGGCCGCATTATGATGCATCGAAATATCAAAAGTGTAGTATACAAACGTTTCAAAAATGTAGAGAAAGTAATTATTTCTCCCTCTTACAAATTTTATCATTATCATTTAGCCGTCGTTACAACTGAACATTACTACGTCGCAAGATGGCACCGCGGTAACATTCTTGTATACGATAAATTTGATCGTGTACCATTCCCGAATACTGCCATTATGCAAGCTGCTGTGCGGGATGAAAATATCTCTGCTTTCTTATCTTTCTCGCCTGTATACCGCTGGGATATTTTCGATTATGATAACTATTCTGAAGTTCGGTTCATTGATTTACGGTATCGAAGTAAAGATTATTATCCATTCGTTGCAATCGTTCAGCTCGATCAAAATTTAAATATTATTAGTTCATATACAGGGTGGATTTTCAGCGAAGAAAAACTTCGAAAGAAACTGGAATTGCTCCCACATTAAAAAAAGCGACCTAAGTCGCTTTTTTTAATGTTTCAAATGATCTTCTTGATTGATCAAATGGCTATACTTCGGATTATTTGTACGCATTTCATGAAGGCGCCCTCCATGATTATTAATCCATGTTCGTACCACTTGCTCAGTCATTTCATCACCTTGGTAACGGCCTGATTTAGCATAAGTTGTTTGAAAATCTTCCCACAGTAATTCAACCCATGCACGAGCTTGTGCGTAAGAAAGGTTGTCATTCTTATCTAATAATTCTTTTGTTAATGCTTCATAAATATCATTCATGTTCTATTCTCCTTTTACCTATTTATTCCCTTAATTTCTAAAGGATAGTTTTTTCTATTTTGCACATTCTATAATTGATACTTCTTAAAGAGGTATCAACTGATAATGAGGGGGCGTTCTTAATGGGTAGACAAGCCGAATTTTGGTCTGAATCAAAAAATAACAGCAAAATCGAAGGTCAGCCGAAGGCGAAATCACGCTTCGCTTCGAAAAGACCTAACGGCACAATTAACACGCACCCACAAGAACGTATGCGTGCTGCAAATCAGCAGGAAGAGTAGTACAAACTAAACTAAATTAACTTCCTACACGAGGTGATAAAGATGAGCTACCGTGACCATTTAGATAGTCGTTCTGAATTATTTAACCATACGTGGACTCGTCCGAAACATGCGAAAGCGCAAGTTAACGGACAGACGCAACAAACCCAGTCTCTCATTATATTGGCAAATGAATCTAAAAAACGCCAATTTTAGAATCTCCTATCTCCTTTAACGCCTACCAAAGATGAAAACCAGAGAGATATTCACTCTCTGGTTTTTATTTTTCCTGCAGCAAGGAAATTGGTATTCCAATCTCTTCATTATCATTTTGCTTATATCCCCAAGCAAATACCCCATTGAAATACGTAATTTTAAATAATATACCAGGTTCTTCTACTAATTCATATGTCTCACCAATATGGAATTTGTTTATATCAGTCATATAAGCACGAGCCATAGCCATCTTTCTCATTAATACATCGAATTCATTTACAATTCCAAGTTGCTCAGCCTTTACTGCTTGCTCCTTCAAAACCCCAATTTCTTCTCGAAGCTCATGTGGTGTCATTTCACTGTAGCGTTTTGGTATATTCATCTTATTCCCTCATCCTTCTTCTCGTTTCATTTGCAAAAATATCTCTATCTCATCAATAGAGAATCCTTTTCGATATAACGCTTGTTTCATCTTATTTTCGAATGTCCATCCATCATACTTCTTATATTTCTCATAATATTTATTCCCATGATAGTGTAACGCTTCTTGCTGCTTTTCGTCATCTTTTTCGTCTTTCAATTCTTCAAGACAAATTTGAATCACATCTCTAGAATAGCCTTTACGAACAAGCATTTCTTCTAACTTTTGTTTCATTTGTAAAAATGAATGCTTTTGATAAGATTTTTTCTTCTTTTCTATAAGAACTAAAGCATTTTCAATTTGCTTCTCCTTTGGATACTCTTGTAAACTATGTGTAATGATTAGGTCCTGAACACCTTTACTTATCAGCGCTCTTCTAATAACAGTTGGGCCTTTTTGATTTACATTACTTTGCGTTCGTACATACAAAGTGGCGTACTCTTTATCATTAATATATCGATCATGTAATAATTTCGAAATGACTTCAGAGATGATGGCCTGCCCCACTTCTTTTTTTTGTAAAAAATCTTCTACTTCTTGTTTTGTTCTCATCTGATATGATAAATAGGAAATGGCTTGTAAATATGCTTTTTGTACCTCTTCATTGTACAAAATATTTCCTAACTCTACTTCATCAATTTCTAAACCTTTTTGTAATCCATGTTTCATTAAGATTACTTGATTTACACTAAATCCGTACTCTTCACCTTGACCTTTATCAATATAAATATTAAATCGTTCTTTCGATCGTTTTTGTACTTCTATTTTTGTAATGACAGCCATACTCTCACCTCTCTATTATTTTAACATAGTCAAGAAACATTTTTGCTTTTCAAGAATATATATAATGAGGAGGAAATTCTTGTGAAAATCGCAATTTCTGGTGGCTCTGGCTTTATAGGCAAATACCTTTCTAGTTTTTTTATTCAAAAGGGATATACCGTCTATATTCTTACTCGAAAAAAGGTAGATGAAACTTCAAATCCTAACCTTCAATACGTACAATGGACACCTGACTTACACACTTTTCCCCTCTCTTCTATCGATGTAATTATTAATCTAGCGGGGGAGTCTATTAATAGTAGATGGACAAAGAAACAAAAGGAAACAATTTTAAATAGTAGGATTCAAACAACAACAGGGCTCATTAAACAATTGCAAGCACTCAAAACAAAACCACACACATTTATTAACGCAAGTGCTATTGGATACTATGGAACATCTGAAACCGAATCTTTTACAGAACAACAAGAGACTCCTGGGAATGACTTTTTAGCAAATACAGTATATTTATGGGAGCAAGAAGCATCTAAAGCCCGCTCCCTTGGAATAAGAACTATCTATGCAAGATTTGGAGTCGTATTAGGGGCAGATGGAGGCGCTTTTCCAAAAATGTTACTCCCCTATCAATTATATATCGGAGGTACAATTGGATCTGGAAACCAATGGTTATCATGGATTCATTTAGATGATGTCGTTCGCATGATTGATTTCATCATACACAAAAAAGACATTGCCGGGCCTCTTAATATTACAGCGCCAACACCGATAAGGATGAAAGAATTCGGTAAAACCATTGCCACTATAACCGAACGACCTCATTGGTTACCTGTTCCTCCATTTGTACTTCGCGCTTTACTCGGTGAGATGAGTATACTCGTATTAGAAGGACAACATGTATTACCTAATAAAGCTATTGAATATGGATATCAATACACATTTCCAACAATAAACCATGCATTACAAAATATACTCTTGCATACAATGTAGTACTTCTAAAATACAGTTTTAAAGGGAACTTATCCCGCTATTTGCAGACGATAAGACTCTCACCTCAAAATTCAACTGTAAAGCAAATAAGTTTGGCGGGGACCGACTGCCCGTAAAAGCCCGATTGTGAGGGCTAATAATCAGTGGGGGATGAATCCCCTTTACTTTATCCCCTCCAAAACTTTCATTTTCTAGACTCCGGAGCATTACTACACGAAAAACCTTTCAGTTGCTTTGTCTAAACTTATAGTACACACATTACAAGGTGACGGAAATGAGGTATCTATGAAAATACTGCTCAAACAAGCCATTGTATATCCTATTACATCCCAAAAGTTTCAAGGAGATGTACTCGTTACAGGAGAACGAATCACCGCGGTTAAACCTTATATTGATCCTACTCAAGATATGACCGTTATAGATGCACGAGCTCTTCATCTCCTACCTGGATTTATTGATGTCCATACTCACCTTGGCCTCTACGATGAAGGTACCGGTTGGGCTGGCAATGATGCGAATGAAACATCTGAAGTTTCAACACCGCATATCCGTTCTTTAGACGGAATCCATCCTTTTGATATTGCATTTCAAGATGCTGTACAAAATGGAATTACAACTGTTCACGTTATGCCTGGAAGCCAAAACATTATAGGGGGTACTACTTGTGTCATAAAAACCGCTGGAACTTGTATTGATCATATGATTATTCAAGAACCTGCTGGTTTAAAAATTGCCTTTGGAGAAAACCCTAAAAAGGTCCATAGCAACGGAACAAAAGAATCAATTACACGTATGGGAATTATGGGCTTGCTTCGAGAATCCTTCTACGAAGCACAACACTACGGACATGAAGCTGATTTTCGAATGCTTCCTATTTTAAAAGCACTCCGCCGGGAAATACCGGTACGTATCCACGCTCACCGTGCAGATGATATTAATTCTGCTTTACGCTTTGCGACAGAATTCAATCTTGATTTACGTATTGAACATTGTACTGAAGGACACTTTATTGTTGAGGAACTTTCGAAACACAATTTAAAGATTTCAGTTGGCCCTACTCTTACACGACGTTCAAAAATCGAACTTAAAAACAAAACATGGGATACTTACCATATATTATCGAAAAGTGGAATAGAAGTCTCTATTACAACAGATCACCCTTATACACCTATTCAATATTTAAATGTTTGCGCTGCCATTGCAGTAAGAGAAGGATTAGATGAAAAAACAGCGTTGGAAGGAATCACTATTTTTCCAGCTCGAAATTTACGTTTAGAGGATAGAATTGGAAGCATTGAAGTTGGAAAAGATGCTGATCTCGTGTTGTGGACTCACCATCCTTTCCATTATTTAGCCAAGCCTGTACTCACGATGATTGACGGAAAAATAATTTACAAAAAAAATAAAAAAAACTAGTTTATTTTTTTGACTAGATAAAGTATTATACGATTATAAACTGAATGAAACCATAATCAATTTGTGTCGTGATTATCATTTTCAAATTGATGAATGGGGAAGGCAAATGGTGCGCCACCAGCGTTATAAACTGGTTCTAGTGGGTTCGATTCCCACCCCGAAATTTTTTAAAGATTGATATAAAAATTTCGAGGGTGGGGTGTTTTTTCGTCATGCTACCCTCGTGTGAGGAGGAGTTAGTATGTTGAAAAAACGCGACTTACACGACAGCCACGTTCTATACGAGTTAATGGTGGATCCAGCTGTCTTCCCTTTTGTGCGTCAAAAGGCTTATTCTTATGAAGAATATTTATTTTTAACGAAACAAACAATTGAAGCCGAAGAGCGTGGAGAATTGATCTCACGCACAATTTTAGATGAATGGGGTAACCCCATCGGCACGATTACTTTATTTGATGTGCAAGAAAAAGCCGGATTCCTCGGGACATGGCTTGGCAAACCATATCATGGTAAAGGATATAATAAATTGGCAAAAGATTCATTTTTTAGCGAACTTTTCTATGAATTAGATATTGAAACGATCTTTATGCGTATTCGTAAAATAAATATCCGTTCTATTAAAGCTGCCGAAAAACTACAATATGTAAATCTAGCAAACGAAACAAGAAAAGCCGTTTATGATGAAATTAACGCGCATGAAGAAGTATATAACTTATATGAAATTCCAAAAGATCAATATACACTTGCAACAATGCGAGATACAGCCTTCCAAGAAGCACACCAATTAAAAGAAGCATAATCTAAAATTTCAGAAATGATAATTAATCAATACTAGTTTAACATATATGTATATCACCCCATGTCTTTGGAAACGATAGATAGTGACTTTAGGACACGAGGTGATTTGTAATGGATAAAAAGAAACGTGATAAAGCAAAAAACACATTATCTAGTACACAAGAAGTTCTCTATCAACGAGAATTCCGAAAAGCAGATCGTGCAGCGGGTTATCGCTCAAAAGGTATTTAAAGTGAAAATGAATAATTAGAAGATTTCCCCCTAATTATTCATTTTCATTACATAATTTTTTCTAAGTGATAGGATAGAATTGAAAAAGGTTCCTTATAAATAAGGAACCTTTTTCTGTGGACAACTTTATCCACAACACCTGTACAATTGTGCATAAATTCAAAAAACATTTTACAAATTCATTTATTTAAACGAATACCAAATGTAAGAATTGTGGATATTTTTCTAAAAATTGTGGACTATGTGGATATAGTTGTTAATATTCCGACTTTACTGTCTAATAAAAACGCAATCCTTTGTGGATAAGTTAATGATGCACGTTTATTTTTGTTAAAATAATAAAAAACCCTCTTTAAAAGTTTAAAAGAGGGGTTTCATATTAAGTAAAAGATTCGGCAAGAGCTGGTGATTTAATAGGTATATGATTCGGCTCTGCATGATTTTCTGCCAAAATTGTATCCACGATATGACCTGCCGGTTCAGGACGATAAATACTCTTCATGGCTTCTTTCATTTGGAGAAGCTTCATATCATCTTGTAATAACGCCTCTGTTTTTGCAAAAACCTCACTGTCATCACGGATTACAACTGCAGCCCCTTTTCTTTCAAAATACAACGCATTTTCATTTTCTTGTCCTGGGACAGGCTTATATAAAATGACAGGTACTTGTAATGCTGCTGCTTCGCTTAATGTAATACCACCTGGCTTCGTAATCATACAAGAAGTAACACGGAATAACTCATCAATATTTTCAACATAACCAAATACTTTTAAAGCATCAGAACTTTTCTCCTGTAGTCCCAATAAATCCTGCTTTAAAGCTTCGTTTTTCCCACAAACGACAACTACTTGTAAATTTGGTACTGACATAAATGACTGGCATAGTTCTTTTACACTCCCAAGCACACCATGAGCACCTGCTACAATTAGTAAAATCTTTTTATCCTTACATAACTGATATTTATTATATATAATTTCTGGATTTATCTTTAGCTCAAAACTACTACGAATCGGAATCCCTGTTTCAACAATTTGCTCTGAAGGCACACCAATATCAACCATCACTTTTTTCACATGATCAGTTGCTACAAAATAACGATCTACTTCTCGATGAATCCATATTTTATGCACGCAAAAATCCGTTAATACGTTATAAACAGGAATAGAAATACCTATTTGTTTTTTCAATTCTGGTACAGCGATGATTGGAAAGGTATTGATAACAATATCCGGTTTCTCCGCCTGTAAGAGCGATTTCAAACGTTTTCTCCCAAAATTCGCATACCAAGATGCTATTTTCTTATCATAAATTTTTTCTACACCGTAATAAAACAAACGATATAATTCTTTTCCTATCGTATAACTTTTTAAATACAAATATTTTGTAATATCGGTTATAACTGGATGTGATTCTCCAAACAAGTCGCACACGATTACATCTTTGATTCCTTTTTGGCGAAATGTTTGTTCTAATGTTTTTGCTACTTGCACATGACCGTTACCGTAATGTGCAGTTAATATTAAAACCTTGGGGTTTTTTATCAAACAAATCCACTCCTAGCTTTTTGTTTCTCCATATTGCATATACGACAATAGGAAAAACATTTTCCTTAAAAATTACATACTCGGATTCCAATACTCTCCTGTTAGCTATGTACCTGTCGTGGATATGCAAAGCATATAAGATTGACCCCTTAATCCTATCTGTGCTCATATCTTTACATTATACTTTCCTATAAGAGCTTTCGCAATAACTTACAAACGTTCTATATTCCATGATACTCATTCTTTTACTTCTTAATTCTTTTTACTATTTTGATTTCCCTTTACAATTATGTAAATTTCTCCGCTTATTCTTTACAAAAATATGGATATTCTATTTTCAGTATACTCCTTTCTAAATATATACTCTATATTTTCTTATGAAGAAACAAAAAGCCTAATCCAATATATGGATTAGACTGCTTTTAAAATATGTTTCGCATGTTCAACATTTTCTTCTGTCGGTGGATTCACATCTGCAAGTGGATACTTATGTCCAAGTGCCTCCCATTTATAGACACCTAGCTTATGATATGGCAACACTTCCACTTTCTTAACATTAGATAAGCTTTGAATAAAGCTTGATAATTTTTGCAGATCTTCTTCACCATCAGTAACGCCAGGAACCAATACATGTCTTACCCAAATTGGTTTCTTTCTGTCTGATAAATAACGAGCAAATTGTAAAATATGTTCATTGGGTTTCCCTGTTAATTTACGATGTTTCTTTGAATCAATATGCTTCAAATCCAATAAAACTAAATCTGTATAATCCATTAAAATATTTAGCTTGCTTTGGAATTCTGGTTCTTCAGAATAACAACCGCCAGAAGAATCGATTGTTGTATGAATACCAGCTTCTTTGCACTTTTTAAACAACTCAATTAAGAAGTCTAACTGTAGTAGTGGCTCTCCACCGCTAACCGTTATACCGCCTCCAGAAGCTTCAATAAATGGAAGGTAACATGTCACATCCTGCATCACTTCTTCAACTGTTATTTCTTTTCCCTTACCAATCTCCCACGTATCAGCATTATGACAATATTGACAACGTAATAAACACCCTTGTGTAAATATGACATAACGAATCCCTGGGCCATCAACAGTACCACAAGACTCTACAGAATGTATTCTTCCTTTTACCATGTTACTTCCTCCTTTATTGAAACAGCCCCCCTCCACCATATATTAAAAGCAGAGGGGCACTTTTTTACTTACATGCTTTCATGCATTGTACGGTTAATTACATCAATTTGCTGTTCACGAGTTAATTTAATAAAGTTAACAGCGTAACCAGATACACGAATTGTTAATTGTGGATATTTTTCTGGATGCTCCATTGCGTCCATTAATGTTTCACGATTAAATACGTTAATATTTAAGTGATGTCCTTCTTTTATTGCGTATCCATCAAGCATAGATACTAAGTTACGTACTTGTACATCATCTTCTTTACCAAGCGCTTTTGGAATAATAGAGAATGTATTAGAAATACCATCTTGTGCATCTTCATATGGTAATTTAGCTACAGATAATAATGACGCTAATGCACCTTTTGTATCACGGCCATGCATTGGGTTTGCACCTGGTGCAAATGGTTCTCCAGTACGACGTCCATCTGGAGTGTTACCAGTTTTCTTACCGTATACAACGTTAGATGTGATTGTTAAGATTGACATTGTATGAACAGAATTGCGATATGTTTTATGTTTGCGAAGCTTATTCATAAATGTTTTCACAAGATTTACTGCGATTTCATCTACACGATCATCATTGTTACCGTATTTAGGGAAATCTCCCTCGATTTCGAAATCAACTGCAATACCATTTTCATCACGAATTGGTTTTACTTTTGCATATTTAATTGCACTTAAAGAGTCTGCTACTACAGATAGACCCGCGATACCTGTTGCCATCGTACGAAGAACGTTTGTATCATGAAGTGCCATTTCAATACGTTCATAGCTATATTTATCGTGCATGTAGTGGATAACATTTAATGTGTTTAAATATAGACCCGCTAACCATTCCATTGTCATATCAAACTTATGCATAACTTCTTCATAATCTAATACTTCAGAAGTAATTGGTGCGTACTCAGGACCAACTTGAGCTTTTGATTTTTCATCTTTACCGCCGTTAATCGCATATAATAATGCTTTTGCTAAGTTTGCACGTGCTCCAAAGAACTGCATTTGTTTACCAATTCTCATTGCAGATACACAACAAGCAATACCGTAGTCATCACCATATTCTGGACGCATAATGTCATCATTTTCGTATTGAATTGCTGATGTTTTAATAGACATTTTCGCACAGTAGTTTTTAAAGTTTTGTGGTAATTGTTTAGACCAAAGAACTGTTAAGTTTGGTTCTGGTGCTGGCCCTAAATTATCTAATGTATGCAAGAAACGGAATGAGTTCTTTGTTACTAATGGACGACCGTCTAGTGCAATACCACCGATAGATTCAGTTACCCAAGTTGGATCTCCAGAGAATAGTTCATTATAATCAGGTGTTCTTGCAAATTTCACAAGACGTAATTTCATAATGAAATGGTCAACAATTTCTTGTGCTGCTTCTTCTGTTAAAGTACCATTTGCTAAATCTCTTTCAATATAAATATCTAAGAATGTAGAAGTACGTCCAAGGCTCATTGCTGCCCCGTTTTGTTCTTTAATTGCTGCAAGATAAGCAAAGTATAACCATTGGAATGCTTCTTGTGCATTTGTTGCTGGCTTAGAAATATCGAAGCCATGAGAAGCAGCCATTTGTTTTAATTCTTGAAGTGCACGCATTTGCTCAGATAATTCTTCGCGTAAACGCATTGTCTCTTCGCTCATTACACCACCAGTTAAATTAAAATCAGCTTTTTTCGCTTCAATTAAATGGTCTATACCATATAACGCTACGCGGCGATAATCACCGATAATACGTCCACGTCCATATGCATCTGGAAGACCAGTAATAACGCCTGATTTACGAGCTGCTTTCATTTCTGGTGTATATGCATCAAATACACCTTGGTTATGAGTTTTGCGCCAGTCTCTGAAAATACTACTAAGTTCTTTGTCCATTTCATATCCATAAGCTTCACAAGCTTGTTCTGCCATACGAATACCACCATATGGTTGTAAAGAACGTTTAAATGGTTTATCAGTTTGGAAACCGACTACCTTTTCAATATCTTTATTTAAATATCCTGGTTCATGTGATGTAATAGAAGAAACAATTTTTGTATCCATATCAAGAACGCCACCGTTTTCACGTTCCTTTGTTGTTAAATCCATTACTTGATCCCAAAGTTTTTTCGTTGCTTCAGTTGCTCCCGCTAAGAAAGAGTCCTCCCCTTCGTAAACGTTTACATTATTTAAAATGAAATCGCGAACATCAATCTCTGCTTTCCATTTTTCACCTTTAAAGTTTTCCCACGCGTTTTTTACATTTTCTAATACTTGAGTCATCCTAATCTCCTCCATTTTTGATTAGTACAGGACTAAGATTTTTTATATAACAGCTTACACACTTAGAATACTACTTTTTTTCGGAAGTGGACGAAATAGTTGTGACATGTTTGTGAAATGTTGAGCAAACTACTATATACATAGTGTAAACTTCATTTTAAATCCTTTGTAATTAACCCTTTCTTTAATTGTATTTTTTGCACCCTTATATACGAGTCCTATTTTGTAATATAAGAACGATACCCATTGTAGAGCTGTAATACTCTTATCTCCTAATCTGTTATAGTTTTTTATAGCAGACTGAAAAGAAGTGTACCTATTAGGTACACTTCTTTTCACAATAAGATAAAGTGAAGCTTTAATCAGTGTAGGCTTTTAAGTCCAGCACTCCTCCAGAACCGCTATATAACTCCTCTATTTCTATTTCCAAGCGCTTCTTTGAAAAAAAAGACTATCCAAAAAGGACAGTCTTTTACACTTCTATTTTTCGTAACATCGTGTAAATGTCATTATTCACTTTACCAAAGGATTTAATGTTATTTTGAATGTTAGATAATAAAACAACATACACACTTCCATTTTTACTAAATCCATTTAAACAATTCCAACCTGGCATTACACCGTGATTCGAATAACTTCCCGGATCTACATACCATCCAAATCCATAATCCTTTTTCACAGCTGTAAACATTTGATTGTAACTCTCTTTTGAAATTAATTTTCCAGAGAATAACGCTTCATTAAATAAATATAAATCATGCGCGCTTGTATATATATCACCGCAACCATATAGTTGTGACATGCTCGGAATATTAGGTGTTGTCATATTATTATTTACTATTTTATAACCAGTTGATGGGAATCTTGTTTGTTCTAACGCTTTACCAAAACCAGAATGCTTCATACCAGCAGTAGCAAAGATGTGCTGTTTAATATATTCTTCTAATGGTTGCCCGCTTACTTTTTCAACAATGTAGGCAAGTATGGAGTAATTCGAATCTGAATACTTCCATTTCTCTCCTGGAGCCCCAATACGCTTTTGGTTTCCTATTCGCTTTATCAATTCCTCATGAGAAATATCATCTTTTCCCTGCTCATATTCAGGAATTCCTGATGTATGTGTTAATAAATGTTTTAACTGAATACCATTACCTTGAGGAAAATCCGGAATATACTTTGCAACTGTATCCTCTACTTGTAATTTATTTTGATCTTTCAGCTGCATAATAGCCGTTGCTACAAACGCCTTTGAGATAGAGCCAATATAAAAAGCCGTTTCCGAATTATTCGGTACTTGCTTCTCTTTGTTCGCCATACCGTATCCTTTATTCAAAAGGACTTTCCCATTCTTCACAATAACAGCTGTCCCACTAAAACCTGTGCCCTGCAAATATTGATCCAATTGAGCGTTTTCATTAATTTCTTGGGGCGGCCCTTCTGCCTGCTTCTCAATTACTTGTGCTTGCTTTGCTAGTTCTGCCTGTTCTTTCAATTCTTTTTGTTTTTGAGCCTCTTGCTTCTTCATTTCTTCTTGCTTTTTTATCTCTTCTTGTTTCTTCATTTCTGCTGCTGCTTTTAAAGTTTCCTCTTTTTTATGATGCGCAACAATTTTTGTATACATGAAATATACAAGTGAAAATAGTAGGGCTAGAATAATTGTTCTTTTTATGTATACAATCGACCGATTTGCTTTCCCATTAACAGTATTTTTTTCCTGATCCATGATTACCTTTTTCCCCTTATTTACCGATAATTTAATTCATCTACACAAGACTTTTTCCACATCATTTCTGTAGATTAAAGACACTCCATTCTATGTCATCCCTACTTTATCACGCACCGAACATATTACCAACCTATATGTACAAAAAAGAAAAAGAAAATTTACAAAAGTAAGATTCACGTTATTTTTTTAACATAAAAAAAGAGGATATCCTCTAAAAGACCGTTATTATCAATCTTTCGGGATATCCTCTTATCTAATTATTTATACGTGCTTTTTCATATCATCAGCAACAGACTCAACGTTTGTACCTACGATAACTTGTACACTTGTGTTACTTAATTTCATAACACCTTTTGCACCTGCGCGTTTTAATGCTGGTTCATTTACTAAACCTGCATCTTTCACTTGTAGGCGTAGACGCGTTGCACAGTTATCAATAACTGTTAAATTGTCTTTTCCACCTAAAGCAGTTACATAAGTTTCACCAATTGAACCAGCAACTGGTGCATCACCATCTTCAACTAACTCATCGTCATCTTCACGACCAGGAGTTTTTAAGTCGAACTTCTTAATTAAGAAGTAGAATACTACAAAGTAAATTGCTGCGTAAATTAAACCGATTCCCGCTAGTAACACTGGTTTTGTTGCAATACCAAAGTTTAAGAAGTAATCAATTGCACCGGCACTAAATGTGAAACCATCGTGAATGCCAAGTGTTGTTGTAATGAATAAAGAAAGACCTGTTAATACTGCATGAATACCATATAATACTGGTGATAAGAACATGAATGAGAATTCGATTGGTTCTGTAATACCAGTTAAGAATGAAGTTAATGCTAGACCACCTAACATACCTGTAACCATTTTACGTTTTTCTGGTTTAGCAGCTGCAATCATTGCGAAACATGCTGCTGGTAAACCGAACATCATAACTGGGAAGAAACCAGTCATAAACATACCTGCTGTTTTATCCCCTGCAAGGAAACGAGCGATATCACCATTTACAACATTACCTGCTGCATTTGTAAAGTCACCAAACACGAACCAGAAGTATGTGTTCATTACGTGATGTAAACCAATTGGGATTAATAGACGGTTTAATAGACCGAACAGACCTGAACCAATTGCACCTAAATTAACAATTCCATGAGCTAATGCATCGATTCCATTTTGAATTGCTGGCCAAATTTGTGCGAATAGAATTCCTAATATTAGCATCACAACCGATGTAACAATCGGAACGAAACGTTTTCCAGCAAAGAAACCTAACCATTCTGGAAGTTTAATTTTATGGAATTTATTATAAAGGAATCCCGCTATAACACCGACAATAATACCACCTAAAACTTTCATATCCACTTTAGTCGATAATTCGGCTGCCTTAGATACTTGTGTCATTGTATCTGCAAGCTTAGATGGATCTACATTTGCGCTATTACCTATTAAATCTTGAACTTTACCTAATTTATCTTGTAATTCTGCAGTAGAATATCCCTTACTAAGGGCATCAATACTGTTTTTCATAACCAAATAACCAATTGCACCTGCAAGACCTGCGGCACCACTACCATCAACTGAAAGACCGATTGCAATACCGATTGCAAAAATAAGTGCTAAATTATCAAAAACAGCTGCACCGGCCTGTGCCATAACAGGAATATCAAATACATCTGGTTGCCCTAAACGAAGCAATAATCCTGCTGCTGGTAGTACGGCGATTGGAAGCATTAACGCTTTACCAATACGTTGTAAAAACTGCAACATTTTAATTCCCCCTATCAAATTTATGAAATCGTTATCATTATAATTACGCTTTAGAAAACGCTTTCTATTACATAACCATAATAACATATAGTTGTATAGATGTGTAGTTTTTATTTTCGAACTTTTTATGGATAAGTTTTCTATTTCAAAACTGTTATATAAAAGGAAAATTCTCCTTACTAACTACAAAATATACAGGCAAAAAAACTTATTATAGCACAGATAACTTTCGTTTTATCATTCCACTTTTTCATGTTATTATTTATTTCCGAGCATATCGGGAATAGTAAACTTAGTTAATTCGAAATAGGAGCGTTGGTACTATGCAGTGCATTGAAACAAACAACTTACAACAGTTGTTAGAACAAGTAAAACCATATACGAAAAAAGGAAAACTTGCTACTTATATCCCCGAACTAGGAAATGCAAATCCAGATGATTTAGGTATTGCCATTTTCCATAAAGAGACAGAATATATTCATGCTGGTAACTCACAAACATTATTTACTCTTCAAAGTATTTCCAAAGTAATTACACTTGCCCTTGCCCTTTTTGATTGTGGTGAAGAATATGTATTTTCTAAAGTCGGAATGGAACCAACTGGTGATCCATTTAATTCTATTATTAAACTAGAAACAACAAGCCCTTCCAAACCTCTTAATCCAATGATTAATGCAGGTGCATTAGCTATTACAAGTATGCTTGCTGGTAATAATAACGAAGAAAAGATGGAACGCATTCTTCGATTTGTACGTGAAATAACAGATAATCCTACTATTAATTATTCTTCTAAAGTTGCCACTTCTGAATTAGAGACAGCTTACTTAAACCGTTCACTTTGTTACTATATGAAACAAAACGGTATTATTGATAGCGATATTGAAGAACTTATGGATTTATATACACGTCAATGTGCAATTGAGGTTAACTGTATCGATTTAGCACGTATTGGTTTAATTTTTGCAATGGACGGATATGATCCATATAAGAAGAAACAAATTATCCCAAAACATATTACAAAGATTTGTAAAACATTTATGGTTACTTGCGGAATGTATAACGAATCTGGTGAATTTGCAATACGTGTTGGAATCCCTGCGAAAAGTGGTGTAGCCGGTGGTATTTTCGGTTGCGTAAAAGGTGAAATGGGAATCGGGATCTTCGGACCAGCTTTAGATGCAAACGGAAATAGTATCGCTGGTTTTAAAATTCTTGAACTCCTTTCTGCTCAAGAAAGTTGGAGCATATTTTAATTCGGAAGTTATCCTGCTATACTAGCAGGATTTTTTATTTCATGAAAATTTCAGTTCCACTAGGCATTAATATGCTGCCCAAAAACATTAAGGAAAGTTTCTCTTTATTATGCATATTTGCTCCCCCCTCCTGAATAATATAGTACAACCTAGCGCTATATGTGGAGGTGTAAAAGATGAAACTGATATTTCAAATGGCGAAACAACCTGTTCTTGAAAAAACAATTCTTCTTTTTATATTGAGTATTGTAGAAAGTTTGAAGCTAAAAGTTGTTTCACTCGATGAAGCACACCGATACATATTCAATTTAGAAGTGCTTGAACTATTAATGGATCGGAACATCGATGATCAAGTATTAGAACTTATTCATTTCGGAATGGGACTTGAAGATATTCACCATGTGCTTCCTGAAGAACTTGAGCATAGTATTGAAGAGCTAAAATGGCTTTGTATTCAAGTTTTAAGTGAATACAGCATGCACGAAGAATCTGAACAACTAATTGAAGATATACGCTAAAAAGCACCTATGTAGGTGCTTTTAATGTTTTTTTAATGTTTTTTTAAACTATTTTTATACGTTTCAATATTAACAGGTAGCTCTTCTTCTTCTAAAGTATGTTCATTTACATCTTTATGAATGAAAGCACCTTTAGGAGGCTTATGATCACCTTTTTTCTTATGATCAAATGCTTTTCCACGTCCCATATAGATTCCCCTTTCATTAAAGCGTTCAATAATTAGTATGCAAAAACTACTGTCGATATATGCAGCCCTTTGATGTATTTCCAAGGAAATACTCGAATATTGCTTTTTACTTTTCTTATAATAGTTGATCTATTCCAATAAGAATTAATAACACCCCTGCAATAACTGTTGCCCATTTCCCTAAATATTCCGCTAAAAATCTTTTCCCAACATACGCAAACCCACTAATGCAAATGAAACTAAATATCCCAGAAATAATTGCTGTAAGCCAAAGATTTAAATTTGTTACCCCTGCATCAAATCCACCTGCAATATTATTAATTGACAATGCAACTCCTAATACAAGTGCCTCTGAAAAACTAATTGTTTTAGAACCATCAAAATCCGCTTTTTCTGGATTACGTAAAATCCCCATAAGTACACCATCATCTTTATTTTCTACTGTTTCTTTTTTACTGAAAAATGGCTGACATAAAATAAACACACCAATTATTCCTAGCACAGCTGCCCCGATAAGATTTGCCGTAAAATCTGAAATAAATAATGAAATCCAATTCCCAAAAAATCCAGCTAATAAAGTAAATAAAAATCCAAAAAATGCAATGACAAAGTTATTAAACCATGAAATCCGGATTTTACGAATACCGTAAGCAATCCCTACACCCGCATTATCTAAATTAGAAGCAATTCCGATTAATAAAATTGACAATAAACCTGCTGTACTCATTGCACAGTCACCTCTTTTCTCACTTTTCCATGCATATTATGAAAATGTTGAGCAACTGTGCCTGTCCGTTTCATATACTTGTAATAAACACTCAACATTTTTTCAATAATAAAATTCGAAAAAGGAGTGCCTATACTATGTCTAATGAAAATCCAAATGATCGACTTGGTACATTAATAAAAAAATTATTAAAAGAACGCGCCTTATCTATGAGACAATTAGGAACACTTACAAATATTGATCCTGCGACAATTTCAAGAATTATTAATGGAAAACAACAACCGAAACAGAAACACCTACAGAAATTTGCAGAATGCCTGCAAGTTCCACCCCAATTGTTATTTGATGAAATGTATCCTGATTCTCCGCACATAAACAAAGAAAAAACAGATATGTACACATCTCTTGATACAATTCAACAAACATTACAGTCCTCTAACTTATTTGACTTCGATTACACAACGACTCGCGTAAAGCAAGAGCTTGAAAATTACGAACGCTACGCAAAAACAACCGAAGGTGAAAAACGTATTCATGAAAGTTTCGCAAGTAAACTAGAGCAAATTGATAGCGCTGGTCCTTTCATTGAACAATTAACAGATATGTATCAACAGTTTTGCAAGGAAAACATCTCAGAAGAAGAACGGGCAATTCTTGGCGGCGCCTTACTATATTTCATTTTATCAACAGACATTATCCCCGATTATCTTTTTCCAATTGGCTACTTAGATGATGCGATTGCTGTTGAATTAGCTAAAGAAAAATTGACTAAAGTCCAACGAAAAACATAGGAAAGCATAAAGAACTATTTCAGATGTTGTGTACATTTACCTCTGGAATAGTTCAATCAAAAAATGTATTATTCTCTTATTTTTTCGTATGACACCATTCATATATGAAAGCAATAATTACTTTTGTAAACTCAACTAACTGCTCAACTTCAACTTTCTCATTTATAGAATGAGCTTCTTCTAATGTACCTGGTCCGTAAATAACAGCTGGAATGTTAAACTCACTAAACCATCCCCCATCAGTTACTGTAGCAGACATATCTAAAGTTGCGACTTTATTCAATATAGCTTCATGCGCAGAACTTAGCTTCTGAATGGCTGGATGATTACTATCTACTTCTAAAGAAGGAAAAATTTCACCTCGATCAACAATCATTGATTCTCCGCCCCACTTAAATTGTGGTGGGTTCTCACTTAACCATGGATCCGCCGCTGCCACTTTTCCTATATACTCTTCTATTTCTTCAATTATTTGTTCATGCGTTTCATTTGGATAAAAATGAACTGTAATCCATAATCGACACTCATCCGCAATAAATGCTGCATGACGCCCACCTTCAATAACCGCTGGGTTAATTGTCGTCGCTCCTGATGGATACCCTTCATATGTTTTCATTACCGCCCAATGACGTTCTAGCTCCTGTAAACCTTGCACAATTTTCATCATTTTTTCAATCGCACTCGCTCCAAATAGACGTCCTCCAGCATGGATCATTTGTCTACGTGTTGCATCATGAAACGTTTGCGGACTTTTCACAGTAATCCATCCAGTAATTACGCCGCCCTGTCCTTGCATATGTAAATCGCTCGTATCCACTACGACTGCAAAATCAGCATCGTAACCTCTTTTGCAACATTGAAGTGTCCCTGCTTCTCCAACCTCTTCTCCAATTACTGATTGAAAGATCAAATCTCCTGGTAGTTCAATGCCAGCTTCTTGTAAAAGCTGAATAGCAAATAAAGCTCCAGCTAGTCCACCTTTCATATCTGCCGCACCTCGTCCAACTAACCAACCGTCTTTAATAAATGGATCAAAAGGATTTGTTTCCCACATCTCATCTGTTGATATTTCAGCTACATCCATATGCCCATTAATAATTAAACTTTTGTACGACTCACTTTCTACTCCTTTTTTGACTCCAACAACATTCGGATCATTCGGATATACATCCCATTTATCAATACTAAAATTTCGTTTTCTTAGCAACTCCGCAACAAATTCTTGCGCCTCATTTGTATTTCTCGCTGGTGGTGCTGGTGTCTCAAAACGTATTAATGCTTTTGTAAGTTCTATTAACTCTTCTTTTCTTAAATCTATCTGTTTTAGCAGCTGTGAAACTTCTTGATTCATCGCTAATTCCCCTTTGCATACATAGTATGTTTCCAGCTTTATTTTCACAAAAAAAGAGACTGTTTACAATTTTACAGTCTCTACATAATTCACCACTACAAACTTTCTAATTCTGTTGTATTCGTCTTTTCAATACGTTCTATTTTAACTTTCTTACTTCTTGTAGCACGGTAAAACAGTAAACAAACTATCATAAATGGAATGCCACAATATAATGCCATTCTTTGTTCTGGGATAAAAGCCATAGCAACTATTACTGTTAAATTTAATGTTAATGCAAGAAGTGGTACAAATGGATACAATGGTGTTTTAAATTTCAAGTCCTTAACATCTCCACCTTGCTTAATGTATGACCTTCTAGCTAATAAGTTAGATAGAGCAATAGATGCCCAAACTAATATCGCTCCGAACCCAGCAATAGAAAGCAGCCATAAATAAACTGTATCTTCCGCATAAATACCTGATAGTAATGAGAGACAACTTACAATTGTACTTACAATCAATGCATAAATAGGAACACCATTTTTAGATAACTTACTAAAAATCGGGCTAATCATTCCTTGATTAGACATAGACCATAGCATACGAGAAGTTGCATATAGCCCTGAATTCGCAACTGATAGTACCGCTGTAATAATAACAAAATTTATAATATCTGCCGCATAAGGAATACCAATTTTATCAAATACAACTACGAATGGACTTTCTATCACTCCCGCTTGCTGCCACGGAAATAATCCCGCAAGGATAAAAATAGATAGTACAAAGAAAACAAGTATGCGCCAAACTGTATTATTAATTGCCTTCGGGATAGTTTTCTCTGGATTTTCACTCTCTCCCGCTGCAATACCAACTAGCTCTGTTCCTTGGAAGGAGAAGTTAACCGCAATCATCGTAACTAAAATAGCTGTTAATCCATTTGGAAACAATCCACCATAATCAGTAAAACTAGAAAGCATCGGTGCTGGTTCATTTCCTTTCATATCTAAAAAACCAAACATCGCTGCCCCGCCCAAAATAATAAATGCTATAATTGTAATTACTTTAATGCTTGCAAACCAAAATTCCACTTCCGCAAAACTTCTTGAAGATAGCGCATTAATAGCAAAGAGCAGCACTGCAAACACTACGCACCAAATCCACGAGGGTACATCTGGAAACCAACGTTTCATTAAAATACTAACTGCAATTAATTCAATGGCTATCGTAGCAGACCAGTTTAACCAAGACATCCATCCCACTACAAAACCCGCTGCGGGAGAAATGTGTTTTGTAGCATACGTTTGATAAGATCCTGCATCGGGCATCGCAACTGCTAACTCCCCAAGACAAAGCATCGTTAAATACATAACAAATCCACCAACAAGATACGCTACAATTGCTCCTCCAGGCCCAGCTTCATGAATTGTATAACCGGATCCTAAAAATAGTCCGGTACCAATAACTCCTCCGAGTGCAATCATAAATATGTGCCGACTTTTTAATTCTTTTTTTAATCCTTGGTTTTGATCCATCATATAAATCCCCCCTTTTCACTTTGCAAACCCATTTAATGTAAGCGCTTTTAAAATCATTCATAGGAAAAAAATATTTAAAAGAGCAAAAACACATATCACTTATATTAATCACTACCTGTTATTAAAAGGTCATCCCTGACTGTTATTAATAATTTTTGATCAGCGATAGCTTGTCCTTCTACTACTTCTAATGATTCGATATAACCACTGATTCCTACCTTAATTTCTACTTTCTGTTTATCTATTGTTTCAATTAACGCTAATTTCTCCCACTCGTATACGTAAGAACTTTCAGTAACAAATAACTTCTCTACTTTCCCGTAACAAGGACTATACACGCCTTCTATAACCGTCTTCACTTTATAAACTCCTCCTTCTTATTAATTGGCACTGGAACGTTGCATATCCTATAAAGATTCATATTCCCTCCTCTAGAGATTTCGACTATTATTTATGCAAAATACGTACCAACCTCCAATTCGTATATAAAATGAGAGTTTGGCTCAAAAAAATCTGCCTAACCGCAAAATTTTTCTATCGTTTGAAAAGTTTTAAGAGAAAAATAGCAAAAAATTTTTGCGATTTTATGAGAATTTTAATAAAATTATAAAAAGTCAGTCTTCATAGGGTGAAACGAGGAGAAGATGATACATGCATACAGAAGAAATTAATTTTAAACAAATTATTGAAATGAACATGCTATATGAAACTTTACTCAATGAACTCGATATCGGGATTCATATTATTAATGAGGAAAGTAAAACGATTATTTATAACCGCAAAATGATGGAAATTGAATCAATGGACCGCTCAGATGTGCTATATAAAAATCCTTTAGAAGTATTTGCATTTGAAGAAAATAAAAATAGTACTCTTATAGAGGCATTAAAATTCGGAAAAACAAACAAAAATATAAAACAAACATACTTTAACAATAAAGGACAAGAAATTACGACGATTAACAATACTTTCCCTATAATAGAAAATGGAAAAATTAAAGGCGCTATTGAAATCTCAAAAGAGATTAGTCACTTAAAACAAACAATGAAAACGAACCTTTCTCGAAAAAAAAATACTAAGTTTACCTTTAATCACATAATCGGTGATTCTAGAGCTATTCAATCGGTCATTGCAGAAGCAAAGAGAGTAATTCGTACTCCCTCATCCATACTTCTCGTAGGAGAAACAGGAACTGGCAAAGAGCTATTTGCACAAAGCATCCATAATGAAAGTCAACGTTCAACCAAACCGTTTATTTCACAAAACTGTGCAGCTATACCTGATACCCTAATGGAAAGCTTATTATTTGGTACGAACCGAGGTGCTTTTACAGGGGCAATAGATAAACCTGGTTTATTTGAAGAAGCAAATGGAGGAACTTTGTTATTAGATGAAATCAACTCATTAAGCCCAGCGCTTCAAGCTAAATTACTACGAGCTATACAAGAAAAAACAATACGAAGAATTGGGGGCACACAAGAAAAAGAAATTGATGTTCGCATTATAGCAACTATTAATGAAGACCCTCTTGAAGCTATTACACACAATCGATTAAGGGAAGACTTATATTACCGATTAAGTGTCGTTACTTTATGCCTTCCACCTTTACGGAAACGAAAAGAAGATATTTTAGCTCTTGTTCAGTACTTTATCGAAAAGTATAACATTCAATTTGGGCTCGGCGTAACGGATGTAGATGTAACTGTAAAAGAATTTTTTTATGCATACGATTGGCCTGGAAACGTACGAGAATTGGAACATATAATTGAAGGTTCAATGAACTTAATAGAAGATGAACATATCATTACAGCTTTTCATATACCAACTCGCTTTCGCGAACTAATAAAAAAAGAATTCAATATGCAAGCTTCCCTAACTAGTCACAATACTGATGCACCTAAAACTTTAAAGCACACAATAGAAGAAATGGAAAAGAACTACATCAATCAAATTCTTAAAGAGAATAATGGTAATATCTCACAAGCCGCGAAATTTTTAGGATTGAGTAGACAAAATTTACAATATCGAATTAAAAAACTGCATTTACACATATGAAATGAACCTTTCTCCAAGTGCAAACTAATATTTGGTAAAATATGTTATAATAAACATATAACATGCTAGAAAGAGGCGATATATATGAGTAATGATAAAAAGTTAAAGTTATTACAATACTTATACCTTCTCCCTGCCGTTCTATGTATGATGTTATTCATTAATACTGATATGAGCAGCTTTCCTTATGCAAAGCTATTAGGAACAATTAGCGGCTCGTTTGCAGCTATTATGCTTGCTGCTTTTTGGAATTTGAAGTTGCGTATGAAGAGAGAGAAATCTTCTTAATCTAAAAATGTTTTAAAATAAAAAATCGAGCCTGCTCACTCAGCTCGATTTTTTTGTTTAATATTAAAACTCAACCTTCTCCAAATACAACCCACTTGCCTCAGCAAGACAATTAATTTGATTACGTTGTTTCGCCTCTAAAATGTGTGGAATTGCTTCAGCATCTAATTGTCCTAATCCAACTTCAATTAATGCCCCAACAATTTTTCGTACCATATTATGAAGGAAGCCGTTACCACTTATTCTAATTTGTACAAATCCAGCCTCTTCCATCACATCAAGTGAATATACTTCTCGAACCATAGACTTTTTCTTTGATTTCGCATTTGAAAAAGCAGTAAAGTCATGTGAACCAACTAAATGTTTCGCAGCTTCTTTCATGCTTTTCACATTTAATTTCTTATTAACGTGCATGCTGTATTTACGCATAAATGGGTTCGTATGCTCTTCATTCCAAATTTTATAAAGATATGTTTTTGCTTTAGAATTGTAACGAGCATGGAAACGATCTGACACTTCTTCTACATTCGTAATACTAATATCGTTTGGTAAATATTGATTTAAATACTTTTTCACTTTATGTTCCACTAACTTCTCATCACTCTTAAAGTTAGCTACTTGATTCAAAGCATGTACACCAGCATCCGTTCTACTACAGCCGACAATCTCAATTTCTTTCCCGATCATTTCAGATATTACACTTTCGATTTTCCCTTGAATCGTATTATCGTTATTACCAAGACGTTGCCACCCTTTATACCGCGCACCGTCATACTGAATCGTTAATTTATAATTGTTCATCGTATTCTCCTTGCCTTTAATAGGCCCAAAAATATAATCCCTCATATAGCTTTGCCATATGAGGGAACTATAACATATTGTTACTTCATCAACATTTTTAATTCTTCTATTTCAACGTTAATCTAACCACATTCTCCACATGAGCTGTATGCGGGAACATATCAACAGGTTGTACATATTCCACTTCATAGCTCTTCATTAATACATTCACATCACGTGCTAACGATGACGGATTACAAGATACGTAAACAACTTGTTTCGGTCTTACTTTTAAAATCGTTTCAAGTAATTTATCATCGCAACCTGTACGCGGTGGATCAACAACAATCACATCTGGGCGCCAGCCTTCTTTCACCCATTTCGGTAACCATTGTTCCGCTTTACCAGCTTCATACTTTGTATTTGTGAATCCGTGGCGTTTTGCATTTTTCTTTGCATCTTCAATTGCTTCTGGAATTACATCCATACCACGTACTTCCGCTGCATCATTCGCAAGCCAAAGGCCGATTGTACCAACACCACAATATGCATCCACAATCTTCTCGCTTCCAGTTAAAGCGGCTGCTTTTTTTGCTTCATCGTATAAAACAACTGTTTGTTCTGGATTTAGTTGGAAGAAAGCACGAGCTGATAGTTCAAATGATAAATCGCCAAGTGTTTCTTGAATTACTTCTTTTCCTGCTAATTTAAATGTTTTATCACCGAAAATAACAGATGTTTTACGCCAGTTTACGTTTTGCATAATTGATTTAACAGTTGGCATCTGTTTTTGTACTTCTGCGATAAATTGCTCTTTATTCGGTAATTCTTCTTTTGTTGTAACAAGTGTGACTTGTACTTCCCCTGTTTGAACTGCAGTACGTGTCACAATTGTACGTACTAAACCTTTTTGCTTCTTCTCATTGTAAATAGAGACATTTAATTTTTCTAATATACGTCTTACAACTTTTGTCGCTTCATTCGTCGCTTTATGTTGAATCATACAATGAGAAATATCAATTAACTGATGTGAGTTTTGTTTATATAATCCTGTAATAACCTTTTCATCTTTACGTCCCACTTGTAATTGACTCTTATTACGATAATGCCATGGATTTTCCATACCAAGTGTCGGACGAATTTTCTCTTCCATACTATTCTTCATGTACTTCTCGAATGCTTGTACAACGATATCACGCTTTTGATTTAATTGTTCTTTATAATCTAAATGTTGTAGCTGACAGCCACCACACTCCTCATATACTGAACATGGTGCTTTCACACGATGTGGTGATGATTTACGAACTTTTTTCACTTTCGCTTCAGCGAAGCCACGCTGAATTTTCGTTGCTTCAGCAACAACTTCTTCTCCTGGTAATGCCCCTGGAATGAAAACAACTTGTCTCTTAAAATAACCAACGCCTTCTCCGTTAATCCCAAGACGTTTAATTGTCACAGGAAACGTTTGACCAACTTCCAACTTACTCTCTTGTTGCTTTTGTATCATTATTACACCTCTACTCTATACTTTTCCATAAATATAACGCTGCATAACTGCAATATGGTTCACACTCTTGTTTCACTTTTTCTAAAAATGCATCATCAGGCTTATTCTCTAATTGGAATACACCTTGAAGTGCACGCTGAATCCCTATGTCTGCTTTCGGAAACATATTTTTCCGTCCAAGCCCAAACATTAAAAAGTTTTGTACTGTCCATGCTCCAATACCCCTTATTGGTAACAATTGTGCCGATACTTCTTCTTCTGTTTCGTTTTCTATCCTTGCTAAATCTAATTTACCGTCGACAATATGCTTTGCTAATCCTACCATATATTCAGCTTTTCGCTGACTAAACTTCTGCTCTCTCAATTCCTCTATTGGAATATTCGCTACTCTTTCTGGTGTTGGGAAAAATAAAACGCCGTTTTTTTCTGTCCCATATCGTTTTACAAATTGCTCTGTTAGCACAGTAGCAAATTTCAAATTTATTTGTTGATGAATAATACAACGAAGAAGACAAGCGAAATAATCAAATTCTAAAATAATTGGAGTATAAGCATATGTTTCAAATAGTGGACGTAATGATGTGTTTAAAAAATGATTTTGTATATTTTGAAACGGGTCATTCCAGTGAAAAATGGACCTCATTCGTCTCATTACTTTCTCTTGATCTCCTGTCTGACTAGAGAGCCAAAACTGTGGATTTTGAACAGTACCAATCCCCTGCAACCGAACAACAATCTGTTCTTCGTCTATAGAAAGCGGGATATAAATTACTTTCTCGTCTAACTGAATGACGTTTAACGGGTCGAAAGATAAACGCTTTAGCACTTCTTCAAAGTGGTACGGATATTCTAACGTAACATGTTCGCTCCACATACGTTTCCCCATCCTTTTTACACATCATTATAGCATGAGAAAACCGCAAGCATACATGCTTACGGTTGATTGCTTTTTACTAAATCATCTAGGCTTTTAAAATGATACCCTTTCTCGCGCAAATCATCAATGATTTTCGCTAGTGCCTCTGCATTATCTTTCGATATCGCATGAAGTAACAAAACAGACCCTGGATGAATCATAGTCATTACATTATTATGAGCATATTGCCATCCTCTTTGCTGATCTACTTTCCAATCAAGAAATGCAAGCGACCAAAACACGTTATAGTATCCCATTTCTTTCGTAAGAGCTAGCGTTCTTTCACTAAACACGCCTCGCGGAGGACGTACATATTTCACTTCTTTTTGCCCTGTTACTTTTTTTATTTCTTCCGTTACACTAGTCAATTCTTCACGAAGTTTTGCATCATTTACAGCTGTAAAATCAGGATGACTCCAAGAATGATTGCCAATAATATGTCCTTCATTTTTCATTCTTAATAGTAAATCTTTTTGTGTTTTTATATAATGTCCCGTCACAAAGAAAGTTGCTGGTACTTTTTTCTCCTTTAGTACATCTAAAATCTTTCCTGTATATCCATTTTCATACCCATTATCAAACGTTAAATATATGTCTTTTTTCTTTGTATCCCCTAAGTAAAAACCGCCATTTTTTTGTAGTAATTCTGTATATAATTTCCCTGCATCTGGCACCGTTTCATTTTTAGGGCGTGGGATTCCCCAGTTATGTGGTGTATTCGTATAAGCAAATGCTGAAACTGGAACAATTGCCATCATAATTGAAAAAATGAGACCTATATATAACCATTTATATTTCATAAATAGTCTCCTTTCCATATATAATCGTACCTGTAGTTTCTGTTATTGCTCTTTCTTTCATGCTGAACATGTTTTTCTATATATACCAAAAAATGCACCTCGAATAATTCGAGATGCATTTCTACTTACTTGAATACAGGTTCTTTAAAGCTCGCTAATTTTTCAAGTGATGTTTTATCAACATCAGCATGTAGACTGTTACCGTGAGAATCCATCGTTACAACTGCTTTAAAACCATCGATACGTAAATGCCACATTGCCTCTGGGATACCGAATTGTAAGAAATCAACATCTTTCACTTCTTTAATACATTCAGCATAATATTGTGCCGCACCACCAATTGCATTTAAGTACACACCACCGTGTTCTTCTAATGCCGCTAATGTTTTCGCACCCATACCGCCTTTACCAATTACAGCACGGATACCGAACTTTTTCATAATATCACCTTGATATGGCTCTTCACGAATACTTGTCGTTGGACCTGCCGCTTTAATTTTCCAATTGTCGTTTTCATCTTTCACTACAACTGGACCACAGTGGTAAATAATTTGTCCATTTAAATCTACTGGGCAATCATTATCCATTAAGTGTTTATGAATTGCGTCACGTCCTGTATACATCATACCGTTAATTGTAACAACATCCCCAACACGAAGTTCACGAATTTGCTCTTCTGTAATTGGAGCTTGTAATACGATTTCACGTTGCTCTGTTTGTTCTTGCGCAGCGTCTTGCTGAAGTGTATCTTCACCTTCTTGGTATAACCAATCCATAATTTCACCTGTCTCAGGATGAATTGTTACGCCAAGACGACGATATGCCCAACAATTATACGCAACAGATACGTAGAAACTAGCTGGCAAACGATTATACACTCCGATTTTACAACCTAGTAAAGTTGTTTCTCCGCCAAATCCCATCGTACCAATACCAAGCTTATTCGCATTCTCTAATACGTACTCTTCAAGCTTTTGTAATTCTGGAACTGGATTTACATCATCTAATGTACGGAATAGTTGATTTTTTGCTAATTCGTAACCTGATGTGCGGTCTCCCCCGATACCGACGCCGATTACCCCAGCGCTACACCCTTGGCCTTGCGCTTGATATACTGCATGAAGAAGGCATTTACGAATTCCTTCTAAATCACGTCCAGCTCGTCCAAGTCCTTCTATTTCGCAAGGCAAGCTATATTGAATATTTTTATTCTCACAGCCGCCACCTTTTAAAATTAAACGCGCATCAATGTAATCTTTTTCCCATTGTTCAAACTTAATAACAGGTGTACCTGGTCCTAAATTGTTTCCACTATTGTCTCCAAAAAGAGAATCAACAGAGTTCGGACGAAGTTTACCATCTTTTGTTGCCCGCTCAAGCGCACTATAGATAGCTTCCTTCAGCTTTAATTGATTCACACCAACCGGTGTATAAATTTTAAACGTTGGCATCCCTGTATCTTGGCAAATTGGCGAGATATTATCATCTGCCATTTTGATGTTATTTGTAATTGTGCCAAGTGCCATTGCAGAGCGAGTTCCTGCATTTTCTCGTTCTTTCGCCTGTTGAATTGCGCGACGAACATCTTTCGGTAAGTTCGTTGACGTTTCAACAATTAGTTGATACATGCTTTCTTGAAGCTTTTCCATTGTTACTTCCCCCTCAATTGTGAACGCTACCAAAACGTTATGAAATGAAAATTCCATTGTTATACTCTTCAGCTTTTTATTTATTTCACGCCATTAAAGGTTTAATGAAATTTTTCACAACTTGATTATACCTTTTTTTCTATATTCCTTCTATTTAATCAAACAAGTTCCTTACAAAAAAACGGCTGCCAACTTCACATTGGCAACCGTTTCAATATATTATTCGTCTTTTTTAAATTGCTCACATTTCAATTCTAGTTCATCTAACATTGCAAGAAGACGATCTACATCTTCTAATTCTACCTCTTCGGGTTCAATCGTATCAATTACTTCAATGAACATATTTAAACGTTCTTTCAAATATACTAATTGTGAATCTTTATCTTGAATTGCTTTTCCCATGAAGGCACTCTCCTTTTAATTCGAGTTGCTTTTATTATACCGCAAAAATGATTGCTATGGGCATGAAATTTCATCAATTTTGTCACAGTAATTTATTATAATGTAAGCCTTCTCTCTTTTTTCACAAAAAAGTTTCACTTTATAAAAAGCACATATTCTTCTATTATAGAGAATGGACAAATTGTTATTTCAATAGTCAAAGGAGTATTTCATATGACGATATCACAAATAATGAAGCCGATTACTCCTTCTTACGATCCATGGGAAGCGTATATGGACCTTGAAGAGTACGGCAAACTACTATTAACAAACGTTGAGTTTACAACGACGACGTTATGCAATATGCGTTGCGAGCATTGCGCTGTTGGTTACACATTACAGCCGAAAGATCCAAATCCGCTTCCGATGGAGCTTTTATTAAAACGATTAGATGAGATTCCTTATTTGCGTTCTTTAAGTATTACAGGCGGAGAACCTATGCTTTCAAAAAAATCCGTCGACAACTATGTAACACCACTCTTAAAATATGCCCATGAACGCGGCGTTCGCACTCAAATCAACTCAAACTTAACTATAGATTTAGCACGTTACGAACAAATTATTCCCTACTTAGATGTATTGCATATTTCACATAACTGGGGAACAATTGATGACTTCGTTGAAGGCGGATTTGCAATGATGGAGCGTAAACCTACTTATGAACAACGCGCAAAATTATTCGAAAGAATGATTACAAATAGTAAAGCTCTATCAGATGCAGGTGTACTCGTATCAGCCGAAACTATGCTGAACAAACGAACCCTACCACACATTGAACATATTCATCGTCAAATCGTTGAAGAAATGGGCTGTAAACGTCATGAAGTGCATCCAATGTATCCGAGTGACTTCGCTAGCACACTTGAAATTTTAACAAAAGACGAAATTCGAAATGCGATTGAACATTTACTGGAAATTCGTGATGAAAATGTCTGGATGTTATTCGGTACATTACCTTTCTATGCATGCAGTGATGATGAACGCGATTTAGTTACACTAAAGAAATTACATGAGAGTAAAAATGTAACTGTCCGTAACGATCCAGATGGCCGTTCCCGTTTAAACGTAAATATTTTCGACGGAAATATTATCGTGACCGATTTCGGTGACGTTCCTCTTCTAGGTAATGTACAAACAAATACACTACAAGAAGCTTATGACAAATGGTGTGACTCAAAAACAGCAAAATCATTAAGTTGTCATTGTCCTGCTGTGAAATGTCTTGGACCAAATGTTCTTGTAAAAAATAGCTACTATCCGAAAGAAGATTTCTTATCAAAAACATCAAACATTATGTTATAAATAAAAAACGTCAGCCTGTGCGCTGACGTTTTTTATTTCATTGTGAATGCGATGAAGAAACAAATTTAAAAAATAAATGATCATGAATTGGAATAGCTGCTCCAATCCCTTGAGATGTAATATTTTTCACGACAAGCCTTTTTTGATTTCCTTTTAACACGAGGTATACTTCCCCAAATGTCACTTTTCCTTTTTCATTTACTGCCGGTGTATACGCATACAAATATCCAAGTTGACTTGGACTAATATTATACACGCGCTCATGCCCAGTACCATAACCAATAGTTGTTTTAAATGAAAGTGGCAATTGCACTTTTTCAAGCGCTTTTAAAAGCATCATTTTTTTCACATCTGAGGCATCTTTCATATCCGCTGTTAAATCGCCTTCGATTGTCTTTTGAGTTTCTTGCTTGTAGCGAAGTGGATATAATCGATCCCCTCCGCGATTATCGTATATATTTCGATTTACTTGCTTATATTCCCAATTAATTGATGTATCTATTGATTCATAATTTAATGCCCATTGCCCCAAATAAATTTTCGCACGGTACCCTACTGCAAGTGGTGCATTCGAAATCGTCGTTTCATTAAACATACGAATTAAATCTGGGTTTTCAATTCTGATATTTGCTGTTTTCAATAATTCTTGAGCAAACTTACTCGGTTGTAAACGTGGTAAATCTTGTGCATCATTTGGAAATGTATTGTCTTTTGAAATATTTAAAACAGATGAAGGCATTTTTACTTCTACTGTCGTCTTTGCAAAACTACTGTTAGGAAATAATAAAATAAACGAGACCATAGTTGAAAGACATATGCTGTACACTCGTTTCACCTGTCTGGCTCCTTCCTACGTAAAGGTATATAAATTACTGTATTTATTGTTTTCCCTCAAACTCATTGTTATCCCTATTTTTCATAATAAATAAAAACCAATTCCCATAATGACGTATGCCGCTAGTAAAGTGCCTCCTTCAAACCAGTTTGTATCCCCATCATTTGAAATAGCAATAGTTAAGAAAACAGCTGTAATCATGGAAACAAGTTCTGGTATCGTAAATACTAACGGCATCTTTTGAGCAAAAAACATTGAAAGAAGTACTAATACAGGAGCAACAAACATCGCAATTTGTAATGTAGAACCTACTGCAATTTCAACTGCGATATTCACTTTATTTTTATACGCCATAATAATTGCAGATGCATGTTCTGCTGCATTACCAACAATCGCAACGATGATAACCCCTATAAATAGCTCTGACCAGCCAAATGACTTTGCGACCGTTTCAAAAGTATGTACGAGTGCCTCTGAAACATAAGCTACCGCAATTGTTGCTATCGCTAAAACGAGTAGTGCTTTACCTTTTGACCACTCAGGCTCTTCCTCGTGCACCATTTCATCACTTTTATGTTGATATACACCGCGGTGCGTAACTAACTTAAATAGCAAGGCAGCAAGGTACATAATGATCATGATAATAGAAACACCAATGCTTAATTGATACGTCTTTCCAGCATCCATATTCATTGAAAAAATCTCTGGAATAACAAAGGCTACGACAACAGCAAATATTAATAAGGCTGAATTATGCCTTGCATCGTAAACATTAAAGCTTTGTCTTTTATATTTAAGGCCTCCTATAAAGAAGGATAGCCCTCCTACTAATAGTAAGTTTCCAAGTACAGAACCAGTTAAAGATGCCAACACTACTTCAATTAACCCTGCCTGAAGTGCGAAAATTGAAATGATAAGTTCAACAGCATTACCAAAAGTTGCATTCAATAAGCCACCTATCCGGGGTCCAGAAACGATTGCTAAACTTTCTGTTGCTCTCCCCATAAAACCCGCTAATGCGATAATAGTAATGCAATATACAGCAAACATAATTGTTTGAGGCCAATGAAGTGTTTTTCCGAGTACAGAAAGTGGTACACCTATAAGCGCTACTATAAGAAATATTTTATTAAACATGCTTTCCACCCTTCCATCGTATGTATTTCTCCTCGATATTATTATTATTCTTCTCCTAACTTGTCTGATTTCATCACAATTACGTTTAAAAAATCGGATTGAGGAAAACAGTATGAAAGATATTTAAATTGTCTTGTTTAGACAGAAAGAATTAAAAATTTGAAAAGAGGTTAAAAGCATGCACTTAAAAGAAAAAATCGCAACTATTATTCAAGGTCAACGAACAGGTGTATTATCTACTGTACGTAACGATAAGCCACATGGCGCCTTTATGATGTTTTTCCACGAAGATTTTGTACTATATGTTGCAACAGATCGAAATTCAAAAAAGATAACAGATATCGAAAAGAATCCAAATGTACATGTACTACTTGGGCGAGAAGGAAAGAAATTAGATGAAGCTTACATTGAAGTTGAAGGTATAGCTTCCATCGAAGAAGATCAAACGCTAAAAAATAAATTTTGGACTAATAGCTTAAAACGCTGGTTACTTGGTGCGGAAGATCCTAATTATGTACTAATTAAAATCAATCCCGACACAATTTATTACATCGATAGTGCCGGTACGACCGAGCCTGAGTTTTTACGACTTTAAAACGAAAACAAGCCTTTTAAGTGGGCTTGTTTTGTCGAAAAGTTCTTTTGAAAAAAACAATAAAATAGGTGGAACTTTCTAAAGATTCTGTTATATAATAGCAGTAACTTAAATAAACTGTATTAAAACAGATGAGGGGAGAAATAAAATTGATGAAAAGAGAAGAACGAAAAAACATGATTGAGTTTATTGAAAAGAAAAAAGGGATTGAACGTGACGAATTATTATTTATGACAGACGATGAAGTAGAACATATTTATAATGTAACGTACTTTTTATATGAAGAAATCGCAGAGTAGCATAATAAACCCCCACCTTATTAAAAATATAAGGTGGGGGTTTATTTCGTCATTTATACATGAGAATGATTTTCATGTATAATAATGTAAGATTGGAGGAATTTCACTATGAGTTCATGGCTATTATTCGCACTATTATCAGCAATTGCTGCCGCCCTCGTATCTATTTTTGGAAAGATTGGCTTAGATGGAATCGATGCCAACGTTGCAACAACTATTCGCTCTATAATTATGGCATTATTTATGGTAGGAGTTATTATTATTCAAGGTAAATTTCAAAATATCGGTGATGTCCTCCTAAATAAAAAAGCACTGCTATTTATCACATTAAGTGGAATCGCTGGTGCTTCGTCATGGCTATTTTATTTTCTTGCACTAAAAACAGGAAAGGTCTCACAAGTAGCACCTATCGATAAATTAAGTGTAGTATTTTCCATTATTCTCGCGATGATTATATTGGGTGAAAAGTTAAACTTTATGACTGGTATTGGTGTAGTCTTTATTACAGCTGGTGTATTATTTATTGCTTTCAGCTAAAAAACCGCTATTATTAGCGGTTTTTTCTATTCCTTATGTAAATCCACACAATCAATGTTACAATTGCCGAAATAAATAAAATCCATATTCCATAATGATGTAAACTATACTCAACAAAGCGCCACTTCTCTCCTAGTTTCCAACCTAGGCCAATAAAAACACTTATCCAAATTAGCGCCCCACCGTAAGCATACAGACAAAAACGCCACCATGTTAAATTCGAAACCCCAGCAAAATATGCTGTTAAGTGACGTACTCCTGGTATAAAGTAGCCAATAATTAAAAGAAACGGGCCGTATTTTTCAAATAAAATATGTGTTTTTTCAATATGATGTTCTTTAATTCTAATTTTCGGACCATATTTTTTTAAAACAGGGAGTCCAAGTTTTAAACCTAATATATAACTTAACGTAATGCCAATCATCGCACCTGCCATTCCACTTAAAAAAGCAGCTGCTCCTGACATAACTCCTTTTGAAATATTATAACCAATAAAAGTCAATAAAAACTCATCTGGTATCGGTAATCCGACTATCCCACCAGCTAAAGCTATAATAATTCCAAAATACCCATAATGTGAGATTAACTCGCCAATATGTTGTTCCATTCGGAAGACACATCCTATGCACGATCGTTATTCCATATTGTGCCCGTTCTATCTTTAAGACAAACATGGTATACATATTCAATATACATTGTTTTTATATTGAACTCTACTTCTATTCATTCCTTTAACAGAGATAAAGTGAAACTTTAATCAGTGGGGGTTTTGCCCATCCCCACTGATTATTAGCCCACACCAATTGGGCTTTTACGGGTAGCCTGACTCCCACCTAACTTCCTCGCATTCGCCAAATTTTGAGGTGGGAGTCTTACTGCCCACAAATAGCGGGATTAAAAAATAAAAATTCATAGGCTTGTTTTTTTGTTACAATAAAGGAAAGTTACTTTTCGCAACGGTTTAACTCTCAGGAAAAATGATACATCTAGCAAAAACATAGTTTGGTCTATATAATGCAACTTCTACCTATTAGAGTAACAGGTACCCTTTTACATACAACATCATTTTTCTAAATTATACAGGGGGAACGAACATGACCATTGAAAAACAATTTATCCAAAAGGTTTACTATAAAACATTTTTAACAGAAGATACTTCCATTCCGGTAACGGAAGTACTCGGTGAAGCATATATAAATGAATCAAAAAATGAATTCTCCAATATATCTAATATTCGCTTCGCACAAGGTGAAGTTTACTTTCAAAACAAAGACTTTGAAGCAGCTATATTTAAATGGGAGAAAGTAAACAATGAACTTGCTCTCTGGGCCATGAAGAATATTGCAGATGCTTACTTCGAATTAGGTTTCTTGCCAAAAGCAGAGGAAATTTATAAATCTATTCAATCAGAAGATACGACTCTTACTATGGAAGTTTCCCTACAACTTCTTTCTCTTTACATCGATCAAAACCGCTTAGGTCTTGCTTTTAAAACAATTAGTGAAGCTGTTTCATTCCAACCAGACTATCCGAATATTACTGCAATCGCTCGATCTTTTTATGAGAAACAAGAAGATTGGAATAATGCTATTGAACTAGCGGTTCAAGAAGGGATTCGAACAAAATCATTACATTGGTTCGATACGTTAATAAATTATGTGAACAGAGGCTTTACTAATAAAATTAAACCTGAGTATTTCTATGAATCTTTAAAAGCCTTATATACAATTGATCAAGTTCAATTTAAAGAGCTTGTTATTTCACTTTGGAACAGCTATGAAAATGAATCATTACATCTACCTTGGATTCAAACAATAAATCACTTATTCTTACATATTGAAGTAGACGCTAATGACGATTGGAATGAAATTTCTGCCCGCTATCAAGAGACGTATTTTGAATTAATTACTGGGCAACATTTCATGCATGAATTACAAGGACTTGTTCCAGATTTATTAACGAATTGGTTTAGTTTAACGAAAGCGGAAGATTCTTTACTTGTCTCTGCAGCAGTATTAGCATGGAACGAGGTTTCACCTACAACTCTAGAATCATTACTCGTAAAAAGCGCAGGTGCCTTACTTTCAAATTCATCAGCTTATGCAAATGTTGATATGGCAGATGTATCAGCATTATTTGAAACGATTGCTGTATGGGCTGAGAAGAATGATGTAGATTTAGGTCATCAATTCACACTACTCGTTCGTGAGCTATACGATTTAACTGTTACACAACTTCTAGTAGCAGGAACTAGTGATTATGATAAATCAGCCTTTATCAACTCTATACTAGGAGAAAATATATTAACTGAAACTCTAACAACTTCTATTACATTTAAAGATAATAGTCAAACTGAAATAACTGAGTTTACAGAGTTAGATATACGAAATATACCAAACTTTTCTGAACTTCATAACATACTAGCTGTACCTTCTCAGTCAGAACTAGAGAAAAAATGTATTGAAATTAAATTACCGAGTAGATTTTTAAGAAAAAATAAGTTTTCATTCCTTGTCACACCTACTGTGCATGGACAACTTAACAAAAACAGCTCTCATTTCGAATACTTACAGGCAGCAGATAGTCTTATCTATGTACTAAATTCAGCTTTGCCATTACATGATGAAGAGCTTGATACATTATTATATATTCGTGAGCAAGTACCAAATTTACAAATTCAATTCGTCTTACAAACAATTGATACAAATACTAGTGAAAACATCACGAACAATATTAAAAAGAAAATACTTGTACATTTCCCAAATGCACACTTTTTCCCTTACTCTCCTTCACAAGAGAGTAGTGAGCAACTAGGCAACGTAACAGACTCTATTATCACTAACCTTGCTCAGCGCAACATGGAAAAAGAACGTATTGAAAAATTGTTATGGTTTATCCAAAAGACGATTGCCTACCTTTTAAATGAACGTGTGGAGTTAGAAAATACATTAGTAAAATCAGTCCGTTGGAACAAACATATTTTAGTTAAACTTGATGGTTTTATTAATAATCTTACAGCCATTCAAAAAGATAAAGTTCGTTCTATTACAGAATCTTATCTCTTAACGAAAGAAGAAATTACACAGGATATACATTCTCAAATTCCTGAATTGTTACAGAGTTGCTCAGATCTCGTTCAAGAGGATAGTGATTTCAAATTAGTCCATGAAGAACTAAATGTAGCAATGAATGAAAGAATTCAAAAACATGTACAGCAAGTGCTTCTTCCTAAATTTACTCAATCCATTCAAGAATGGATTGAAACTGCACATAATGAATTCATTCAAGCGCAAGCTTATTTAGATGAAATGGGCGATACCTTTAATAAACTCTATGAAGAAGAGCGTATTAAACTTCCTTGTGATTTCAAATTACTAGATGACTGGAATAGAGATGTTGTAAGAATGACAAATAGAATTACAGTGGCTAACATCAATATTTTATTACGCTTTACACCAACACAATTTTTCTTGAAAAGTGCAGGGAAATTATTCGGTAATATGCAAAAGAATCAATCTATGCTATCAAATAAATATAAACAATATATTGAAACAGAGGATTATACAGAAGTTGCTCATGCAATTTCGAAGCAATTCTTCCTTCAATTTGAAGTATTTGAAGGTGCGCTAGAACGTGATATCATGATGTTCTTTAAAGACCCTCTTAGCGTATTGAAGCAAAATGTAGAAGCGGCCCAACTTGAAATACAAGAAGACGAGCAAACATTAACAAAGCTAAGAACAAATCCAGAAACTTATCATGATCCTTTAACACTGTTTAAATTGCAATTGTTGCAACGAAAGTTCATGTTAAATATTGACCGCAACAATGAAAACATTGCTTCACAAGAAGTAATAAAGTGAAACACCAACTGTTTAAATAAGAAAAACCAAGCAACTTAATTTGCTTGGTTTTTCTTATCTCTAATTTACAATTTTCACATGTTCAAATGGATAATACACTGCCGTTAGTTTTCCTAATACTTCTGTTCTGTCAATGAGGCCTAAGCCATTCCTACTATCCCTACTTACTAAACGATTATCTCCCATCACAAAAATTTTATTTTTAGGAATTGTAATCGGTCCAAAGTCTTCAGTTAAATTGATAAGTAATTTTTCTGCCTGTTTTTTATTATTATTTAAATACTCTTCATTTTTCACTTGATGATTAACATATAATTGATCATTTTTCATCTCAATTACATCTCCTGGTAATCCAATAATTCTCTTCACATAGAAGTTATCCGTCTTCACGACAATAATGTCCGATCTCTCATAACTTTCAAATCGTTTTGCAAGTTTATTAATGATTACTTTATCTCCATCTTGTAATGTCGGCCTCATGGATGCCCCTTTTACAGTTGTAGGAAAAAACACGAAAATTTTCGCAAAAAAAACTATTAAACATGCAATCGCAAATACTTCAAAGAACTCACGCAATCGGCTTTTCTTTTGCATTATCCCACCATCTCATTTTCTTTTTACATTTATTATAAATACTTCCCAGATAGTTTTTCTATAAAATTCCGAATATAGAAACAAAAAAATAAAAAATATTACAAATGCACAAAAAATAATATCCGTATATACATTATTTTGATATACTATATTTGTCTTTATTTATGCAAATATTCATATTCACTAGGAGGATTTCTTTTTTATGAAAGTTATGTTAAAAAATGATAATACAGGTCAAATTAAACAAGCAAAAATCGGTTTTAGTTGGACTGTATTTTTCTTTGGCTTTTTCCCTGCTATATTCCGCGGAGATTGGAAATGGTTTTTAATTATCTTACTCGCTAGCATGTTTACATTCGGATTCTCTAACCTAGTATTCTGCTTTATTTACAACAAACTCTACATCAATGATTTATTAGCTCAAGGTTATAAAGCAGCTGATGACTATAGCCTCTCTGCTCTGCAACAAAAAAATATCGTAGCATAGAAATGAAAAAAGATACTCTCAAAATAGTCCATCAACTATTTTTGAGAGTATCTTTTTTATAATCCCACATATACAATACACATCTGCGCAGCGACATATGTAAACCAAATCCAAAGTGGTTCATACTTCAATTTGCGCCCTCCGATATCTGTAACACCGATAATAAAGTCAGAAATCACAAACAATAAACCACCAAGTGCTGGCACCCACCATATTCCTGTATTCTCGTAATATAAGGCGAATGCAAAACATGCCATTCCTCCAACCCACAAACCGTAAATTAGAGCCCCTATTGTAAAGAGTTTGTCTTGCTTTTCATTTCTAATAAAGAAAAACCATCCTATAATTAGAAAGAGTCCGTATACAAGTAGGCCGATCCAAAAACCACTCCATGAAATACCTGTTTGCAAAAATGCTTTCACATAGAAACAATGGGCAAGAGCGAAAGTAACCATTCCTCCAATTAATCGATGGCCAATCGGAATCAATCCTGCCATAAATAAATCCCCTACAGTGGATAAAGTCATACCGAGTGCAACCCACGTACTGTACTCTACCGATGGATCTTGTAACCATATCCAAATTGCACTACCTGTTAAAGAAAAACTAAGAATTAGACGCACTGCTAAAGGTAACGGCATATTTTCTCTTGTTCTTTTTGTCTGTCCTATTGCATAAATTGCTCCTGTTAAAAAAATAATTATTTGCCCGATTAACACAATGTAAAGTACATTCATAACATTTTCTCCTCAATAAATGCTTTATTTGTATCTTTTTTCGTTATATATAGTCAGTTCTCCTTTTTCTACGTAAAAAAAGAAGAACAGTACTGTTCTTCCATTTTAATAGATTTTCTGTTCTCTATGCTACCTGTTTTTCTTTCTCAATTTTCTGTTTAGCCGGAGTACGATTTACCACAATAATTCCCGCTGCGACACATGCTAAACCAAATAGTACAAATGAATGAATGGCTTCTCCTAAAATCATACTTGATAATAATACGCCGAACACTGGTATGAAGAACATATACATCGATACTTTGCCTACTTTGTTATACTTCATAATTGTATTCCATATACAGAAACCCGCTGCCGATAAGAAAGATAAATATATAAGCATAAGTATTGCATGTAGGTTAAATGTAAATGGCATCACTCCAACTTGAAATGCACCTATACATAGTAACCCAATTGATCCAAAAATCATTTGGTATGCTGTCATATACCCAATATCTAACGTTTTACTACCTTCTTTCGCTAATATATTTCCATATGAATACATCATTGCTGCGCCAAGAAGTAATAAACTACCGATTCCAAAATGGAATGACAAACTTCCATCACTCGGTACATTCACTAAAATCACACCACAAAAACCGATAGATACTCCAATTACTTTTCTCATATTTAGAGCATCATCTTTATATAAAAAATGTGCGATTAAAATTTGAAAGAAGGATGATGTTCCTGAAATAATCGCCCCTTCAATTCCTGAGCTATAACTCATTCCAATATAAAAACATATATACTGAAGAAAAGTTTGGAACAAGCCGATTTGTACTAACTGCTTCCCTGTTCCTTTTTTGAAATGCATATCTTTTCCTAACGCTTTAAAAAAGAATAAGAGCATTACACCTGATAAGAAAAATCGATAACCAGCAAATAATATTTGCTCTCCGACTTCATGTGGCTGAATTCCAAGTTCAGCATAACTTAATTTAATAAAGGGAAATGCGCTTCCCCATAAAAATGTTGCCACTATTGCAGCAATAAATACGCCAATCGGATGGGTAAAAAATTTCTCTGTCTTCAACTTGCTGTCTTCCTTTCCGATCTTTTTATGAACAATATCCATATATACCAAAGGAGGTGCAAAAACACAAGTTTTCAGTCTATAATAGAAACAAAAACATATCATCTAATAAAAACATATGCTATACTATAGAATAATTACAATATAATAACTATTAAAATCAGATTCAACAGAAATGCTGCTATCCATTATGGATGGCAGCTTTCGTCGTTTTATAGGGGTTTCGATTTTGATTCTTTTTCTCAATAAGAATTCGGAAGGAGCGAGTATTAATGAACTCAGAAGTAAAAACATTACAAGCAACAAAAGATATTTCTCATCCCTCTTTATGGGACACATTAAAGAAACATTATGAACTTATATTTGCAATCGCATCTGGTATTTTCATTTTAGCTGGTTGGTTATTCACAAAAAATGAGGCAATAAATGCAGGTATTACTTTCTATATCCTTGCTTATATAATTGGGGGATTTGCAAAAGCGAAAGAAGGTATCGAAGACACAATTGAAGAGAAAGAGCTAAATGTTGAAATGCTCATGCTCTTTGCAGCTATCGGTGCTGCAATTATTGGCTACTGGGCAGAAGGTGCGATTTTAATCTTCATCTTTGCATTAAGTGGAGCAATGGAATCTTATACACTAAGCAAAAGCCAAAAAGAAATTTCAGCCCTTCTTGACTTACAACCCGAAGAAGCATTGCGTATTTCTAATGGCATAGAAGAACGCATTCCAGTCGGACAATTACAAATTAACGATATTATCTTAATTAAGCCAGGTGAGCGTGTTCCTGCTGATGGCACAATTCATAATGGTGAAACAAATATTGATGAAGCAGCTATTACAGGGGAACCTATTCCAAATGAGAAAAAGTTTGGTGATGAAGTTTTTGCTGGCACCGTAAATTTACGTGGTGCTATTGAAGTTAAAATTACAAAGCCGAGCGATCAAACATTATTCCAAAAGATTATTCGTCTCGTTCAAAGTGCACAAAGTGAAAAATCACCATCACAACTATTTATCGAAAAGTTTGAAGGAACATATGTAAAAGGTGTATTAATCGTTGTCACACTTATGATGTTCATTCCTCATTTCTTACTTGACTGGAGTTGGAATGAAACATTTTATCGCGCTATGATCTTGCTTGTAGTCGCTTCTCCTTGCGCACTAGTTGCTGCCATTACACCAGCGACTTTATCAGCAATTTCTAACGGAGCAAGAAACGGGATTCTCTTTAAAGGTGGTATTCATTTAGAACGTCTAGCTTCAGTTAAAGCGATTGCCTTTGATAAAACTGGAACATTAACACAGGGAAAACCTACTGTAACAGATGTATACGTTCGAGAAGGCATAGCAGAAAGTGAAGTACTTTCTATTACAGCAACGATTGAAAGTCACTCTACACATCCTTTAGCAGAAGCAATTGTTAAATATGCAAGACACGCTTATGATATTACGCTAAAAAAACCAGAAAATGTTGAAGATGTAACTGGTTTTGGACTAAAAGGAGTATTAGAAAACAAAGCTTATAAAATCGGGAAAGCTGATTTTATCGGTGAAGAAACAAAAACATTTCATAATGGCATTTCTGCCTCACTTGAAAAAGAAGGAAAAACTGTCGTTTATATTAGTGATGAAGATGGTATTCTTGGGCTTATTGCTTTAAAAGATACCCTTCGCGAAGAAACAATAGCTGCTATTCGCGATTTACAAAGTATTGGTGTAGAAGCAATCATGATTACTGGTGATAATGAAGAAACTGCAAAAGCAATTGCTGCTGAAAGTAATATAAAAGAATATTACGCATCATGTCTACCAGAAACGAAAGTTGAAACGATAAAACAATTAAAAGAAAAATACGGCACAGTCGCAATGGTTGGAGATGGTATAAACGATGCACCCGCACTCGCTACCGCTAGTATAGGTGTTGCGATGGGGGAAGGAACAGACGTAGCTTTAGAAACTGCAGACGTTGTTCTTATGAAAAACGAATTATCTCGTCTTTCTCAAGCAATTCGTCTATCAAAGCGAATGAATCGCATTGTTAAGCAAAACGTTGTCTTCTCTTTAGCTGTCATTGCAATGCTAATTTGTTCAAACTTTCTACAGTTTTTAGCTCTTCCATTCGGTGTAATTGGGCATGAAGGAAGTACCATTCTTGTAATTTTGAATGGCTTACGATTATTAAAAGGAAACAAATAACGGGTCCCTGATAAGGGACCCATTTTTTTAATGGTAGCTATTATGACCGTTCGCACTGCTGCTTGTTTTATGCTTTGGATGCGAACTGCTCTTTTTCTTAGTGTTATTTTTATTATTGTGGTTCTTTTTATTATTGCTCATGAAATATCCCCCCTGTTCCCTTTTATTATGGAACAGAAGTTTATTTTTCATTACGGGAATTATTGTCACTCGTTCTATAGTGATGAAGTAAACCGTTAATTTCTCCGCCAAGTAAAATTACCCACGCGGTCAAATAAAACCATAACATTAAAATAATGATACCACCAAGACCACCATATGTATTAGCGTAATTTGCAAATTTATCTACATAATAGGCAAATGAGTACGATACCACAATCCATCCTACAGTAGCAAATACTGCTCCTGAAATAACTTCTCTTCTTTTTAATTTCCGATCAGGTGCAAACGTATATAAGAAACTAAATAAAGCGAACAAAACAAAGAAGCTCGCTACTAAACGCGTAATACTCCAAACGTAAGAAAAACTATCCGATAAACCAATTGCTTTAAACACAGCTGCCCCAATTACTTGCCCAAACACCGGGACAATCAGTGCAAACACAATCATAAAAATTATCGCTAGTGTAAACACAATCGATAAAGCTCTTGTTTTAATAAAGGAACGGGTTTCTGCTACATCATAAGCACGGTTAAAAGCATTCATAACCGCATTCACTCCATTTGAAGCAAACCATAGCATCGATAGTAAACCAAATGATAGTAAACCACCGTTTTGCTCATTTACAACTTTATCTACGTTTACTTCAATTAAGTTCATCGCATCTTCCGGTACGTACGGTTCTAATAGGTTGAGCACACTTTCTGTTTGAAGGTCAATAAATCCAAGAAGCGTAATTAAGAAAACAAGCCCAGGAAAAATCGCAAGCAAGAAGAAATAAGCGAGCTGTGCTGCTAAGCCCGCTACATCATCGCGCATCGTTCGATCATATAAGTCTTTCCCAAACGAAAAAGTGCGATTTCTTTTTGCTTTTTCTAAAAATTTTCTCATATATTTTTAAACGCTTTTCTTCTCTTCTTTATCTTGCTTTAGCTCAATATATGCTTCAGTTTTTTTTCCCTCTGCATTTGAGTCCTTCATAAATAATTCACGTGCCTCTTTCATACCGCCATCTTCAGCTACCACTGGCTCTTCTTCAGCTTTAAGCTCATCTACCTTTGGAGACACAGCTTGAATTTCAATCGTTTCTGGCTTTTCTTCTCGCTCAACTTTTTTCTTACTAAAAATTTCTTTCGTTTCTTTTAACGTTTCTACAACAGACGGCGTCAATTTTTTAATTTCTGCTACTTTCGCTTTTACTACATTGAAATCAGCAAGTTCGCGTCCTTTATCTGTAACAGTTTGCACTTTTTCTTTTATCTTCGCATTTTCACCAATTTCAATCATCTTTGTTTTTGCTTTTTCTGCTGTATTTTTTACTTTTTCGCGATTTTCTTTCTTTAACATGGATACAGCTACACCTGCAGCTACACCAATCGCAATGTTTCGAGCAATATTATTTTTCTTTGCCATATTCCTTCACCCTTTCATTTCTTATGTTAGAAAGTATTTCTTTCTAAGCTTCCTCATATTCCTTGTTCATTTCGAATGAAAGCTAATAGCTTTTCACACCCTTCTGTTACAAGGTCATACACTTCTTGGAAGTTCCCTGTAAAGTAAGGGTCAGGAACGTCTGTCCAGCCACCGCCTGGAACAAAATCGGACAGCCTACCAATATAGCCTCCAGTTTTACCTAAACTTTTTAAATCCGCTATATTCTTGTTGTCCATGGCAATAATATAATCAAACTTTGTTAAGTCTTCTTTTTCTACTTGACGTGCTTTAATTCCTTCAAAAGAGACTTCATTTTCTTTTAAAATTTTTTGTGTTCCTTTATGTGGTGGATGACCAATATGCCAATCTCCAGTTCCGGCAGAATCAATGACAATTTTCTCTTCGAGTCCCTCTTTTACGACAAGTTCTCGAAAAATTGCTTCTGCCATTGGAGAACGACAAATGTTCCCAAGACAAACAAACAATACTTGAACCATATTTTTGTTTCTTCCCTTCTTGGTGCATTTCTTAATATATACTTATAGTATAAACAACCAATTATTAATTATAAAGGAAATCCCTACTAATTTAATAGGATTGAAAAGTTTCATTAACGAAAATGATAAAAAATGTTAAGATATCCTTATGTTATTTTAAAGGGGGACACTTCGGTGGATTTATCCGTAAAATCAGAAGAAAACGTTGAATATATGGTAGAAGCTATTAAAGAAAAATTACGCATGGTTAATGCTGGAGCAATGAGAGCTGCTAGCTTTAACGAAGAAATGTACGAAGACTTACGCGACATTTATGAGCATGTTATGAAGCGCGAAACATTCAGCATTAGTGAAATGCAAGCTATTACAGAGGAATTAGGTACATTAATTAAAAAATAGCAAAGAGCCTCATAAGAGAGGCTCTTTTTAATTTCAACAAATTCATGACAACTCTTCTCTTTTCCTCATCCCATTCTAAAATACTGTACAATGAAAGTAGAACCTCACCTTAGATTATTTCTCCATACATACTACTCTAAAAAAATTGCCACACTACCATTGCTAACTGTTTTTACTGGGGGTGCTTACTTATGAGCAATTGGTACAGTAAGACGAAAGATCAAACATTAACCGATTTAGGAACAAATGAACAATACGGTTTAACCGATGATATCGTAAATGAACGTTTAGAGCAATATGGTCCTAATGAATTAGCTACAAAACAAAAACGTACTTTATGGCAGCGAGTTTTCGCCCAAATTAATGACGTCCTCGTATATGTCCTTATCATAGCTGCCCTTATTTCCGCCTTTGTAGGTGAATGGGCCGATGCAAGTATTATCGCGCTCGTTGTGATTTTAAACGCTGTTATCGGTGTAATCCAAGAATCTAAAGCAGAACAAGCTTTAGAAGCATTAAAAAAGATGGCCACGCCAAAAGCTATCGTAAAACGAGATGGTGAACTAAAAGAGATCCCATCTGAGCACGTCGTTCCAGGTGATATCGTTATGCTTGATGCCGGACGATATATACCATGTGATTTACGGCTTATTGAAACTGCGAACTTAAAAGTTGAAGAATCTGCTCTAACTGGTGAATCTGTCCCTGTCGATAAAGATGCAATCTATCACCCTTCCATGCAAAGGGATGAGCAAGTACCACTAGGCGATCAAAAAAACATGGCCTTTATGTCAACGCTAGTAACATACGGGCGTGGCGTCGGTGTTGCTGTTGAAACTGGAATGAAATCACAAATTGGGAAAATCGCAACTCTTTTGCATGAAGCTGAAGATGATATGACACCACTTCAAAAAAGCTTAGCGCAAGTAGGAAAATATTTAGGCTTTGTCGCTGTAGCTATTTGTGTCATTATGTTTCTCATCGGTTTTTTACAAGGACGAGATACTTTAGAAATGTTTATGACTGCTATTAGTTTAGCTGTTGCAGCCATTCCAGAAGGCTTACCAGCTATCGTTTCTATCGTTCTTGCCATCGGCGTTCAACGTATGATTAAACAAAACGTTATCATTCGTAAACTACCAGCTGTTGAAGCTCTTGGTTCCGTTACAATTATTTGCTCAGATAAGACAGGAACATTAACTCAAAATAAAATGACCGTTACTCATTTTTATAGCGATCAAACATACAATCAGCTAGAAAATTTGAACGTAAATAACGATGTACACCGTCTATTATTAGAAAATATGGTTTTATGCAACGATGCCTCTTATAGTAATGAATCACAAACAGGGGATCCTACAGAAATTGCCCTTCTTGTTGCCGGAAGCTCTTTTAACATTCAAAAAGATAATTTAGAAAATAAACATGAACGTGTTAACGAACTGCCTTTCGATTCTAATCGTAAAATGATGTCAACAGTACATACATATGACAAAAGCTACTATAGCATGACTAAAGGTGCCATTGATAAACTCTTACCTCACTGTACCCATATCTTTATAAATAACAAAGTTGAGGTCCTAACAGATTCTCATAAAACACAAATATTAGAAGCTGCACAAGCGATGTCACAAGAAGCTTTAAGAGTGCTTTCATTCGCATTTAAACAATATGAGACGGACCATGTGGATATAGATCATCTCGAAGAAAACCTTATATTTATCGGTCTTGTCGGTATGATTGATCCTCCACGCACAGAAGTAAAAGATTCTATTACAGAATGTAAAAAAGCTGGTATTCGCACTGTCATGATTACTGGCGATCATAAAGATACCGCTTTTGCAATCGCCAAAGAACTTGGTATTGCTGAAGAAAAATCTGAAATTATGATTGGAACTGAATTAGATAACATTTCAGATACAGAACTAGCAAGTAAAATTAATCATTTAAATGTCTTTGCTAGAGTCTCTCCAGAACATAAAGTGAAGATTGTAAAAGCATTACGCGCTAAAGGAAATATCGTTTCCATGACTGGTGATGGTGTAAATGATGCTCCATCTTTAAAGCAAGCAGATGTCGGGGTAGCAATGGGAATCACAGGAACAGATGTCGCAAAAGGCGCAGCTGATGTAGTTTTAACAGATGATAACTTCTCATCTATTGTTAAAGCTGTTGAAGAAGGTAGAAATATTTACCGTAATATTAAAAAGTCTATTCTCTTCCTACTTTCTTGTAACTTTGGAGAAATTATCACTTTATTTTTAGCTATTTTACTCGGCTGGGCAACACCACTACGCCCTATTCACATTCTGTGGGTAAATTTAATTACAGATACACTACCTGCATTATCACTCGGTGTTGATCCCGAAGATCCTGATGTAATGAAGGAAAAACCACGTCATGCAAAAGAAAGCTTATTTAGCGGTAGCGTTCCTTTTCTTATTTTCAATGGCGTTGTAATTGGACTTCTCACATTAACAGCCTTTATCGTTGGGGCAAAGCTCTATACAGGAGATACTAATTTATTTCCTCTCTTCCCAGATCAAATTGATGAAGACGCTCTATTATATGCTCAAACGATGGCATTTGTCGTCCTTAGTTTTTCTCAACTCGTTCATTCATTCAACTTACGTTCAAGAACGAAATCAATTTTTTCAATCGGGATATTTACAAATAAATATTTAGTTTTCTCACTTCTTATCGGTGTTCTTATGCAAGTTTGTATTATCTCCATCCCTCCTCTTGCAAATATATTTGGTGTACACGCATTAACGATAAAAGATTGGGGATTTGTTCTCTTATTAAGTATCATTCCGCTTGTTGTGAATGAAATCATTAAATTATTTAAGAGAAAATAAAGTGAAACTTTAATCAGCGGGGGGATTTCGTTCCTTCCTCCACTGATTAAAAGCCCGATTCCCGCCTAACTTCTTTGCTTTACAGCCACATCTTGAGATGGGATTCTTACTGCCTTCAAATAACGAAACAAAAAAGGCAATGAGGAATATTCCTCATTGCCTTTTCATTTATCCTTGTAATTCTTTTTTGATGTTCTCCGTTAATGCAGCCATACGCTTACGGCTTTCTTCACGTTCACGTTTATTTTGTTCTTCAATTTGTTGTGTTTCTTGCATACCTCTTGAAATAATATTCCAAGTCTCCTCAAGTGTTTCCATCTTAATACTAGAAGAACCTGATAATCTCGCTACTTCCACACTTTGAGTCGCGATATTTTGTGCATTCTTCTTAAGTAATTCGTTTGTACGGCGATCAAGTTCAGCCATAGAGTCTGCAACAAGCTTTTGACGCTTCGCATTTACCGCTTGAATGATACCATTTTTAAAGATAGGAATCGTTGTAATAAATGCTGTATTGATCTTACCAATTAATTTATTGTTACCACGTTGAATCATACGAATTTGTGGCGCTGTTAATAGCGCAACCATACGTGCCTTTTCTAAATCATCAATACGCTGCTCTAAAATTTCAACAGAGTTTTTAAGCGATTCTAATTCAATACCTGCTAATTGATCATTATTGCGTACGCGCTCCTCATACATCGGAACTAACTCTGTATTTAAACGATCTAATAACATTTCTCCCGCTACTACATATTTCTCTAAATCTAAATAATATTTTAAGTTTTGCTCATATAAACCATCTAACGTACCAATTGATTTTTTCATTTCATCTTGATACTTCGTAATCTCCACATAAACTTTATCAATTTCGCGGCCCATCGTTTGATACTTACTAAAGATTTGTTCAATCATTTTATCCGCTTTTTTGAACATGCGTGAGAAGAAACCACTTTTCTCTTCCGCAAAGTCTTTACTATCAAATCTATCCATAATTTTACCAAGCTGTTTTAATAATTCACCAGAGTCTTCTATTTTCGATAAAGACATTGTATGTAAAATTTGATCCGCGAAACGTGAAATTTCCATAGAAGGCTCTTTTCCAAGCTCGATTAATTCTAATTGGTCTTTAATATCTACTGCGTTATAAATACGTTGTACCTCCGCATCTTGTCTAAGTTGCAAGCGAACATCTTGTGCCGTTTGCTCATTCAATTCTGTTTTCGGATCTAATACGACTGGGTTATTCATATGACATTCTCCCTTTCCTTATAAAAACGGACGAAATAGTCCTTTTATTGTTTGTGATAAATTTTTATAGGCTGATGAACCATGAAACTCAAGATCGAAATTAACTTCTTCAAGCCAATGTGAATCAAATGCTCCTGCTTCAATATACGGTTCAATATCGTTTCTCCCCGTTGGATTAAAGTGGAATACATCTACTCCAATTTGATTTAAAAATAGTAATAAAACAGCATCCGAACGACTTAATTCTCCGCTCTTCTCATTATTAAATATAACAATTTTCGGCACTTCTTGCGAATAATCAAATTTCTCAAGCTGCTCTAAAATGTTCGGTGGTATTTGAGAGAGTTGCGCGAAAACATACAGTGCTACATCTTGTTTCGTCTCTTTCGCGATTGGTTTACATATTTCACTTTCGCACGTATGGATGATTGCCTCTGCAATACCATGTTGTAAACCTTCAGGTAAACGTTTATGTGGCCACCAATGGCTGTTCATAATTAAATCAGGATGCAACTTCCCTGCGCGATCTAATGCATCTCGATAATGATATTGGAAATTTGCTTTTTGTTCTTTCGTAAACGGAAATGTATTAATTAATAAACTATTATCAAATGATGTAACAGCCTTTAATCGTTGAAAATATTCTTTATCATTCTTTGAAACGCCTGATATTTTTGCAAATAAAGAAGGAATATAAATATGCTTATTTTCAACAAAGAATGTTGGGCGTACAAATGCCTTTTCTTTCGTAATTAAAAAGAGTTCATCGTACGTCGTTTTGAGAGTACGCGCTACTGGTGTATACGAGCGAAATTGCCACGGTTTGTATAATAATGAATTATCATGATGAAGTACTTGTTCAATTTCCTTTGAAGCTTGATAAGCTACTGTCGCGACGCGTTCACGACGTCGATCAGGAAATGGCTCCAGTGAAATACGGCTCGGATGAGATACGACAAAGGTCCTTCCTTCCTCATCTACACTTTCAAATCCATCTTTTCCTTCTGGGTGATAATAAAGTACATCGCAACCGAGCATAATAAGAAAGTATAAGAAATATATACGACTCTCCGTTGCATCACCATACCAAACAATACGCGGCATTTGTTTCTTATAATTAATCGTAGAGAACCACTTCGCTACGTAATTTTCGCTTAATTTAATAATATCGATTAAGAAACGACGGAACCCTTCTGTTTTTAATGATTGATTATGCTGTTTTTCATACAATTTCAATACAGAAATAAATGTCGTATGTATATAATGCTGCAAATCAGGATTGTCTACTTGCGGTAATAGTTGTTTTCCAGACAAATGGGCTACAAGCCTATTTACTGTAAGTCCATTTGGCGCTTCTTGATGTAATGCAAAAACTTCTTGAATATGGCGCAGTTTTTCGGGATCAATCACCTTATTTAAATTTTGTTCATGCAAAACCTCAATCCCTTTCACCTCACTATAATCAAATAACTCATTGAAATATTCATCTACATCATTGGGAACACCAAGAATACGACTTGCTAAATAACTAAATTTCATCTCATTCTCTGTCAGTTCATATTGTGGGCGTTTTTCTAAAAGCGTTTCAAATTGTTTTAAATCTGATTCATCTTTTAATGCACATGGTTGAAGTGTAAAACGTGAAAACACAACAGTTCACCTCCAAAAACATTTACGTTTTTTCTAAAGTCTTTCTTCTATTATAAACTATTTTTGGTTATAAAAAATGGGCGCTCGCATAACGAGCAAACCCATTTCAATTATTTATGTTCATTTTTAGTAGCTGCAACTTCTTCTCTTGCTTGTCCACCATTCTTCATGTAGTGAATTATAAACGTTACTCCAAATGCTACAACTAAAATAATAAAGAACAGTGTATGACTAATCTCAAATCCAATTAGAGACAGTAACATTTTCGCTGCGATAATTAAGATTAAAATATATGCTGTTGTTTCAAGCTCTGGAATACGCTCTAACAATTTTAAGAATACGCCAGCAATACCGCGCATCATTAAAATACCAAGCATTCCGCCTAATAGCAGAATCCAAACTTCATTCGATACACCAAATGCAGCAAGTACACTATCTACTGAGAACGCGATATCCATTAATTCAACCATCGCAACCGTTCCCCAGAAGACACCGAACATTCTAAAGAGAATACTATTTTGATTCATACCATGAGCTTCTTCTTCTTCACTGCCACCTTTTCTCTTATCAATAAAGTATTTCACTGATAACCAAGCAAGGTAAAGTGCACCAAGAAGTTTTACCCACCATAATTTAATTAAGAACATTCCGATTCCAATTGCAATAAAACGGAATACATAAGCTCCAATAAGTCCATAGAATAATGCTTTTTTACGTTTTTCTTCCGGAAGGTGTTTTACCATTACTGCTAACACAAGTGCGTTATCAGCAGATAACAACCCTTCAAGTACAACAAGTGTACCAATTAATCCCCAAGATACTGGATCTTGCAACACTTTAATCCACATGTCCAAGTCGAAAAACTGAGCATACGTATCAAGGATTCCTTGCAAAATACTCATCTTACCTTTATCCCCTATTCTTTGCTAGATTTATAGAAAGGTCAAAAAAAGGAAACGAAGTTCGTTTCCTTTCTATGCATCCAAGCCATAGGCTCTTACAAGCGCACCTAATCCACCTTGGAATCCGCTTCCTACTGCATTAAACTTCCACTGTCCATTATGACGATATAATTCACAAAAGACAACTGCTGTTTCGATGGAGAAATCTTCTCCTAAATCAAAACGAAGAACTTCTTCATTCGTTTCTTCATTTGCTAGACGAACGAATGCATTTGCAACCTGTCCAAAGTTTTGATTACGGCCTTCCGCATCATAAATAGTAACTGTAATAGCAATTTTATGCACATCTGCTGGAACTTTTTTCAGATCCACAACAAGTTGTTCATCATCGCCTTCACCTTCACCTGTACGGTTATCTCCTGTATGTAAAACAGATCCACAAGGAGACTGTAAATTATTATAGAAAATAAAGTCAGTTTCCTTCGTACATTTTCCGTTCGCATCTAATAAAAAGGCAGATGCATCTAAATCGAAATCGGCTCCGCCATCATAAGACTTAATATCCCATCCAAGACCAATTACTGCTTTTGTTAAACCTGGGCTTGTCTTACCTAAATCAATCTTCTGTCCTTTTTGTAACTGAATAACCATGTATATTCACCTCTATATTTTAATCTTTTAAAATATATCCATCGGTAAACATGTGTTTCACCGATGGATATATAAATCTATTACTCTACATCTAAACCAAAGTTATTACATAGAGACGCTAATCCACCTTGGAATCCACTTCCGATTGCATTGAATTTCCATTCACCTGCATGACGGTATAACTCTCCTACTACTACAGCAGTTTCAATAGAGAAATCTTCTCCTAAGTCGTAACGAATTAATTCTGCATTCTTTTCTTCATCTAGAATACGTACGAAAGAGTTAGAAACTTGTCCAAAGTTTTGGCTACGGCCTTCTCCATCATAAATTGTAATAGTGAAGCAAATACGTTCAATATGTGATGGGACATTTTTTAAATCTACTTTAATAGATTCATCATCGCCTTCACCTTCACCAGTTCGATTATCTCCTAAATGCTCTACAGCACCATTCGCACCTTTTGGATTATTATAGAAGACGAAATCCTCTGCTCCCGAAACTTTACCGTTAGCACCTACTAAGAAGATACTAACATCTAAGTCGAAATCGTTTTGTCCGTCATAACGATTTGTATCCCAACCAAGTCCTACAAGAACTTTCGAAAGGCCTGGATTTGTTTTTGTTAAATCTACCTTCTGTCCTTTTTTCAATGAAATAGATGCCATATACTATTCCTCCTCGATTTATCTTATTGGTAACGTGATACAATCTCACTTAAGTTTTTATCTTGTGTTCCTTCTCCAACTGCTGAAAACTTCCATTCGTTTCCGTTTCGATACATTTCCCCTGCAATTAAAGTCGTTTTACCAGCATAATTATCTGACAAGTTATAACGTGCTAATTCTTCACCTGTTTGTGGGTTTTGAATACGAATATATGCATTGCGAATCATCCCAAAATCTTGACGACGATTTACACAGTCATAGATATTTACAACGAATACTAAACGATTAATACGGCTCGGAACTTTATGTAATTCTACGAAAATTGTTTCGTCGTCACCAGCGCCTTCACCTGTTAAATTATCCCCTGAATGAATAATACTACCACAAGTAGAAAGTTTGTTGCCGAAGTAAACTAGATCATTTTTGTTTAAAAAACGATCCCCTTCTAACATAACAACAGATGCATCACAATCTACATTTGGTTTACTTCCAAATAAAGAAGACAGAAACCCACCTGATTGCCCAATTGGATCCCAGCCTAAGCCAACCTGCAGTTTTGCTACTCTCGGTTGTCCTTTCGTTAAATCGATCTTTTGTCCTTTTTCTAAAATAATAGGCATGAAGTTTCTTCCTTTCTACAAAGCATTTTCCGAATCGGAAAATATTGTATTCTTCTCTTATATTGTAGCATTATTTATCTAGTGAGAAAAAGGATAAATTCTCAGTTATATGAAAACATTCATATAATTTATTTATGATGATGTAAGAAGTGGTAAATAGAACCAATCATTCCTGCATGATTACGATTTTGCGCGAGTTTAATCTCGCAATTACTATAAATTTCAGGATTCAAATATTTTCGTACCTCTGCCTTTACTTCTTCTAAAAATCGATTGCCTCTATCAGTAATCCCCCCACCAATAATAATTGCTTGTGGATTAAAGATATAAGCCAGATTACTAATTCCAATTGCTAAATGTTTAAAAAATATTTGAACGGCGTGTATAACTTCTTTATCCTTCTGATCATATAATTCAAAAATTGTTTCACCATTCCAATTACCGCTACCTTTATACTTCCGCACAAGATAAACTAATCCTGAAATCGAGGCAACTTCTTCAAATGGCTTCCCTTCAATCAACATATTTCCCCATTCACCAGCACTAAATGAATGACCTCTGTACAGTTTCTTATTAATAACAATTGCGCCCCCTATTCCCGTTCCAAGGGTAAGCATAATGAAATTACTTTCATCCCTTCCAACACCTTGCCACTGCTCTCCAAATGAAGCACAATTGACGTCATTTTCAATGGATATAGGAACTTTTAATACTGTTTGTAATCTATCAATAATAGGAATACCGGCATAGCGTGGAATATGATCCACGCCGCCAGTTATGATTCCTTTATGAATATCTACAATTCCAGCTGTACTAATACCAATTCCAGAAACAACATGTTCATTCATTAATTGCTCCGCCAAACTAATAAGCTTTTGAACGATTTGTTCTCCGCCTAAATGAGCCTCTGTTAATATAGTTTTATGATTTGATAATATCCCAAGTTCTGAAACAATCCCATATTTAATCTGTGTACCACCAATATCAAATGCGATATATTTTTTCACACTGCCACTTCCTCTAACATTATGAATTTCATTCTTCTGCATTGAAATGATGATGCTTTCCTTTAATAAGAATTTACAAGATTTACAGACCCAGCTTTTACGTAGACACTGTTGTATTCTTTATTATCTGAAACGATTTCATAATATAATCCTTGTGGTGTGTTAATTGTTTTCTTAATAGCTACCATAATGTTCCGGGATGTCGTTCCAGTTTGGCCTTCAGCTAAGTTTTTGAATACTGGGGAACCTGTTCTCAACGTTCCAAGTCGATATTTATTTAAGTCTTTACTTCCATTCATGGAATCAATTCTATGCATAAGTGAGGCAATTTGCTGACCCCAGTTTTCATCACTTGCATACATGACGTTCATTCCTTCTGCCTTATCACCTAAGTTTCCACCATTGTATGTATTTCCATCCGGTGTTAAGTAATGTTTATCTATATATGCAGCACAAAAATCAATGCCTTCTTCCCATGTTTTAAATCCAGTTGCACCATTATATGGATCTGAGTCTACTGCTCTAAAACCAAATAAATTTTTCTTATCTTGTGCAATACGGCTCGTTCCCCAGCCAGATTCTAAAATTGCATGTGACACTAAGTATCCTGCATTCATCTTATACTTCTCTGCTGCACTTACAAAATATTTTCCTAATCCAATAAGTGGACTATTTGCATTAGATTTGCTTAAGAAGTTATCAATTTCATCTCCTGTATAAGTAGATGTTGCACGGAGTGGCATATATTCAAAGTATTGATAACTATCTTGTCCGCCGATTTGCTTCTTATCGAAAGCTTCGTAACGCTCTCCTTCTTTTAAATGTTTCGGAGCATTACCAATTTGATACGTTGCATATTTACCATTTGCAGGGTTGTATACATAATGATATAACTTGCCATTTTTAGTTGCATAATACGATGTTTTCTCACCAGTCATTGCCGGATGTAATGTAACATCATTTATATTCACGTAACCTGTCATACCATCAATTTGGACATGAATACGATCACCAGCAGCTTTCACAAATTTCAAGTCGGCCCCACCTTTTACATATGTGAGCTTCTTCCCTGTCGCAATATCATAAATATTAATAACACCATTTGCACGAACGAAACCTTGCTTCATATTTACAACTTTACCGTCGCTTTTAATATACGCATCTTCTTTCAAATTTTGCATAATTTGCGTTGCTTCTACTTCATTTGGCTTTTGAACCTTTTGTGATGAAGTAACAATTTCATAAGAGGTTGAACCTTGTTTAACCTTTAAAAATTGTAATGAAACGTAACCTTCACCACCATTAAAATGGACTTTTGCCCAACCATTTTCTTTCCCTATAATTGTAACAGTCTCTCCATTCTTTAAATGACCAACAGCTGCCGCACCTGTTGATGGGCCTTTACGAACATTTAATAGGGAAGCATTTACAACAGCTCGTTCTTCTGTTACTTGCTCTAGATTCGTTGGATCAGTTGAATCTTTACCGAGTGTTACAAATTCTAATGATACATATCCTTCTTTTCCTTGGTAATTGATTTTCGCCCAGCCGTTTGCTTTTCCTAACACTGTTACTTTCTCGCCATTTTTCAAGTTTCCTAGAACTGCGCTACTTGTATTTGCCGCACTTCTTACTCGTAAACTTGTCGCATTGATCATTCCTACTTCTTGAGTTCCATTTGTAATGTTTTCCGCTGGCTTTTCTTCTTGCTTTCCTGCTTCTAATTTCACAAATTCTAAGGATACATAGCCTTCTTTTCCTTGATAATTGATTTTCGCCCAGCCGTTCGCTTTCCCTAATACTGTTACTTTTTCACCATTTTTTAAGTTTCCTAAAATTGAACTACTTGTATTCGCTGCACTTCTTACTCGGAGGCTTGTCGCGTTAATTGTTCCTACTTCTTGTGTTCCATTTGTAATCTCTTCCGCTGGTTTCTCTTCTTGTTTTCCTGCTTCTAATCTTACAAATTCTAACGACACATAACCTTCTTTTCCTTGATAATTGATTTTCGCCCAGCCGTTCGCTTTTCCTAACACTGTTACTTTCTCGCCATTTTTCAAGTTTCCTAGAACTGCGCTACTTGTATTTGCTGCACTTCTTACTCGTAAACTTGTCGCGTTTATTGTTCCAATTTCTTGCGTTCCATTTGTAATGTTTTCCGCTGGCTTTTCTTCTTGTTTTCCTGCTTCTAATTTCACAAATTCTAAGGATACATAGCCTTCTTTTCCTTGATAACTAATTTTCGCCCAGCCATTTGCTTTTCCTAACACTGTTACTTTTTCGCCATTTTTTAAGTTTCCTAGAACTGCGCTACTTGTATTTGCCGCACTTCTTACTCGTAAACTTGTTGCGTTTATTGTTCCTACTTCTTGTGTTCCATTTGTAATATTTCCCGCTGGCTTTTCTTCTTGCTTTCCTGCCTCTAATTTCACAAATTCTAGCGATACATAGCCTTCTTTTCCTTGGTAGCTGATTTTTGCCCAGCCGTTTGCTTTTCCTAACACTGTTACTTTTTCGCCATTTTTTAAGTTTCCTAGAACTGCGCTACTTGTATTCGCTGCACTTCTTACTCGGAGGCTTGTCGCGTTAATT
>NZ_MAOI01000067.1 GCF_001884235.1 Bacillus paramycoides | reverse complement strand
TGCTTGATCTGGTGTTCCACCAGCCATCTCAACTGCGGCTGCGGCTGCCATTCCACTCGCTGAACCTACTTCAGCTTGGCAACCTCCTGCCGCACCAGAAATACAAGCATTATTCGCAACAACCATACCGAAAGCTCCTGCTGTAAATAAAAATTCAATCATTTCTTCACGTGTAGGCTGTAATTTTTCTTTAAGTGCAAACAGTACGCCTGGCACTGTTCCAGCTGATCCTGCTGTTGGTGTTGCACAAATGATTCCCATCGCCGCATTTACTTCATTTGTCGCAACAGCTTTACTCACTGCGTCCAAAATTGTATCCCCGGATAAGCCTTTTCCACTCTGCATATACGCTTGAACTTTCACAGCATCCCCGCCAGTTAAACCAGTCGGTGATTTTACACCACGAATACCGCGTTCTACTGCTTGTTCCATCACGACTAAGTTCTTTTCCATTCCGGCAATTACTTCTTCACGTGATATACTTCTTGTTTCCATTTCACACTGAATCATAATTTCTGCGATTTTTACATTTTGTTCTTTAGCTTGCGCCACTAGTTCCGCTGCGTTCCGAAACATGGTGTGTCCCCCCTGCAATTAATCCATAATAGTTACTTGACAAATATTTTGTTGCCCATTTATTTCTTCAATCACTTCATCTGCTAATAATTCATCTGTTTCAATGACCATAAGCGCTCTTCTTCCTTTTTCTTTACGAGAAACACTCATTGTACTAATGTTAATCTCATGTTTTGCAAGGATTGAAGCTACAGCTGCAATAGCACCAAAGCGATCGTTATTTACAATAAGCAGTGCTGGACTCGTTCCTGATAATTGAAGATCGAATCCGTTTAATTCTACAACTTCGATCTTACCGCCACCGATTGAGCAAGCAACAACTTCGATTTCCTCTTCTCCTTTATACAGACGAATTTTCGCTGTATTAGGATGTGGAGCATTTGCATCTTCTTCAATGAATTCTACTTCAATTCCGCGTTCTTTTGCAATGTCTAACGCACTTGGAATACGTAAATCATCTGTTTCAAATCCTAGTATTCCACCGATTAACGCTACATCCGTACCGTGACCACGGTATGTTTTTGCAAATGAACCATATAATGAAATGCTAACTCTCTCTGGCTCGTGACGAAACAGCTGACGAGCAACTTGCCCCATTCTTGCAGCGCCTGCTGTATGTGAACTTGATGGACCAATCATAACCGGACCAATAATATCAAACACTGAGCGATACTTCATCATAACTCCCCCTAAAACTCTATGAAAAGATTATTTTCTACTATTAAAAATGATATGAGATAACCAGCAATAAATCCTGGTAGCAAACCAAATTTTAACACAGAAGCCCCTACAAGCATAGCATAAACAGGTGATACACCCATTGCTAATGCAACTAAAGTTGCACTGGCTACTCCGCCCAGACTACCTGCTGATTGTCCAACCTCTTTTAAGAATGGTATACCAATCAAATCTCCACCAACTTATAATTGAAAAGCTTCAACTAATAAACTTGCAACGGCCGCATTTGCTAAAGCTCCATTGCTTTCATACCATTTGGCGCTTTAAAACTAAAGAGTGAAAAAAGACTTAGTACAAATAATAGTAATATCGGTCCCTTAATAATCTCCATGATGCCCTCTCCCTTTTTAGTCAATTTCGTTTGTTACGAAAAATGGCTAAAACGCACGCTGTAACTTACGATAAATTATAATGTGCCCTCATTATAGCTTGTTTTTTATAAAACGCTTACTTTTATTGAATTTTAAAATTTCTGAACAAAAATCTATTTCCCTTGTTTGTATCAGTTGTATATAAGCGTGCTTATATAACAGTTTGTCTAAATAATCGGTATTATGTATTGTTATCCTATATATTCAAACCATTACAAAACTCTGTGTTATCCCATATAAACATAAAATGATAACAGTTTGAGTGAAAAAAATTATCATAAATAAAAAAAATGGCAAACGTACGTTACCATTTTTTTACGAAAATATTACTTCTCTACTGGGAATGATTTTAAATCCATCGCTATTTCTGTATTAGAAAATAACTCCCGTGCCTCTTTCAATAATTCCTTATATGTATCTCCTTGATAACGCGAACTAATATGAGTCAATATTAATCGCTTCACATTTGCCTTAAGTGCGATACTCGCAGCTTGCTTTGTTGTGGAATGGAAATAATCATGCGCCTGTTGCTCGTCTTCTGCTGCAAAAGTTGCTTCATGAACAAGTACATCAGCATCTTGCGCAAGCTCTTTACTCGCTTCGCAATATCGTGTATCGCCTAAAATTGTAATAACTCTCCCTTTTTGAGGTGGACCAATAAAATCTTTTCCACTTAGTACAGTACCGTTCTCTAATTCAACTACTTCACCATCTTTTAAGCGTTTAAAAATCGGACCAGGTTTCACGCCAATTTCCAGCAGCTTATTCACTAAAAGAGCTCCCTGTATATCTTTTTCTACAATACGATATCCGAAACATTCAATTCCATGTGATAACCTTTTTGTTTCTACATAGAATTCATTATCGTCAAACACAATGCCTTCTTCTGTAATCTCAACGATTTCAAGTGGATATTTTACATGTGTCGTACTTACCGATAACGCTACTTCAATAAATTGTTTAATTCCTTTCGGTCCATACACAGTTAACGGCGTTGTTCCTCCTTGGAAAGAACGGCTCCCTAATAAACCCGGCAAGCCAAAAATATGATCTCCATGTAAATGCGTAATAAAAATTTTTTCAATGCGTCGTGGGCGCACAGATGTATGTAAAATTTGATGCTGAGTCGCTTCACCACAGTCAAATAGCCACGTTTGCCCTCGTTCTTCTAACAATTGTAAGGCGATTGCTGAAACGTTCCTTCCTTTTGAAGGAACACCTGCACCAGTTCCTAAAAATACAAATTCCACTTTCTTTCCTCCAGCTCTTTATATAATCTACTCTTCATCTTACGGAATGTTATTTCAAATGGCAAATTGAATTTACATAACCAATCATCTAGACAACTATATAACACGAACATTAAAAACAAAAAACTTAACAATCGTTCGTGTTTTGTAGTAATATAACTATATCACATATAAAGGGAGCGTTTTATTATGAAAGAAGTATTTCGTTTACAAACTGATTTTTCATCTTCATTTGATCGCTGGGTAAGTTCTTTCGTTTCTGATCACCCAGCACAACTAGAATGGACGACTTTAAAAGAATTAATTCATGAATATACAACATCACATACAAATGAGACGTTACCAACATATATTTCTTCAGCTTTAACATATTACGCACAACGCATTGCAACAACAAACAGCTCAGAAATTGTTATTTTTGAAAATCCTACAATCTCATAATCTATAATAAAAAGCACTGTAATCAGTGCTTTTTATTTATATCCATTAAAGTATTTATTCCCCACCTTATTTCCAAAAAAACACCTCTTATTTCCTACTATATAGCCATCATGAATCTATTTAATTTTTCAAAAAAAAGAGACAAAAAAGATATTGACACTACAAATTTACAGTGCTAATATTCAACTTGTAATTGAATATGGTCTCTGTTAGGTGAGGCTCCTGTATAGAGAAACGCTGCTGCCCAAAAATGTCGAGAGACGCCAATGGGTCAACAGGAAAGGTCGGAATGAAGGCCTTTCTTAACGTAGCTGGTTTCAGTACCTATGCTATACAGTGCTAAAACTCAACGAGGGAGAGGTGCGTATGCTTTGTCATACACAAAAACTGTTTTTATCTATGTTTAATAACAGTCTTTGTTGTTGACTCTTTTTAACTGCGAATTCAGGCCTTTACTCGTTTTGAGTAAAGGCCTTTTTTATATCTTTATGCACCTTACTATGAAACAAACATAGCATATTTAGAAACTACTAATTGTACGGAGGTGAGGAACAGTGGCAAGTGATGATTCGGCCCAGATACCCATATGTTTTACGTTAATATTTCATCATGTAGGTAGGAAAGAAGCTGTTCCTCCCTGTTTAATATAGTCGAGTAACAGATTGTTTCCTCCTTCATGAAAAGGAGGAACTACCAATGTTAAATTTACAAAGACAAGAAACGAAGCATGCTTACGATCAAGATAGCATGAAAACAAATAACAAATTATTAGTGGAAGTTGCAACGCAAGATGTAAACTCTGCGTTAAAACTTCTAGACACAACACAAGATGGACTCTCTAAACAAGAAGCGTCTCGTAGACTTTCTTTATATGGTCCGAACGAAATTGCTCATAATAAAACATTGCCATGGTATATTCAATTTCTGCTGGCATTTAAAAACCCATTTATTTTTGTTTTGTTAGCTCTTGGAGTACTCTCTTTTTTCACAGATGACATACAAGGAACAATTGTCGTATCTGTGATGGTACTACTAAGTGCAACGATTCGTTTTTTTCAAGAATTTCGTTCTCAAAAAGCTGCAGATAAGTTAAAAGCTATGGTTCGAACAACTGCAAGCGTCTCTAGAATAAATGGATTTATACACGAAACAAAAAACGTAATGAATTTAAATCATAACCATACAACGGAAATCCCAATTGAAGAACTTGTACCTGGTGATATCATTTCACTTTCAGCTGGTGATATCGTTCCAGCTGATGTGCGTATCTTATCGGCTAAAGATTTATTTGTAAATCAGTCTTCCTTAACAGGCGAGGCACTTCCGGTAGAAAAATATGAAAACTGCTACCATACGGAAAATAAACATATATTACCGAAAAACATGAAAAAAAATTACAATCCACTCGATATGGAAAACCTTTGCTTCATGGGTACAAATATTGTTAGCGGTAGCGCAAAAGCTGTTGTCGTTTCAACAAGTACGGATACGTATTTCGGCTCTTTGGCAAAAAAGGTTATCGGAAAACGTGCAGAAACAAGCTTTGATAAAGGCGTAAACAAAGTAAGTTGGCTCTTAATCACATTCATGCTTATTATGACACCTATTGTCCTCCTCATTAATGGATTCACAAAAGGAGATTGGCAAGAAGCTTTCTTCTTTGCTATTGCCGTTGCAGTTGGTCTTACACCTGAAATGTTACCAATGATTGTAACTGCTAATTTAGCTAAAGGTGCCGTTAACATGTCTAAGCAAAAAGTAATTGTAAAACAGCTAAACTCTATTCAAAACTTAGGTGCTATGAACATCCTTTGTACAGATAAAACTGGAACTTTAACAGAAGATAAAGTTGTCCTTGTTCGTCATTTAGATCCTAATGGAAATGAATGTAATCGCGTCTTACAATTTGCATATTTAAATAGCTTCTATCAAACTGGATTGAAAAATTTAATAGATAAAGCTGTCATTGAACATACAGAGGAAAACCATAAATTTGATCCATCAGCTTTTCAAAAACTAGATGAAATTCCATTTGATTTTGCTCGCCGTCGTATGTCTGTCATCGTGAAAGAGATTTCAGGTGAACATACAATGGTTTGTAAAGGTGCCGTAGAAGAAATCTTATCAATTTGCAACTACACTGAAGTGGATGGGCAAATTGTCCCTCTTACTGAAGAAGTGAGAGAAAATGTAAAACACCTTAGCGAAACTTTAAATAGTGAAGGAATGCGTGTCATCGCTGTAGCATACAAGAAAGATAACAAACCTGATTATAAAGCTTATGCAGTACAAGATGAATCCGCTATGATTCTTACTGGATATATCGGCTTTTTAGATCCACCAAAACCATCTGCTGCTTCTGCAATTCAAGCATTGCATAAACACGGCGTACAAGTGAAAATCTTAACTGGCGATAACGAAATTGTTACAAAAAAAGTTTGCAAGGAAGTTGGATTAAATATAGGGGAGCCTGTCCTCGGTTACGAAATTGATTCTTTACCAGATAAAGTATTAGCAAAACTAGCAGAAGAAACAACAGTGTTCGCAAAACTAAATCCAATGCAAAAATCTCGCATCATTCGCGTATTACAAGGGAATGGTCACACTGTAGGTTATATGGGGGATGGTATTAACGATGCCGTTGCACTACGTGATGCTGACGTTGGGATATCTGTTGATACTGCTACTGATATTGCAAAAGAATCTTCCGATATTATCCTACTTGAAAAAAGTTTAACTATATTAGAAGCAGGCATTTTAGAAGGTCGCACTACGTTCGGCAATATTTTAAAATATATAAAAATGACAGCTAGCTCTAATTTTGGAAATGTATTTAGTGTATTAGTGGCGAGTGCTTTCATTCCATTTTTACCGATGCTTGCAATTCATCTATTAATTCAAAACTTGCTTTACGATTTTTCTCAACTTTCTATTCCATGGGATAAGATGGATAAAGAATTTTTAGAAAAACCAAGAAAATGGGATACTGCAAACTTACGTAATTTCATTATTTGTATCGGCCCAATTAGCTCTATATTCGATATTATCACATACGTTGTCATGTGGAATGTATTCGGTGCAAATACACCTGGAGAACAATCGCTATTCCAATCTGGTTGGTTTGTCGTTGGGTTACTAACGCAAACATTAATTGTTCACATGATCAGAACACAGAAGATTCCATTCATTCAAAGTACTGCATCAATACCAGTTCTCTTATTAACTGCTTGTATTATGGCAATTGGTATCTACATTCCGTTCTCACCACTTGGTGCAGCAGTTGGTTTACAAGCATTACCACTAAGCTACTTCCCATGGTTAATAGGAATATTATTAGGTTATGCTTTCTTAACACAATTCCTGAAAAAACTTTATATTAAAAAGTTTCATAGCTGGTTGTAAAAATAAGAATGAGTGGGTATTTCTCACTCATTCTTAAAAAATATACCATGTACTTAAATGTATGGAGGTGACCATGATGGTATGGTATGACATCGTATTAAGATTATTTATAGCAATTATTGTAGGAGCTTGCATCGGAATGGAAAGACAATGGAGACATCGAATGGCTGGGCTACGAACAAACGCTCTCGTATCACTTGGTGCCTGTATATTTGTTTTATTATCCGTCATGCTTGATCATGAAGCTAGCCCATCACGTATCGCTGCTCAAGTTGTGAGTGGTATTGGCTTTTTAGGAGGCGGTGTTATTATTCGTGACGGTTTTAGTATTAGAGGGTTAAATACAGCGGCAACTTTATGGTGTGCAGCTGCTGTAGGTACTCTTACAGGCGCTGGCTTCCTCGTTGCAGCTATGCTAGGTGCAGCCGGCGTCTTACTAGCAAATATACTACTACGCCCAATCGCTCTATTTATGAATAATAAATCAAAAGAAGATGTACCCGAGCAAACAAACTACTTACTTTCTCTTACTTGTTCAGAAGAAAATGAAGCACATATTCGTTTTCTTCTCATGCACATGGTAAGTTCAGAAGGTATCGGTTTAAAAGAATTGTACAGTGAAGACGTTGATTCTAACCAAAAAGTATCTATACAAGCTACATTACATTGCAATACAAATGCAGCTGTCTTAATCGAAAAAATAGTAAGTAGAATGCTTTTAGAATCTGGTGTTACTGCCGCTGGCTGGAAAACTTCACTAGATTTAGAAGCAAGTTAAATCATAAAGGTGTCATGAATATAAAAGAAGGTTTTATATTCATGACACCTTCTACATACACCCATTTTTTATTTTCAAGTTATTAGCAACTACTTGGAATAACTTAAAGTAATCCATACTCGTTCGATCTTTTTGTTTTAACTTGGCATGGGGCTGAAAAAGGTTCTGACCGCTTCTTCTCATGGCCGGATTCTCTTTCCATCTAAAAAAGAAGGTTTTATATTCATAGCACCTTCTACATAAATTTATTTTCTAGTTTTTGCTGAAACGACTTCTCTTGCTTACGCAATAATTGACTACCTCGCTGCAAAAGAGGTGTTCCATACTTATCATTAATCTGATCAATAACAGCAAGTAGCGGCTCTTCTTTCGCATCTTCTTCGAATGAAAACAAATCTAACTGTTTGACCGAATCTGTCTTCCACTCCAATTCAGTAGCTGTAACACCTAATAAACGAATGGAATCACCATCCCAATGTTGTTTCAACAAACGTGATGCAGCTTGAAATATATCACGTTCTTCCCAAATTGCATTTTTCAATTGTTTGCTTCGTGTTACCGTCCGCCTATCATGGTATTTAATCATAACTTGGATATTATAGCTGACAAGAGTTCGCTTTTGTAGTCTATTACTCACTGAGCCCGACAGTCTCCCTAACATATCAAGCAATTCTTTCTCTTCATCCATATCCTTTGAGAAAGTCATCGAATTTCCAACACTTTTATGTTGTCCCATTTGATTCGGATCAACATCCCTATCATCCATACCTTTTGCACGCTTTTGTAAATCAACACCGTGCTTTCCAATTTTAGCGCGAATGATATGCTCGTCTCCTTTTGCTAACTGTCCAATTGTATTTATATGAATATCTTTTAGTTTTTCAGCTGTTTTCTCTCCAATTCCATGCATCGCTTCAACTGGTCGTGGCCAAATGACTTCTGGGATATCACGTTTTCTAAGCACTGTAATACCAAGTGGCTTTTTCATATCAGAAGCAGTCTTTGCTAAGAAAAGATTTGGAGCAATACCAATGCTACACGGAAGCTGTAACTCTGTTAATAACGCTTGTTGAATCATCTTTGCTATTTCAAGCGGCGAACCTAGCACATAGCAATCTGTAATATCTAAATACCCTTCATCTATAGAAACTGGTTGTATCTTTTCTGTAAAACGGGAAAGGATTTGAAACATTTGAAATGAGGCTTCGCGATATAATGTAAAGTTAGGACGCCTTACAACTAGTTGCGGACATAATCGCTTTGCTTCCCAAAGGGGCATCGTCGTACGTATTCCATACTCTCTCGCTTCGTAACTACATGTTATGATAATCCCTTTTCTCTCTTTTTCATTCCCGGCAATCGCTAATGGCTTTCCCTTTAATGTTGGATCATGGGCAATTTCAACAGATGCGAAAAAACAATTCATATCTACATGTAAAATAACACGACCATTTTTCGGATACATTTCTCGCATACTACCACCCTCCTCCAAGAACATTCGTTCCTTCATTATACCAAATTCATGTACAATATAATAATTACTTATTCTTTTTCATCTTTATTTTTGCTATACTTTATGAAATAAATGGATTTTATTGTAAAGGAAGTGGATTGTTATGAAACAACACAATAAACTCAATAATGTATTTATTATCATTATTATAATCCTTGCAATTAATTATTTGTTACTGCCCCTTTTTAACATCAACATTCATGTTTTAGGAATCTTCTCTCATTTCATACGCTTTGTAACAACTTATATATTGCCATGGCTCTTCTTATACTGGCTTATCCGCCTTGTAAAAGCACTTGAATCAAAATAAAAAAAGACGTGTAAACCATAGTTGGTTCACACATCTTTTTTACTTTATTACTTCGCTACTTCTTCAATAATAGCTACAACTAATTCTGCTGTTTTCGCTAATTCTTCAACAGGAATTTTTTCATTTGTTGTATGAATTTCTTCATAACCAACTGCCAAGTTAACTGTTGGGATACCATGTCCGGCGATTACGTTCGCATCACTTCCTCCACCACTTTGGTGAAGAGAAGGTGTACGACCGATGTTTTCAGCTGCACGTTTCGCTACTTCTACAACGTGATCGCCATCAGCGAATTTAAATCCTGGATACATAACCTTTACTTCAACATCTGCTTGACCGCCCATTTCTTTTGCAGTTGTTTCAAATGCTTCTTTCATTTTTGCAACTTGTGCTTCCATTTTCTCATTTATTAAAGAACGAGCTTCTGCAAAGATTTGAACATGATCGCAAACGATATTTGTTTGTGTACCACCTTCAAAACGTCCAATATTTGCAGTTGTTTCAGAATCGATACGGCCAAGTGGCATCTTTGCAATCGCTTTCGCTGCGATAGTAATTGCAGATACACCTTTTTCTGGGGCTACGCCAGCGTGAGCTGTTTTCCCACGAATGATAGCATTCACTTTCGCTTGTGTTGGTGCTGCAACTACGATTTCCCCAACTTTTCCATCGCTATCTAATGCATAACCATATTTTGCTGTAATGCACTCTCGGTCTAATGCTTTTGCACCAACAAGACCAGATTCTTCTCCAACTGTAATAATAAATTCAATTTTACCGTGAGGGATGTTTTTCTCTTTTAAAACACGAATTGCTTCAAACATAGATGCTAATCCAGCTTTATCATCCGCTCCTAAAATTGTAGTACCATCTGATACGATATATCCATCTTTAATAGAAGGCTTAATTCCATTACCAGGAACTACTGTATCCATATGAGAAGTGAAATAAATTGTATCAACACCATCTTTTGTTGCTGGTAAAGTACAAATTAAGTTACCTGCACCGTGACCAGTCACACCCATTGTATCATCTTCAAATACTTCTACACCTAAAGCAGTAAATTTCTTTGTTAACACTTTGCAAATTTCTGCTTCAAATTTTGTTTCAGAATCTACCTGTACTAACTCCATAAATTCATTTACTAAACGTTCTTGATTAATCATAAGACTGCGCCTCCTGCACTACCATTATGTATGTAACAATATTAATTATAACAGAATTTCGCAAAAGTTTCGAAATACAAGACAAAAAACAGATGGTTCACACATCTAGATACCCATCTGCTTTCTATTACTCGTTTAATAGCACCCAACGCATATGATCTTCCCAAACTCCATTTACCATCAACATTTTGCGAGATACGCCTTCATATTGAAACCCTATCTTTGTCACTACTTGTATAGATGCTAAGTTTCGTGGCATAATCGGTGCTTCTATACGGTGTAAATGAAATTCTTCAAAGGTAACTTGAATTGCTTTTCTAAGCGCTTCTGTTGTATAACCTTTATTCAGTTCTTCCTTATCTAATTTATAACCAAGTACACAAGATTGATAAATTCCACGAACAATTAGATTAAATGAAATACACCCAATAACTTTCGTATCATCGCCCTTTTTAAAAATCCATAATCGAATGATTTTACCTTCCGCGAACTCTCTTCTATCCTTTTGTAACCTTTTCTTTTGATAGTCTAACGTAAAAAAATCATCTGGTCTATATTCTTCCCACGCCTTTAAAAACTCACGATTTCTGTCGTAATATTGAAGAACTTTTTCTGCATACGACTCATCAATTTCTCTTAAATGTAAGCGATCTGTTTCGTATATTTTCATCATCGTATCTCCATTCTTCAGCTTGCATAACAAAAACTCACAATCTATCTTTTAATATATTCTCCACGCATATCCAAATTTCCTGTTATATTTTGCAACCCCTTCCCGAAATTTGTCCTTTCTCTCCCCTTGTCCACAATTTCATTTCTCGTTACAATGAAATTGTACTGATTTGCAAGGAGGCTTAACGATGCATAAAAAAGCTCAAAAAATTATGGTTTATATAATGTTAATTTCTATGCTTGTAACAACATTACTTACTGGCGCAAGTATGTTTTGGTAAAAAGGACGATTCTCTCGTCCTTTTTTTACTTTCTATTTATACAAAATAGACCATCTCGAAATCGAGATAGTCTTTTTTGTATGAAAATTCTTATTTTATATATAGTACAATCGCTACAATGCTAAAGGAAAAGGCCATTACAAGTGCTATTACAAAACTCGTGTACTGTTTTTGCTGAAATGCCCCAATGACGAAAGTAAAATTAAGTAATGCCATCAATACAATTGATACTACGTAAGAGCATATATTAAAAGTTGCTAATATGAATGTAATGACAAATAGAAAACCAACACAAAACTGCATATAAGAAATTTTTGGATTCAAATACATATGAGCAACCCCTTTACTTAGTTATCTTTATATATTCTCATTAACGCATGGTTATGTACACATGTCAAGACAACTTAATAAAGTGAAACTTTAATCAATTGGGGTTTTGTTCATAACACACTGATTATTAGCCCACACCAATCGGGCTTTTACGGGCAGCCCTACTCCCACCTAACTTCTTTGCTTTAGCCAAATTTTTAGGTGGGGATCTTACTGCTCGCAAATAGCGGGATAAAAGAAAAAGCCAACTTCTCGTTGACTTCTCTGAATGCAATGGCTCCTTTTTCCTTCGCCAATTGCTGAAATGATTTCTTCGATTTCACAATCCATACTTTCGTTCCAATTGGAATACGATCAAACAAATATTCCACATCTTGTTTCTTCATTCTTATACATCCTTGTGAAATATACTTTCCAATTGAACTAGGCTGATTTGTCCCATGTATCCCATATTTACTTCCGTCAGTTCCTTTTGCGTTAAATCCCATCCACCTCGATCCAAGTGGATTTTTCGGAGACCCCCCAGGAATATCCTTCGCAATATAATACGGATCCTTCGCTTTCAATACAATATCAAAAGTTCCTTCTGGTGTTAATTCATTTGTTTTCCCCGTCGCTACTGGAAAAACCTTTTGGATCTTCCCATCGTCAATGTAAGCTAGTTTATTCGTCGCCTTATTTACAATTATAAAAGGATCCCCAGCACGAGGATTATCACCAAGAGGCCAAATCGGTGATAAAGAAAGACATAATAATAAAGAGAGAAGATACGGCATAAATAATTCCTGCCTTCTATATAAGTTCTTTTATATTATCCTTTCCCTTAAAACGACTTTTAATGAGTAGATACTGCTCCATCTCATAAACAAGTTGAACGAGTTTCGCACGTATTTCAAATTCTTCTCGCGTGACTGGTAGCGGCATTTCTCTAAACACTTCTCGCATTTCTTGAAGTTGTCTTAACGAAATGACCCCTGTACTTTCAGGACGAATGGAATTCCCTATATTTTCGATTACGTCTGCAATCATATCAGCTTGTTCATACGTCCACGATAGTGACGCAGCTAATGGTATCATCCGCTCTAAAATTTCAAATTGCTGCATGCGCATATCAAAATAACGGTAATAATAGTCATCTTCACGCATAAACTCATTCTCAAGCTTTTTAAATGATAAATCTTTCGCTTCTTTCAACATCATCTCTGTTTCAATTAATTCTGCTCCACTCCAATTACTATCGCGATTTCTTAAATAAACAACCATTTCGAACAAAATTGTTTTGAAATGCTCTTCTATTTTCTCTTGATACTCTTTCAGTTTATTCTCACTGCTTGGCATGTACATGTTTACTAATAAAGCGACACTAATTCCAATCGTTAATATAGCAATTTCATTACCAACTATAGACCATGTAATTTGCTTTAATGAGTACAGATGCATAACAATAACTGAACTCGTGACAATACCTTCTTGAATTTTGCACATAACTGCAGTCGGAATAAAGGTAAGCAGTAATAAGCTAATCGCAAGTGGTGTATAGCCAACCGTTTCAAAAATGCAAAACGCGAATACCATCGATAATACGCAAGCTAAAAAACGGTGCAACGATACTTGAACTGATTTACGTTTCGTGTTTTGTACGCATAAAATGACTAAAATACCAGCTGAACTATAAAATTCTAACCCTAATAGCTGAGCAATAAAAACTGCCGCACCTGTTCCAAGCGCTGTTTTCACTGTTCTATATCCAATTTTAAACATATCATTACTCCTATATGTATAAACGTATTTAAAGATAGTATAAAAAAAGGATGACGCGATGTCATCCTTTTTCTACTTATTATTCACGTAACCTTTACATATTACAATATCTTTTGCAAAAATTCTTTTGCACGGTCACTTTTTGGTGCCGTAAAAAACTCTTCCGGATTGCTATCTTCTACAAGTTTTCCACCATCTAAAAAGAGAACGCGGTCTGCTACTTCTTTTGCAAATCCCATTTCATGCGTAACAATCGCCATCGTCATTCCTGTCGTAACTAATGATTTCATAACTTCTAGCACTTCTTTCACCATTTCTGGATCTAGCGCTGATGTCGGTTCATCAAATAGCATAACTTCCGGTTCCATCGCCAGTGCTCTTGCAATTGCTACACGTTGCTTTTGTCCCCCTGAAAGACGATTCGGATACGCAGTTTTTTTATCTAATAACCCTACTTTTTCTAGAAGCTTCTCAGCTTTCTTTTCAGCCTCTTGCTTCGCTATACCTTTTACATTAATAGGAGCATACGTAATATTCTCTAATACAGTCATATGAGGGAATAAATGAAAATGTTGAAATACCATTCCGACATTTTCACGAACGTGCATAATATTTGTTTTCGGATTCGTTACTTCTTCCGTTCCAATCCAAATGTGACCATCTGTTGGTGCTTCTAATACATTCATGCAACGTAAAAATGTTGACTTTCCAGATCCTGACGGTCCGATAATTGCAACAACTTCTCCTTTTTCAATCGTTGTCGTGATCCCTTTTAATACTTCATTTTTTCCAAATGATTTATGAAGGTTGTCAATTTTAATCACTTTTCTTCATTCTCCCTTCAATTGCCTTTCCAACTAATGTAAGAATAATCACTAACATATAATAAACAAGTCCAACAAACAGTAATGGCTCTAAATACTTAAATGTTTCACCGCCTACAATGTAAGCTCGGCGCATTAAATCTGTTGCTCCAATTACAGTTACTACAGCCGATTCTTTCGTAAGAGTCGCAAATTCATTTACAAGTGCTGGTAATATATTTTTTAATGCTTGAGGTAAAATGATATTTCTCATCATTTTCCCGTAAGGAATACCTAAAGCCATCGCCGCTTCAGTTTGTCCCTTATCGACCGCTTGAATTCCGGCACGAATTACTTCTGACATGTATGCCCCTGAATTTAAACTAAATGCAAGTACAGCTGCTAAAAAGGCAGGTATATCATAACCAATCATTTGCGGGACACCGAAATAAATAATCATTAATTGCAATACAAGCGGTGTGCCACGAAATATTGATGTATAAATATCTGCTACAATATTTAATGCTCGTATTCTAGCAATTTTACAAAGCGCTAATAACGTTCCTAAAATAAATCCTGCTAAAGCTGATACAGCCACAATTTTCAATGTAACTTCTAAGCCTTTTAATATATATGGTATAGAAGGCGTAATCGCCGAAAAATCTAGATTCATCCTTTTCATTCCCCTCACAGAAAAGTGAAAGGCAGCTTATTTCGCGCTGCCAAACCATTTCTTCACTAATTTATCCATTTCTCCATTCTCTTGCATTTTCTTAATTACTTTATTAAATTCTGCTGTTTTATCACTATTTTTCGGAAGGGCAATTGCTGCACCTACTTCTTCTGGTGCTTCTTGAATTTCAATTCCTTGTAATTCTTTCATATTTTCTAAATAATTTTTAGCTACTGTATCTTCTAAAATGGCTGCGTCAAAACGGCCAGCTTTAATTTCTTGTACGATTTCCGGTATACGGTCACGTCCCTCGGCTTTGAAATCGACTTGTTTTTGAAATTCTTTTGCCTTTTCTTCTTGAATTGACCCTGTTTGTACCCCTACTTTTTTCCCTTTTAAATCTTCTAACGATTTAATATTGGAATCTTTTTTTGACACGATCATGTTTTTAGCAACAAAATAAATGTCTGTGAAATCAGCATTATTTTTACGCTCTGCAGTTGGCGTCATACCCGCCATAACAAAATCAACTTTTCCTGAGTTAAGAGATGCTAATAAACCACCAAAATCCATATCTTTCACTTTCACTTCATATCCAAGTTCTTTTCCGATATATTTTGCAATATCAACATCAAAGCCGATAATTTCATCACTTTTTGATGCTTCCACGTATTCATATGGTTTATAGTCTGCTGAAGTCCCCATAACGAGTACTTTCTTATTCGTGTTACCTGCATTAGTTGCCTTCGAATCCCCTTTACTACAGGCACTAAACATACTTACAATTAAAATAAGTGCAAATGATATTGATAATAACTTCTTCATCCTTCTTCCTCCTAATAATGTATATTTAAAAGTTTAATAGAATATTTATTCGTTGTTAGTATTGTATCAGCACTTTTATTTTTATGCAATATTTAAAATAAAAATAAACACAAAAACATTATTACCGTCATTCACAACGCATAAAAACATGCATAAAATAACATTCTTATGCATGTTCGATCATTATAAAAACTAAATAAAAAAGCGGTACATCCACTTAATCGTGGACGTACCGCTTTTTCTCTTCCTTATAGTTCTTCGCAATTATCTTCGAAGTAAGATTGTAGTTTTGCAATTACTTGCATTGGTTCATGACCTTCAATTTCATGACGTTCTACCATCGTTACAATTTTTCCATCTTTCAATAAAGCAAATGATGGAGATGAAGGTGGATATCCCTCAAAATATTCACGAGCTCTTGCTGTAGCTTCTTTATCTTGACCCGCAAATACCGTTACAAGGTGGTTAGGACGTTTATCATAATGTACGGAATGTGCAGCAGCAGGGCGAGCAATACCGCCTGCACAACCACATACAGAGTTTACCATTACAAGTGTTGTACCATTTCTTTTAAATGCTTCTTCAACTGCTTCTGGTGTCGTCAATTCCGTATATCCCGCAGAGACAATCTCTTCACGCGCTTGACGGACAACATCGTTCATAAAAAAGTTAAAGTTAATCAATGTGTTCCCTCCTCTAATTCTACCTATTTGTATCTTACCAGTTAATGTTTAGAAAATACAAGTAAGTTTACTTGTATTTAAGCATATAAAAGGTGTTAGAGCTCTTGCTCTAACACCTTTTCTTAATGACCTCGATGTTTTTGCTTTGCCTTTTGTACTTTAATTAAACGTTTCCGCTGCTTTTCTGCTTCTCGCTTCTCTTTAGATTGCACTTTCTTTTCTTGTTTATGCAGTTCATAAGATAAACTAATTGCCTCTTGCGCCTTTGTATAACGTTTTACATTTAATTCTTTAGCAGCTTGCCTTATGATACGCTTAATACTTTTCGGACGCTGTTTTTCTTTAATCTCCACACCACATCTTGCAAAGCGCTGGAAATACGCTAACATTGGACCATTTACAAATATAAGTACTTCTTCATCTGATGGTTCCATCCCAAAAATATACCTGGCTCCATACAATTTCCCTTTTTCTTGGCGCATAATAATTCCTACAAAAAATTGACCATCGTGATATACTGTCAATTCCATTGACAGCCCCTCCTTAGCAAAATTAGAAATACCGGACATCCCGGAGGGGAAGGTTACTGACATGAAATCATGCGTCTGGACTACCAACCAGAGCTGTGTTTTTGTATTTCTTCCACTACTATTATATCTTTTTTTCCATAATTTTCATATATTCAACAATCATTTTTTTATGTGACCCTACAATATAGTCAGGTAGCTCTGTTACTGGAAAGAACTTAAGCTGAACAGCTTCTTCTTTATTCATAACAAAATTCCCTTCGTATTCATCGGTATAATAGGCGGTTGTTACGGATTGAAATTCATCACCGTTTGCTAATTTGGTAAAATAATTCGCTCCAGAAAATACATTGATTAATCGTAAATTCTTAACTTCTATTCCTGTCTCTTCATATACTTCGCGGTAAGCTGTTTCTTCTGGTGATTCACCAAGCTCCATTAACCCGCCAGGCAGCCCCCATTTTCCGTACGGCTCTGTTCGTTGCTGTAATAATACATATCCACTTTCATTTATAACGAGTACAACAGCTCCAACTAAAATTAAAGGGCGATGACCAACTATTTTTCGTAATTCTTCTACATATCCCATCGTATCGCCTCCTTTTTCGTTGTCCACACTATTGTATCATATGTATGAAACGACAAAATGCGTATATTTTTCATTTTTTTAACAAAATATTTATTTTATGTGCTTCATCTACTGTAGCTAACATAATGGATTCGATTTCCGCACTCTTCTCTAAAAACTCTTTCGCCCACTCTTCTGTTTTTCCTAATAAAGCGAGTACATCCTGTTGAATTCTACCATCCTTCACTAAAATAAAAGCAACTGGAGATTTTTTCCCCGCCACTTTAAGATCAAGCCGAGAAACTGCTTCATATTCTGGATACTGAAATATAGAAACAACACCACTTGCTTCCCATAATGCTAATTTAATCGTTTGAATATCGCTCACATTTCGCATGCGAAGTTCCGAAAATAAATATTCTGCCGTAATTCTCGCTTTTTTCAAATTGCTAAAATCAATGGAACCATTGTGTATAAGAATAACTGGCGCAGGCTCTAAAAAACGTCTCCACCTATCCCATTTCAACATTAAAACAGAGCTTACAATATGTAGTACAACTAGTATAAAAGTTGTAATCATTGAACCAAGCAATCCGACCTTTTCATCGGATAGTGCATTAGAAATATTCCCACCAAGCAATAACACTAATACAACATCTAAAAAGCGAAGTTGTGCAATGGACCTTTGTCCCATCAATTTCGCAACTAAAATTAAAAATATATAAGCTATAACTGCCCGAATAATCCATTCCCCATTAGAAATATGCCGTGCTCCTTCAAAAATATGTATATACATAACTTTGCACCCCTTAAACGTTGCAAACTACAATTTTGTTTTAGTTTGCAACGTTTAAGAGCATATATGTAAAAAAGCTGATTCGTTTTTAAACGAACCAGCTTTTTGTTACTTAACTGAAAACATATATTTTTTATACGTTTTCCGTACCGATAATATGAGTCCCATCATAATCATATTCGAGAATAAGGAACTTCCCCCATATGATAAGAAAGGTAATGCGATACCTTTTACAGGCATTAATCCAACGATCATACCAATATTTTGAAATATTTGAACCGTTAGTATTCCTATTGATCCCGCACATAATAGTGTACCAAATAAATTATCAGCAGAATAACCAATAATAATTGTTCGATAAAGTAGCAACAGGAACAAGAACACAACTAGTGCTGCTACTATAAATCCACCTTCTTCAGCAATTGTAGCGAATATAAAGTCAGTGTGTTTCTCTGGAATATAGACGCTCCCTTCACCGTACCCTTTACCTTCCATACCTCCACTACCTACAGCTAAAATCGATTGCTGCGTTTGATAACCTTCATTTGCATTTTCAAATGGATTTAACCAACCTATAATACGTGATTGTTGGTGAGGTTTTAGTAAAGTAACCAGTTTATTAAAGAAGAAGTCTGGGTATCTTACAAATATAAATATTAATGCAGACAATATTGTCACTGGAATTACTGTACATATCGCAATTAATTTCTTTTGAATTCCTGACATGAATAAAATACATGCGATAGCTGCTGCATATAAGAACACCATTCCTGTGTCTGGTTGGCTATATACAACGGCCATAGGCGGAAGAGATACTAACATAATCTTCCCAACCAATTTTAAATCAGTCTGGAATGTCCGGGCCATATACTGAGCATTATGTTTCACCGCTAAACTTGCAACTAGTAGAAGCAATGAAATTTTGAAAAACTCAGATGGCTGGATTTGTCCAACCAATGGAAAAACGAACCATCTTTTTGCACCTAATTTTTCAGGTGTGAAAGTGGAAACCGGTAGTATTTTCAAAAGAATAAGTGAACCAAACCCAACTATATAAAGCGGCCAAGACAATTTTTGCAATTGATCTAAGTCGATGCTTGCAACAAGCAATAACAATACAGCCCCAATTATGTAGTTCAAACCCTGTTTCGCAGCAAAGTTTGCATCTCCATACTGTCCGGTTTGCTGACTGCTATATATAGCGGCTATACTCGTAACACATAATGCACACAAAATTAAAATTAATTTTACATCTAAACTTTTTAGAAACTCGGTACTTCTTTTCATGACATCCTCCTGAAACATTGTTACAGCAAAATAAAAAACCAGGAGTCAACATTCTTCATGTTTTGACGACTGATTACACATTATCTATAAAACACTTATATAGAATAACTCTCTTTTTCATACAATACAATATATTATACTACAGTTTCATCAGTAAGATTTGCCAAAAAAATTATTCTTTTCTTATTTTATATCTATATACCATATATCAGCAATGTATTTTCGCAAATTCCTTATACATGATCATTCATTGTAAGATTAATGGGAAAAGGTTTGTACATATTGTAGGATACAAATGAAGAAATAAGATGATAAAAAGCTCGCATAAGCGAGCTTTTTATTAATATACAGATGTATTGTTTTCTGACATGTTTTCTAAAATTTCTTTAACACGTCCTAAGAACTTACCACAAATTAAACCATCAAGTACGCGGTGATCAAGTGATAAACATAAGTTAACCATGTCACGAGCACCGAACATACCGTTATCCATAATTACTGGGCGTTTTACAATTGATTCTACTTGTAAAATAGCCGCTTGTGGGTAATTAATAATACCCATAGATTGAACAGAACCGAATGATCCTGTGTTATTAATTGTAAATGTTCCGCCTTGCATTTCGTCCGCTTTTAACGACTTCGTGCGTACTTTTCCTGCAAGTTCTGTAATTTCACGAGCGATACCTTTAATTGTTTTCTCGTCCGCTTGCTTAATTACTGGTACAAATAGTTCTTCCTCTGTTGCAACAGCGATAGAAAGGTTAATATCTTTCTTCTGAACGATTTTATCGCCAGCCCACATAGAATTGATTTGAGGATACTCTTTTAACGCTTGTGCTACTGCTTTTACGAAGAAAGCAAAGAACGTTAAGTTAAAGCCTTCACGCTTTTTAAAATCACCTTTAATTGAATTACGGTATGACACAAGGTTTGTCACATCTACTTCAATCATCATCCAAGCATGAGGTGCCTCGTGTTTACTACGTAACATGTTCGCTGCAATCGCTTTACGCACACCTGTTACTGGAATTTCGATATCTCCAGGCATTGTCGGCACAGAAACTGGTTTTGCAGCTTCTACTTTTTGCGCTACCGGTGCTGCTTTTGGTGCTGCTGGACGTGCTTCTACTACTGCTACAGCTTCCTCTTTTTTCGCACCTGCTTGCGGAATGTTTCCAGATTCCACTAGCTTTAAAATATCTTTACGAGTAATACGGCCATTTGCTCCCGTACCTTCTACTAAATCTAAATCAACATTATGCTCGCCCGCAAGTTTTAAAACCGCTGGTGAAAAACGTGGTTTTCCATCAGTTGGTTGTTTTACTTTCGGTGCTTTTTCAGATGTAGTTACTTCTGCTTTTGGTTCTTCTTTCGTTTTTTCCTCTACAGCTGTTGCCGCTACTTCATCTGCGCCTTCTACTTGAATGACACAAACAACTTCACCTACAGCTAACGTATCACCTTCACCAGCTATTAACTCCTTCACAATACCAGTGAAAGAAGATGGTACTTCTGCATTTACTTTATCTGTCATTACCTCTGCAAGTGGATCATATTTGTTCACATGATCGCCAACATTAACGAGCCATTTACTAATTGTACCCTCTGTAACGCTCTCCCCGAGCTGAGGCATTGTAATATTTTCTACAGCCATGTATAGTCCCCCCGATTAAAATTCCGCAAGTTCACGCATTGCTTTTTCAACTTTATCTGGATTTACCATAAAGAATTTTTCCATTGTTGGTGCATATGGCATTGCTGGAACGTCTGGGCCTGCAAGACGTGCAATTGGTGCATCTAAATCAAACAGACAGTTTTCAGCGATAATTGCTGCCACTTCACTCATAATGCTTCCTTCTTTATTGTCTTCTGTTACAAGAAGAACTTTACCAGTTTTTGAAGCAGCTTCGATAATTGCTTCTTTATCTAATGGATATACAGTACGTAAATCAAGAATGTGTGCAGAGATGCCATCTTGCGCTAATTTCTCAGCTGCTTGAAGAGCAAAGTGGACACATAATCCGTATGTGATAACAGTAATGTCATCACCTTCACGTTTTACATCTGCTTTTCCGATTGGTAATACGTAATCATCTTCTGGCACTTCACCTTTAATTAAGCGATATGCACGTTTATGCTCAAAGAATAATACTGGATCTTCATCACGAATTGCTGCTTTTAATAAACCTTTTGCATCATATGGTGTAGAAGGGATAACAATTTTTAAACCTGGTTGGTTTGCAAACATCGCTTCTACAGATTGTGAATGATACAATGCACCGTGAACACCGCCACCAAATGGCGCACGAACTGTAATTGGACAAGTCCAATCATTGTTAGAACGATAACGAATTTTTGCTGCCTCAGAAACAATTTGGTTTACTGCTGGCATGATGAAATCAGCAAACTGCATTTCAGCGATTGGACGCATACCATACATTGCTGCACCAATTGCTACCCCAGCGATTGCTGATTCTGCAAGTGGTGTATCTAACGCACGATCTTCACCAAATTGATCATATAATCCGTGTGTCGCTTTAAATACGCCACCTTTTTTACCAACATCTTCACCTAAAACGAATACTTTCTCATCGCGTTCCATTTCCTCGCGCATTGCTAATGTAATAGCATCAATATAAGACATTACAGCCATGAAACGTTCCCCCCTATTCTGCGTATACGTGCTTCAATGCATCTTCAGGTGCTGCATACGGAGCATTTTCTGCATATTCTGTTGCTTCGTTTACGATATGCATAATTTCATCTAACATTTGTTTCTCAGATTCCTCAGTTAACACGCCAACTTCTTTTAAATAAGCAGCAAATGTTATAATTGAATCATTTTTCTTCGCTTCTTCTACTTCTTCTTTATCACGATAAACACGATCATCATCGTCACTAGAATGTGCTGTTAAACGATATGATACTGTTTCGATTAGAGTTGGGCCTTCACCACGGCGACCGCGGTCTGCTGCCTCTTTTACTGCTTTATATACTGCAAGTGGATCGTTTCCGTCTACTGTGTATCCAGGCATACCATATCCAATTGCACGGTCTGATACATTTTTACATGCTAATTGTTTTTCAACTGGAATAGAGATTGCGTATTTATTATTTTCACACATGAAAATAACAGGTAGTTTGTGTACGCCAGCAAAGTTCGCACCTTCATGGAAATCACCTTGGTTTGAAGAGCCTTCTCCGAATGTAACGAACGTTACTAAATCTTTCTTCTCCATTTTTCCAGCTAACGCAATACCAACTGCATGCGGTACTTGTGTTGTTACTGGAGATGAACCTGTAACAATACGATTTTTCTTTTGACCGAAGTGACCAGGCATTTGACGACCACCAGAGTTTGGATCTCCAGCTTTCGCGAAACCAGATAACATAAGCTCTTTAGCTGTCATACCAAATGCTAGTACAACACCCATATCACGGTAGTATGGTAATGCATAATCTTTCTCTCTATCAAGAGCGAACGCTGCTCCAACTTGTGCAGCCTCTTGTCCTTGACAAGAAATTACGAATGGAATTTTACCTGCACGGTTTAATAACCACATACGTTCGTCGATTTTACGTGCAAGTAACATCGTACGGTACATTTCTAATACTTGCTCATCATTTAAGCCAAGCTCTTCATGGCGCTTTTCTTTTACTTCTGCCATTTTTCATAACCTCCTAAATCCACATTTTTATGCGTGTAACGCTTTTCCATCTACAGCTAGTGCTGCTTCACCAATCGCTTCAGATAATGATGGATGCGGATGAATTGTATGTGCTACTTCCCAAGGTGTTGCATCAAGTACTCTTGCAAGACCAGCTTCAGAAATCATATCTGTTACATGTGGCCCGATCATATGAACACCAAGAATGTCATTTGTTTCTTCATCGACTACAAGTTTTACAAAACCATCTGATTCTCCGTATACAAGTGCCTTTCCGATTGCACGGAATGAGAACTTACCTACTTTTAACTTATAGCCTTTTTCTTTCGCTTCTTGTTCTGTTAAGCCGACAGAAGCAACTTCTGGACTGCTATATACGCATTTTGATACCATCGAATAATCAATTGGTGTAACTTCTTTACCTGCAATATGTTCTACTGCAACAATTCCTTCATGAGAAGCAACGTGAGCAAGTTGCAAGCCACCGATTACATCTCCAATTGCGTAAATATGAGATTCTTTCGTTTGATAAAACTCATTTGTTTGAATGTATCCTTTTTCCACAACGATATCAGTATTCTCTAAACCAATGTTTTGCGTATTCGCTTGTCTTCCTACAGATACAAGCATTTTTTCTGCTTTAAATTCTTTATTCTCACCGTTATGTTCAGCTTGAATTGTTACTCCATTATCTTTTACCAATGTTTCTGGTAATACTTTTGCACCAGTTACCACTTTAATACCTTTTTTCTTGAATAGACGTTGCATTTCTTTTGAAACGTCATTGTCTTCTAGTGGTAATATAGTTTTCGCATACTCTAATACTGTAACTTCTACACCGAAGTCAGCAAGCATAGATGCCCACTCAATACCGATTACACCGCCACCCACGATAATGATTGAACTAGGAAGCGTTTCCATTTTTAGGGCATGATCTGAAGACATTACATACTCTCCGTCTAACTCTAATCCTGGTAATGAATTTGGACGAGAACCTGTTGCAACAAGTACATTTTTTGGAATTAACATTTCATTTTCTTCTCCACTTGCAAGTTCAACTGAAATTGTCCCTGGCATCGGAGAGAAAATAGATGGGCCAAGAATACGGCCAATACCTTCAAACACATCAATTTTACCTTGTTTCATTAAATGTTGAACGCCTTTATGAAGCTGCGTTACAATCTTCTCTTTACGCTCTTGTACTTTCGCAAAGTTTAGTTCTACATTACTTGCAATAACTCCGAACTCTTCGCTTTTTTTAGCAGTTGCGTATACTTCCGCACTACGTAAAAGAGCTTTACTAGGAATACATCCTTTGTGTAAACAAGTACCACCAAGATTTTCTTTTTCAACAAGTGCAGTTTTTAAACCTAGTTGTGATGCACGAATAGCAGCAACATATCCACCAGTACCGCCGCCAACGATGACTAAATCATATTCTTTTGCCATTATCTCAACCCCTAGCTACCGTTTCTTTTTCACGTACAACATATTCTTTTGGAGCTTCTTCTTCACGTAATACACGAAGTGCTCCTTCTGCTAATGCTTGTAATTCATCTTCTCCTGGATGTACGATAACATCTGCAATCCAATCTACTCGTTCTTTTATTTCATCGACAAGAATTTTACTGTATGCAAGTCCACCAGTTAATACGATTGCATCGATTTTCCCGTGAAGTACAGCGCTAGCTCCGCCAATCTCTTTTGCAACTTGATATGCCATTGCTTTATAAATAAGAGTTGCTTCAGGATCGCCTTTTTCAACCATTTGTTCTACTTTAATCGCATCATTTGTGCCGATTAGACTTACAAGTCCACCTTGTCCGACAAGCTTTTTAACCATTTCGTCACGATAATACTCGCCAGAGAAACACATTTCAACTAGTTGTCCTACTGGTACTGTACCAGCACGCTCTGGACTAAATGGTCCTTCTCCGTTTAAGCCATTATTAACATCAATAACTTTTCCTTTTTTATGAGCACCAACTGTAATGCCGCCACCCATATGTGTAACTAATAAATTTAAATCCTCGTATTTGTGGTTTAATTGTTCAGCCACTTTACGAGCAACCGCTTTTTGATTTAATGCATGGAAAATACTTTTACGTTCCATACCAGCAATACCGCTTATGCGAGCAATCGGCTCCATTTCATCTACAACAACAGGATCTACAATGAATGCCGGAATATTTAATCCAGAAGCAATTTCATATGCTAAAATGCCTCCAAGGTTTGAAGCATGATGACCACTAAACCCATTTTTCAAATCTTCTAACATCGCATCGTTTACTGTATACGTTCCACCTTCGATTGGACGAAGTAATCCACCACGCCCACAAACAGCGTTCAATTTTGAAATGTTAATACCGTGAGAATGTAGAACTTCTAAAATCGTTTCTTTTCGAAACTCATATTGATCAATGATTCGCTTATATTTTCCAATCTGTTCTTCGTCATGACGAATTGTTTCTTCTAAAACGGGTCTTTCATTATCAAAAACACCAATTTTTGTGGATGTACTACCCGGATTAATAACAAGAATTCGATTTAAGGACAATGTTGCTACCTCCACTAATAAATTCAAAAGGAAGTGGAAACCTCATGAGAGGTAACCACACCTTTTGTAAAAGTTTTATATGAATAATTAGCGACGGCTAATAATGTCGTGACCGTTGCGTAAGTATGTGCTACGAGTGTTTTTCAAACTTGCAATGCGCTCTTCAGCTAGACGATCTGCTGCTACATAAGTTGCTACGCCATCGCGTTTTGAAATTTCGATTACTTTTGCAATTGTGTCATAAATAGACTCAACACGTTTTAGTGCACGTTCTCTATTGTATCCATATAATTCGTCTGCTACGTTAATTACGCCACCTGCATTAATAACATAGTCTGGTGCGTATACAATACCCATTTCATGAATGATGTCACCGTGACGATCTTCTTTTAATTGGTTATTTGCAGAACCTGCGATTACTTTTGCTTTAAGTTGTGGAATAGTTTCATCATTAACCGTTGCGCCTAATGCACATGGTGCATAAATATCACATTCAACACCGTAAATTTCATTTGGTTCAACTGCTGATGCACCGAATTCTTCTACTGCACGTTGTACAGCTTCTTTATTAATATCTGTTACGATTAATTTTGCTCCTTCAGCGTGTAAATGTTTGCATAGGTGATATGCTACGTTACCAACGCCTTGAACCGCAATTACTTTTCCTTCTAGGTTATCTGTACCGAACGCTTCTTTTGCAGCTGCCTTCATACCACGGTAAACGCCGTATGCAGTTACTGGAGATGGATTACCAGAAGAACCGAATGATGGTGAAATACCTGTTACAAAGTCAGTTTCTTCATGGATAATATCCATATCATCTACTGTTGTACCAACATCTTCAGCTGTAATGTAACGTCCGTTTAGTCCTTGAATGTAGCGTCCTAATGCACGGAACATTGCTTCGCTTTTATCTTTACGTGGATCACCGATAATTACTGTTTTTGCACCACCTAAGTTTAAACCAGCTGCTGCATTTTTGTATGTCATCCCTTTTGCAAGACGCAATGCATCTTCAATCGCCGCTTCTTCAGAATCATATGTCCACATTCTTGTTCCACCAAGAGCTGGTCCAAGTGTTGTATCATGAATTGCAATGATTGCTTTTAAACCAGATTCTTTATCTTGACAAAATACCACTTGCTCATAATCATATTTTTCTAAGTATTCGAAGATTTCTAATGTCATTGTCGTTTCCCCCTAATGTTTTACCCTTTTTGGTTTATTTTGAAGCAGTCGCAACTGCCAATGCTAATGAATATACTTTTGTTTCTGCTGAATCAGCACGAGATGTTAAAACAATCGGTGCTTTTGCGCCAGCAATCATTGCTCCTACTTTTGCATCTGCAAAGTAAACGAGTGATTTATATAGCACATTTCCAGCTTCAATCGTTGGGACGAGTAAAATGTCTGCCTTACCTGCTACATCACTTACTATGCCTTTATGTTCTGCTGCAATTTGTGATACTGCATTATCTAAAGCAAGTGGTCCATCAACGATACAATTTTTGATTTGTCCGCGGCGATTCATTTGTGTTAACATCGCTGCATCAATTGTCGCCTGCATCGCTGGATTCACAACCTCTACTGCTGCGATTGGTGCCACTTTTGGCAACTCAATTCCTATTGCCCGGGCAACTTCTACAGTATTTTGTGTAATAGCAGCTTTTTGTGTTACGTCAGGTGCGATGTTCATCGCTGCATCCGTAACGAAAATAAGACGATTATAGTTTGGAACTTCAAATGCTGCTACATGTGAAAGTACGCTACCTTTACGTAGCCCCCACTCTTTATTTAACACAGCCTTCAAAATATTCGCTGTTGGGATGTTACCCTTCATAAGTACATCTGCTTCACCGTTTCTCACAGCTTTAACAGAAAGTTCTGCAGCCTCAGCACTTGATTCTGCTGCAATCACTTCAATATGTTCTGAAGTTTGTAAACCATGTTCTTGTAGCATCCCCATTATTTTCTCTTGATTTCCATATAGACGAAATTGAGCTAGCTGTAATTTAATTGCTTTCGCTACAGCTTCAATTACTTCATGATCTTCAGCTACTGCTACAGCTACAGTTTTTTTAGGCTGTCCTACTGCTTGATCAATTAAGTGTTCTAACTTCATATTTTGTAATCAACCCTTTCCGTCGTCCCTCGCCTATTTATTAAGCAAATACCGTGCCAACTTTTAAAAGTGGTCTTACCAATAATGAAAACGCATTCAAAATGCAGTAAAATCAATACTTTTAAAAAAACGGAATATTGTGTCTCATTTTGTCACTTCTTGTATACCATGCAATAAATTGCACGGTACGCAATTTATTGCATGCTATTTTTTGCATGGTTGTACTTTTCTAACTTGTAATATACGTTTCGAACCGAAATCCCTAACGCTTTTGCAGTCTTCGTTTTGTTCCCATCAAATTTCTCCAAATATTCATGGATAATATTCCCCTCAAATTCTGTCACTAGGTGTTCAAGGGCCTTCTCTTCTAATTCAGGTAATAAATTATTTTGTTTCGTCTCTACTTGTTCTTCTTTATGTAAAGGCGGTAAATGATGCACATCAATATATATCTCGTTATAATTCATAAAGATAATAGCTCGTCCTAAAATATTTTCAAGTTCCCTAACATTTCCTGGCCATTCATATGATTGTAAATACGAAACGGCTGCATCGGTGAGCCCTTCTACATTCCGGCCATAATCTTGGTTAATTTTTTGAATTAACCTTTCTGCAATCGCTGGTATGTCTCCTTTGCGCTGACGAAGGGAAGGAATTTGAATTGGGATTTTATTCAAACGATAATATAAGTCCTCTCTGAACTTCCCTTCTAAAATCGCTTTTTCTAAATTCACATGCGTCGCCGCAATCACTCGGACATTAATAGGTATCGCTTTCGTTCCTCCTACTTTCACAATCTCCTTTTCCTGCAGTACACGAAGGAGCTTCGCTTGCGTATTCGCAGATAACTCTCCAATTTCATCTAAAAATATACTTCCATTGTTCGCTTCTTCAAAGAAACCTCGTTTACCGCCTCTTTTCGCTCCAGAGAACGCACCTTCCTCATAACCGAATAATTCACTTTCTAACAACGTTTCCGAAATAGCCGCACAGTTTACACGGACGAACTTATTATATTTCCGATTACTTCCATTATGGATCGCATGCGCAAATAATTCTTTACCTGTCCCAGATTCTCCGCGTAGCAATACCGTTGCTGGTGTATTCGCTCCAAGCTTCGCTTGTTCAATAGCCGCCGTCGTTTCATCTGAATCGCCAACAATATCATCAAATGAATATTTCGCTTCTAATGTTCGAATAATTTGTCTTGCCCTATTCAATTCATTTGTTAATTTTTGAATTTCTGATACGTCACGAATTACCCCGACGCTTCCTTTCAATATTCCATCAACAATAACCGGTGCTACGTTTACAATTACATCCCGCTTTTTTTGCCCAATCTTCATATGTATTCCTCGTACCGCTCGGCGTGTCCGAAGTACTTTCATATGCATACTTTCACCTTCTACAATATCAGTTGTAGCCGGCTTCCCTATAATATCCTCTTCTGTCAAACCAGTTAACTTCGTATAAGCAGGGTTTATAACGAGCCCTCTTCCTTTCTCATCAACAACCGAAATCGCTTCCTCAGATGAGTTGATAATTGCCTCAAGGAGCGTTTGAATTTCTTTTAAGTCTGTAACTTCTTCCGCTAAATCTACAACTTCTGTAATGTCTTTAAAAATCGCAAATGCCCCTTGAACCTCTCCATCTTCTTTTAATATTGGTATACGCGTTGTAATAATTTTCTTTTCATTCTCTAGCGTCAGTTCATAATTCACTTCTATTTGTTTCGTACGTATAATGCGCAGTAACTTACTCGTTGGAATGACTTCTAAAATATATTTCCCTATCGCTTCTTCTTTTTTATATCCGATAATACGCTCTGCACTTTTATTAAACAGACGAACTTGTCCCTCTCGATCTATAACAATCATACCGTCATGTGTAGAATTTAAAATCAAATCCCCTTGTTGCGTCTGTTCTTCCAGCTTCCCAATTAATTCTTCCTTCTCATGCGCTAATCTCGTAACAATTTTTGCAATATCCCCTGGTATAAGAAGAGTATCTTTATGCTTAACCTCCCATAAAACCTTATGTAAATCATAGTCACCTGTCATATCAAACATTACATCAATATGCATAGAAAGAAACGGGGTTACACTATCATCAATCGGAATTCCATATTCCTTAGCAATTTCTAATCCTTTCGCTATTGGATTAATATCAATAACCCCTATAATTTGAAATATATTCGAATTTTGTAACAGACTAAGCAGTGTACTTCCACCTTCACCCGCTCCAACAATTAACACCTTTTGTTTCATACATTACACTTCCTCTCGAAGTATCTCTGCAAAATTTTTCACACCCTTATCTTACTCGTTCAGCAACCTCTTGACAAACACCCTTTTCATATAACATCATTTAATATATACGAAATAATCTGAAAAGGAGCGTTATGTATGCAGCGTTACCTTGCTCTATTATTAGCACTCATCCCTATTTCATTAGCTGTGCTTGGCATAAAGTTAATGAGAGACACTGTATTTGGGATTTTATTCTCTCCAATCCCTATATTATGGTTACAATTTTTAATCGGCGCTTTTTGCTTCGCACTTGGGTTTTATATCTTTGGCGGCTTCGTCCTACATAGAGATCGTAAGAGAAATAAAGTACAAGCCCGCTTTAGAAGATAGAACAAATTTTTCACATATCCATAAACAAAAAATGAGACCGTTATAATAGGTCTCATTTTTTTATCGATAATAAAGTTCTTGCTGTTTCAGGATAATCAGTAATAATCGCCGATATGTTCATATCAAAATATTTACGCATAAGCGTTTCTTCATTTATTGTGTAAGGACGAACCTCTACACCACTTTCCATCGTTAATTCAGCAATGGCATCTTGAAGATAACGATAATTTGGATGCACTGCTTTAGCACCCATTTTTTTCGCATATGCCCACGGGCTATGCAGACCTTCGCGATATAAAATAGCTGTTTGAATATCCGGAGCCATCATATGACACCGCTTCATACTGTAGTGATTAAAAGAAGAAAAAATAGTCCGATCCTCTAAACTAAACTTACGTACAAGTGTTATTACTTCTTCCTCTAAGCCTCTATATGGAATTGTATTATTTTTCAGTTCAATATTGAGTAGCAATTGCGTTTTTGTAAGCCATTCAAGCACCTCTTCTAATAGAGGGATTTTACAAAAACCTACTTTTCCGCTGAATTTATAACTTGCATCTAACTTACATAAATCTGCGTATAAATAATTCCGAACAGCACCTTTTCCATTCGTCGTTCGATTCACAGTTTCATCATGGATGACGACAACTTTTCCATCTTTCGTTAATTGAACATCAAGTTCAATTCCGTCTGCCCCGAAAGCCTCCGCTGCTTCAAATGAAATCATTGTATTTTCCGGGTATGTTCCCGCCGCACCACGATGTGCAAATATAAGAGTCATCCTCACTCCCCCAATCTTATGCTATACTATACGAAAAAGGAGGTACTTCTATGAGACCATTACAAATTTCTCCAGACACTGCAGTCCGCCTATCAAAAGCGTTAGGTGTCCCGCTCGAACAGCTTATGCATATGCCACAACACATTTTAATTCAAAAGTTAGTTGAATTAGAAAAACAAAATAAAGACGAAGAATAATATAGTCCTGTTTTGCAGGGCTTTTTATTATAATCTATATTTCTTCTTTCATTATATCACGGATAACTTACCCACTAAAATTACGAATGCATGGAACACCAAAATAAAAAGCCCCTATAAAGAAGCTTTTTCTACAACTTGCAAATTTTAATTTCCTCCAACATATTGAAGGTCTCCAGATTTGTGTAATTCACCTGTTACTCCATCTCCAAAATTATTTAAAGAAAAAGTTTGCTCTTCTAGTGGATCCATAACTCCTGTAGCTTTTCCGATATTACCACCTTGCAATTTCCAGAAGTAGTTATGATCGTCCACAACTTTACTAAAGTCTTTGTTTATCCATCTTTCAGCAATCGCTAAAAGTTCTTCTTTCGTTTCAAAAGTACTCTCATTTAAGATACTTCTTACTTTTTTAGCATTCTCTTTAGACATTGGGATTGCTCCCCATTTTTGCTCAGCTATTACTTTTTGGTGGGTCATACTGTGCATCGCTTTAACTACTTCTTCTTCAGTAGAATCTTTTGTAATTTGAAGTTTCGCACTTGCGCCACCAATCTCACCAAACTGCGCTTCTTTTTCTTTTGGAACTGTTTTATATTCGCTTGTATCTATTTCAGCACTAGCTTGTTTGTCCGCCGGATTATCTGCAAGTTCCAACATTCCAAAAGTTATACCAACAGTAAGCCCGACTAAGCCTATTGCACATCCAATCCAAATTAAAATTTTCTTTTTCATATAAATCCCCCAGTCATTTCCAGTTACTCCCTTAACAAATTCCATATCAATAAATATCCCTTTATAGATAATTTTACTAAATATATGTTTTATTTTCCATATAAATCAATGAATCACCTTTAAATGTGTCATAATCATATTTCTTATGAAAATAACACTTCAATATTATCCTTATAACAAAATAAAAGATCAACGAGTGTTTTAAACCCATCGATCTTTTATGAAAAAATTTATTTTTAATATGCTACTCTCAGCTAGCCTTATGTTCAAGTCTTAGCTTATCCGCAACCATTGCGATGAACTCGGAATTCGTAGGCTTTGCTTTGGACATTGATACTGTATAACCAAATAAGGACGAAATAGAATCAATATTCCCACGGCTCCAAGCTACTTCAATCGCATGACGGATTGCACGCTCGACGCGGCTTGCTGTTGTATTGTATTTCTTTGCGATATCTGGATACAACACTTTCGTAATAGATCCTAACAATTCGATATCATTATACACCATAGAGATTGCTTCTCTTAAATACATATATCCTTTAATATGAGCAGGTACACCAATTTCATGAATGATACTTGTAATACTCGCATCTAAGTTTTTCGGTTTTCCATCTATTGTTGTTGCTGATCGGAAAGATGGCAATGGACGTTTAATGGTAGCATTTGCCTTACCACTCACTTGACGAATATGACCTGTTAAATTCTCCATATCAAATGGTTTTAATATGAAATATGAAGCACCTAAGTCAACTGCTTTTTTCGTCACATCTTCTTGCCCGAATGCTGTCAACATAATTACGCTAGGCTGTCTTAGCCTTTCAATATGTCGCATTTTCTCTAGCACAGCTAGACCATCTAAATGTGGCATAATAATGTCTAAAACAAGAACATCAGGCTGCTTGTCTTTTAATAAATTTAAACACTCTTGGCCATTGTAAGCAGTTCCGATAACTTCCATATCATCTTGAGCAGCAACATAGCTCTCTAGCATTGATACCAATTCCTTATTATCACCCACAAGACATACTTTAATTTTTTCCACAGCTTTTCCTCCCTTACCGAATCGATTCTTCCGACATGTGTAAGCTTCTAGGCTACATGAATTGTTCGACAATTGTGTGAAAATTCCCTTTTAAAGTTTCTTACTTTCCGATAAAATCACAAAAAAATATGTTTATCGTTCATTTTTTTTCTTTCGCAACACATTCCATCATAGAATTCCAGCGAAACGTTCAACCCTTTGCTTATATTTTACAACAAAAAACAGCTCTTGCGGAGCTTTTACAAAATTTCAACGAATTTTTCAATAGAAAAGCGAGCTAATATGTATTAGCTCGCTTTTCTTTCTTGATCATAAATATTAATTCCAGCTTCATGTAACATCCATTCAATATGAACACCGTATCCTGACGTCGGATCATTTACAAATACATGTGTAACAGCACCAATTACTTTTCCATTTTGTACAATTGGACTTCCACTCATCCCTTGTACAATGCCACCTGTTTTCGCTAACAAGCGTTTATCTGTCACTTTTATTACCATACCTTTTGTAGCTGGGAACTTTTGCGGTACTGTGCTAACAACTTCAATATCAAATGCTTCTACTTTATCTTGATCGATAACTGTTAATATTTTCGCTGGCCCTTCTTTTACTTGATGGGATAATGCGATAGGCATTGCTTTATCCATTATACCGTTTGTCATATTTGTGTTCAATTTCCCAAAAATACCAAACGGACTATTTACTGTAATATTACCAATTACTTCACGGTCTGGTGAAAATCTTGCTAATTTTTCCCCTGGGTTCCCGTGACTCCCTCTTTCAATAGACGTTACTGTCGAACGCATAATTTGTCCATCTTCTACTTGAATCGGCTTTTTTGTATCATTATCGGAAATCACATGACCAAGCGCCCCATATTTCATGGAATCTGGATGTACAAATGTCATCGTTCCGATACCAGCTGCTGAATCACGAATATATAGTCCAATTCGGTAAGAGGATTCGCCAGTGTCTTTTTGTGGTGTTAGCTTAGTGTGAATGTATTTTCCATCTCTTAATAAAACAAGATTAAGCGGTTCACCTGTTTCTCCGCTATTATGAATAAATGGTGCTACATCGCTCATTCTTTCAATTGTTTTACCATTAATTTCAGTAATCATATCCCCAATCTGTACACCAGCTGTTTCACCAGGAGATACTTTACCCTTTTCAGTTTGAATTAAATGATGGCCTACAACAAGTACACCTTTTGTGTTCAATTTCACACCAATCGATTGTCCACCTGGGATAACTTTAAAATCTTTTAATACTTTCACATTTACTTTTTTCACTGGAAAACCAGCGAGTTGAAACACCATATCAGCTTCACCATTTTGGTGAGAATTTACCATAAGTTCTTGCTCATTTGAACTTACTGTAAATACATTACGATTTGTAGATGAGGCCTTAAAAACTGGTAATGATGCTATTTCTGATTGTTGTCCTTCAAAAACAACAAGTTGCTTCGGGGATGAAATAAACGTTCGAAGCGGTTTAAAACATCCAATAAGAACTAGAGAAACAAGGAGACAAAGACCTATTATTTTTCGAAATCTTTCTAATTTCAATTTGTTCACTCTCCTCGCTCCTACCCCACATTCAGCCTCTTGGCTTCACTTTTTAATCTCTCCTTGCAGTGCTTTATTTATAACCGGAAGAATTAAGAAATCGTCATTTGAGAAAAAAAGCTATCCATTACTGGATAGCCTCTGCTGTCTGCTTGAAATGATGTGCTTGCGTAAGTAACTCTTTCGCATGTTCTGTCGTTAAATCTGTAATTTCCACACCAGAAATCATTCGAGCAATTTCTGTTACTTTTTCATCCGTATTTAACACAGTAACGGATGTAATCGTCCGATCATTCGCCACTTGCTTTCTAATAAATAAATGCGAGTCCGCCATTGAAGCTACTTGAGGTAAGTGCGTAATACAAAGTACTTGCGAGTTTACTGATACACGATAAATTTTTTCCGCAATAGCCTGTGCAACCCGACCACTCACACCCGTATCCACTTCATCAAAAATAACAGATGCAACACCTTGATGCTTAGAAAAAATGCTTTTTAAAGCTAAAATAATACGAGATAACTCTCCGCCAGAAGCGACCTTTGAAAGTGGCTTTAACGGTTCACCTGGGTTCGTTGAAATATAAAACTCCACATGATCGTAGCCATCCGTCGTAAGTTTCACCGGTGTTCCTTCTACAAGAGGTTCTTCTGCGTTTCCTTCCCTCTTCATGATTCTCACTTCAAATTTCGTTTTTTCCATATATAGTTCTTTTAACTCTTGATGAATTGCGCTTGTAAGATGATCTGCAAGTTCATGACGCATATCACTTAACAACGTTGCCTCTTTTAGAATAACAACTTCTAATTCCTTTAACTGCTTTCTCGTCGTTTCAATATGTACGTCTTTATTTTCAATCGTAAAAATTTCTTGTTCAATTTTATCTGCATACGCTAAAATCTCTTCTACAGTATTTCCATACTTTCTCTTTAACATACGGATTTCATTCAAACGCGTTTCAATTTCATCTAAACGTTTCGGATCATATTCCATCATATCTAACTTTTCTCTAAGCTGATATGCAACTTCTTCTAATAAGTAATAGCTATTTGCAATTGAATCATGATTTTCTTGATACGCTTCATCTAAGTGTGTAATACTCTCCATTTGTGCCATTGCATTTCTTACATGATCTAACCCCTGTCCGTCCGAACTTAACGAACGATACGCATCTCCTAACGCTTTATAAATCTTTTCAAAATTGGAGATTTTTAATCGTTCCTCAGTCAATTCATATTCTTCATCCATTTTTAAATCCGCTTTACGAATTTCTTCATGTTGGAATTGAATTAAATCTAGACGATGGGCCATTTGTTGTTCATTTTCACTTAAAGATTTTAACTGTTTTTTTAATTTCTCATAGTCCGCGTATACATTTTGATATACGTCCAATTGCTTAACAATACGATCTCCATCAAAATGATCGAGCATAAACATATGACGTTCTTCATTCATTAAATCTTGCGTTTCATGCTGTCCATGAATATCAACAAGCGTTTTCCCAATCTCTTTTAATATGCTGAGTGTAACAAGTTTCCCATTTACACGACATACACTTTTTCCGTTCGCAGCAATATCACGCTTCAAAATGATCATACCATCTTCTATTTCTATATCTAACTCTTCTGCCTTTGCGATACATGGATGCTTATCATCTTCTACATAGAATAATCCCTCTATCTCAGCCTTTTCTGTTCCGTATCGAACAAATTCCGCTGAACCACGGCCACCAACAAGCAAACTAATTGCATCAATAATAATGGATTTTCCAGCTCCTGTTTCACCACTTAAAACAGTTAAACCTTTTTGGAAAGAAATATTTAATGCCTCAATAATAGCAAAGTTTCTAATCGATAATTCCGATAACAATGCCCCATTCACCTCGTTATTAACTAATCCCCTATTAAGGGCTTTTCTCAGTATTCTTCATTCAAATAGTTATACTATATGTTTATATGTATAAATTACTCTTCTAACCCGCTCCATTGTACCAAACATTTGTTTTACGGGTCAATCCACCTATTTTCTAACTTTATTCAAAAAAAATAATGTATTGTATTTGAAAATCCATATTTTTAGCCAATAAAAATATCTTGTTTACTTTCCACTTTGCAGAGGAAAGCAAACAAGATTTTTCTGTTACAGCATATTTAAGAAACGATCAGAGACAACACCTGTATCTTCAGGTGTACGGCAAATAATTAAGCAAGTATCATCACCACAAATGGTTCCGATGATCTCATCCCACTCTAAATGATCAATAAGTGCCCCAAGTGAATGAGCGTTACCAGGCAATGTTTTTAGCACAAGCATATGTCCTGCCGTGTCTAATTTTACAAATGAATCCACTAGATTTCGTTTTAATTTTTGCAACGGGTTAAATCGTTGATCTGCTGGCAAGCTATATTTATAGCGACCATCATGTAATGGCACCTTCACTAAATGCAGTTCTTTAATATCGCGTGATACTGTTGCTTGCGTTACATTAAATCCCTCATTACGTAAAATATCAACTAGTTCATCTTGTGTTTCAATTTCTTTGTTCGCAATAATTTCCCTGATTTTAATATGGCGCTGACCTTTATTCATACATTTGCACCTCACACTATCTCTTACCATAGTTTAAACATTGGTATACTTCACTTATTTATGTTAACGTATTATCCGTTACTTGTACACAATTGTTTTTACAATCATTATACAATTACAACAAAAAGAGGAACAACATATGTTATTCCCCTTTCCCTTTTTGTTTTAAAACCTCATGTGCTTCTGTAACAACTTGCTCAATAGAAACTGGAGAATGATTTCCGCCATTCTCACGTTCACCGTGCCACTTTAGATGAATTAAAAATTCAATATTACCATCTCCACCTGTAATAGGTGAGAATGTTAAACCTTCTACATCATAGCCTTCTTTCAGAGCAAAATCGACAATCATTTCCACGACAGCCTCGTGTACTTTTCTATCACGAACAATACCTTTTTTCCCGACTTGTTCTCGCCCAGCTTCAAACTGCGGTTTAATTAATGCCGCTACATCACCATTTTGCATAAGCATTGTTTTTAAAACCGGCAATATAAGCTTTAATGATATAAATGAAACATCGATACTTGCAAACTGAGGTAAACCACGCTCTAAATCTGCCGGTGTCACGTAACGGAAGTTCGTTCGTTCCATCACAACAACACGCTCATCTTGACGCAATTTCCACGCAAGTTGATTATATCCTACATCTAATGCATAGGATAACTTCGCTCCATTTTGAAGCGCACAATCTGTAAAACCACCAGTTGATGAACCGATATCTATCATAACTTTATCTTGTAAATCAAGTTGAAATGTTTCTAACGCCTTTTCAAGCTTATAACCACCACGGCTTACATACGGCATAACTTGCCCTTTCACCGTAATCTCCGTATCTTGCGGAATTTTTTCCCCTGGCTTATCGAGTCTCATTTCATTCGCATATACAAGACCCGCCATAACAGCACGTTTAGCCTTCTCACGCGTTTCTATAAGTCCTCGATCTACTAATAGTACATCTACTCTTTCTTTTTTTACGCTCATTTGTTACGCCCTTTTTTGTTTTGATGGAATCATTGTATGAATACGGTCTACAACAGCATCTGTCGTTAAACCAATTTCTTCTAATAATTTTGTTACACTTCCGTGCTCTATGAAACGGTCTGGAATACCCATTCGTTCAATTAATGCACTATGGTATCCATTCTCAGACGCAAATTCAGCTACTCCCGTTCCAAAACCACCGATTAAACAAGCTTCTTCAATCGTTAAAATCGGTATATTCTTTCCTAAGAGATCATGTAAATACGCTTCATCCATTGGTTTAATAAAGCGAGCGTTCACTACTTTCACTGAAACTCCAGCCTTTTCAAGACGCTCAGCTGCTTCCATTGCCATTGGAATCGTCGTACCAAATGTTAAAATCGCTGCTTGTGTACCTTCTTTTAACGTTTCCCACGTACCAATTGGAATCGCCTTTAATTCTTCATCCATATGAACGCCAAGTCCATTACCACGTGCATAACGTAAAGCGATTGGTCCGTCTTCATATTGCATCGCCGTATATACTAAATGTTGCCCTTCATTTTCATCTTTTGGCATCATCAACACGATATTCGGTAAGTGACGTAAAAATGAGATGTCAAATACACCTTGATGTGTTTCACCATCTGCTCCTACTAATCCAGAGCGATCTATTCCAATGAAAACATTTAAATTTTGACGGCATATATCATGAACAACTTGGTCATATGCTCTTTGTAAAAATGTTGAATAAATTGCTAAAAACGGCTTCATTCCTTGCGTTGCCATACCTGCTGCCATTGTTGTAGCATGCTGTTCTGCAATACCTACATCAATCATGCGATCTGGGAATTCTTTTTGGAATTTCTCAAGTTTCGATCCAACAGGCATCGCAGGCGTAATTGCAACGATACGTTCATCCGTTCTCGCTAGCTTAAGCACTGTTTCACTAACAACAGCACTCCATGCCGGTGCAACTTCCTTCGGCTTAACAAAGTCACCTGATTCAATTTTATAAGGTCCTGTTCCATGCCAAGTTCCAATAACGTCACTCTCAGCTGGTTTATAACCTTTTCCTTTTTTCGTAATAACATGAACAAGTACTGGGCCTTTTGTTTTCTTTGCATATTGCAACGTTTCGAATAACTTTTCATAATCATGCCCATCGACCGGACCTAAATATGTAAAGCCTAATTCTTCAAAAAAGACACCTGATACTAGTAAATATTTTAGACTATCCTTTATTTTTTCTGCTGTCGCAGCCACTTTCCCACCGACTGCTGGGATTTTCTTCAATATATACTCCAGCTCATCTTTCACCCAATGGTATTTCCCTGCAGTACGTAAACGACCAAGTACATTATGAAGTGCACCGACGTTCGGTGCGATTGACATTTCATTGTCATTCAAAATAACAATCATGTCTGTTTTTTCATGCCCAATATGGTTCAATGCTTCTAAAGCCATTCCGCCCGTTAAAGCACCATCTCCAATGATTGGTATAACATATTCTTTCGTTTTCTTTATATCACGCGCAAGAGCCATACCCATCGCAGCAGATAGTGACGTCGAGCTATGACCAGTTTCCCATACATCATGCTCACTCTCACAGCGTTTTGGGAAACCACATAAACCTTGGTATTGTCTCAATGTGCCAAATTCTTTCGCACGCCCGGTTAAAATTTTATGTACATAGGATTGATGTCCTACGTCCCATAAAAATTTATCTTTCGGACTATCAAATAATTTATGCAGAGCAATTGTGAGTTCTACTACACCTAAATTAGGTGCAATATGTCCACCTGTTTGAGAGAGCTCTTCAATTAAAAACTTACGAATATCCTCACTCAATCCCTCTAGTTCCCTGATAGACATATCTTTCAAAAAACTAGGGTTTTGAATTTGCGTTAGATCCACATGGATCACTCACTTTCATTTCATAATCTGTCAACATGTCAAATAGTATAAGAAACATTTACGCAACACAAGAAATTCTCTTTTCTATTCTTTTTATCTTGTCCTGTTTCAGAAAATACTTCCATTTTTTCACTTACCCTATTATACATCATATTTCTTTACGCGATGAAAAAATAGCCGCTAACACGAAGTGATAACGGCAATGTAATCTACATATATTTTTGCCAATAACAAGAAAAGAAAAACCTTTTCCTACATTTATATCATAAAATGATGAATGACTCAACAAATGAAAACGCTGTTATCTTAGTTATTACGTTTTGCGATCAAATCACAAATAGATAGTAAATATTCATCTTGTAATTGTAAAGAGTTAATAGCATCTTTTGCTTTTGCAATTGTTTCCTCTAAAATAGATTTTGCTCTATCTACAGTAAATAACGTCGTATATGTGCTCTTTTCATTGGAAGCATCACTACCAATCGGTTTGCCAATCTCTTCTTCTGTACCTTCTACATCTAAAATATCATCTCTAATTTGGAAAGCTAGACCGATATATTTCGCAAATGTAAGTAACTTCTCTTCCTGCTCTTCTGTAGCATCAGAAAGTATCGCTCCTGCAAGTACAGCAAATTCAAGCAGTTTTCCTGTCTTATGCTTATGGATGTACTCTAATTCATTAATTGTAAGTCGTTTTCCTTCGGCTTCCATATCTGCCACTTGTCCAGCAACCATTCCTTCAGGTCCTGCTGCTTTCGCAAGCTCAAGTACAAGTCTTACTTTTTTTTCAGCAGAGATTTCTTTTGGCTCATATGCCATAATAACTTGAAAAGCATATGTCAACAAACCATCTCCTGCTAAAACCGCCATTGCTTCACCAAATACTTTATGATTTGTGGGCTTCCCTCGTCTTAGATCATCATCATCCATACAAGGTAAATCATCATGAATTAACGAATATGTATGAATCATTTCAAGGGCACAAGCTGCACCCACGCCAAGATTTCTTTCTTTCCCAAATGCTTGTAACGTTGCAAATAAAAGTAACGGGCGGAGACGTTTTCCACCCGCTTCCAAAGAATATGCCATCGCTTCACGAAGCACATTTGGACATTGTAATTCATTTGCATAGCTTACAAGCTTTTCTTCTACGAAAGTTTTACTCTCTTTCAAAAAAGCATCAAAAGCTATATGTGTCACTATGCTTCATCTCCTAAAGCAGTAAACGGTTCAAGCTCTCCATCTTCCCCAAGGATAACTGCCATTTGTTCTTGTACATCTTTCAATTTCTCATCACAAAGCTTAGATAACTCCATGCCTTCTTTAAAATAAGAAATTGCTTCTTCTAAAGGTACATCACCTTGTTCAAGCTTAGAAACGAGATGCTCAAGCTGCGAAATTGCTTCTTCAAAGCTTAACTTATTTTCCATTATTCAATTCACGCTCCTCTATGCTCGATACGCTACAATCTAGTATTCCATCTTGTAATTGAACCGAAACAGCATCTCCAAGGTTAACATCTTTCACACTTTTTAATACTTGTTTCTCTTCATCGTATACAAGCCCATACCCTCTCATCATTACTTTAAGCGGGCTTAATGCTTCAAGCTTTTGAGCCGCTCTCACAAATGCGAACTCCTTCGTTTGAAGTAATGTTTGCATTTCACGTTGCAATTGCTTTTGCAACGTTTCAATTGCAGTTTTCGTTTGTATAATTTTTTGAGATGGGTGGTGCTTCTCTAAATAAAATGAAAGTTGCTTTAATTGATTTACTTTTTTATCTATATAACGCTCTTTCGCTAAAACAAGTTGTTCAAGAGCCCTATCTAACTGCTCTTCTTTTTGTTCGTACACTTGTCTTGGATAACGGAACGCATAAGATTTTTGTAACACTTGTAGTTTTTCTTCTTTTTTATGTACCATCTCTCTCATCGCTCTTTGCAAGCGGAGAGTTCTTTGTAGCACTTTCTCTTGCAATTCAAGAATATTAGGTGCCGCAAGTTCTGCTGCTGCAGTCGGCGTAGGTGCACGCAAATCAGCAACAAAATCAGCAATTGTAAAATCCGTTTCATGTCCTACAGCTGAAATAATTGGAATTTCACTTGTAAAAATAGCTCTTGCAACTACTTCCTCATTAAAGGCCCATAATTCTTCAATAGAGCCCCCACCACGCCCAACAATTAAAACATCAATATCTCCCATTTCATTCGCTGTGCGAATTGCTTGTACAATTGAGGGAGCCGCTGACTCCCCTTGTACAAGTACAGGAAACACAATAACGTTTCCAATTGGATAACGACGTTTAATCGTTGTTATAATATCGCGAATTGCTGCTCCTGTTGGCGACGTTATAACACCAATTGTTTTTGCATACGCAGGGATTGGACGCTTATAAACTTGAGAAAACAGCCCTTCTTCTTCTAAACGGACTTTTAATTGTTCATAAGCTAAATGAAGATTTCCAACTCCATCAGGTTGCATGTCTTGAATATAAATTTGATAAGAACCACTCGCCTCATAAACGGAAATTTTTCCTTTTACAAGTACTTTCATTCCATTTTCAGGTCTGAATTTAATGTTACGATTATGACCCGCAAACATAACCGCTGCAATTCTTGCATTTTCATCTTTCAATGTAAAATACATATGACCACGGCTATGATATTTAAAGTTGGAAATTTCTCCTTTTAACCAAACAGACTGCAAATGCGGGTCGTACTCTATTTTTGTTTTTATATAGCGTGTTAATGCTGTAACGGTTAAATATTGTTTCTCCATTGCTCTCTCCTCATAGCCGATTCAAATTATTTACAAACAACACCTGCACGCTTTGCAGATTCAACAGTGTTGTGAAGTAGCATTGTAATAGTCATTGGGCCAACTCCTTTTGGTACAGGCGTAATGTAACCCGCAACGTCCAATACATTATCAAAATCAACATCACCACAAAGCTTTCCTGTTTCCAAACGATTTACACCGACATCAATTACAACCGCACCTTCTTTAATATAATCAGCTGTTACCATTTTCGCTCTTCCAACAGCTACGATTAAAATATCAGCTAACTTCGATAATTCTTTTATATTTTGCGTCTTAGAATGACAATATGTGACAGTTGCATTTTCATTTAAAAACAGTTGTCCCACTGGTTTACCGACAATATTACTTCTTCCAATGACAACGACATGTTTTCCAGAAATATCAAGATTTGTTTCTTTTACTAATTCCACAATACCGTGCGGTGTGCATGGTAGGAATGTATCTTGTCCTGTCATCATACGCCCCACGCTAATTGGGTGAAATCCATCTACATCCTTTTCAGGTGAAATTCTTTCAATGATAGCTTTTTCTTCAATATGTTTTGGTAAAGGTAATTGTACTAATATGCCATTAATACGGTCGTCTCCATTTAAACGATCGATTTCAGCAAGCAAACGCTCCTCAGTAATCGTTTCAGGAAGTTCAATTAGCTCTGAATAGATTCCCACTTGCTCACAGCCTTTTTCTTTTCCTTTTACATAAGAACGAGATGCTGGATCTTCTCCAACTAAAATAACTGCTAATCCTGGTACAATCCCTTGCTCTTTTAACTTCACAACTTCTTCTTTTAATTGTGCTCGTTTTTTCTCCGCAACTTCATTTCCTTTGATGATTACTGCTACCATTTTAAGATTCCCCCTTAAAGAAATTACAGTGTATCTTTTATATTAGATAAAACGCCGTTAATAAAACGACGAGATTCCTCATCCCCAAATGCTTTAGCAATTTCAATTGCTTCGTTAATTGTTACATTGTGTGGAATTTCTTCCATGTATTTCATTTCATACACAGCTACACGTAAAATACTGCGATCAACAATACTAATACGTTCAAACTTCCACTTTTTTAAGTTTTGACGAATCGCTTCATCAATTACTTCTTTATTCTCGACAAAACCAACAACAAGTGATTCTAGAAACTCATTTGTTTCTTCACCTTCATCTAGCGTATTTTCCACCGCTACTTTCGGTTCTAATTCTCCTGTAATATCCATTTGATATAATGCTTGCATTGCTCTTTCTCTAGCCGTCCTACGTTTCATTGTAACTCTCCTTTATACTTCAAGTCTTTCCTTATGCTTTGTTATATTATTATAATTTATAAGCCGTCAATTCACTTACTCTTGCAGTTTTCATTGATTTTCCAACCTTATAATACAATGATAATAACACAATTTATCGTTTCACACACGGGGTACAAGGCTGAAAAATAATAAAAAGATTAACTTCAAGTTCCATATCTTATCACAATGTACGTTTTTTGGAAAAACGATACATTTTCTTTTTTATTTCTCATTTTTTGAAATAGTATAATAATTAGAGGGTTTTAATTTGTGAAGAAATGAAACGATAAAAAAGATGCCTATTTTACTAGGCACCTTTTTCACTCTTACACTGGTTCGATTTCTGTTTTTTGTGTTTCGAATGTTACGCCAACGATGTGAACATTCACTTCTTTTGGCTCAAGTCCTGTCATTGTAAAGAGTGCTTGGCGAATATTGTCTTGAATTTTTTGTGCAACAACTGGAATTGCTACACCAAAATACATAACAACATAAAGGTCAACAATAATATCTTCGTTTGCTAATTCAACCTTTACACCTTTACCATGATTTTTCTTACCTAACTTCTCAACAACATCTGTAGCAAAATTACCACGCATTGCCGCTACACCTTCTACTTCAGCAGCTGCAATACCTGCAATTACTTCGATTACTTCTGGTGCAATTTCTACTTTTCCAAGAGTTGTATCTTGACCCATATCTAACATATGTTCAGCCATGAAAAAAACCTCCTTTAATGTATCACTGCGTCACAAGTTCATGCTCTTCCAAAAATTTCGTGTTAAACTCACCTTTTACAAAATCAGGATGATCTAGCAATTGCAAATGGAACGGGATTGTTGTATGTACGCCTTCAATGACAAATTCACTGAGCGCTCGCTTCATTTTTGCAATTGCCTCTTCACGTGTTTTTCCGTGAACAATTAATTTAGCAACCATCGAATCATAGAAAGGTGGAATTGAATATCCCGGATATACAGCTGAATCGACGCGAATACCAAATCCGCCTGGTGGTAAGTACATTTCTACTTTACCTGGAGATGGCATAAATTTTTTGGCAGGGTTTTCCGCATTAATTCGACATTCAATTGCCCAACCATTAAATTGTACTTCCTCTTGCTGTAACGATAACTTTTCTCCAGAAGCAACAAGAATTTGTTCTTTAATTAAATCCATCCCTGTTACCATTTCAGTAACTGGATGTTCAACTTGGATTCTCGTATTCATCTCCATGAAATAAAAGCTTTTCGTTTTATATTCATAAATAAACTCAACCGTACCAGCACCTGTATAATCAACCGCTACCGCCGCTTTAACTGCCGCTTCACCCATTTGCTTGCGAATGTTTTCATCAAGTGCAGGTGATGGACTTTCTTCTAATAGTTTTTGCAGACGGCGCTGAATTGTACAATCACGCTCTCCTAAATGAATGGCATTTCCGTGTGTATCTGCCATTATTTGAATCTCAACATGGCGGAAATCTTCAACGTACTTCTCCAAGTATACACCAGGGTTCCCAAAAGCGGTACTAGCTTCTTGCTGTGTAATTTGAATTCCTTTCACAAGCTCTTCTTCATGGCGTGCAACACGAATACCTTTTCCACCGCCACCTGCAGTCGCTTTAATAATAACTGGATATCCAATTTGATTAGCAAGCTTGATCGCTTCTTCGGTATTTTTAATAATCCCTTGTGAACCTGGTACAATCGGAACCCCTGCTTCTTTCATTGTATCACGTGCAACGTCTTTTGTGCCCATCTTTGAAATTGCTTCCGGACTTGGACCGATAAAAATCAAGTTACACTCACGGCATAATTCTGCAAAATCTGCATTCTCTGCTAAAAATCCGTATCCCGGATGAATTGCATCACAACCCGTCAATTTCGCAACGCTAATAATGTTCGTCAAATTTAAATAGCTTTCTTTCGAAATCGTTGGTCCAACACAATATGCTTCATCTGCAATTTGGACATGAAGTGACTCTTTGTCTGCTTCTGAATAAATTGCAACTGTTTCAATATCCATTTCTTTACAAGCACGAATAATTCGTACAGCAATTTCCCCACGATTGGCTATTAATACTTTTTTTATCATCACAAAGACTCCCTTATTACGCTTTTACAAGAAATAGCGGTTGTCCATACTCAACAAGCTGTCCGTTATTAACAAGAATTTCAACAATTTCGCCTTCTACATCTGCGTCAATTTCGTTAAATAACTTCATAGCCTCAACAATACATACGATAGAATCTTTCGATACTTTATCCCCAACACTTACATATTGAGGTGTATCAGGTGAAGAAGAAGAATAAAATGTTCCTACCATTGGTGATGTAATTTTATGTAGATTTTCATTTTGAACAGCTTTCTTCTCTTCTTGTTTTGCCACTTCTACTTGCGCTGCCGCTACTGCTGTTTCTACTTCAACAGGTGCCGCTGGTTGCACTACTTGTTGCGTTACCGGTGCTTGCATAGTAACAACTTCATTACCACGTTTTTTCATTTTGATTGTTGTACCATCTTTTTTGTATTCAAATTCATCAATATTAGAGCTATCAATTAATTTAATTAATTCACGAACTTCTTGAATTTTAAACATGTAAAATCCACTCCCATACTCTTGTTTGTCCCGTTTTTACAGATTGGCATCAATAAAACTGATTGACTGTAAAAATACGATGTATTCTATTAGACATTTCATTCCTATGACATTTACTAATAGAAATATTTACTATTCCCATCTTACGATAAATTTTTTAAACATTCCAATTTATATTTCTTTATTATAAATCGAAACTCCTGTGAAAATATTATTCCACTAAAAATTTATTACCTAGTAATAATACCAAGTTTCACACAAAATTGGCAAGACCACTTCCTAAAAAACATTCTTTACATTTTCAAAACTGTACAGTGTATACACGTAATCCCCTCAGTATTCTTCATTTTATCTACGGTAAAAAAACATATTTTTACCAAATATTATTTTTTTGTTTACGCGCCGTTCATTCTTCCTTCATAAAAGAATAGTATGTTCAAAGTGTAGAAAATTTATTGTAGTGAGGTGTGGACATATGATATGGCTCATTCTGTTCTTGCCTGCCGTAATGATTTGGACATTGGTCTTCTTCATCCACCTCAAATCCGGAAAAAGTAATCACCAGTATCATGAACCATTAATCTTTTACTCACAGCGTATTTCCCCGTTTCCAATTGAAAATACTAAATGCAACTACAAAGATGAAATAGAAAAAAGCTATCGAAAGCGATAGCTTTTTTCTATTATTCTTTTTATCTAATTTGAAGTACAAATGCCCCTTACAATTAAACCGTATTAACAGGATACTTAAAGTTCACTTTATTTTACTGATGGATCAAATTTTACCCCTACATCTTTTGAGCCGCCTTCACTTCTTACAAGCTGAATAATTTTATTCGCTTCTTTTTGTGAATGCTTTGCCGATTTAACTGTTACTTTAATATCAGTTCCATCAGCTCTTACAAGAGCATCTTTATATCCACCTTGAGACTTAATCACTGTTTCAAGTAATTCTTGCTTCGTTTCCATTGTAGTGATTGCATCTAGATTATCTTTCGCTTTACTCTTTTCTTCTGCTGAAGATTTTGATGAATTCATTACACCTTGTAACTTTTCTTTTTCAGCACTACGCTGATCTTCCATTTGCATACGTAAAGCTGTGAAATTCTCATCACTTGATTGAACTGTTACGTTAGCATCTTTTTTACTTGTTTCTTTTTTAGCATTCTCTTTTTTGTCTGTTTCTTTATTTGTAGTTTCCTTACTTGTACTTTCTTTTGTTGTCTCTTTATTCGTAGTTTCTTTCGTTGTTTCTTTTGTAACTGCTTTGTCAGCACCTTGCTTTTCTTGTCCCATCTTTTCACTCGTTGTTGGTGCCGCATTGTTCATTTTCTCAGGAGTTGTCACGTAATAAACAGATAGTACAACCACTAAACTTAACATCGTTAATAGCCAAACTGTTTGTTTTTTTAACACTTCATTTCCTCCCTATCAATTTTTCGGTGATACTGAAACGCGATGAGCTGGCACATCTAACAATCGCGTCACAGCTTCTTTTACCATTGCTTTTATTTGTATATTATCCACTCCCTTTGCTACGACAAGAACACCTCGTACTTTCGGTTTCTCTGTTCGCAAAACAATTGGAGTTTCTTTATCACCTTCACGTATAATGACTGTCTTTACATCAAGAGACTCGTCGTCTACTTCCCTTTTCCCGCCTGTTTTATCAGTTTCACCTGTCGTTTGTGAGCGTTTCACCGTATTTTTCTCAAGTATTTTTTCTTCAGATGAATCTAAATTTACTTTAATCGTTACATCTTTTACTCCCGCTATCTCTTCTAAAGAGGCTTTCAATTCTTGCTCATACGCTTTTTCATATTTTTCTACATTTGACATATTATCGTTATTTTTTTGTCCGAAAGTTGGTACATCTTTATCTTGGCTTTGACTTGTCTTTTCTTTAAACACAGGCACTTCTTTTTTAGGTGAAAAGAAATTACTAGAAAACATAAGCACAATCCCAAGTATGAGTAGGACAAGCAAAAACTTAGGTGTTACCTTTTTCCCCTTCTCATTACTTTCTTTTTCATCCCCATTTAATAAGTTTCGAAAAAATGAGAACCTCGAATTTTTATCTTTATTGTCCATTTACTCTACCTGTCCTCCCTTCCATTTGAACTTGGATTTGTTTATCCTCTAGTTGCCACCTGCTTGAAAAGAAATCTTTCATTTCTACATTCGTTTCTTCTAATTTTTTTGGAGGTTCTTTCGTATTAATTTCAACTTGCTTTACTGTTTCGATTGCATCATTTTTACTACGTTCTTTTTCTTTCAACGTCACAATAACAGATTGAATATCTTTCGCTGACTTTACTTCTTCTGTATGTTCCGCTGCAACTATTTGTATTTCAGAGACTGTCATACCATACTTTTTCTCAAACTCTTTTCCTACTTCTTTTTTCATTTTGGTAGCCATCTCTTCTAAACTATATGCACGTGTTAGAGCTTGTATTTCTTTTTTCTTCGAATCTATTGAATTTTTTACTGATCCATCTGTTACATATTTTTCTTCGTTAAAATTTGCGATTACCTCGTTCACATCTGTTTGTAATAATTTAAAAAGGGGCGTTAAAATTAACACAATTAATAATAGACTTACAACGAATTTAACGTACTTTTGTAAGTTTGAATTTGGAAGAATAAGATGAAGCATTGTCGCCAAGAGTAAAAAAACGATAATATTTCTAATCCACTCTGTAACAAATTGCATACTCTGCACCTCCTATCGCATCATGAGCGTAATGTTCCCCGCAGCAATAATAATTGTGATACTTAAAAAGAACATAAACGATACGATAGCTAAACAAGCAAATACATAAATGATACTTCGCCCGATAATATCTAAACATTGAATAATTGCTCCTCCGCCAACCGGTTGCAATACTGCTGCTGCGAATTTATAAATAAACGCAATACAAAATATTTGAATCGCTGGAAAAGCGACAATTAAGCATAAAATAACGAGCCCGATAATTCCGACTGTGTTTTTTAATAATCCAGATGCACTAATAACAGTATCCGCCGCCTCAGTAAACATCCTTCCTACTACAGGAATGAAGTTTCCTGTTACAAATTTAGCAGTTTTCACAGCTATGCCGTCAGCAACGGCTGACGCTGTTCCCTGTACAGATAATACCCCTAAAAAAATCGTCAAAAAGATTCCGATAATCCCGACACTAACGTTCTGCAAAAGCTTGGACAATTTCGTAACTTTATATTGATCACTCATCGTGCTTACAATACTTAATATAGTTGCAAGTAATAAAAGTGGTAGAACGATATAATTCATCAGAAGCCCGCTCGTATTCATTAAGAAAATGATGATTGGATGAAAAAATGATACAGAAACAACACCGCCCCCGGTTGCTATCAGTGCAAGTAAAATTGGCAATAGGGCTAGTATGAAATCTACCATTGTTTGTATCGTTTCTCTTGCATATGTCATGACAACATAAAAGCTATTTAAAGCGAAAATAATAAGTACCATATATACGACTGCATCCGCAATTTTACTTACGCTACTCTTTGAGAAAGAAGATTGTAGTGATTGCAACAATGCACTAAAAATTGTGAGCATAATGAGCGTTCCAAGTAACTTTCCATTTGCAACAAGCTCGTGAAATAAATATTTTAATAGACCTATCATCCACTCTTTTATGGAGAATTCTTTTTCTCCCTTTACAAACTCCATAAAGCTTCCTTTTTGACTCTCTGGTAAATAGCCTCCATATTTTGTAACAAGCCCGTCCCAAAATTGCTTCACATCTTCAATTCCGAGCTTATCCAATTGTTGATCAACGACGTTTGTTTCTACAGGAGAAGCTTGTACAACAATCGGTAAAGAAAAGAAAAGGAAGCAAGCAAATAGCAGCTTAGCTCCAAACTTCCTCAACATTCACTCCCCCTTATCCCGTAGGTAAAAACCCGAGAATTGTTTCAATTACAACCGTCAAAATAGGAATTGCCATAACGAGAATTAAAATTTTCCCAGCTAATTCAATTTTCGAAGCGATTGCACCTTGACCAGCATCTTTTGTAATTTGCGCACCAAACTCAGCGATATAAGCAATCCCTATAATTTTCAATAATGTCTCTACATATACGTTGCTAACCTTCGCTTCACTCGCCACTCTCTCAATCATTTGCAAGATAGAATGAATTTGATCGATTAAGAGAAGAAACATTACGCTACCAACGAACACAATAAATAACGATGTAATACTAGATTTTTGCTGATTTAAAACAGCAGCTAAAAATGTAGCAACGAGGCCTAATCCGACAATTTGTATAATTTCGATTCGAACCGCCTCCTTTACTGGAAGAGAAAGACACTTTTAATCTTGTCGAACAGAGTATTAATTAAAAATGCAACATGAAACAAAATGACGACAAAACCGACAAGGATAACCCAATTTGCAATATCCTCTCGCTTTAATTCTTTTAGTACGGTATGAATGAAAGCTAAAACAATGCCGATTCCGGCGATTTGAAATATTAATCCAACATCAATGGACATCGCCTTTCTCCCCCCTATAGCAGTAAAATTACGATAAGTAGCCCTGCTAGCACACCTAAACTCTTTATCATTTTTTCATATTGGAGTTGTAAAGCTTTCGCTTCTCCTTCTTCTCTTTCCAAATGCGTAATACATAAGCGAATATGTTTTTGTTGTGATTCACGATCATGTTGTCCAAGTGTTTCACCAAATTGTTGTAAAATCTCATGCTCGGTTTGTTTAAACGCCGTTAATGCCCAGTTCTCCTTTAAGCTATCATTCCAAGCTTCTCTAACTGTTTGTTCCCCGCTCTCTAGACGCCTCGAAAAGCTTTGAAATATCCAATTTAGCGGCTTTGGCATTTGTTTAACTAATCGCTCAGCCGCTTCAGATAAAGGTGTGTGTCCATACATAATTTCAGCTTCTAATGATTGCAATGCCGCCTTCAATAACCTAAGCTGCCGCGGTCGCTCGCTGTATCGCTTAGCGTATGAAAATCCGAAAAAAGTGCTAACAGCAACTATTAATACCGCACCAAATATTTTCACCATACGCCTTGAGCCTTTCTATGCGGTAATACCGGTTTTCCATATCTATCTTTCACTTGCATAACCGTTCCTGGCCCTCTCGCTTTTGACAATTCCACAAACCTATCAAATACGCCAAGTTCCAGCACCGCCTGCAACGATGGACGTTTCACAACATCATCATAAGAAAATCCGTGTGCACTTATAAAAAGCTGAACGCCTGCATGCACCGCCTCCATAATCGCTTCACTATCTTCTTTACGTCCAATTTCATCTACGATCAATATATCTGGGCTCATAGAACGAATCATCATCATCATTCCTTCAGCTTTTGGGCAAGCATCTAATACATCTACTCGCGTACCAAAATCATATTGCGGAATCCCCTTCACACATCCAGCAATCTCTGATCGTTCATCAACGATTCCTACTTTACAAGAAGAAATTTTCGAAGCGCTTACTCCTTGACTCATGCAGCGTGCTACATCTCTTAAAAGTGTTGTTTTCCCCGTTTGTGGTGGGCCAATTACCATCGTGTTTAACCATCGTGATTCATAAAGATATGGCAAAAGCGGCTCAGCAATCCCTATTTTTTGACGAGCAATACGAATATTAAATGAAGAGACATCTCGAATCATTTTTACTTCACTTTTTTCTGTAATGACTTTTCCCGCTAAGCCAATTCTATGTCCCCCTCGTAGTGTCACATATCCACGTTTCAACTCTTCTTCCATCGTGTAAATTGAAAATTGACTTAATTTATTCAATAAGTAGATTGCATCTTCCGCTGTAGCAACATAGTCATAAAAAAACACTTCCCCATGTGCGATACATTCTAGTGGTCTTCCAATTCGAACTCGAATTTCCTCTAGGACATCGTATTGCTTACAATCTTCAACTAACTGTTTCATCGTTTTCGGTAAAACTTCTAATACCTCTTTCATAAGCTTCTCCCCACTATACTCGACTTACTATTTCAACAACGCGATAAAAATGCAGCCAATTCCAAGCGCTAGAAAAAAAAGTTTCAGGAATGAAATCTCACTTGCTACACTCGCTATACCAATTGTCATTGTTAAAATTAATACGGTCGGTCCAACAAACGCCAACATACCATTTATAAACAATGCTTTTTTCGCATCATTCACGTAAAGCATAAGCAAAGCGGCGAATATTTCCGCGCTACCTGAAAACAAACGAAGTAACCCCATCACAAGTACGGATGTTTCCATTGCCGCTAGCCACTGTTTCATTCTCCCACCTTCTCCCATAACGTTTGCTAGTTCCTAATTCTAAAAAAGAATATATTTGTACAACCATATGCAGAGGTTGTCTATTTCAGAAGTAAAAACATAATTTTTCTCTACTGCTTTCGTTTAAATCTGAATATTCATATTATTTTATGATATATTTAATAGAAAAGGGGGCATAAACGATGAAGAGAGTTACTTTATTACCACTCGATTTACGATATGCAAATGTTATTTTTGAGCTATCTAGCGATCCACATGTAAAAAATGCTTTAGGAATACACGTAGAAACAGTTGAAGATACAAAAGCCTTCATTCTATTTGCAATGGAAGAGGAACGAAAAAAACACTCCTTATCAAGAGTGATTGTAAATGAAGAAAATGAAATAATCGGTCTCACCACACTTAAACATATTAATTACGAACAAAAGCGCTCACATATTGGAAGTTGGCTCGGCTATCAATATTGGGGAAAAGGATATAATGAGGCTGCTAAAAAAGAAATCTTTAAAATCGCATTTTTAGGCTTACAACTTACATACGTATTCGCTGGTGCTAAAACGACTAACATTCGCTCTTTAAAAGCACAAGAGAAGCTACCTTATATTTCATTGCATGTGGAAGATAGCTTCCCTGATGAACATACTGCTTTAGAAAAGGAAGTAAAATCACCTTGCGTACTGCATGTTATATCCCGCGAGAAATTTTTAAATTGGTTGGAAGCACAAAATGAGGGAAGAAAATATGAAAGTATTGAAAATTAGTTTAACAATTGTAGTAGAATTAGCTCTTATTTATCTTTTTTCAAAGATGGTCGGTTGGTCATTTATGGAAACCCTTTTCCTTGGTAGCATCGCGCTGTTCGGTGCAATTTGGCTCATTGCTTTAAATATAAATCAAAATGCCAACATTGATCACACTATATATAAAACGGGTAAGGTAAAACCTTTTCAAATGACATGGAGCCCTTACACAATAGGTACTGCTAGTCTTACAGCTTTCAGTTTTATAATAACCATTATTTATTATCTGCCCTATTTCCTATAAAGTGAAACTATAATCAGTGGGGGAGTTGTTCATCCCCCACTGATTATTAGTTGAACCAATCGGGCGTTTACGGGCAGTTGATCTCTCACCTAACTTCTTTGCTCCAGTCGAATTTTGAGGTGGGAGTTTTACTGCCCGTTAATGCGGGATAAAAAAAGCACTCGTGATTATCACGAGTGCTTTTTTACTATGCACGAGAAACGTATTTACCTTCACCAGTGTTGATGATAAGCATTTCGCCTTCGTTAATGAAGATTGGTACTTGTACAACAAGACCAGTTTCTAATGTAGCTGGTTTTGTTACGTTAGAAGCTGTATCACCTTTAATACCAGGCTCTGTCTCTGTAACTTTTAATTCAACAGTATTTGGAAGTTCAACACCAAGTACTTCGCCTTGGTATGTCATAATTGCTACTTCCATGTTCTCTTTTAGGAATTTAAGTTCGCGCTCGATTTGGTTTTCACCAAGTTCGATTTGCTCATAAGTTCCGTTATCCATGAATACGTGAGCCTCACCGCTCGCGTATAAGTATTGCATACGACGGTTTTCGATGTGTGCTTTTTCTACTTTTTCACCTGCACGGAATGTTTTCTCTTGAACAGATCCTGTGCGAAGGTTACGTAGTTTAGAGCGAACGAACGCAGCACCTTTACCTGGCTTTACGTGTTGGAAATCAAGTACTTGCCAAAGGGCATTGTCCACTGAAATTGTTAAACCTGTACGAAAATCGTTTACTGAAATCATGTAAAAAAATCCTCCTGTGTATTACAAAATAATAAGTTCTTTTGGTGATTTCGTAATTACCTCATTACCTTCACTCGTTACAATGATATCATCTTCAATACGTACGCCGCCAATACCTGGAATATAAATACCTGGTTCTACTGTTACAGCCATACCTGGTTCAAGTACTGTATCAGAACGGAACGCTAAACCTGGTGCTTCATGGATTTCAAGACCGATTCCATGACCAGTAGAGTGTCCGAAGTATTCACCATATCCTTTTTCCGTTATGTAATCACGCGTTAATGCATCAGCTTCACGGCCTGTTAAACCAGCTTTAATACCGTTCACACCACGTAGTTGTGCTTCTAAAACGATATTATAAATTTCTTTTAATTTATCAGATGGTTCACCGACTGCAATCGTACGAGTAATATCAGAGCAATATCCTTTGTAATAAGCGCCGAAGTCTAATGTAACGAAATCTCCTTTTTCTATCACTTTTTCAGATGCCACGCCGTGCGGTAATGCCGAACGAAGACCTGAAGCAACGATAATATCAAACGAAGAAGATGTTGCTCCTTGTTTTCTCATGAAAAATTCAAGTTCATTTGACACTTCAATTTCAGATACTCCCGGGCGAATGAATGATAGAATATGCTCAAAGGCAGCATCTGCAATCTGTGCAGCTTCCTTTAATATCTTAATCTCTGAATCAGTCTTTATCAAGCGTAACTTTTCTACAAGCCCAGAAGTTGGGATGAATTCAGCTTCAATCGCTTCATTATGCGTTACGTAAGAGCTATATGTAAGGGTATCTTGCTCAAAGCCTAGCTTTTGAATTCCAAGTTCTTTTACTTGTTTCGCAACTTCATCAAGAATTAGGCCTGTGTGTTGCACGATTTCATATCCAACCGCTTGCTTACTAGCTTGCTCTACATAACGGAAATCAGTAATAAATAGAGCACGCTCTTTTGAAATTAGTACAACTCCAGCTGTTCCTGTGAAATTCGCCATATATCTACGGCTATGTTCATTCGTTAATACGATACCGTCAATACCAGCCTCATCAAACGCACTTCTTAATCTCTCGATCTTTTCCATTACTTTATGCCTCCCTCAATTTCTCCATTAATGCAAATAGCGCTAGCTTATAGCCATAAAAACCAAATCCAACAATTTGTCCCGCACAAACAGCCGCTGTCACAGATTCATGACGAAACGACTCACGTTGATGAATGTTAGAAATATGTACTTCAATAACTGGAATCGAAACGCTTGCGATAGCATCCCGAATCGCGTAGCTATAATGCGTAAATGCACCCGGATTTAGAATGATTCCTTCATATATGTCATCCGCCTCATGAATAATATCAATAATAGCTCCTTCATGATTCGATTGAAAACATTCTAACTCCACTCCCATTTTTTCTGCTTCTTGTTTCATATCTGTTTCAAGCGTCGCTAACGTTCCTTTTCCGTATACATTTACTTCCCTGACACCAAGACGATTTAGGTTAGGACCGTTTACGAGGAGTAACTTTTTCATTTTCTTAAAACTCCTTAATATTAAAGAATGTCTATACGACATTTTAACATAGGAATCACTTATTTGAATAGTTTGTCTTCTCGAGCCCTTCTCCTCTATTTGTATTATTCGATTCGAATGATACAGAGTACGAAATAAAAACACCATATAATATAAAGATACATACTGTCGTTACAATTGTTCCTTTCGGTAAATGGAGTGCACTTTTAATAACGGGTGCCATTAGCCCCATCCCTAAAAATAATAACGCCCACCAAAATAAACCGTATAGTATGCCAGGTAATACTCCTTCAAACTTTTTAAAAAGAGCTTTATAGAGAAATGCCACTAAAATTGAAAGGAGTCCCATACAAACGATACCTAGCAAATTCCCCCAAACCCCTTCTTTCCAATTTCCAAATGCAAACGGTAAAAGTAAATAGTTAGGGCCAGCTTCTGTAAATGAAAATATATGAAGGAAATACCATATACCTCCCCAAAATAAGCCACCAAATAAACCAATCTGTACAAAGTTCCTTATTGTTGATTGTTCTTGATTCACATTGACACCTCCGCTCAATAGTATGCCCGAAACTATTTTGAAGCATGTTTAAATCCTGCAAAATTTGTCTATAAAAAGAATAAGAAATGTCCGACTCTCGTAACATTTCCCCTTGTCATCCGCTTGTATTTGTCGATAAAATAAAGGAAACTCGGTGATTGTCTTATTTCAATCTGACAGAACCAAGTACGACAATTACCTCTTTTTCTACATAAGAGAGAAACAAATACAGGTTGGTGTTAACATGGCAGAAGAGTCAAAACAAATATATGGCGGACAGGCAGTCATAGAAGGAGTTATGTTTGGCGGTAGAGAATATACTGTTACAGCGGTTCGTCGTAAAGATAAATCGATTGAATTTTATCGTTTACCACGCGTTCGTAATAAAGCATTATCTATACTAAAGAAAATTCCATTTTTACGAGGTATTGCCGCTATTGTGGATGCAAGTGCGAATGGAGCGAAACATTTAAACTTTGCTTCAGAACGATTTGATGTCCACCCAGAAGATGATGAACAATTTGCAAATAAAAAAGAAGAACAATCAAAATTAACGATGGTATTAGGAGTTGCAGCAGTTGGCGTTTTATCGTTCATATTCGGTAAAGTAATTTTCACAGCAGTTCCTGCACTTTTAGCTGAATTAACGAGACCGATTTTCCCATCTCATACGGGGCAAATCATTGTCGAAAGTGTCATTAAGCTCATGCTATTATTGAGCTATATATACTTTATTTCTTTAACCCCACTTATTAAGCGGGTATTTCAGTACCACGGTGCAGAACATAAAGTAATCAATGCTTATGAGAATAACCTTCCACTGACTGTAGAAAATGTTCAAAAGCAAACTCGCCTCCATTATCGCTGTGGCAGTAGTTTTATTATATTTACGGTCATTATTGGAATGTTTGTCTATTTCCTCGTCCCTACAGATCCGCTTTGGGCCAGGGTAGTAAACCGAATTTTATTAATTCCAGTTGTTCTCGGCATTTCTTTTGAAGTATTACAATTTACCAATCGATTACGAGATATTCCTGTTTTACGAGTACTTGGATATCCCGGATTATGGCTGCAACTATTAACAACGAAAGAACCAACAGATGATCAAGCGGAAGTTGCAATCGCATCGTTTGAAGAATTATTACGTTTAGAAAACAAACAATAATTATTTAAAAATGGTGTTCAACTCCTTTCCTCATCGTTAATATACTAATTTTAATATATGTTTTTAGGAGGTGTCCCTTATGAACGGTCGTTCGTTTACATTCGCTATATTTGTACTTATTATCGGATTAGCAATATTCGGCCTTGTTTCATCTGTTATTACAGATCCAATGGGAGTGTTAAAAAACATTGGTATCATGTTGGCTGTCGTCGGTATCTTTTACTTACTCTACAAAATGTTTACAAACTCTAGTGGCTCTGCAAATTCGCAAAGCTCCTATAAGCGTGCTGCAAAACAATCGAACCGCAAACACGGGAAACAAAATGTAGCACCCCTAAGCAATTCTTTCTTGAAACGGAATGCTTCTGATGACAAGGGGAAAAAGGGTAATTCTCCATCGTTGAAACGAAAAAGAAAACAATCTCATTTAACTGTCATTGAAGGTAAAAAAAACAAAAAGAAAGACCGTGCTTCCTTTTAGGAAATACGGTCTTTTTTTCACGATTAGTGTGGCTTATAATCAGTGGGGATGAGACCCCCACTGATTAAAGTTTCACTTTATATGTTGCAGCACTTCTTTCAAACTTTTTTCTTTCATACTTTCGATACGAAGGTGATGGTTTTCAAATTGTAAATTTCTTGTCACATCATTAGGCACGATGACACATTTTAATCCGGCTGCAATCGCTGCTTTCAATCCATTTAATGAATCTTCAAATACAACAGCTTCTGACAGTTCAATTCCTAATTCTTCTATCGCAATCCTATAAAGAGCTGGATCTGGTTTTACCTTCTCGACATCTTCTCTCGTTTTAATCACTTCAAAATACTCTCTAATCTGTAGCTCTTCTAAAAAACGAACAACCCACTCTTTAGAGGAACTAGAGGCTAATGCGATTTTCAACCCAAGTTCTCTCGCTTCTTCTAAATATTCTTTTACCCCGTCACGTGCTTTTGGTATTTTCATTTTCTCTTTATGTAAAGTTGTTACTTTTTCCTTTAATGCATGCTCGTTAAATTTTTCTTTTAATTGCTCTTTTAAATATGCATAAAGCACTTCATCTGTCGTTCCAATACATTTTGCAAATTCTTCTAAGGGTAACTCTCCACCGTATTCACGAACAGCATCTCTGAAAGAGTGAAACCATATTGTTTCAGTGTCCACAATTAATCCATCAAAATCAAAAATAATTGCTTTCATTATTTTCCCGCCCTTTTCGATTTAAATAAAAAAGGAAACGCCACACGTTCCCCTTAATTACTTTTCTCTTCATTTGCTTTTTGAACACCACGAAGTGTCTCAACTCGAACTTCTTCTTGTTCGAAGTATTGCACTAAATCACCGATGCGATCGATTGCTTCCCAACTTAAATGATGTTCAATTCCTTCTACATCATTATAAATTTTACTTTCATCCACACCGATAATACGCATAAACTGCTCTAACAATTCATGACGATATACGAGACGTTCTCCGATTTTTTTACCTTTTGATGTTAATACAAGCCCTCTATATTTTTCATAAATTAGATATTCGTCTTTGTCTAATTTTTGTACCATTTTTGTTACAGAGGATGGATGTACACTAAGCGCTTCAGCAATATCAGATACGCGGGCATAACCCTTTTCATCAATCAACAAATAAATTTGTTCAATATAATCTTCCATACTAGGGGTAGGCATCGGTTTCCTCCATCCAATTTCATTTTGCTTATTCCGTACGAAGCAATCAATAAAATGATACACCAGAAAGAATAACGTGACAAGGTGGAAACGAGCCTAAATACGTAAAACAAAAAAGAATACAGATTCCCCATATGTAAAATATTGAATTTCTGCATCAGGAAAATACTCATATATAACCTCTTATTGTTCCTTCCAATACTTCTGCATCATCTTTTTTATATACATATTTCCCAATACCGTATCGTCCGCATTTATATTTCCGCTTCTCTTCATCCATTTCAAGCTTCGTATTTGGAAAACGCTCTTGAATGACTTTTTTTGCCGGTTTTGTATAGCGATGTCGAATTAATTCGAACGTTAAATTTGGTATCTTCATGTCTTTCAACGCATTGTATAATCGTTCAAACAATTCACGGTATCCTTCTTTCCACCCTTCATGCATATAAATTGGTGCAACAATAAAGCTAATTGGATAACCAGCCCCTGCTACTTTACGAGCAGCCTCAATGCGTTCTTCAAATGGTGATGTTCCTGGTTCAAAATAACCGAGCTTTGGCATAAATGGTTTCATAATTACCTTCTCTCGTTAGTTATGAAAAGCAATGAAAAATAAACACACACTAAAGTTTCCCACGTTTTAACAGCCCTTAAAAAGGCTGCTTTTCTTTTGTCTAATTTTACAAATTGAAAAATTTCATAAAGAAAATAAGAAAAATGCAAAATAATTAAAGTTAATTGTTGACGTGATGCTTTTATTATCGGTATCATAAATCTTCGTGAGCAATTATTTTTCGTTATACGATTTTTTTATTATTACTGAATTTTTGAGAGGAGAAATTTGATGTCAGTTAAGAAGAAAACGCAAGTACGCACCGGCAAAATGGTACGTGAACTAATGTTAGCAGACGAAGATGTAAATGCTTCGCTAATTATGGTATATAGTGAAAACGGTGTAAACGCAGAAATTAAAATCGAGGGCTTAACGCCGAAATGTAACGAAGAATTATTTTTGAGCGGAAACGTGGATTGGAACAAGAGTGTCATTTATAAAATTGTTGATTTCACTGGGAACGCTGAAGTTGGTAAAGTTACATTAACAGCGATGAACAAAAACAATGTTTCTCTAGAAATTGAACGCGTTATGTGGAGCAAAGAAAATAAAGAAGCTGCTGAGCAAGAAGAAACAGTTGTAGAAGCTACTCCGAAAAAAGAAGTGGTTGTAGAAGCTCCAAAAGCAGTTACACCTGCTCCAAAGCCTGTTATGCGTGTAGAAACACCTGCTGCAGAGCCTAAACCTACTCCGGTACCAACACCGAAGCCAGTAAGTGTAGAAGCGGCTGTAGAACTATCTACTCCAGCACCTGTGAAAAAAGTAGTATCTACTCCAGTTACAAAGCAAGAGACAGCGCCGGTTACTCCTGCAAAACCGAAGCAACCTGCTTTGACTGAAACAAATTCAAAACTACAAGAAAATTATGTGAAACTCGTGAAAAAGACAATTGAAGTTTGTCAAGATTACGAGCTTGGCATCGACATAGATGATTCTATTGAAGGATTAAAAGAAGAACTACAAAACCAAGGTATTAGCGTTACATTCGATAAAGAAATTATGGACGTTGTAAACCGCCTTCGTTCTTTACAAGATAAAGGAATCAAAGTAGAAAAAGTACTTAATTTACTATGAAAATAAGGAGATGGCGGTCGCCATCTCCTTATTTTTTATAATTCCAATCATTACTTTCGTACTTCTCTTTTGCTAAAGTTTGAACTTCATGAAGTTGTTCTTCTGTTAGTTCATACGGTACAAGCTCTACATCTAATCCTTTTTCAAATCCAGCTTCAAACGCTTTAATTAACTGTTCAATCGTAAATGTACGATCTGTTAATTCGTTAATCGCTACCGCTTTAGAAGAAAACATGTTCTTCATGCGCTCTTTCACTCGCTCATTTGGGAATAAAAATAGGTCGTATAACTCATCTAAATCAATTTCTAACGGAATAGAACCGTGTTGTAAGATAACACCTTTTTGACGTGTTTGAGCACTACCTGCGATTTTTCTTCCTTCAACTACAATTTCATACCAAGACGGTGCATCAAAACATACTCCTGAACGCGGATTTTTCAAATTTTCACGATCCGCTTCTGTTTTCGGAACTGCATAATACGCTTCTAATCCTAATGCCTTAAACCCGTCTAATAAGCCTTGCGAAATAACGCGATATGCTTCTGTAACTGTTTTTGGCATATTCGGATGATCTTCAGACACAATAACACTGTACGTTAATTCTTTGTCATGTAGTACACCCCTGCCGCCTGTTTGACGACGAACGAATCCATATTTCTTTTCGTTAACTACATCCATATTTATATCTTTTTCAACACGCTGGAAATACCCAACTGTTAATGTTGGTACTTCCCATTCATAAAAACGAATTGTTGGTGGCATTTTCTTTTCACTTTGCCAATTTAATAAACATTCATCTAACGCCATATTAAATGCCGGTGAACATTGACCAGAGTTAATATAACACCATTTTTCTTTTCCCATCCTGCACCTCATATAACCAATTATTTTTCACATTCTCTAGTCTACCAAATTCGACAAAATTTGTGAAAGAATACGAAATTTCTTCTTATATACAAATGAATCTGTTGCATAAATACATATGGTCATTATAATATTGAAAGTAGGATAAGAAAAAAGGGAGCGATAGAATCGTGTCAACAAACTTGATTATTATACTGGTCGCAATTGTAGCATTCATCGGCTACACTGTATGGATGTATTTCTATCAGAAAAAATTAATTAAAACACTTTCAGAAGAAGAATTTCGCGCTGGCTACCGTAAAGCACAGCTTATCGATATTCGCGAAGCGGATGAATTTAACGCGGGACATATTTTAGGCGCGCGTAACATTCCATTATCACAAATTCGCCTTCGCTACAAAGAACTTCGCCAAGATCAACCTGTTTATTTATATTGCCAAAGCGGATTCCGTACAGGTCGTGCAGCACAATACTTAAAAAAACAAGGCTACAAAGATTTCTACCAATTACAAGGTGGATTTAAATCTTGGACAGGCAAAATTAAAAAGAAATAACATACAAAAAACTAGCTGTATCATTCAGCTAGTTTTTTTATTCCATATTGTTCGCAATGTACAGTAGATTCTGTTTGATCACATCTTCATCTTTCTCATCTATATTACGATATAATAGCTGATATTCAATTCCCTTCTCTTTCCATATAAGCGTAGCAAATTCGTCTCCTCGTTCGTAATCATCCTTATTTTTAAAATAAGCAGGTGCTCCATTATTCAACCTCATTTGTTCTTGAAATCGATTCTCTTCTACGAGGTATGGAAAACTGTAAGAAAAGTTTGCCACTGTTAATTCTATATAGTCGTGCCTTCCTTTCTCTTGTTGCTTATATTTAATCGTTACGACAGCATTCTTCTTTCCCATCGTTCTTACCTCCCCCATCACATCACTCGTAATGTCATAAGGTAAAAACGTTGGAACCTTAAACTTCGCCGGAAAATATGTCGGAAGCTCTTTTAGCGGAATAGGATCAGTAACACGATCCATAGCCCCTCCTGTTGTTCCCACAAATGTTTTTTCTTCTTGCATCGTTTGCTGAAATGAACATGAGCTAAGTAATACACTAGAAAACACGAAACAAATGATTCCTTTTTTCAATTTGTTTCCGCCCTTTCATATCGCTCTCTTAACGAACGAAGCGTTTATATTCTCTTCATATTCGCTTTACAATCAAACTCCTCCTTTGAAAACTTTCCAAGTTATTCTCACACATTTTGACAAAAATTCTTTGTGGACATACAAAAATGACCTCGCCACTCTTACGCCCAAATAAAAAGGTTACGCGAATAACGGAAGTCATATTTATAACATAGATTGTGAAAAGCTTTTCAGGTCAAGATTTTTTCATTCTTATTATTTTCCCTTATAATAAATAAAGAGGTGATACATATGGCCAATATAAAACAAATTGCAAAAACTGCTGGTGTATCCATATCAACGGTTTCCCGTGTCCTTAATAATCATCCTTACGTAAAAGAAGAAAAACGTAAGCGTGTTCTAGATGCAGTTGAAGAATTGAACTATGCAAAAAATATTAATGCAGTCCATTTAATAAGAGGTAAAACATATACAATTGGCGTTATGCTACCTTTCATTAATCTCCCGTATTTTAGCACCATTATTGAAGGAATCGGAAACGAAGCATTATTAGCTGGATATCATATTAATTTGTGCCAAACGAATTACGATAGTATTGAAGAAATTCGCGTTCTTGAAATGATGAAAATGAAACAATTCGACGGGATGATTATTTGCTCTCGAACGAGTTCATGGGAACAAATTGAGCCGTTCGCAAAATTCGCTCCTATTATTTCATGTGAAAAAATGAAACATCCCCTCATTTCATCTGTCTATGTAGATCATTATGAAGGATTTCGTCTCGGTACTTCCTATTTACTAAGTAAGGGTCATGAAAAAATCGGCATTTGTTTAGCAAGAAAAACAAGTGTTAATTCAATTGAGCGTGAAAAAGCTTTCGCCGATACTCTTCGTCACGAAGGAAAAATAGTACAACCCGATTGGATTTTTCATCAATGTTATACGATGCAGGACGGGGCAAAAATACTTCAACGCATTTTAAATATGACAAATCGTCCAACTGCTATTTTCACAGCGAATGATCAAGTAGCTGCTGGTTTATTAACAGAAGCAAAAAAACATGGCATTCGCGTCCCTGAGGACCTCGCTATCCTTGGATTCGATAATCATGAAATTTCAAAAGCATTAGAAATTACAACTATTGAGCATCCCGGCCTCACGATGGGATCACGTGCTTTTTCTTTATTCCATAAGCAGATGCAAGACGAACAAATTATCGGAAGCTCAGAAGAACTTTCATTCCATTTAATTGAGCGAAAAACGGTCTAAAAAAAGAGTGCTAACTATAGTGCTCTTTTTTTCAACGTTTCCCCATTGACTTTATAATTTTCATCTCATATAATTAACCTAACGAACGGTAGGTAGGGGATGAAAATGACAGCAAACCGCATTAAAGCTATAGCACTTTCTCATTTCGCACGCTACGGCTACGAAGGAACTTCATTAGCAAATATTGCTCAAGAAGTTGGGATTAAAAAACCATCGATTTACGCACACTTTAAAGGAAAAGAGGAGTTGTACTTTACATGTTTAGAGGCTGCTCTTCAAAAAGATGTACAGAGCTTCACAGGCGATATTGAAAAGTTTTCAATGTCATCTACAGAAGAACTGCTCGTAAGTTTGTTAAAAGGATATGCAAAACGATTTGGTGAAAGTGAAGAATCAATGTTTTGGTTACGAACTTCGTATTTTCCGCCTGATGCATTTCGCGAACAAATTATCGATAAGGCGAATACACACATCGAAAACGTTAGAAAACTTTTATATCCTGTATTTAAACGTGCAAATGACCAAGGGGAACTGCATAACATTGAAGTAAAAGACGCCTTAGAAGCTTATCTATGCTTACTAGACGGCCTTATGGTCGAACTATTATACGCAGGTTTAAATCGCTTTGAGACACGTTTGAACGCCTCTTGGAAAGTATTTTGGCGCGGACTTTCAAACTGACGGATTGCTCCTTTGCAATGCGTCGTTTTTAAGCCCTTTACCTAACGACTGGTAGGAAGGAGAAATAACATATGGCATGGATTTATGTAATCATAGCTGGTATTATTGAAATCTTTTGGGTGATTGGACTAAAACACGCGGAGGCACCACTTGAGTGGGCTGGTGTCGCTTTATTAATCGCAATTAGTTTCGTACTACTATTTAGAGCTTACAAAGATTTACCTGTCGGTACTGTGTACGCAGTCTTTACAGGGATTGGCGCTGGCGGAATCGTTCTTACAGAGATTTTTGTTTTCGGAGAACCTTTCTCTATCGTAAAAGTATTATTAATCGGTTTAATCTTCTTCGGAGTAATCGGTTTAAAACGAGTAACAGAAGAAAAAGAAGCGAAGGAGGCTGCATAAAATGGCTTGGGTATTTTTAATTCTAGCTGGTATTTGCGAAATTATTGGTGTACTCTTTATGAAAGTAGCCACTGAAAAGAAAGGCTGGGCACCAAAAATTATTTTAATCGCTAACTTCGGCGTAAGCTTCTTCTTCTTATCCCTTGCGATGAACACGTTACCGATGGGAACTGCTTACGCAATTTGGACTGGAATCGGAACTGCCGGAAGTGCACTTCTCGGTATTCTTATTTTCCGTGAATCAGCGGATTGGCGCCGTCTTGCCTTCTTAAGCTGCATTCTATGCGGCGCTGTTGGCTTAAAACTATTAAGCTAACGTGAGGTGAATGTCATGTGGAAAGAAAAAGGAAAACAAATCTTAACATGGATCACACTCGGGACCGTCATTCTATTACAAATAAGTTTTCATATAATAGAATGGTTGTTTCATAAAGTATTATCCATTCTTACGTTCCTTCCTAACATGGCACTTGAAATTGCATCTATCACTTGGTCAATTATTGCCTCCATTGCAATCGTAATTATATGGAGTATCGCCAAGCTATGGAACAAGTTATTTAAAAAGGACAGTTCCTCTGAAAAAGAGTAACTGTCCTTTTTTATGTCTATTTAGATTTTCTATAGAAATTTGATGCGATAAGACAAAGCAGACCAACTATGGCAACACTTATACCAATCCCTTTATGCAATTTAGGAAATGGCGATGGTATATCTGAGTAAACATTTGATACTATGAGGCCAATTGAAAAAAATATTACCCCTATTCCAAATAACAATTTTCGTTTTCCCATCGTTCTCCCTCCTAAATTTTCTCATACCCTTCTTTCCTTTGGACATACTACCTAAAAAAGGAGTGGATGATATGCAAAATTCTATACATAAACATATCCTATTTTTATTTTTCCTATTTCTCGTTTTCATCATCATTTTCAGCTTTATATTACATACTCCGAAAGATGTTATACCGAAGAGCCTCTCTGTTTATAAACTCTTACTTTCATATTGTCGTTATTGAAGAAGGTGCCTTTTATGAGGCGCTTTTAAAATTTTTGGCAAGAAAAAAAGACCAACATTTTCCTGTTGGTCTTTCGTATATGTATCACTTTTCAAAGCGATCTAACATTTCGTCTCTCATTCCGAAACTAACAACCGCAATTCCTACATACATAAAAAGAAGGAATGCCGGATGAACTGTATTGTACCAGCTGCTATCAACAATTAAATAAATCGTTAACGCCACAACAAGAACAAACGCTAAAATAAACATATAAAAGTGTCTTGTACTACCCATGATAAACTCCTCTCTTTTCACTTCACCATTCAACAGTATATTGTATCGAATAATTCGATATGACTCAAGGTTAACTTTCTGTTATGTAATCGAGTTCTACCTTTACAATGTCCTCACACGCTATTGAAATGATTGTTCCTTGTTTATCAATCGCTGTCACTTCTCTATTATCCATTACACGATGCGCTACTCTTTCTAACACTTTCCCTTGGTCTCGATAACAAAATTCTTTTACATCTTTAATTGTTTCTCCGTTTTCTAAATGGTATACCATTCTATAACATCGATATCCCACACTTCCACCCCCGTCTTGCTCGTTTTTTCACATATACATAAAAATGAGTAATTTCTGCCCCATCACATCTTCTTAATTTCAATAAAATTCTAACAAAAATAAATACTTTTATCAAACCGACTTTTTCAACAAAACCACCTATGAAACGGCATCATTACAGCAATATGAAACAAAAAATATAAATTTTTAACATTTTTTTCATGCTATCTGCACCAATTTTGCAAAAAAAAGAACCCGCATATAGCGAGTTCTTTTTTTCCAATCAAACTTGTACAGGTGCTAGTTTTTCGTAACGTAACACTGGTTTACGAGCAGCCATCGTTTCATCCAAACGTTTAATTACCGTTGTATGTGGCGCTTCTTGTACAACTTCTGGATTTTCTTCTACTTCTTTAGCAATTTGAATCATTTTATCAATGAAACCATCTAACGTTTCTTTTGATTCTGTTTCTGTTGGCTCAATCATAATACATTCTTCCACATTTAATGGGAAGTAAATTGTTGGTGGATGGTAGCCGAAATCAAGCAGACGTTTTGCAATATCTAACGTACGTACACCAAGTTTCTTTTGACGACGACCTGATAATACAAATTCATGCTTACAATGTCTATCGAATGGAAGATCGTAGAACGGTGCTAATCTTCTCATCATATAGTTTGCATTTAATACAGCATACTCAGTTACTGCACGTAATCCATCTGGACCCATAGAACGAATATATGTGTATGCACGAACGTTAATTCCGAAGTTACCATAGAATGGTTTCACACGTCCAATTGCTTCTGGACGGTCGTAGTTAAAGTGATAACCGTTTTCCGTTTTCTCTAAAATTGGTTTTGGTAAGAACGGAATTAAATCAGCTTTCACACCTACTGGACCAGAACCTGGGCCACCGCCGCCGTGCGGGCCTGTAAATGTTTTATGAAGGTTTAAATGCACAACGTCAAATCCCATATCTCCTGGGCGTGCTTGACTTAATACGGCATTTAAGTTTGCACCATCATAGTATAATTTACCGCCTGCATTATGAACGATTTCTGCCATTTCTAAAATATTTTCTTCGAATAGGCCTAATGTATTTGGATTTGTTAACATAAGTGCTGCCGTTTCTTCATTGACAACACGTTTTAAGTCTTCCAAATCAACAAGACCATTTTCATTTGATTTTACTGTAATTGTTTCAAAACCAGCTACAGTTGCAGATGCTGGATTCGTTCCGTGAGCAGAATCAGGAACAATTACTTTCGTACGGTTAAAGTCACCTTTTGCTTCATGGTATGCACGAATTAGCATTAAACCTGTCCATTCTCCGTGTGCACCAGCTGCTGGTTGTAATGTAACGGTATCCATACCTGTAATTTCAATTAAATGTTCTTGTAAATCGTACATTAATTCCATTGCACCTTGCACTGTTTTTTCATCTTGAAGTGGATGAATATTTGCAAAGCCTGCGAAGCGTGCTACGTTTTCATTAATTTTCGGATTATATTTCATCGTACAAGATCCAAGTGGATAGAATCCTGAATCCACACCGTGGTTACGGTTTGAAAGCGCTGTGTAATGGCGCATAATATCAAGTTCAGATACTTCTGGAAGCTCTGCATCTTCTACTCGAATATAATCACTCTCAAACACATCTTCTAATTTTACTTCTTCTACATCTAATTTGGGTAAGCTATATCCTACGCGTCCTTCTTTACTCATTTCAAAAATAAGTGCTTGGTCTTGGTTCTTCATTGGATAGCCCCCATTTCGTTTACAAGTGTGTCAATTTCCTCTTTTGTACGAAGCTCTGTTACTGCTACAAGCATATGGTTTGCATGCTCTTTATAATCACGGCCTAGGTCGTAACCACCGATAATATTCTTTTGTATTAATACATCATTTACTTCTTTAACTGGACGTTTACAATCTACAACAAATTCATTGAAGAATGGTCCAGCGAATGTTACTGTGAAACCTTTCGCTTCGAATTGACGTTTTGCATATTGTGCTTTAGAAATATTTTGACGTGCCATTTCTTTCACACCTTGTTTTCCAAGTGCTGTCATTGCAACTGATGCTGCTAATGCATTTAACGCTTGGTTTGAACAAATGTTAGACGTCGCTTTATCACGGCGAATATGCTGTTCACGTGCTTGTAACGTTAATACAAACCCACGTTTACCATCTGAATCTACAGTTTGTCCGACAAGACGTCCTGGAATTTTACGCATAAATGCTTTCGTTGTTGCAAAGTAACCACAATGAGGTCCACCAAACTGCGTTGGGATACCAAATGGTTGTGCATCACCGATTACAATATCAGCACCCAATTTCCCTGGCGGTGTTAATGCGCCTAATGATAATGGATTTGAAGAAACGATAAATAATGATTTTTGTTGATGAACGATTTTTTCGATATCAGCTAACTTTTCAACTTGTCCGAAGAAGTTTGGATATTGAACGATTACACAAGCAACTGTATCATCTACTTCACTTTGTAATACTTCTAAATCTGTTACACCGTTTTTATGATCAATTTCAACAACTTCAAGATGTTGACCTTTTGCATATGTTTCAAGTACCGCTCTTGATTCTGGATGAACTGCACTAGACACAAGAATTTTCTTTTTGCGCGTATGACCAGCTGCTAGCATTGCCGCTTCAGCTAAAGCTGTACCTCCGTCATACATAGAAGAGTTTGCTACATCCATTCCTGTTAATTCACAAATCATTGTTTGGAATTCAAAAATTGCTTGTAATTCCCCTTGTGAAATTTCTGGTTGGTATGGTGTGTAAGCTGTATAAAATTCTGAACGGGAAATAACATGATCAACAATTACTGGAGCGTAATGATCGTATACACCTGCTCCTAAGAAAGAAGCGTATTCTTTTAAGTTCGCATTTTTACTAGCCATTTGAGATAACTCTTTTAAAAGCTCTGGCTCTGATTTTGCTTCTTTAATTTTTAAATCCCCTTTAAAACGAACACTCTCTGGAATATCAGAGAATAACTCATCAATCGTTTGAACGCCGATTGTTTGTAACATTTCTTTTTTGTCTTCTTCTGTCATTGGAAGATAACGATGCAACATGAAATCTACCCCTCTCCCCGTTACTTTGAACGTTTATAAAATGGTGTTGGAACAACTACTGCTTTGACGCGTTTATTACGAATTTCAATTTCTACTTCTGTATCAACTGCTGCGTATTTTACATCAATTAGTGCTAAACCAATGCTTTTCTTTAACGTTGGAGATTGTGTACCACTCGTTACTTCCCCGATTTTTTCTTCTCCTATAAATACAGGGTAATGCGTACGAGGAATACCGCGTTCGATTACTTCGATGCCGACTAACTTACGAGATGCACCGTTTTCTTTTTGCTCTTTTAACGTTTCTTTTCCAAAGAAGTCTGCTTCTTTATTTGTTTTTACCGCAAAGCCAATTCCTGCTTCAATCGGTGTAATATCTTTTGATAATTCTTGTCCGTATAACGGAAGAGTTGCTTCGAAGCGAAGTGTATCACGAGCACCTAAACCACATGCTTTTAAGCCCTCTTCTGCTCCAACTTCAAGAAGTTTCTCCCAAAGTTTTGCAGCATCTTCACTCTTACAGTAAATTTCGAATCCATCTTCACCTGTGTAACCTGTACGAGATACAAGTGCAGGAACTCCATCTACAAGAATATCGTTTTTAAATTTAAAGAACTTAATTTCTTTCAAATCTTCTGACACAACTTTTTGTAAAATGCCTTCTGCTTTTGGTCCTTGAATTGCAAGCTGTGCAACTTCACTAGAAACATTGACTACTTTCGCATCGCCAATTACATGACTTGCTAACCATTCGTAATCTTTCTCGATATTTGATGCATTGATTACTAATAAATAGTCTTCTTCACCACGTTTGTAGATTAATAAATCATCTACAGTGCCACCATTTTCATAGCACATAGCTGTATATTGTGCGCCTCCTACCTTTAAGGTAGATACGTCATTTGTAACAACACGTTGTAAAAATGCTAAACTATCTACACCCTTTACCTCTACTTCTCCCATATGAGATACATCGAACAAACCTGCCGCTGTACGTACAGCTTCGTGTTCTTCTTTAATGCTTGAAAATTGAACTGGTAATTCCCAACCACCAAAGTCAATTGTTTTCCCGCCATACTTCGCGTATACATCAAATAACGGTGTACGTTGTAATGTAATCATGCTCTTTCCCCCTTATGCTCTGACAAATCAATAAAAGTTGCTTCCCATATCTAAACATTTTCATTCTGAAAAGATAAGGATATACGGAATCTCATTATATTTTTTTATGAAAGCGTAAATAAAAAGTTACTTTCTTGGATAAAATACGAAAGATTCCACACATTTCACACCATTATCCTAACATTATTCGCTATATTTCATCAATATTCTAGCATAAAAAATAATTTAGAATTTTTTATTCTTAATCTTATTAAATACAACTTCTGGGATTTATCCCTTTACCATTGCCTATTCTTTAACTTTTAGTAAGTGTGATAGCGCCTTATTACAAGGCTTATAATAAAGATTTTTTTCATAATCATTTTAGTTTATAAAAGGTGGGAGAGTCTTAATGAATGTCGATATTTCCGTAGATCGAACGTGGCAAAACAATTTTTTAAAACGAATTGATGAAGATGGTCCTTGGACAAATTGGGATTTATATCATTTAGCTTATAAAACAGAGAAATCATTACTCGTCCCTACTTTTGATGGATTGCAAGCACCGAAACATTTATCACATTTCACGCCGCTTCCGCATCAATTAGAAGTCGCTCAAAATGTCATTGAACAAATGAATGGTAAAGCGATTCTAGCAGACGAAGTCGGACTTGGAAAAACGATCGAAGCTGGTCTTATTTTAAAAGAATATATGGTGCGTGGACTCGTAAAAAAGGTACTTATTCTCGTTCCAGCTTCCCTCGTGTCTCAGTGGGCGTATGAACTAAACACAAAATTTTTTATTCCTGCGGTCGCTCAAAAGAAAAGTTATTCTTGGGAACAAGCTGATGTCATCGTTTCATCAATCGATACTGCGAAACGTTCGCCACATCGTGATATCGTTTTAAACTTAGAGTATGATCTGATTATTATCGATGAAGCACATAAACTAAAAAATAATAAAACAAAAAACTATGAATTTGCACAACGATTAAAAAAGAAGTTTTGTTTATTACTAACCGCAACTCCCGTTCAAAATAAAATTGATGAAATCTTCAACCTTGTTTCTTTATTAAAACCAGGTCATTTAGGCAATCAATCTAATTTTGAAGAATATTATGCTTCCAAAAATCGTTCAGCTGAATCTGATGAAGATTTAAAAGCTCTCATCAATAAAGTGATGGTTCGAAATAGACGTCATAATACTGGGATTGATTGGCCAAAGAGGCATGTACGAACATTATTCGTTGAGTTTAATGACGAAGAACAAGCTTTATATAATGAAATTGAAAATTGGCGAGGACAAGATGCCTTCACGTCCGCTTTCTCATCCTTAACTTTAAAACGAGAGGCATGTAGTAGTCGTGAAGCTGTTTACTATTCATTAAAAAAACATGTAGAAAAAAGGCAGAAAGAAAATGAGCATTACATAAAGGACCCACATATTGATGTGCTGATGGATAAAATTAATCATATTCCGTTCAACTCAAAAGCAAATAAAGCTCTAGAGCTTATAAAAGAAATTGACGATAAGGTCATCATTTTCACTGAATATAGAGCGTCACAAATGTATTTACAATGGTTCTTACAACAACATGGAATTTCCTCTGTCCCATTTCGCGGTGGATTTAAGCGCGGGAAGAAAGATTGGATGAAGGAGCTTTTCCAAAATCATGCACAAGTGTTAATTGCGACCGAAGCTGGCGGTGAAGGAATTAACTTGCAATTTTGTAGCCATATGATTAATTACGACTTACCATGGAATCCAATGCGCCTCGAGCAAAGGATTGGGCGTATTCACCGCCTAGGACAAAAAAATGATGTTCACATTTATAACTTAGCAACAAAACATACTGTTGAAGAGCACATTTTAAAACTATTATATGAAAAAATTAATTTATTTGAACGTGTAATCGGCGAACTCGATGAAATTTTAACGAGAATCAATATGAAAAATATTGATGCGCATATTCAAGAAATTTTCGCGCAATCAAAAAGCGAAGGTGAAATTCGAATCAAGATGGAAAATTTAACATCTATTATCGATTTTGCGAAGCGCAATGAAGCTGAGGTGCAAGACTATGCAGCAAAATGAAATTCATAATTACTTATACAACTTTTTCGAGGCGAATAACTGTGAAATTTTAGAGCACTCTCCTCATCTATTAGATGTACAATTAACAATTGAAATGGACAAATTATTAATGAATCGTCCTTTCTATTGGCACTATCTCGAAAAAACAGGAGGCATTCCTAATCCGATGCGTCTTACTCTCCTTACAAATTCGGAGGATGAAGAAAATGATGGTGAACTTATTCATTACGGTTCACCACGTTTGCATCAAATCTTTGAAACAACAAAAGAACTAGGTTCATACATACGTTTATATGAGGAAGTGAAACATAGCGGGGCAACTCATACCCCTCTACATCCTTGGCTTGGTGTAAATATAAAAGTATCTTATCAATGCGACCGAAAAAAAGACATACTTCATTCCATCGGTATTCATCTTATTTCTGGCACAATGATTGCAAACTTTCATGACACTTTAGCAGAGATCAAACTCACGCCGAAAATACCAGATTTTTGTTTTACACTCTCACCTATCATTAAGCCACAAAGTGGCTTACAACGTATAGAGGATGCTTTAAAAAGTATAATAGCTGAAGACGACCATACGTGGGCAAAAGAAGCAAGAGTGCGTTGGAATCACGATTTAGACCTTTTAAATCGGTTTTACGAAGATAACGATGAACTTCCAGAAAGCTATGAAATTGAAAAGCAAGCATTACAAGAACAATACGAACCACGCATTACAATGCAAATTATAAACGGTGGTCTCTTCTATATTACCGCAAATCATTTTCTATCTTAAAGAAAGCTCCTTCAGCTTTAGAAGGAGCTTCTTTTAAGATATTTCCCAGCCTATTCTCTATCGTCATTACGCTCTTGCTGGTTTTTCTTCGTCATACGTTTCTGATATGCACGATCCTTCGCACTTACATGATTTGCATCAGTCGGAAGATTCTCTTTTGAACGCCCAATTCCATTGCTCATCTTTTCCCCTCCTTTTTCATGTTTCAACATGCACCTTTATTTTCAGCTAGAGGCTCAATCCTTATACAAAAAAATAAGAGCAGCAATTAGCTACTCTTACTCATTCACGTATTTTTGAAACATATCATGGATACCTTGATTTACGAGGTTCGAGATTTGCTCGTCAGATTTATTCGGATAACGATCACGCAATCTGATAGATGCCTTCACCATTAAATTTTCTAATACAGAACGGCCACCTTCTCCATAAATAATTTCAGCATACTTAACAAGCCTTCCATCCTCTAATGTTGCTGGATTATGATTGAAGAAAAATTTACTCATTGTCTCCACCTCTCTCTTTGATAACGTTTACATTTATATAGATTATTTATGTTATTTATTTCACAATATTGTATGCATGTATATTTAATTAGTTTCATTATAAAGCAACATATCAATAGTAAATATGTGATTTTCCGTCCATTTTGTGAACAAATCAAAAATGAAAGCGTTTCCTTTATTATATACTAAAAAAACTTACTACGCTAGGGGCAATTTTTTTCAATCTACTACTCCCCCAAAGATTGATATACTTTTTCTTTTTCCATTAAACCTTATACAATTTTCAGAAAGTATATTATAAAATATATGTATGACTTAAGGAGGCTCTGTATGAATCAAAATAAAAAAGCTATATTAGATCTTGTCTTTTATCTCGTATTCCCATTCCTCATTTGGAAATTTGCAAAACCTTATATCGATCCTTATTACGCGATGTTAATCTCATCTGCCCCTGGGATTATTTATACACTGTATACGTTTAAAAAGGAAAAACAGTTTAACGTGACAGGGTTCTTTATTTTAATCACACTCATCGCTAATACAACTGTAGATTTAATATCAGGATCAGCCGAACGAATGTTATGGAATGATGCATATTACCATATCGTACTCGGTATTATCGTCATATGTTCAATTTTTATAAAAAAACCACTTATGTTATATTTTGCTGCGGATATTGCAGCACTGCAAGGTCATGATCGCGATAAAAGCCGTGAGCTTTATCGTGATAGTCGTATATATCCAGCATTACAATATTTAACACTATTTTTTGGTCTTCAATTTATTTTAAAAAGCTTCTTGAAAATCTATTTTATCTCTGTTTTCGGTGTAGATGGATATGGTGAAATGAGAGCTATTATGACCGCTGTTGGTTGGGGAATTTCTATTTGTATAGGAATAGGATTTGTATGGGTAAATAATAAAATACATGCAATTACAGAAGAAAAAGAGTCTGTACAATAGAAAAAATCCCTAGTGCCTTATTGCACTAGGGATTTTTCATTCCATATACTTATCACAAAAGAATCCAATGTATTTTCACCGTAAATACTCGTAGAAAATAATTAGCTTGATTTTTTTCTTTTATCTTTTACATTTCGATAAAGCAAAGCAGCGCTCAGCGGCATAACACCAAACCATTTATTTAAGAATGGCTCTTTCTCTGCACGGCGTTGTTCCTTCTTTTGTTTTCGATCCTCTTTTGGAGCATCCATATATGACACAAATTGCTGTGTCACAAAGCGAACATAATCATTAGTAGACATATTATCATCACCTCTACTTGATTAGTATGTCCACTTTTTTATACATTAATCTTCCCCTTTAATTCATTCATAATTTGTTCTACAGACTTATTTGTCGTATCAATATGAATATCCGCCTCTTCATAATAAGCTCGGCGCGATTCGAATTTCGTTACAAATGCATCTATATCTTTCTTCTGAAATAGCGGACGTGTCGTATCTTCACGAAGCCTTTCTGCAATCACATATGGATCGCAATATAAATATACGACAGTGCCGTTCTCTTTCATCCACCTTCGATTTTCTGCGCGTTCAATAATCCCTCCACCAGTTGTAATAATTACATTATGGGCTGGTAGTGAACGCAACATTTCACTTTCATATTCACGAAAAACAATTTCTCCTTCTTCGGCAAAAATGTGCCGAATTAACTTTCCTTGCTTCTCTTCAATTTGGTGATCTGTGTCTACAACATCCATATGAAGTTCTTTACTTAGTGCTTTCCCGATTGTTGTTTTCCCTGCTCCCATATAACCAGTTATGTATATAGACTTCATTTTCGTCCCTCTCAATCATCCGTTATTATTTGTTATTATAACGAAAGATGTTACTTTATTTAATAAAAAAACGTTTTGTTCTTCTTATGCTATGAAGAACAAAACGTAACATACTCACTATTTTTTCACAATCAAACAAGCTAGCTAGCTTGCTTTTACTTATAAGTACCTCTTCTCATCCATTGCGTTGCAATCCATTTCTCGCCTTTCGTAACAGGTGCCCCTCCGTGTAACGTAAGCTCATTTAGTGATTGGTCTTGATAAAAATATTCAAAGTATACTGCCATTCCCTTTCTAGGGTGTACAGAAAGATTTAATTTCGGAAAGAATGTTTCCCCGCCTTCTTCTACATCATTTAAGTACATCACAAGAGTACTTATACGATTATTAGCAGCTGATCTACTATGTTCAGCAAAATAATCATAGTGCGCTTTATATTCTTGATCCACTGCATAATTTAAAATGTGCAATCCTTCTCCATGCGCTACAGGAACATTCGTGATAGATGAAATTCGTTTTTCAATCTTCGAAGTAAGTTCATTCTCTTCTAAAAATGCACCGCTACTTGTTCGAATATCATTTACATTACGTGATGAACCAATTTTAGAACGCTCCATTTTATTTTTAGACAATTCGATTAATTCATCGCATTCTTCATCACTTAATACATTTGCTAATACGACAATAAGAGGCTCTTCGAATCTTGAGATAATGTGTACATCTCTATCCTCTGTCACAATCGTGTTGCCTTTGTGATCAAAAATCGTCATTTCTTTATTTCCAACTATTTGATTTTCATTTTCCATGTACCTATCTCCCTTAAAAAAATGATCGGATAGCATGAATATATCATACTCTTCCCACCCTTCTCTTTTTTGAGAAAATTTAAACTTTAACCTTCTATATTTATCCATTCCCATAAAAAAACTCGACTCATTTTTGAATCGAGATACATGGTTTTTCTATATATATTTTATATAAATATTGACATCCAGTTCTCTCAATTACATTTACATATCAGCCTTCTACCCAATCAAATATTTTATTATCCTTTTTCCTATAGCGAAAGCTCACTACATAAAAAACTTTCTGTTTCGTAACACACTGCAACGAAATGATAATAACATCATTTTCAAAGACATATTTTCCACTCACTTTTCCTTTTTCATACTGAAATAAAAATGTATCATTCTTTTCTTTTTGCTGTAAGTCTTTTTTTATATCTGCAATAGCTCGATCAACAAGTTCCTCCATAAAAATTTTTTGTTCTATTTCAATATAAAATTTTTTATCCGAAAGTAACATATTTGTTTCATACATCAAAAAAGAAGTTAATAAAACCAGCAAAATAATTGTTCCTGGCAATGCAAATCCATCTTGTTTTCTCATGTTTCTATTCCAATTTCACTATAGCGCATCACAACACCTTCATATATTTCACCACTTATATCTTTCACGTATATAAATAGCAAATGAGGTGTTAATTTGTACGAAACTGCTTCAACCTTTTGTAATATAAATTCCCTTCCGCGCATATTTACTTTTCTTATAAGATTACTATTCACTTTTTCATACGTCACCTCATCACCATTACGGTGTTGGAAACGCAAAATACTTTCATTATTTTCAATTACTATATTTCTCCCTATTGATACTTCACGATACTCCATTTGCACTTGCTCTAAAAATACATCCCACTCCCAATCATTTAATCCTTTTGACTGTATATTTTCGATCCCTATAATATGAAGCCGTGGTAAAAGTAAAAAGAACATTAATAAAAGAAACAAACACGCCATCATTTCTATTAATGTGAACCCCGCTTCTAATTTATTTTTTCTCTGCATAAAGGCATTGCTCCATCGTTCTCCCTTTCACATCATTCCACATCGTACAAACTTCATCTCCTCTCCAATATGTGTAATATACAACTCCTTTTATAACTTGCTCTTTTATTCGCTTTTCCTCATTCTCATACACGAATAAGGTTGCTTCTTTTTTTAATAATACAAATGCTTTATAGCGCATTTGTATATTTTTTCTTTCTTGCATAATCAATATCGTTTGCGGGAGCAATAACGATACCGCCATCATTAATAAACTTAGTGCTACTAGCATCTCAGCCATTACTGATCCTTTTTGACACTTCACGATACGTAAATCTCCCTCTTCCGAGCTGAAATACAATCTCATATTTGTAATTTCGATACGAAAGTAAAATCGTACCACCCCTATTAATATTTCCCCTCAAATTATACGTCATCGGGTTTGGAAAAGTATGCAAATCAATTTGTATATTTTTATCATATTCTCTCTTAGCAATTAAAGATTCCGTCTCCGATTCCCAAATATAATACATATTTTTCTCTTTATACCATCGTAACGTATACTGTTTTTGACGCTTAATCGCTAACTGCTGCATATACAAAACATCATTTGAAAACTGTTTCAAAAACTGCTCAACTCTTTGTTTTTCATATAATGAAGTAACATTAAAATGCGCAACAACACTCAGTACAGAAATAGTAAATAAAACGAGTAACATTTCTAAAAACGTAAAACCTTTTTGCTTCACGATTTCCCGACAGATACTGCACCATCATCGGAAATATAGATTAATTCGCCTTTCGGGCATGTTTTAGAAGTAATATACTTTCCCTCTTCAAGCGCATCTATTGATGGAATCTTATTATACTGTAACTGATATACTTGTATTTGTGCTTCTACAGATTTTACATATGCGTCGCACCCTTTTCCTTGCACTGAGGAACGCTGTGTAACTACATTTGGAATGATTAATAGTAATAATACAGATATAACAACCATTACTAATAGCATTTCTAAAAGAGTAAAACCTTTCTCATTCTCCATACAAATCCCCCTAAATTGAATTCATCATTTGAAACATTGGCATAATCATTGCCAAATACATAAGAATGACTATAACCCCGATACATGTAAATAAAATCGGTTGAATTACAACTAAAATGTTTTTAATTTTCCGTTCTATCTTTTCAATAATAAGTTCACTATAATCACCAAGCTCAGTTGCTAGATTACCGTTTACTTGTCCATGCGTAATAATATAAGAAAGTTCTTTTTCGTAATAACCACTTTTAGCAATAATAGTTTGTAACTGTTCTCCCGCAATTAATTGTCTTTCAATCCTGGTTGCTTCATACTGAAAGAATGGATGATGCTTTTGTTCCATCATTACTATTAAAGCTTCTAGCACTGACAATCCCCCTTGTAATAATCCACTTAATTGAGCAGAAAAATAATGCGAATGATTTAAAATAAGAAATGTTTTCATGAGAGGAATATGGATTAAAATCTTTACTTTTTGAATAGGAGGAAGTTTTCGAAAGTAAAACACATATAAACTAAACCCAATTATTACAGTAAGAAAAATGATAAAAATGAAGTAAGGTAATGATTTGATTATAAATAAAATTTGCTCCGTAAGAGGTGATGTTGTAGAACGTAAAGAACTATAGAGAGTTTCAAACTGTGGCAATAAAATGAGGTTGAAAACAGAAAGAATAAGCATTAAAAAAACCGCTAAAAAAATAGGATATTGAAGTACTTTCATCATATCTTTCTTATATTTATCCTTCTTATAAAGAAGCACACTCCCTTGTTGCAATGCAAAAGAAATATTACCGTGTCGCTCAGCATAAAACAAATAACTTAGCATATCCGGATGAAACATTAATTGATGAAAAGAATCATGCAAGCTTTGTCCGTTTTTCAACCCCTCTATCATGCGCTGTACCTGATCTTTCTTTCCTGAAGGTAATTGAAACTGCAAAAATTCTAACGCCTGTAAAAGTGAATAACCTTTTTCTAATAACTCGCTTAGCCTTTTCAACAGTAACACTTGATCGCTTAAACTCCATTTTCTCTTAAACATAAACATCTTCTTCTAAAAACCCTAAAGCATATCCTTTTCGTACTGCCGATTCCAATGTTTCATAGTTATACATAACATGCTCTCCACTTGCTTCTTTAATCGCTTGTTTCAATTCATATCCATATAACAACTCATAAATGCTCGCCTGCCTTACTTGCCTCATTGATTTGCATAAAGTTGAACATTTCCCTTTGCAAAACGGACATTTTAGTTCAACGAGTCGCTGCGCTGCTACGGCTAATAATGATTGTTCAATTTCTTGTCGTGTAATACCGTAATCCATAAATCGTAGTATCGCTCCTTTCGCATCATTTGTATGCAACGTCGTCATTACTAAATGTCCAGTCAAACTTGCTCTTACAGCTACTTTTGCTGTTTCTTCATCACGAATTTCACCGACTAAAATAATATCCGGATCGTGACGTAAAATAGCCCTTAGTCCCGTCTCATATGTGATACCTGCTTTTTCATTAATTTGAATTTGTAATAAGCCGTCCTTCCTTTTTTCAACCGGATCTTCAAGTGTAACGATGCGACGTGTTTGTCTTTTTCTAACTGCCTCTAATAATGCATACATTGTCGTTGTCTTTCCAGAGCCCGTCGGTCCAGTAAACACGAGTAACCCATGAGAATGATGTAAAAAAGAGAGTAATTTTTTCGCTGAGCTTGGAAATAATGAAAGATGAGACAGTGGCTGAACAGATGCCTGTAAATGTAGGCGAATAACGAGACTTTCTTGGTATACTGTTGGAAGTGTTGAAAGGCGTAAATATACTTCCTGTCCATCGATTTGTAAATACAATGAACCACTTTGTGGCTTTCTCCTCTCTCCTATATCCATCGATGCTAAAAATTTAAAATGCGAAACAAGCTTTTCTCCAAAGTCCTTTTCAATATACTGTTTCGTAATTAAATCTTTTCCTATACGTAATTGAATCGCCACATCCTTTTGCCTTGGTACAATATGTAGGTCCGATGCTTGTACCCCGCAAGCTTCTTTCATAATCATATTCGCAAAAAGCTCGACACCATTCATCAAACTTCCCTCCTCACCATGTATATATCATGAAAAACTGGAAAAGAAAAATTAGTACTTTTGTCTTTTCACTAGAACAAAAAGGAAAAATATGTTTGTGAAATTATGAACAATTTCCGAATTATTGTCTGAAATTACCTATATGTAAGTTTATCTGTATTATAATGTTAATATCTTGGATAAAGTGATAAAGGTGGAGATCCTCATGGAACAAACTTTAAAAATTACAGGTGTATTATCTGACCCAACTCGTTATTACATTTATAAATACATTTCGCAAAAACATAATTACGTAACTGTACAAGAAATTGCAGATGAGTTTAACATTCATCCAAACGTAGCACGCTTGCATTTATCTAAATTAGAAGATGTTAATATGCTAAAGTCAGAAACAAAGAAAACTGGAAAGGGCGGGCGACCGAGCAGACTATACGTCTTGTCTCAAGATGTCATCCAGTTACAATTCCCATTTCGCGATTATCAATTATTAGCGAAAGTAGCTTTTAATTCACTACTTAGCCTTGGGGCAGCTGGTGAAAAAGCACTTTATGAAACAGGAAAACAATTTGGTAAAGAATTAATGGAACAACATATGCATCAGTTAAATGTAAGTGAAGAAGCTTTAACAATAGAACAAAAAATTCAAATCGCAAAAGAAGCGTTCTCAACAGCTGGCTTATCTCCTGCTTTTGAATTAAGTACAGATGGAACTAAAATTTTCTATGATGTACACAATTGCCCATTTAAAGAAGTTGCTGTTCATCATCCGACTGAAATTTGTAATATGCACGGAGATATGATGAGAGGAATTTTTGAAATCCTATTCCCAAATGCGGAATTAACAAGAAATGATAGTCTACTTGACGGATGTAAATCTTGTAACTATAAAATTCAAATTTAATTTCCTATCTGAGAAGAAGTCAATTATAGTTGGCTTCTTTCCTTTTATATGAACGAATATTTACAATAGTATGAAAAATAAACTATAATGAAGAGAGGTTTTACTTTTTCTAGAAAAGGAGGGAGATGGCATGGAGCGCATGTTTCGCGTTCTCGGCTTTTGGACTGGAATTTTCTCGGTTATGTTTTACTTAGGGGATATGCATTCGACCGCACTACTATTTTTAGGACAAACAGGTTTCTTCGTACTTTTAAGCTATTTAAAATTAACAGAGCGTATGTATATATACGTATTCGGGGCGTATTTAACAGTGTTCTTCATTGGATTTACATGGTACACAACGTTTTTACTTGTCCCTGGAGTTGGACATTAAAAGATGGCAAATTTGCCATCTTTTTTTAATTCCCCCAATTTCCTAGTTGACTTATAGGTTTTATTGACTTATATTCTATATAACATATTGGAATTAGGGGGAATCAACATGAATACACTGCTTGTCAGTATTAACATCGCAGTCATGCTCATTTTAGTTGGTGTATTGTATTATATGCAACGTAAGCATGTATCTTTTAATAAACGTGTATTTACTGCTTTAGGAGTCGGAATTATCTTTGGTCTTATATTACAATTCATTTATGAGCCTACTTCTAAAGTAATTATTGAATCTAATAACTGGTTCGGTTTAATTGGTAACGGCTATGTGAAATTACTACAAATGATCGTTATGCCACTTATTTTAGTATCTATTATTTCAGCATTTACAAAATTACAATTAACGAAAAACCTTGGTAAAATCAGTGGTCTTATTATTGGAATCTTAATTCTTACTACAGGAATTGCCGCAGCTGTCGGTATCGCTGCGAGCGCGGGATTTGATGTTTCGGCAACGGGATTACAACAAGGAGATGCAGAATCTGCTCGTTTGAAATTAGTAGAAGAGAAATTTACTTCAATTGAAAACACACCAATTCCGCAAAAATTGTTAGAGTTATTACCTACAAATCCATTTCTTGATTTAACAGGTGCTCGTCCTACATCAACAATTTCTGTCGTAATTTTTGCAGCCTTTATCGGAATTGCCTTTCTCGGTGTAAAGAGAAAGTATCCAGAACAAGCTGAGTTATTTAAAAAGATGCTTGATGCTGCATATGCGATCGTAATGCGAATGGTAACGTTAATTTTACGACTTACTCCATACGGCGTATTAGCACTTATGGCGAAAACAGTTGCTGGTAGCGATATAAATGCTATTTTAAAACTTGGTAATTTTGTTTTGGCGTCTTATGTAGCACTTATCGTAATGTTTATCATTCACTTATTATTAATTGCTCTATCTGGTTTAAATCCAATTCAATATGTAAAAAAGGTATTCCCTGTATTAACTTTCGCATTCACTTCTCGCTCTAGCGCAGGTGCAATGCCATTAAATATTGAAGCACAAAAAGAAAAACTTGGTATTTCAGAAGGAATCGCAAACTTCGCTGCATCCTTCGGGGTATCTATCGGTCAAAATGGTTGCGCAGGTATTTATCCAGCGATGCTTGCAATGATGGTCGCTCCAACTGTCGGAATTGATCCGTTACAACCACAATTCATTTTAACTTTAATCGCTGTCGTTGCAATTAGCTCATTCGGTGTTGCCGGTGTTGGTGGCGGTGCAACATTCGCAGCATTAATCGTACTATCTACAATGAACTTACCAATCGGTATTGTCGCTCTTGTTATCTCGGTTGAGCCATTAATCGATATGGGGCGTACAGCTCTTAACGTGAGTGGCTCTATGACAGCAGGTCTTATTTCTAGTAAATGGCTTGGTGAATTAGATCAAGATACGTACAATCAAGACGATGTAAAAACTGGAGAAATTGCTTCATAATAAAAAAGGAAGCTAACATGGTAAATTGTTAGCTTCCTTTTTTTATTTCTTCCCATCTTCCTCTTTATCCCGCATTAACGGGCAGTAAGGCTCCCACCTCA